>JANNRR010000088.1:0-3872 GCA_031401675.1 Paracoccaceae bacterium
CACGGATACCTCGCAAGGTCCTACTTCCGAACCGGCTTCACCTTCCTCAGAAACCGCCTCCGCTCAGATCACCCGAACATTCTTGTCGAATGGATCAACCTCCCAAAAACACTCAAAAACCTGGGAGTCGTGTAGTGTGAATTCTTCCCTAAAACGCCCTTTCAACCCATTGAAATCATGCGACCCGTGTCATGTCCCGCGGCGGGACATCCCTCCGACCCGCCCCATCTCCGGCACCGGCTGCCCCACACCCTCCAGCACCTGCAACGGCCGCCGCACCACTTCTTTCAGCCCCGGGCGGGTCGGCGCATAGACCTGTTTGCTGGCCTCGACGATCAGCACACCACCCGACAGCATCGGCGAGAGCCGCCGCCCGACCCGCTCCAGAAACGCCGATATCCGCAGCCAGAACCGGCGCTGCGTCGGCGGGGCATAAAGCGCCGACAGATGCCGCTCCGGCGTGAACCCGTGCTGGCGCAACAGGGTCTCCAGTTGCCGCAGCGTATAGGGGCGGCCATGCCCGAACGGTGTGCCCTCGAACCGGCTCCACAGCCCGGTCCGGTTCGGCACCACGAACAGCACCCGCCCGCCCGGACCCAGCACCCGCGCGCACTCCTGCAACAGCGGCCCGGGCTGGTCGCTCGCCTCCAGCGCATGCAGCAATACCAGCTTGTCGACCAAGCCCGTCGGTATCGGCCATTGCACCGGCTCGACCAGCACCGACACATTGTCCAGCCCGGCGGGCCACGGCATCACCCCCTGCGGTCCCGGCATCAGCCCGATCACCCGCCGCGCGTCACCCAGAAAGGGGCGCAGCAGCGGCACCGCAAAGCCGAAGCCCGCAACCGTCTGGCCCTTGGCCTCGGGCCACAGCATCTGCACCTGATCACGGATCGCGCGCTGTGCCACCCGGCCCAGACCCGTGCGATAGTAAAAGCTGCGCAGGTCCACAACGTCGAGATGCATTGCACAGGGCTCCGGCTTGGGCGACAGTCACGACAGTAGCGAACAACCCCGGAAATGCCATGCCCCTAACTCTCCTCACTGTTCCCTGTCTGTCCGACAACTATGCCTACCTGCTGCACGACGCCGCAACCGGGGCGACGGCGGTGATCGATGTGCCCGAAGCCGGTCCGGTTCTGGCGGCGTTGGCCGAACGGAACTGGACCCTGACTGACATCCTGATCACGCACCACCACTCCGACCATATCGACGGGCTGGCAGAGGTGCGCGCCGCCACCGGCGCACGCGTCACCGGTGCCGCCGCCGACGCCCACCGGCTGCCACCGCTTGACCGCGCCGTCAGCGAAGGTGACACGGTCCGGATCGGCCCCGAGACGGCGCAGGTCCTCGACGTGCCCGGCCATACCGTCGGCCACATCGCCTATCACTTTGCGGCGTCGCGCATCGTCTGCACCGGTGACAGTCTGATGGCGCTTGGCTGCGGCCGGGTGGTCGAGGGCACGATGCCGCAGATGTGGGCCTCGCTGGCGAAATTCGCCGCCCTGCCCGATGACACCCTGGTCTGCTCGGGCCACGAATACGCCGCCAACAACGCAAAGTTCGCCCTGACCATTGAACCGGGGAACCCGGACCTTATCTCTCGCACTGCCGGGATCGCGGCGTTGCGGGCCAGCGGTCAGCCAACCGTCCCGTCGCGTCTCGGAGAGGAACGCGCCACCAACCCGTTTCTGCGCGCCGGTCTGGCATCGGTCAAGGCAGCGATCGGCCTTCCGGGCGCCACCGACGCCGAAGCCTTCGCCGAAATCCGTGGCCGCAAGGATCGGTTCTAGGCACCGTCCCGAGCAAAACCACGCAAATTGATCACATTTTGCGTCACTCACTCCGCGAACAACAAAATCGCGGAGAAAACACTTGAAGCTGCCCGAATAAAACCGAACTTTAAGATCATGGGATCATGGTAGGTCCGGTGATCGCCCCGCTTGCCGACCCACTGGAAAGGAGCACCGACGTGCCTTCGTTTTCGAATACTCTGGAACAGGCGATTCACGGTGCCCTGGCTCTGGCCAACACGCGTCGTCACGAACTGGCCACGCTGGAACATCTGCTCCTTGCCCTGATAGAGGAGCCTGACGCTGCCAAGGTGATGAAGGCCTGTTCGGTCAACCTGGAGGCGCTGAAGCGCACGCTGGTCGAATTCATCGACGATGACCTTTCCACCCTCGTGACCGACGTCGAGGGCTCCGAGGCGGTGCCGACCGCCGCCTTTCAGCGGGTGATCCAGCGCGCCGCGATCCATGTGCAATCCTCTGGCCGCACCGAAGTGACCGGGGCCAATGTGCTGGTGGCGATCTTTGCGGAACGTGAATCGAACGCTGCCTATTTCCTGCAGGAACAGGACATGACGCGCTACGACGCGGTGAACTTCATCGCGCACGGCGTCGCCAAGGATCCGTCGTTCGGCGAAACCCGCCCCGTGACCGGTGCCACCGAAGAAGAGCCGAAGGCCGCGACCCCCGAAGCCGAAGGCAAGGATTCCGCGCTGGCAAAATACTGCGTCGATCTGAACGCCAAATCGCGCAAGGGCGACGTCGACCCGCTGATCGGCCGCCACGCCGAGGTTGAACGCTGCATCCAGGTGCTGTGCCGCCGCCGCAAGAACAACCCGCTGCTGGTCGGCGACCCCGGTGTCGGCAAGACCGCCATCGCCGAAGGTCTGGCGCTGAAGATCGTGCGTGGCGAAACCCCCGAAGTGCTGGCCAAATCCACCATCTTTTCGCTGGACATGGGCGCGCTTCTGGCCGGGACCCGCTACCGCGGCGATTTCGAGGAACGGCTGAAGGCGGTGATGAAGGAAATGGAGGATCACCCCGACGCGATCCTGTTCATCGACGAGATCCATACCGTGATCGGTGCCGGGGCGACCTCCGGCGGGGCGATGGACGCCTCCAACCTGCTGAAACCGGCGTTGCAGGGCGGCAAGCTGCGCTGCATGGGCTCGACCACCTACAAGGAATTCCGCCAGCACTTCGAAAAGGACCGCGCCTTGTCGCGCCGGTTCCAGAAAATCGATGTGAACGAGCCTTCGGTCGAAGACACCGTGAAAATCCTGATGGGCATCAAGAGCTATTTCGAGGATCACCACGACCTGCGCTACACCAATGATGCGATCCGCTCGGCGGTGGAACTGAGCGCCCGCTACATCCACGACCGCAAGCTGCCCGACAAGGCCATCGACGTGATCGACGAGGCGGGCGCGGCGCAGCATCTGGTCACCGAATCCAAGCGCCGCAAGACGATCGGCACCAAGGATATCGAAGCCGTGGTGGCAAAAATCGCCCGCATCCCGCCGAAAACCGTATCGAAGGATGACAGCGAGGTGCTGCGCGATCTCGACAAGGCCTTGAAACGCGTGGTGTTCGGCCAGGATGAGGCGATTACCGCCCTGGCCTCGGCCATCAAACTGGCGCGCGCCGGGCTGCGCGAACCCGAAAAACCGATCGGCAACTACCTGTTCGCCGGTCCGACCGGGGTCGGTAAGACCGAGGTCGCCAAGCAGCTTGCCTCGGTGCTCGGTGTCGAACTGCTGCGCTTTGACATGTCCGAATACATGGAAAAACACGCGGTCAGCCGGCTGATCGGCGCACCGCCCGGCTATGTCGGCTTTGATCAGGGCGGCATGCTGACCGACGGCGTCGATCAGCACCCGCATTGCGTGCTGTTGCTGGATGAAATGGAAAAGGCGCACCCGGATGTCTACAACATCCTGTTGCAGGTGATGGACCACGGCAAACTAACCGACCACAACGGCCGCTCGGTCGATTTCCGCAACGTCATCCTGATCATGACCACCAACGCCGGCGCGGTCGAGCAAGCGAAATCCGCCATCGGCTTCGGCCGCGAACGCCGCA
>JANNRR010000089.1:0-58683 GCA_031401675.1 Paracoccaceae bacterium
TTTACGTCCACCGATCGACCAGCCAGCGCCTGAAATCGCGACAATTCGGCGCCTTCGCTCAGACGAAGCGACATCATCAGATACTCGGTCGCCTGATCCGCAGGTGCAACTGCGACCCGCCCGATCTCACCGTCGCCGCCGTTTTCAACTTGCAACAGCCATGGAATCGGCGCCTTTGGCATTTCGGTCGCCCATTTCGTTCCGCCCAGCGTCAGGCGACCATGTGCGCCCGGTCCGATCCCGACGTAATCGCCATAGCGCCAATAGATCAGGTTGTGGCGCGACTGCGAGCCGGGGGCGGCGTGATTGGAAACCTCATATCCGGGCATTCCGGCGGCGTCGCATAACTCTTGCGTCAGGGCATACAGGTCAGCCGCCAGATCATCCTCGGGCAGTCCGGCAAGCCGCCCGGCCTGATGTCGCGCACCAAACGCGGTGCCGTCCTCTATGGTCAACTGATACAGCGACAAGTGGTCGACGGCCATCGAAAGCGCCAGCTTCAATTCGGCGCGCCAGTCGGCAAGCGTCTGATGCTGGCGGGCATAGATCAGATCGAAGCTGACCCGATCAAAGGTATGGTGCGCAACATCATAGGCGGCGCGCGCTTCGGCGACCGAGTGCAGGCGACCCAGAGCCTTCAGGTCCCGATCATTCAGCGCTTGGATCCCCATCGAAATCCGGTTGACCCCAGCCTGTCGATAGGCGCGGAAACGACCAGCTTCGACCGATGTCGGATTGGCCTCCAGCGTGATTTCGGCAATGTTGGACCCGGGCCAGGTCGCCCGGGCCTGCTCGATGATCGCATCGACCAGAGCGGGGTCCATAAGACTGGGGGTGCCGCCGCCAAAAAAGATGGTGTCCAGCCTGCGCTCTTGGGTTTCGGTGCCAAGGCGGGTGATTTCGCTTAAGTATGCCGCCAGCCAGCGATCCTGATCGATCCTTTCGGCGACATGGCTGTTGAAATCGCAATAGGGGCATTTGGATAGACAAAACGGCCAATGTAGATATAGGCCAAAGCCACCGTGTTGCCAATCCTGCATATCAGCCCTTGAAGGCCGTGACTTCGATTTCCACCAGCATTTCCGGACGTATAAGACCGGCGACCACCATGGTGGCGGCGGGGCGAATGTCGGCCAAGGCTTCGCCCAGCGCCGGAATCAGGTCATCGACCAGCCCGACATCGGCGAGGGTATATTGTACGCGGACCACATCCACCATGCTGAAGCCGGCCTGATGCAAGACGCCACGGATCGTTGCAAAACAGTTGCGGGCCTGTGCGGCAATGTCGGTCGGCATGATCATGGTGGCATAATCATAGCCAGTGGTACCAGAGATGAAGCACCACGGCCCCTTAACGATGGCCCGGGAATAGCCCATCGTGGCTTCGAACGGCGAACCGGAGGATATGCGTCTGGTGGTCATGCAAAACACCCCTGTACAAGCTTGCGAAAGGCGTCGGCGCGGTGGCTGATCTGGTTCTTCTGCCCCTGCTCCATCTCGCCCAGAGTAATCGCAAAACCGTCAGGCATGAAGATCGGATCGTAGCCGTGGCCCTGATCGCCCCGCATCGGCCAGACGATCTGACCGTCAATCCTTCCTTCGAAGACCTCATCATGCCCGTCAGGCCAGGCCAGTACCAGTGTGCAGCGAAACCGGGCCGTGCGGGGATGCGGGGCGGCGATTGCTTCCAGCTTGGCATGCGTCTTGTCCATCGCCATGACGAAATCACGCCCCGCCGGGGTCTCGGCCCAATCTGCGGTCTGTACGCCGGGAGCACCGTTCAACGCGTCGATCTCGATCCCGGAGTCATCGGCAAGAGCGGGCAATGTGGTAGCTGCTGCCGCGAAATGCGCCTTGATCCGGGCATTGCCGACAAAGGTCGTCTCGGTCTCGGCCGGTTCGGTCAGCCCCGTGTCGGCCGCCGACAGGACGGTGACCGGATAGGGCAGCAGCAGTCGGGAAATTTCAGCCAGCTTGCCCCGGTTGTGTGTGGCGACCAGCAACCGGTCGCCGTCAAACCGCCTCATCCCAGCGCCGCTTTCTGCGCGGCAACCAAACTTGCGGCCCCCGCCTCAGCCAGATCGAGCAGTTCTCCCATCTCGGCCCTTGAAAAAGTCGAACCTTCGGCGCTCATCTGTACCTCAATCAGCCGGCCGCGACCGGTCAGGATGAAGTTGCCGTCGGTCCCGGCCTCGGAATCCTCAGCATAGTCCAGATCAAGCAGCGGCTGCCCGGCATAGATGCCGCATGACACCGCCGCAACGTGGTCGATGATCGGATCCGAGATGATTTCGCCGGTCTTCAACAGCTTGTTGATGGCCAACCGGAGCGCCACCCAACCGCCGGTGATCGAGGCGCAGCGGGTCCCGCCGTCGGCCTGCAGCACGTCACAGTCGACGGTGATCTGGCGCTCACCCAACGCCAGTTTGTCGATCCCAGCGCGTAGAGCGCGCCCAATCAGCCGCTGAATCTCCTGGGTGCGGCCGGACTGTTTGCCTGTCGCCGCCTCTCGCCGATTGCGGGTGTGGGTCGCACGCGGCAGCATGCCATATTCGGCGGTGACCCAGCCCTGGCCGGTGCCCTTCAGGAACGGAGGCGGGCGATCCTCGATCGAGGCCGAGCAGATCACATGGGTGTTGCCCATTCTGATCAGACAAGAGCCTTCGGCATGAGTCATCACGCCGGTTTCAATGGAAACCGCACGCATATCGCTTAAGTTCCGGCCAGAGGGGCGCATGCTTGATCCTTTCGCTTGTCGGGGCCAGATACCCATCGGCGGCCGGGCGATGCAACCCCGATTGACGCCGGGCTTAGCAGGTCCCTACATTGCGATGCCCCCTGGAAATGGTCGATGACGAACGGATCGAAGCTGCTTGGCGAGATGAACGACCGCAGCCGCGAAGTATTTCGCCGCGTGGTCGAGGGTTACCTCGATTCCGGCGACCCGGTCGGTTCGCGGACCCTGACCCGGACCATGAACGAAAAGGTGTCTGCGGCCACCATTCGCAACGTGATGCAGGACCTGGAGTTTCTGGGATTGCTGGGCAGCCCGCACATCTCGGCAGGGCGCATTCCGACGCAGCTTGGCCTGCGCATGTTCGTCGACGGGCTTCTGGAAGTGGCAGCCGTTGACGCCGACGACCGGCAGGCCATCGATGCAACCATGAAGTCCAATGACGCGGACACCGGCACGCTGCTGGACCGGGTAGGTTCGGCGCTGTCGGGCATAACCCGCGGAGCCTCGCTGGTTCTGACGCCAAAGCACGAAGCGGCGATCAAGCACATCGAGTTTGTCAGTCTGGCAGCTGACCGTGCGTTGGTCGTTCTGGTGTTTTCAGACGGGCATGTCGAGAACCGGGTGTTCACGCCACCGCTGGGGCAGACACCGTCGTCGATGCGCGAGGCCGCGAACTTCCTGAATGCAATGGCCGAAGGCATGACGCTGCGCGACCTTCGCGCCCGGATCGCACTGGAAATCACCTCCCGCAGGCAGGAGATTGACGGGTTGGCCCGCGACCTTGTCGAAAGCGGGCTGGCGCTGTGGGAGGATCAGGGCGAGCGCTACGAGCGGCTGATCGTCCGCGGCTCGGCGAATCTGCTGCAACCAGAGGGGCAGACCGAAGACCTGGACCGCATCCGGCAACTGTTCGACGATCTGGAGCGCAAGCGGGACATTGCCGAATTTCTGGAACTGACCGAAACCGGCGAAGGTGTGCGCATATTTATAGGATCGGAGAACAAGTTATTCTCACTTTCCGGTTCCTCTCTGGTGGTGTCTCCCTATATGAACGCGGACCGTAAGATCATCGGTGCGGTGGGTGTCATCGGGCCGACTCGGCTGAACTATGGGCGCATCGTGCCGATTGTGGATTACACGGCGCAGTTGGTTGGAAGGCTGCTTTCCGACCGCGGCAAGGGGTAGAGAATGAACGACGCGAAGAAAGACGAAATCCTGGAAGACGAACTGACCAAGGCCCCCGGCTTTGCTGAGGAAGGTTCCGATTATTTCGACGAAGTTGGCGAAACCATCGAACGGCTGACCTCTGAACGCGATGACATGCGCGACCGGTTCATGCGGGCGCTGGCAGATGCAGAGAATTCCCGCAAGCGGAGTGAAAAGGATCGGCGCGAAGCCGAGCAATATGGTGGTGCAAAGTTCGCGCGGGATATGCTGCCGGTTTATGACAGTCTGAAACGTGCGCTTGATGCCGCTACCGAAGACCAGCGGGCCGCCGCCTCAGCCCTGCTGGAGGGGGTGGAGCTGACGCTGCGCGAACTGGGAAACATTTTCGGAAAGCATGGGATCGAGATCATTTCGCCTGCAATAGGGTCAATTTTCGACCCAAAGCATCATCAGGCGATGTTCGAAGCGCCGCTGCAGGGCACCAAAGCGGGTGAAATCATTCAGGTGATGGGCGAAGGCTTTGTGCTGCACGACCGACTGCTGCGGCCGGCCCAGGTCGGGGTGTCGTCAAACACGGCGAAAGACTGAGGTGATTGGGCAGATCGTGCTGTGCGGCGAACACTCCCGCCAAATCCACCCTCAGGGCCGTTGCAGCGCTTTCAGTTCATAAAGCAGCGCCAAGGCGTCTCGGGGTGTCAATTCGTCTGGCAGGACGGCACGCAGCCTGTCCTCGACAGCCGAAGGGACGGGTTTCGGCCGCACTGTTGCTGGGATGGCCGCAAACAAGGGCAGGCCATCGATCAGCGCCTTCTGCCGCGCGCCGCCTTCACGCTCGCCCCTTTCCAACGCCTCCAGCACGACTCGGGCTCGGTCAATGACGCGCTCCGGCAGGCCTGCCAGTTTCGCCACCTGAATGCCGTAGGACCGGTCAGCGGCCCCCTTTTTGACCTCATGCAGAAAGATCACGTCGCCCTGCCATTCCTTGACAGTGACAGTGGCATTCTGAACCCCGCTCAACTTGCCAGCCAACGCCGTCATCTCGTGGTAATGCGTGGCGAACAGGGCGCGCGCGCGGTTGACGTCATGCAGATGCTCCAAAGTTGCCCAGGCAATCGACAATCCATCATAAGTGGCGGTGCCACGACCGATTTCGTCCAGGATGACCAGCGCGCGGTCGTCCGCCTGATGCAGGATGGCAGCGGTTTCAACCATTTCCACCATGAAGGTCGAGCGGCCTCTGGCCAGATCATCCGACGCCCCAACCCGGCTGAACAACTGGCTGACCAATCCGATATGCGCCGCCTGCGCCGGAACAAAACTGCCGGTCTGCGCCAGCACGGCGATCAGCGCGTTCTGCCGCAGAAATGTTGACTTGCCGGCCATGTTGGGTCCGGTCAGCAGCCAGATCGCCGCCCCGGCATCAGCATTCAGATCACAGTCGTTGGCCACGAACGGCGCGCCGGTTCGGCGCAGCGCCCGCTCGACAACCGGATGCCGGCCGGACCGGACCGAAAACGCACGGCTGTCGTCAACCAGCGGGGCAACCCAGTCCTCGGCTGCTGCAAGGTCGGCCATGGCAGCGGTTACATCGATCCGGGCAAGCGCATCTGCCGTGCGTGAAACCGGGTCCGCGCGGCCAAGAACCTCGGTTTTCAAGCTGTCAAAGAGCCGCTTTTCAATGTCCAGTGCCAGTTGCCCGGCATTCAGAATGCGAACCTCCAGCTCTGAAAGCAGCAGCGTGGTAAAGCGGACCTGTCCGGCCGTTGTCTGACGATGGATGAACGTCTGATTCAGCGGTGGCGACAGCATCCTTTCAGCATGGGTCGGCGTGGTCTCGATAAAATAGCCGAGGACGTTGTTGTGTTTGATCTTCAGGCCGGTGATGCCGGTCGCCTTGACATAGTTGACCTGCATCCCGGCGATGACCGACCGCCCCTCGTCACGCAACTGGCGCACCTCGTCCAGTTCGGCGTCATGGCCAGTG
The DNA here is from genome assembly GCA_031401675.1 of Paracoccaceae bacterium. Taxonomy (GTDB): domain Bacteria; phylum Pseudomonadota; class Alphaproteobacteria; order Rhodobacterales; family Rhodobacteraceae; genus JANNRR01. Next base: position 5,889 of record JANNRR010000089.1, read on the forward strand.
GCTATGAAGCCGCCATCGCGCAGCAAAATCGGCGGTTCGGCGATCAGCGCATGATCCAAGAGGGTGATCAGATCGTCGTGGCCCGGCAGGTCCCGGCATTCGTCCAGAACTTCAGCGGCCGCTCCGGTCGCATCAATTTGGCTGTGCACCCGCCGTGCCTGTTTCAGCGCGACCCGGATTGCCGCAAGATCGCGCGGGCCGCCACGGTCCAGCGCCAGCCGGGAAAGGGCGCGGTCGATATCCGGAACCTGACGCAATGCATCGCGGATATCCTCGCCCAGGCGCGGGTGGGCCAAAAGCAAGCGCACTCTGGCCTGCCGCGCATGGATTTCGCGCAGGTCGCAGGACGGGCTGGACAGACGACGCTCCAGGAGCCGGCCGCCCGCAGCGGTCACGGAGCGGTCGATGGCAGCAAGCAGCGAGCCTTCGCGGCCACCAGACAGCCCGGCCGTGATCTCCAGATTGCGCCGTGTCGCGGCATCGATAAGCATCGCATGCGCTGCCATCTCGCGTATCGGTGGGCGCAACAACGGCAGCTTGCCGCGCTGCGTCAGGTCCAGATAGTCGACAAGCGCGCCGAGTGCCGAAACCTCTGCACGGGTAAAACTGCCGAACCCGTCCAGCGAGGCCACCTGCCACAGCGTACACAGCCGTTTTTCAGCGGACTGGCTGTCAAAACTGGTCCTCGCCACCGGCGTCATTGCTGCCCCGGATTCAGTGACTGTTGCTGCCAAATCCGCCTCCCTGGCCTCAGACAGCACCACTTCGCGCGGAGCTATCCGGGCCAGTTCCGGCCCAAGCCGCACCAACGGGCACAGGATCACCCGCAACTCGCCGGTCGAGATGTCGGCCCATGCCAGCGCCGCCTCGTCCCGGACTTCGGCGAAAGCGGCCAGATAGTTGTGCCGGCGTGCCTCCAGCAGCGAATCTTCGGTCAGCGTTCCAGGTGTGACCAATCGGACGATGTCACGGTGCACGACCGATCTGGCCCCGCGCTTGCGAGCCGCGGCCGGGTCTTCCAGCTGTTCGGCAATCGCGACCCGGAAGCCCTTGCGGATCAGCGTCAACAGATAACCTTCGGCCGCATGTACCGGCACACCGCACATCGCGATGTCCTGGCCCATGTGTTTGCCGCGTTTGGTCAGCGCGATGTCCAGGGCGGACGCGGCGGCGACCGCATCGTCAAAGAACATCTCGTAGAAATCGCCCATCCGGTAGAACAGCAACGTGCCGGGATGCTGCGCCTTGATCTGCAGATACTGCGCCATCATCGGCGTGGCATTGGCGTCTTGCACGGTCACACTGGCCCCCTGAACCAGAGGCGACCCTACAAAACGCCCCGCTCGGGCGAAAGCGGCTTAATGCAGAAAGGCGGCGCTCTTGCCCCAAAGCTCTTCAATCCGGGCATCCCGACCACAGGCCTTGCGGTAGAACGCATAGGCATTGGCTTTGGATTTCGGTCCGCGCCGGGTCAGCACGATTGCAGAGCCTTTGTAGTAGTCTTGATGGTACGCGTCGGCCGGATAGAACGTGGCAGCCGGCAGAACCGGGGTCACGACGCTGCGCCCAAGTTCGGCGGCGGCGGCGGCAACTTCGGCCGTTGCGGTGGCTTCCTGATCGGGCGCGGCAAAGACCGCGCTGCGGTAGCTGTTGCCGCGATCACAAAACTGACCACCGACATCGGTCACGTCGGTCGAGCGCAGGAACAGGTTGACGATCCGGGCATAGCTGACCGTGTCGGCGTCAAAGGTGATCTGAACCGCTTCGTAGTGCCCGGTTTCGGTCGCCGACACAGCCTCATAAGTCGGGTCGGCCAGTGATCCGCCGGTAAAGCCCGAAACCACGTCGATCACGCCATCGACGCTTTCGAAGTTGGATTCTACGCACCAGAAGCAGCCGCCCGCCAGGATCGCGGTTTCGGTCTTTGCCTGGGCCAGGCCTGGCATCGCCAATTGGCAAAGGGCAATCGCCCCGGCGCACAGGATCAGCTTGGCAGTGAACTTTGAGAATGGCATCTGGCCCTCGCTTTCTGCGCGGACCATGCCGCAGTTGGGCCTCGTGCGGCAAATCACCGGCCCGTGACCTCACCGAGGCTTGAGAGATGTTTCAGGTTTGGTTTAGCCGGCGCGCTTGATAGAACGAGCCGGAAGGAGAGCAGCATGACCGACGTAAGCACGCATCGCGCCGAAGATGACCGCCGCAATGAGAAGATTCTGATCTGGGTCAACGGGCGGTTGCTGCCAAAGGCCGAGGCCACGGTTTCGGTCTATGATTCCGGCTTCATGCTCGGCGATGGGGTTTGGGAGGGCATACGGCTTTATGATGGCCGCTGGGCCTTTCTGGACGAGCATGTCGCGCGGTTATTCGAGGCCGCGAAAGCCATAGACCTGACGATGACCCTTGACCCGGAGGGCGTGAAAAGGGCGCTCTTGGACACGCAGTCAGCCAACCGGATGGTCAGCGATGCCCATGCGCGGCTGATGGTGACGCGCGGGGTCAAGGTGCGGCCGTTCCAGCACCCGCGCCTGTCACAGTCCGGCCCGACGATGGTGATCATCATGGAACATTCGCGCCCCGCCATTCCGCGCCCGATCCGGCTGGCAACGGTGCCGCATCTGCGCGGCCTGCCGATGACGCAGGACCCCAAGCTGAACAGCCATTCCAAACTGAACTGCATTCTGGCCTGCATTGCGGCGGAAAAGGCCGGGGCGGACGAGGCCTTGATGCTGGATGTGCATGGCTTTGTAAACACGACCAACGCCTGCAACTTCTTCATTGTCCGCAAGGGCGCGGTTTGGACCTCGACCGGCGACTATTGCATGAACGGCATCACGCGCGGCAAGGTGATCGATCTGTGCCGGGCCAACGGCATTCCGGTGTTCGAGCGCAACTTTTCGCTGGTCGATGTCTATTCGGCAGATGAGGCGTTTCTGACCGGCACCTTCGGAGCGCAGACACCGGTAGGGGTGATTGATGGCAGGATGGTCGGCAGCGGCGAAATGGGACCGATGACGGAAAGGCTGCGCGGTCTCTACAAGGCGCTGGTGGCGGCGTGAGCCCCTTGCGGATCGCGATGTGGTCGGGGCCGCGCAACCTGTCGACGGCGTTGATGTATGCCTTTGCCGCGCGGGGGGATTGTGCGGTCTGGGATGAGCCGTTCTATGCCGCCTATCTGCAGTCGACCGGCATCGACCATCCGATGCGGGATGAGATCATTGCGGCCCATGAAGCGGATCCCGAAAAGGTCGCCGCCGCCTGCAAGGGGCCGATCCCGCAAGGGCAAGATATGTTCTATCAGAAACACATGACGGTCCACATGATCCCGGGGTTCGACCGGCGCTGGATGCGGGGCTGCACCAATGTTTTCCTGATCCGGCATCCGGCGCGGGTGGTGGCGAGCTATGCCAAGAAACGGGAAGGGCCGACACTGCATGATATCGGCTTTGTCCGGCAGGCGGAGTTGTTCGACGAGGTGGCGGGCTGGGCGGGGCAGCCGCCGCTGGTGATCGACAGCGACGATATCAGGGCCGAGCCCGAGGCGATGCTGGGCAGGCTGTGCGCGGCCCTGGGGATCGGCTTCAGCCGCCGGATGCTGCGCTGGCCGGCGGGGGGCAATCCCGCCGACGGGGTCTGGGCGCCGCATTGGTACGGGGCGGTGCACCGCTCGACCGGGTTCGAGGGGGCAGAAGGGCCGCTGCCGGACCTGGGCGGGGCGTACCGGGACCTGGCTGCGGCGGCGCTGCCCCATTATGAGCGGTTGGCGGCGGGCAGGGTTTGAGGGGAGTGTTTCACGATGAAACGACAAGCTAAGATGTTGATATTAAAACACTTTACAAATTCCATTCATAGAAAATTAACCGCAGGGGGTTCATCTGGTTGTTAGCTTTGGACGGATTGTGGGTTCCTTTGACCCAGACAGCACAGTCTTTTGGTTTTGCCGGATTTGATTTCAATCAAATCAGGTCGCGCCTGCCTGCCGCTCGGCAGGCGCGTAGTGTGCGCCCGCCCAGCCAGGCGCGCCCTGATTTCCCAACCATGGGCACCAAGCCGCGCTTCCCTTCCCCTTCGCTTGCGCTCTTGGGGAACGGACCGGGCGTCCTGCCACTGGCAGGTCACCTGATCGGTCCGGGTCTGCCATGAGAATCGCGGGCTCCCCTGACGCAGACAGCGCGGCGACGCAGGTCGGTGCCGTAAGCTAAAACCGGAGCTCTTATGCTGGTTCATACATCCGCAGAATTTCCTCGAGCACGGATTCCATCATCATGCCCGTTGCCTCCGGCCCGGTGAAGCGAAGGTTCCAGCCCTCGGCGGTCCGTTCGCGGCGGATTTTCAGACCAGCGTGCGGTGTGACGAGGCGGCGCGGACGGCCGGGGGCGTAAGGCGTCGGGTCTTTCAGCGCCTCTTCCGCTTCCACCAGGATGGATTGCAGGGTTTGCCACTGGGCGGCGGGGCTTTGGTCGCGCTGTTCGTGCAACGCAGCGCGGATCAGGTCGGAAAACCCGGCGCGCAGGGCGGTTGCGATGCGAATACACTGGGTCTGGCTGAGAAGCTCCGGATTGGTCAGAGTGCCTTCCATCTGATCCGCCAGTTCGGCGAGCAGGCGCAGGCGGCTGCGCTTGGTCTTGTTGGCCGAGGGGTAGAGCGCCAGAACTGCCGCATCGAGCGTGGGAAAGTAAGCATCGGCGACCGTTGCGGCAGCTATACGCCCCTGATCCCAAGGGGACACTTGCGACCGGACATCATTTTCCTCGACCATCGCAGCGAGGGCTTCGGGCAGGTCGGCTGGGGTCCGCAGAAAGGCCGGGATCGTGGCATAGTGGGCTTTCCCGGTTTCCGCATGCAGTTGCCGGATGGCTGTGAGGCGGCGCAAGCCCGAAATCAGAACATAGCCTGTTTCCGCGGTAAACACTTCTATTGGCTGACGCAGGCCGTGCAGTGCAATCGAGGTGCGAAGTTCCATCAGCGCCTCTGCGTCAAGGTTCGACCGGTCGCGCGGCAGCGCCTCGACATCAATTTCGCCGATCTCAAGGGAGAGCAGGTTCATAGCGCGCCTTTCGGTTGAAAGGGCGCATAATACGGGTTGCGTAGGGTGTGTTGCGGAACAGGGAAAAGCTGCGCGCGATGAATGCGCGCAGTCATCACGGCAGGGTCACGGCTCCCGGGCGACGCGCGCATTCCGTGTCGCGATCAGCCGCAGACGCAGCGCGTTCAGCCGGATGAAGCCGGCAGCGTCTTTCTGGTCGTAGGCGCCGGCGTCTTCCTCGAAGGTCACGTGCTTTTCGCTGTAAAGCGAATGGTCCGACCAGCGGGCGACGGTGCGGGCCAGGCCTTTGTACAGCTTGACCCGGACGGTGCCGGTGACGTGTTCCTGTGAGGTGTCGATCAGCGCCTGCAGCATGTCGCGTTCCGGGCTGAACCAGAAGCCGTTGTAGATCAGTTCGGCGTAGCGCGGCATGATGCTGTCTTTCAGGTGACCCGCACCCGCATCCAGCGTGATCTGTTCGATGCCGCGATGTGCTTCCAGCAGGATGGTGCCGCCGGGAGTTTCGTAGACGCCGCGCGATTTCATCCCGACAAAGCGGTTCTCCACCAGGTCAAGTCGGCCGACGCCGTGCTTGCCGCCAAGCTCGTTCAGGCGGGTCAACAGGGCGGCGGGCGACAGCGCCACGCCGTTGATGGCGACGGCATCGCCGCGTTCAAAGCTGATCTCGACCATTTCCGGGGTGTCGGGCGCATCTTCAGGGGCGACGGTGCGCTGATAGACGTAATCCGGCGGCTCGACTCCGGGATCCTCCAGCACCTTGCCCTCGGACGAGGTGTGCAGAAGGTTGGCATCGACCGAAAACGGCGCCTCGCCGCGCTTGTCTTTGGCGATCGGAATCTGGTTGGCCTCGGCAAAGGCCAGAAGCTGGGTCCGGCTTTGCAGGGTCCATTCCCGCCACGGCGCGATGACCCGCAGGTGCGGGTTCAGCGCCAGCGCCGACAGTTCGAACCGGACCTGATCGTTGCCCTTGCCGGTGGCGCCATGGGCTACGGCATCGGCCCCGGTCATCGCCGCAATCTCGACCAGACGCTTGGCGATCAACGGACGGGCGATGGAGGTGCCGAGCAGATACAGACCCTCGTACAGCGCATTGGCGCGGAACATCGGGAACACGAAATCGCGCACAAATTCCTCGCGCACGTCCTCGATATGAATGTTTTCCGGTTTGATCCCCAGCAGGATGGCCTTGGCCCGGGCCGGTTCCAGTTCTTCGCCCTGCCCCAGATCGGCGGTAAAGGTCACCACTTCGCAGCCGTATTCGGTCTGCAGCCACTTCAGGATGATCGAGGTATCAAGGCCGCCGGAATAGGCGAGGACCACTTTCTTGGGTGCGGACATCGGCATCTCCTATCCGGGCAACGATCTGGGCGGCGACGACCGCGCTTAGCGAGAAACGCAAGCAAGGGCAAGCGCGGCCGAACGCGTTGACAGTTCGGGGGCGGCGTGCGTTGCTGCTGACGGAAACGTGAACGGGAGGTTGCCTTGGACGGGTTGCAGATTTTCACCCATTCCGTGCGGCAGGTTTTCGGCAACCTGAACGCGGCGCTGCGGATATCGGGGCTGTTGTTTCTGGTGCAGCTGGGTGCAGCATACATTTTCGGGCGGTCGATGATGGGGCCGGGCGAGCCGATGCGCGAGCAGATGATGCGCGGGGATTTTCCGATTGGCGGCCTGTTGATCTTCATTCTGCTGGCTCTGGTGACCGGGCTCTGGATTGCGGTGGCATGGCACCGTCATGTGCTGGGCGGCGAGGCACCGGGGGCGGTGCTGCCGCCGTTCAACGGCGACCGGATGCTGGCCTATTTCGGGTATTCACTGCTGATTGCCGTCATCCTGATCCCGCTGGCGCTGGTGCTGGGGTTTGTGGCCAGCTGGTTCGTCGGGCCGATGATGCAATCGGGGCGGATCGTGCTGGGGCTTATCGTGGTCGGGCTGGTGGTCTATCTGCCGATGCTGGTCGTTGCTTTCCGGTTGAGCGTGGCGCTGCCGGCAGCGGCGCTGGGCAAGCCGCTGGGCATTGGCGGGGCCTGGAACAAGACCAAAGGGACGACGGGCACGATGGTATTGCTGGCGGTTCTGGCGGTGGTGTTCGCCGTCGTGATCGACCTGCCGGCGGGCTATGTGTTCCCGGCAAATTCGATTCTGAGCCTGATCTGGTCGGCGGCGGCGCAATGGGTGGCACTGATGGTGGGCGTGTCGATCCTGACGACGCTTTACGGGCATTTCGTCGAGGGTCGGGCGTTGGTTTGATGTGCTTGCCTGCAGGCTTTGCGCGAAACGATCGAGAGGCGGGTAAATGGACGGTATGATTGATCTGAAGCGCTATCCGCTCGACCGGCCCGGCAGTGCGGACTGGCAGGCAATGGTGGCCGAATGCCAGAACGTGCTGGCAGCCGAGGGCATGTTCGAGCTGGACGGGTTTCTGACCGAGGCGGCGCGGGTGCAGGCGGTGGCGGAACTGGAGCCGGTGCTGGCGCGCGAGGCGTTCGTGCATGCGCGGCGGCACAACATCTATTTTCGCAAGGACGTGCCCGGGCTGGCGCCGGATGATCCGGTTCTGGCTGAAAGAGAGACGAAAAGCCATACGATCTGCGGCGATCAGATGACGGGCTCGGTGATGCAGCGGCTGTATGACTGGCCGGAGTTTGCCCGGTTCCTGGCGGCGGTGATGGGCAAACCGGTGCTCTACGTGATGGCCGATCCTTTGGCGCGGGTAAATACCATGGCCTATCACCCCGGCGAGGGTCTGAACTGGCACTTTGACCGGTCAGAGTTCACCACGACGCTGCTGCTGCAAGCGCCGGACGCGGGCGGGTTGTTCGAGTATCGCCGTGATCTGCGCAGTGAGGCCGACCCGAACCATGCCGGGGTCGCCGACCTGCTGGCCGGGCGCGACCCGCAGATGCGGCAGCTGCGGCTGGCGGCGGGCGCGCTGAACGTGTTTCGCGGCAAGAACACCGCCCACCGGGTGACGCCGGTTGCAAGCGGCAAACGGATCATCAGCGTGTTTTCGTTCTATGAGCAGCCCGGCGTGATGTTCACCGACCAGGAGCGGCAGGGGTTCTATGGCCGCACCAAGGCAATGGCAGATTGAAGCGGGCGGGCCTGCGACTTTCGGCAGCAACGGCGCGGGGCACCTGCCCTGCCCTCAGGCGGCGCGGTGCGCTTTCGGCAAATCCTGCAGGAACACCAGTTTCGACTGCCCGTAGGCTTCGATCACCTGACCGATCTCGATCAGATGCGCCTGACCCTGCGCGGCCTGCTTTTCGCCGATCTGGCACAGGCCGCTGAAGCTTTGGAACCCCAGATTGAGCGCCGAACCCTTCAGAAAATGCAGATCCTCCTCGTACCTTGCGATGTCCGGGGCAACCCGCAGCCGGGCGATCACCTCCTCGACCTCCTCAAGGAACAACTCCACCACCTCAGCGAAATCATCCTCGCCAACCTCGGCACGCAAGTCAGCCACCCGTTCCCAGTCTATCATCTGCACCTCCTACCCAAGGGTGGTGCCCCTACCCGAGCACGACCGTAGGCCTGCGGATTTAACAAGCGGTAAGCCGGGCCCGATCGATCCGTCGCAATTTTAGGTTTCACCCGGCGTTAAGGCGGCGATGCAAAGACTTTCCACGCAACCGGGAAAGGGGCCATCGCTTGAATTCACCTGTCGCCAGAGGCGATGCGGACCGCGCGGTTTCGCATGGCACCGCTGTCCGGCGGGTGATGGTGGTCGATGACAGCAAGGTGCAGCGCAAGATCCTGTCGGCGTCGCTGAAGCGCTGGGGGTATGAAGTGATCGAGGCAGCCTCGGCGGTCGAGGCGCTGGCGCTGGTGGCGCAGATGCCGGTCGATGTCGTGGTGTCCGACTGGATGATGCAGGGCATGAACGGGCTGGAATTCTGCAGTGCCTTTCGGGCGTTGCAGCGCGACAGCTACGGCTATTTCATCCTGCTGACCTCCAAGAGTGAAAAGGGAGAGATTGCGCGCGGGCTGGACGCCGGGGCGGATGACTTTCTGACCAAGCCGGTCAATGCCGACGAGTTGCGGGCGCGGATCACGGCGGGCGAGCGCATCCTGCGGATGGAACATGAATTGCGCGAAAAGCACCGGCTGGTGACCAGCACGCTTGCCGAATTGCAGGGTCTGTACGATTCGCTGGATCGCGATCTGGGCGAGGCGCGCAAGCTTCAGCAAAGCCTGGTGCGCGAACGGTACCAGAGCTTCACCAATGCCGAGGTCAGCCTGCTGCTGCGCCCGGCGGGGCATATCGGCGGTGATCTGGTAGGATTCTTTTCCATCGACCGAAACCATGTCGGGCTGTTTTCGCTGGATGTGTCGGGGCATGGCGTCACGTCGGCGCTGATGACGGCGCGGCTGGCCGGATTCCTGTCGGGCAACTCACCCGAGCGCAATATTGCGCTGATCGAGGGCGACGACGGGCTGTTTTCGGCGCGGCAGCCGCATGAGGTGGCGGCGCATCTGAACCGGCTCCTGATGGCAGAGATCGAAACCGAGAACTATTTCACGCTGCTTTATGCCGAGGTCGACCTGACGGACGGCCGGGTGCAGCTGGTGCAGGCCGGTCACCCGCATCCGGTTGTGCAGCGCGCGTCCGGGGTTGTGGAATATCTGGGTCAGGGCGGCATGCCGATCGGCCTGATCACCGATGCGGACTATCAGACCTTTGAATTGAGGCTGCGCCCCGGCGACCGGCTGTTCATCATGTCGGATGGCGTGACCGAATGTCCGGACCTTGACGGGGTTGAACTGGGCGAGGCCGGGCTGACGCGGATTCTGTCCAAGAATACCGAACTGCGCGGCGGCGCGTTGCTGGAGGCACTGGTCTGGGATCTGCAGGCCTACGCGGGCGAGCGGGACTTTCCCGACGACGTGTCCGGCGTGCTGTTCGAGTATGCGGCCGACCGGCGCGAGGTGAAGGACTAGACCCGGCGGCCCTGCATGGGGCCGAGCTTCAGTCCTGACCCAGATGCCGTGCACCCTTGGCTGCCGCCAAGAGGACCTGGCGGTGCCTTTCGCGAAACCGCAGGCGGTCCGCCGCCGTATATTCATCGGCGCAATGGTGGCAACAGGTCCCCGCCTCATAGTCCGGATGCGAGCGGTCGGCGTCAGACAGCGGGCGGCGGCAGGCGTGGCAGCTTTGCAGCCCGCCGGGGGTCAGGCCGTGGCCGACCGATACCCGCTGATCGAAAACAAAGCACTGTCCCTGCCAGAGCGACGCCTCTGCCGGCACCTTTTCAAGATAGTTCAGGATGCCGCCGTGCAGGTGAAAGACCTGATCCACCCCCTGCGCCAGCAGGTAGTTCGTCGATTTTTCACAGCGGATGCCGCCGGTGCAGTACATGGCGATGCGCTTGCCCGAAAGGCGGTCCCGGTTGGCCGCCCACCAGGCGGGAAATTCGCGGAAGGCGCGGGTTTTCGGGTCTATTGCACCCGGAAACGCGCCGATTGCCACTTCGTAATCATTGCGTGTATCGATCACCACCACATCGGGGGCTGATATCAGATCGTTCCAGTCGGCAGGTTCGACATAGTGACCGCTGCCCGCCGCCGGATCGACGCCCGGTTGACCCATGCTGACGATTTCGCGCTTCAGGCGCAGTTTCATGCGGCCGAACGGCATGGTGCCGGCGGTGCTGTACTTGCATTCCAGCGCCGCACACCCGGGCAGACTGCGGATATGCGCCAGAACGGTTGCCACGCCGTCGCTGCAGCCCGCGATGGTGCCATTGATGCCTTCGCCCGCCAGAAGCAGGGTGCCGCGTACCCCGGACGCGGTGCAGGTGGCCAGAAGCGGGCCGCGCAGAGCAGCGGGGTCGGGAAAACGGGCAAAGTGATACAGTGCGGCAATGGTCAGCATGGCGCTGCATAGGCCCAACCGGCGGCCGGGCGCAAGACAGCGGCATTGACGGCAAAGGCGGCAGCACTTACCCACAACGGGCGGAACCGGAGGCAGCATGCGCGCACCAGAGCAGGCCCTGATCGTGATTGACCTGCAGAATGATTTCTGCCCGGGCGGCGCGCTGGCCGTGACCGGCGGCGATCAGATTGTGCCGAGGGTGAACGGATTGATGGACCGGTTCGCGGTGCGGGTGCTGACGCAGGACTGGCATCCGGCGGCGCATTCCAGCTTTGCCGCCAACCATCCCGGTGCCGCGCCGTTCAGCCTGGTGCAGATGGATTATGGGCCGCAGGTGCTGTGGCCGGTGCATTGCGTGCAGGGAACGGCGGGGGCGGCGTTCCATTCCGGCTTGCGCACCGATCCCGCCGATCTGGTGATCCGCAAGGGGTTTCGGGCCGAAATAGACTCCTATTCGGCATTCTTCGAAAACGACCGGCGGACGCCGACCGGGTTGGAGGGGTATCTGCGGAACCGGGGGGTGACGGCCCTGACGCTGGTGGGGCTGGCGCTGGACTATTGCGTGGCCTATTCGGCGATTGATGCTGCCCGGCTGGGTTTTGGCGTCACGGTGCTGGAGGGGGCGTGCCGGGCCATCGACCTGAACGGGTCGCTGGCCGAGGCGCGCGGGCTGATGCTGGCCGCCGGTGTCGGGCTGGAACCCTGAAATGGTGGACATCGCAACCCGGGTCTATAACCACAAATGGAAGATCGATCCGATCGTGCGGTCGCTGATCGACACCGATTTCTACAAGCTTCTGATGTGCCAGTCGGTGTTTCGCAACCGGCCGGATACCAGCGTTACCTTCAGCCTGATCAACCGCAGCCACAACATCCGGCTGGCGGAACTGGTTGACGTCGGCGAACTGCGCGAACAGCTGGACCATATCCGCACCCTGCGGCTGTCGCGGGGCGAAAGCACGTTTCTGCGCGGCAACACGTTCTATGGCAAACGGCAGATGTTCCGGCCTGATTTCATGGAATGGTTCGAGCAGCTGCAACTGCCGCCCTATCATCTGGAAAAGCGCGCCGGGCAATATGTGCTGACCTTCGAGGGCAAGTGGCCCGAGGTGATGATGTGGGAAATACCGGCGCTGGCGGTGTTGATGGAATTGCGCAGCCGGGCGGTGCTGCAGCACATGGGGCGGTTCGAGCTGCAGGTGCTCTATGCCCGGGCCATGACCAAGCTGTGGGAAAAGGTCGAGGCGCTGCGGGCCATTCCCGGGCTGCGCATCGCCGATTTCGGCACGCGGCGGCGGCATTCGTTCATGTGGCAGGACTGGTGCGTGCAGGCATTGCAGGAGGGGCTGGAGGGCAAGTTTGCCGGCACCTCGAACTGTCTGATCGCCATGCGCCGCGAGGTGGAGGCGATCGGCACCAATGCCCACGAATTGCCGATGGTCTACGCGGCGCTGGCCAACAGCGACGCCGAACTGGCCGAGGCCCCGTACCGCGTCCTGCAGGACTGGCATGAAGAGCATGACGGCAACCTGCGGATCATCCTGCCCGACACCTACGGCACGGCGGGGTTTCTGGAACGGGCCCCGGACTGGCTGGCGAAATGGACCGGGATCAGGATCGATTCGGGCGATCCGGCCACCGGGGCGGAAATCGCGATCCGCTGGTGGCAGTCGCGCGGCGAGGATCCGAAGCAGAAGCTGGTGATTTTCTCGGACGGGCTGGATGTGGGCAGCATCGCGGCGCTGCAGGCGCAGTTCGCCGGGCGGGTCAAGGTTTCGTTTGGCTGGGGCACGCTGCTGACCAATGATTTTCGCGGGCTGGTGCCGGGTGGCGCGCTCGACCCGTTCAGCCTGGTGTGCAAGGCGGTATCGGCCGACGGGCGGCCGACGGTCAAGCTGAGCGACAACCCGAACAAGGCGGTAGGGCCAAAGGCCGAGGTGGCGCGCTACAAGCGGGTGTTCGGCGTCGGCGCGCAGGCGGCGCAGGCAGTGCTGGTGTAGCCCGCCCGCGCCCAATGGCTCTTCAGCCGGTTACAGGATCAGGTCGGCGGCGTTGATCTGCACCTTTTGCAGGTTCTCGATCACCATGAAGGCGCCGCCGGAGCCGAAGACGACGTTGGCCCCGACATTGACGAAGGCGGCGCGGGCCGCGACCAGGCTGGCGAAGTTGAAGGCGGACAGGTCGATCCGGTCCTGACCGTCGATGAAATCCTTGACGGTGTAGGTATCGGCGATCAGTCCGGGCACCAGGGCGAACACGTCCAGCCCGTTGCCGCCGAACATGGTGTCAAAGCCGCTGTCGCCGTTCAGCGTATCGTTGCCGTCGCCGCCGAACTGGAAATCGTCGCCGGCACCGCCGGTCAGCACATCATTCTCGGTGCCGCCATCGAGCGTGTCGTTGCCGCCACCGCCGGACAGCCTGTCGAATTCGCTGCCGCCAAACAGCTGATCCCTGGCAAGACCGCCAAAAAGCGTATCATCCCCGCCATTACCGGAAATGGAGTTGCGAAGGACAGAACCGGTGATCGTTTCGTTGCTGAGGTCGCCCTGCACCTCGAACTGATCCGAGGGGTCGGAGAAATTGACCAGTGGCAGCGTCGAGAAATCAACCGACGAGAGCGAGAACAAGTTCACCCGCACCTGATCGGTGTTGGCGCCAACCGTGCCGGTGATCTGCGTCAGGCCAAAGATCTGGGTATCAGTCAGAATGACACGCCCGATCCCGGCGGGCTGGTATTGCAGGATCAAGGATTCGATCCCGACGAGCGTTGACGCCGACAGGTCAAATGTGACGTCCAGGGACGTACTGGTCAACAGCAGCGTATCCAGCCCGATGCCGGCGTCATAGACTTCGGCCCCGCTGATGTCGCCTGCGGCGACGATCAGGGTGTCGGCCCCGCCGCCGCCAAGCAGGGTGTCGGTCCCGCTGCCACCCTGCAACGTGTCGTTGCCCGAGCCGCCGGTCAGGTTGTCGGCACCGCCGCCGCCAGAAAGCCTGTCGTTCCCGGCATCGCCGATCAGGACGTTGCCGCCGTTGTTGCCGGTCAGCAGGTTGTTGAAGATGGTGCCAGTCAGCGACAGGCTGGCAGCCCCGGTCAAGGTGGCATTCTCGACGTTGGCATAGGCGTTGAGGTTCAGGCTGAGGGTGCCGGAGGTGGCGAAATCGGTGCCGGCGGCCACCCCGGCGGCTTCGACCACGAGGTCGGCCAGACTGTCGATCACATAGCGGTCGTTGCCGGCACCACCGATCATCGCATCGGCCCCGACGCCGCCGTTCAGCACATCGTTGCCAAGGCCGCCGTCAAGGATGTCGGCACCGTTGCTGCCGAGCAGCGTGTCGTCGCCATCTTCGCCGGTCATGCGGTCGTTGCCGGCACCGCCGGTGAGCGAATCATTGCCCCATTCCCCGGCCAGCACATCATCACCGGCAGCACCGTTCAGCCGGTCATCGCCGAACGAGCCGCGCATCACATCGCCGAAGATGGTGCCGAGATAATCATCCGCCGCCAGCGTGCCGTTGAGCGTGATCGCCGCCTGGCGCGGGTCGAAGATCTGGCCGCGGATGTCGGTATTGTTGAGATTGCTTTCATCCGTCCAAGCCACCACGAACCGGCCATCGGCCAGCGCGGTAATCGAGGGCTCTTTTTGGTCAAGCGCTACCGTTGTGTTCACCAGAAACTCGGTGCCCGCGCGCGACCCATCCGCGTTGAACACTTGCGCCCGGATGGCATTGAAAGAGAGATCGCCGCCAGTCAGGCTGAAATCCTTCCAGGCCACCACGAACCTGCCATCGGCCAGCGCGGTGATCGTGGAATCGGTCTGCGCATTCGTCACCGTTGTGTTCACCAGAAACTCGGCCCCCGACGCGGAGCCGTCGGCGTTGAACACCTGCGCCCGTACGGCAAAGTTCGACGTATCGCCGCCGGTCTGGCTGAAATCCGCCCAAGCCACCACGAACCGGCCATCGGCCAGCCCGGTGATGCTGGGCTCGGACTGGCTGTTTGTAACCGTCGTGTTCACCAGAAACTCGGTTCCAAAGGCCGATCCATCCGCATTGAACACCTGCGCCCGGATGGCACCGCCCGATATATCGCCACCGGTCTGGCTGAAATCCTGCCAGGCCACCACGAACCGGCCATCGGCCAGCGCGGTGATGCTGGGCTGGTGCTGGTTGTTCGTCGCCGTCGTGTTCACCAGAAACTCGGCACCAAAGGATGTGCCATCCGCATTGAACACCTGCGCCCGGACGGCATAGAGCGACGTATCGCCACCGGTCTGGCTGAAATCCGTCCAGGCCACCACGAAGCGGCCGTCGGCCGGCGCGGTGATGCTGGGCTCGAACTGGTCATTCGTCACCGTCGTGTTCACCAGAAACTCGGTGCCGAAGACAGAGCCATCGGCATTGAACACCTGCGCCCGGACGGCAGAGCCCGAGGTGTCGACGCCAGTCTGGCTGAAATCCTTCCAGGCCACCACGAATCGGCCATCGGCCAGTGCAGTGATGCTGGGCTCGTTCTGGTCATTCGTCACCGTCGTGTTCACCAGAAACTCGGTGCCAAAGGGCGAGCCATCGGCATTGAACACCTGCGCTCGGATGTCAAAATCGGTCAAGTTGCTGGCATCCCGCCAGGCCACTATGAACCGGCCATCGGCCAGCGCGGTGATCGTGGGCTCGGACTGGTCAGCCGCCACCGTCGTGTTCACCAGAAACTCGGTGCCGGATTTGAAAGGTGTGGTCATGAAATTCCCCCCTTTTGCGGCAGCCAAGGGCCACCTCGTGCGTCAAACGAATCGTTCTTGCGAAGATTTTACGCCAAATCCCGGGTTTCACCGCCCGGATTCACCCGGGTCGCTCCATTGCAACCCAAGGCTGCAAAAGCAAAAAGGGCGCAATTGCCTGCGCCCCTTGCCCGACGCTGCCGCGTATTTCAGATCGAGGCGTTGATCCAGTTTGCCAAAGCCGCCTTGGGGACCGCGCCGATCTTGTTGGAGACGATCTGGCCGTTC
Source organism: Paracoccaceae bacterium (assembly GCA_031401675.1). Classification (GTDB taxonomy): domain Bacteria; phylum Pseudomonadota; class Alphaproteobacteria; order Rhodobacterales; family Rhodobacteraceae; genus JANNRR01. The sequence goes on from JANNRR010000089.1 coordinate 21,814, forward strand.
TTGTACAGGAACAGCGCCGGGATGCCGCGCACGCCGACCATCGCCGGGCTTTGCGGATTGTCGTCGACATTGACCTTGACGATCTTGACCTTGCCGGCCAGTTCCACCGAAAGCTCCTCCAGCGCTGGGCCGATCATCTTGCACGGGCCGCACCATTCGGCCCAGAAATCCACCACCACCGGCAGGGCGGAATTCTTGACCTCGGCATCAAAGGTGGCGTCGGTGACGTGAATGGTGGCCATGATGGTTCCTTTGGCATAGGTGAGTTCTGAAACTAGGGATCCCCCCGGGCAAGGTCAAGGTATCGTGGATCGCAAGGCCGCCATGACAAGATCGGGGGGCAGAGGCATCAGCGTGGCGGTCCGGGTCCACAGGATGGCGGTTTCGATCCGGCGGCCGGGGTAGATCTGCGACAGGGCGGCGGCATAGGCCCCCATTTGCCGCAACAGGCCCGGCGGCACGGCGGCGGCGGCGTTCGGGATCAGGGCGTTCGACTTGTAGTCCACCGCCAGCACCCGGTCCGGCCCGATCAGCAGCCGGTCGATGGTCCCGGCGATCCGGCGCCCGCCCAGTTCGGCAAGCTCGGCGGCAATGCCGACCTCGGCGAGGGCATCGGGTTGAAACAGCCAGGTCAGATCCGGCGCGTTCAGCACGGCGGCGGCTTCGGCCAGCAGACCGTCAGCCTCGGCAACCGGGCAGGCATCCTCGCCCACCGTGATCAGATCGCGGGCCAGCGCCGGCCAGCGATCGGGCGGCCAGACCGGCAGATGTTCCAGCAACCGGTGCAACTGCCGCCCACGCCGCAGCGCCTGATCCTCCTGCCCTGCCAGATCGCCGGGCAGCACCTTGGCACCGCCAAGGTCCGAGGGCGACAGCGACGATAGCAGCGCATCGTGGGCTGTGGCGGCTGTTCTGGCCCATTCCGGCAGCATCAGAGCCGTTTTCGGCACGGCGCTGGCTGCGGCCGGACCGTCGTCGGGCCAGATGCCGAACGACAGCCGCCGGCCCGGACCTTGCGCCGTTGTCAATGCCCCGGCCGTCAAAGCCGCCAGTGGCTGTTCCTGTGTGAAACCCTGCGCGATCAGATCGTACCAACTGCTGCCCGCATCGGGTTTGCCGATGTTGCCTGCCGCAGCCACGATCAGCCAGCTTTCAGCCCGGGTCATCGCGACGTACAGCAGGCGCATGTTCTCCTCGGCCTGCGCCGTCTTGCCCGCGTCCAAGAGGGTCGTCAGTTCGGCGGGCGCATCGTCTGCCGTGGTCTTCCAAATGATCTTGCCGTCCGCCATGGGATAGAGGTCGTTGCGCAAGGTCAGCGGGCGCTCGGCGGTATCGGGCAGGATGACCAGAGGCGCCTCCAGCCCCTTGGCGCCGTGCACCGTCATCACCCGGATGCTGCGCCCGCCCCCGTCGAGTTGCCGCTTGACCACGACATCATCGGCACCCAGCCAGCCCAGAAAGCCGGTCAGGCTTGGCACATCCATCCGCTCATAGGCCAGCGCCTGGGTCAGCAGCTCGTCGATCCCGTCCTCGGCCTCTGGCCCCAGACGCGCCAGCAGGTTCTGTCGCCCGCCGTGCCGGGTCAGAACCCGCTCGATCAGCTCATACGGGCGCAGATAGTCGCTGACATCGCGCAGGTCGTGCAGCACGCGCAGGGTGTCGGGATGGCGGTCAGCCTGCGCCCGCAGCGCTTCCCACAGATAGGCATCGCCGCGCGGCTGGGCCAGCGCGTACAGCGCACGCTCGGTCCAGCCGAACAGCGGCGAGCGCAGGGCGGCGGCCAGTGACAGATCGTCCTCGGGGGTGGCAAGGAACGCCAGCAGCGCCGAGACATCGCGCACCGCCAGTTCGGCCGCCAGCCGCAGCCGGTCGGCCCCGGCGATGGCCAGACCGGCGGCCTTGCAGGCCCGGATAATCTCGGAAAACAGGTCGGACCGGCGCTGTACCAGGATCAGCACATGGCCTTCATGCAGCCGCTGGATGCCGGCCCGTGTCGGGATCATGGATCCGGCATCGATCAGCCGGCGCAGTTCGGCAGCGATCTGCCGGGCGAGGATGACCGGGGCGCTTTGGCTGGTCACGATGTCAACCGGGTCGTACCACTCACGGTCCTGTGGCTTGTCTGCCGGGGGAACGACCGGCCAAAGATCGACCCGCCCGGGCATGTCGGTCTGAAACGCCAGATGCTGCACCGGCCCGCCCAGCCCTTCGGTGCCGTTCAGCGTGGCATCGACCGCCGCAAGGATCGCGGGCGACGAGCGGAAGGAATGGTCCAGTGACAGTTCGGCCAGCGGAATCCCCGCGCCGCCAAGCCGGGCCTGAAACGTGGCGCGCATCCGGTCGAAAGCCTTCAGATCGGCGCCCTGAAACGAATAGATCGACTGCTTCTTGTCGCCGACCACAAACAGCGTGCGCGGCGTGGCCCGAGCCCCGAGCCCGGCGTGAAACTCCTGTTCCAGAAGCGCGATCACGTCCCATTGCGCCGGGCTGGTGTCCTGCGCCTCGTCCACCAGAATGTGGTCGATGCCGCCATCCAGCCGGAACAGCACCCACTGCGCCACGGAGGGGTCGGTCAGAAGGGCGCGGGCCTTCAGGATCAGGTCGTCGAAATCCAGCCAGCCGCGCGCCGCTTTGCGCGCCGCATACTCCGGCAGGAAAGCGGCGGCAAAGGCGTGCAGGGCGTGGGTCCGTTCTGCGGCGGCCAGCGCCAGCCGCACGGGGCGGGCGGATTCGACGCGCGCCATCAGGGCTTCCAGCCGGGGCAGCAGCTGCGGGATTGTCGCGCGCGTGGCCTTGGTCGGGAAGTTGCCGATCTTGGCGGCAAAGGGCTGATAGGCTTTTGCGCCGGCCAGAAACACATCCTCGAGCACGACCAGATCATTGACATCCGGCATGCTCAGAGACGTTTCCGCCAGCTTCTGCGCTGCCTCCACATCTCTCGTCGACCCGGCCCACAGTGCCGGCATCAAGGCGGCGACAATGCCCGCCGCGTCGCCCCGAAACACTTCGGCCAGCAGCTTGTCAGCGGTATGACCGGGCGGCAGACCAAACAGCCGCCAGGCCGCGTCCTGGTCCAGCGGTCGGGCAAAGGCGGCACGGTGCCGGGCCAGTTCGGCGGTCAGGGCGCTGAAATCCTCATCAGTCAGATGCCGCGCCACCGCATCAACCAGCGGCATCCGCTGGTCGTCGGCCATTTCGGCCACCACCTCCTCGCGCAGCAGCTTGGCGGCACGGTCCTCCATTTCGGTGAAGTTCGGGGTGACCTGCGCCTCCAGCGGGAACCGCCGCAACAGCGAGGCGCAGAAGGAATGGATGGTCTGAATCTTCAGACCGCCCGGCGTCTCGATGGCGCGGGCGAACAGGCGACGGGCGGCGTTCAGCGCCGGCGGGTCAATGGTCCCGGCGTACCCCAGATCGGCCAGTTCCCCGTGCAGGGCAGCCTCGCCCAGCATGGCCCAGACACCCAGTCGTTTGAACAGGCGGTTCTGCATTTCGGCGGCAGCGGCCTTGGTATAGGTCAGGCACAGAATCCGCTGCGGCTCGACCCCGTCCAGCAGCAGCCGGGCCACCCGGTCGATCAGCACGTGGGTCTTGCCCGAGCCGGCATTGGCCGCCAGCCAGGTCGATGCCATGGGGTCGGCGGCAAGGCGCTGGCGCTGGCTGGCCGGATGATCGGCTTTCATCCGACATCCTCCGGCACCGGACTATCGCTGTCATCCCATTCGCCGAACCGCGCCAGGTGGTCGTAGTCGCCCTCAAAGCGGCGGCTGGCCACAGCGCGGCGGGACGCGTAGCCCTGATCGCGTTCCTGGTATCGGGTGATCAGGCGGATGAGTTCCTGCCACACCGCGTCGGTCAGGCCGGGCGTCATTTCGGTCGCCAGCACCTTTGGTGTTGCGGTCAGGCCGATGTAGCGAATCTCGGCAACCGTGCGACCCGTGAGCCCGGCAAACGCGCCGCGCTCGGCCATTGCCGCCTCCAGCAGCAACTGCTTGTCGAAATGGCGTTGCGCGTCAGGCGTTGGCGGCGCGCCGGTCTTGTAGTCAAGAATGTTCAGGCGGCCATCTTTCATCTCGTCGATGCGGTCGGGGCGGGCCGACAGGGTGAAATCGGGGTTTTCCAGCGTAACAGAGCCGGTTTTTTCCATCGCCACCGGGTGGCCGGGCCGGGCCGCCTGTTCGGCCAGAAACCAGTCGGCCAGCCGGTCCAGCCGGGCGCGCCACAGGCGGCGGGCGGCGGGCCACGGGATGTCGGCCAACAGCACGGCATCAGCGGTGGCCATCAGGCGGTCGCGGGCCTGATCCGGGGTTTCGGTCGGCCGGCGCTGGATGAACTGTTCCAGAATCGAGTGCAGCGCCAGCCCGCGTTCACGGGCATCGGGGGGCTGCAGCAGCGGGTCCAGCGGGCGCAGCCGCAGGATGTGTTTGGCATAGATCGCATAGGGGTCGCGGATCAGTCGGGTGATTTCGGTGACAAACAGGCCGCGCGGCCGTGCCGGGATCGGCGGGCGCGGGGCCGGGCGCTTTTCGGGCGCCAGCGCGGACGCGACATCAAGGCCGGCGGCCATCTGCAGCCGGACAGCGCCCCGCGCCCGCATTGCCGCCAGTGCCTCCGGCCCCGTTTGGTCCGGCAGCCCGGTCATCAGGTTGATCAGCCGGTTCAGCCAGCGCGACGGCACGGTTTCAGCCTCGGCATCGCGGGCGGCGCGGGTCAGGATCACCTGTGGCGCGGCAATCGCCTGCTGATAGTCGTGGGCCGACAGGCCGATCTGCCGTTCCGGCAGCAACAGACCCACATTCTGTCGCATCTGGCGGTTCAGCCAGGGGTCGGGCGCGGGCCGGGCCGGCCAGATGCCATCGTTCAATCCGCCCAGAATCACCAGATCGGCCCCCTGCACCCGCGCCTCCAGCGTGCCCCAGATCATGATGCGGGGATGCGCCTGCACGGTTTCACGCACATCGCGGCGGTTCAGGATCGCGGTGAACAAGTCGGCGTAGTCGGCGGCTGTCAGGGTGCCGCCGTGCGTGGCTTCCCGCGACAATTCTTCGGTTGCTGCCTTGGCTTCGGCCCCGGCGGCACCCTGCCACAGCCGCCCGGTGCCGGTGCCGCCGGGGCCGGCTGCCAGCACCTCGGCCAGCGCCAGATGGCGGGTCACATGGTCGACGAGTGCGCCGGGCCCCGGCTGATCCAGCCGGGTGATGGCTGCGGCCAGCCAATTGGCCCAGGTCAGGCGGGCCGGGTCGGGTCCGGCCCAGGCGATCAGGTCGGCACCATGCGGGAACTGCGGGCCCTTCTTGCGCAGACGCAGCTCCAGCTCCCGAGTCGTCAGCAGATGCAGGCCACGGTCGGCCCCGGTTGCGGTCAGCGGGTGCTTCAGCAGCGTCAGCAGGCCCTCTGCCGTCAGTTTGCGCCCGATCAGGGCCGAAACGTGCCGCAGGAACCGGCCGGGAGCCGACAGGGCCAGCGGCCGGCCGGCGGAATCATCGGGGACGATGCCCCAGCGATCCAGCGCCGCCGTCACCTGCCGCGCCAGGGTGCGGTCCGGCGTGACAAGAGCGGCGAAAGATGTGCCCTCGGCCACCTGACGCAGACACAGCGCGATAGCCAGCGCTTCTTGCCGGGGTGAGGCGGCCTCGATCAGGATCAACCCGTCCGTCGCGGCCCGCAGGTCGCCCAGTGCCGGGCCTTCATGCAGCCACTGATCGGTGACCGGGGCCGGGCGCAGCGACAGCGACACCAGACGGTTGCGAGCGGCGCTTGGTGGCGGCGTGTCGTGCCAGGTGCGCACGTCGGCGGGCCCGGCCTTCAGCCGGTCCAGCAGGCTGCGAAACCGGTACTGCGGGTGATCCTCGGCGGTCATCGCGTCCGCCAGCGCCTGCCAGGCGGCGTCGGGTTGATCGAAGTCGAATCCCGGCAGGACGACTGCACCCTGCGGCAGGTCCGCGACGGCCCGCATCAACAGGGCGGTGGCCCCGCGCGACCCGGTTGATCCGGCCACGATCACCGGATGCTGCGGCGGGGCCACGGCCCAGGCGGCGGTCAGGCGTTCCACCACCAGCCGCTGCCGCGCCTCGGCATCCGGTGGCTGGTCGGGGGCGAAATAGCCGCTGACGATGCGGATGAAGGACAGGCTGCGCTGCCAGTGAACGGCGTGATCGCTCAGGTCCAGCCGGGCGATGGCATCTGGCGTGACGCCTTCGCCCTGCATTTCGTCCATCAGTGTGGCCAGACTGTCGGCCAGATCATAGATCGCGGTCCGTGGCGCCAGGTCGGGATCACTGTCCAGCAGCCGTCCGATCAGCTGTGTCAGCTCCAGCCGGCGGCGCAGCGGCGGAATGGCGGGCGGCAGCCCGGCCATCACCGCATCCTGACCAAGGTCGGTGATCAGACGGACGCGCGGCAGCAACGCCGCACCGCCGTCGGCAAGCACCGCGCGCAGGCGGCGCTGCATCCGGCGGGTGTTCACGAACAGATCGACCCGGGCAATCGCCTCTGGCGGCAGTGCGGCCATGCGGTGCCTCAGACCGGCAACCAGCGCGCGCGGGAAATCAACGCCGGGGGGCAGGGCGAACAGGCGGGGCTTGTCTGTCGGGTCAAACATCGCAGCTGGATCAAACATCGCCGGACCCGGCCAGCAGGCGTTCGGCCCGGGCAAGGCCGTCGGGGGTGCCGACATCGCACCAGCCGCCGGGATGCAGCGTGCCATAGGACCGCCCGGCGGCAATCATCCGGTCCCACAAGCGGTTCAGCGAAAATGCCGGTTCGGGGAAATCGGCCAGCGCGTCGGTCCGGATGATCTGCGCGCCAAGGTAGACCTGATCCCGGCCCCGGCGAATGCGTCCATCGGCGGTCAGCGCGAAGTCGCCGCCACCGCCATGACCGCTGGCTGCGGCGGTCGGAAGCAGCAGCAGCAGCGCGTCCATCCGGTCCGGGTCCCAGGCGGCGCGCAGTGTTTGCAGCGGGTTCGGGCCGGTCCAGACCACATCGCTGTTCAGGGTGAATACCGGCCCGTCGCCCAGAAGCGGCAGGGCGTGGCGCAGTCCGCCGCCGGTTTCGAGGATCAGCGGAGCCTCGCGGGACAGGGCCACATCTGGCCGGTGCGACAGGTGCGCCGCCAGCCGGTCGGGCAGGTAGTGCAGGTTCACCACCTTGCGCCGGATGCCCGCCGCATCGGCCAGGCCCAGCGCATGATCGATCAGGGTCTGCCCGGCCACCGTCAGCAGCGGCTTCGGGCAATCGGCCGTCAGCGCGCCCATACGGGTGCCGAACCCGGCGGCGAACAGCATCAGCGCGTCGGGGCTTTGGCGCATTGATCCTTGATCCGTTGCAGTCCCTGGGGTGTCGGTTCGGGTATCAGATCGCCGATCAGTGCCGCCAGCCCGGTCAGTTCCGGATGGTCAAGGTTTCGGCGAACGTGGCCCCAGACCCTTGGGATCAGGTCGACATACGTCGGCTTGCCATACAGCATCGACAGGCGGGCAAACACCCCCAGAATCCGCAGATTTCGCTGCGCCCCCAGCAGGGCATAGGCGGCAAGGAAATCCTGCGGTGACTGGCCAGAAGCCTTCAGATAGCGCGCGATCATGGCCGCTTGCAGGGTCTGCGGCACGTCGCGGCGGGCATCCTGCAGGATCGAGACCAGATCATAGGCCGGATGCGCCGCCATCGCGTCCTGAAAATCCAGGAGGCCGACACGCCGCACCCCGCGACGGCCGGGCAGCCAGATCAGGTTTTCGGCATGGTAATCGCGCAGCATCAGAACGGGCGCGGCGACTGCCAGCCGCTGTGCCAGCCCCTCGATTGTCGCGGCAAGCTCCGGCTGGCGATCGGAGGTGCGACCGGTCAGGCCGGGCAGGTACCAGTCGAGGACGGGCCGGACCATGTCGCCAAGCCAGGCCGGGTCTGCCGGTAGCAGGCCGTCGGGGGCCGGACGGCGGTGCAGGTGCCAAAGCGTGTCGATTGCGCTGGAATAGAGACTGTTTTGAAGCGATGGCTCTGCGACAACAACCCGGCTGAACACGGCATCGCCGAAATCCTCCAGCAACAGAAAGCCGTGCCCAACGTCCTCGGCCAGGACCTCCGGCGCGCTGAGGCCGATGGCTTTCAGATGACGGGCAATGCGCAGAAACGGGCGCACGTCCTGGCCCTGATCGGGGGGTGCATCCATCAGAACCGCCTGCGCACCGTCGGCAAGCCGCAGGCGTTCGTAGCGGCGGCCGGAGGCGTCGCCTGCCAAGGGCGTCCGGGTTGCTGTCCGCCACCCGGCCCGGTCCAGGAATTGGCGGGAAAGCTCATCCCGCATCGCGCCACCCGGCCAGATCGGCGAACAGGCTTTGCCAGCGCGGGGCCACGGCGCTGATCGTCAGGTGCCGCAGGTCGTCCACCGGCGCAAATCGCAGGGTCAGCGCGTCCGAGGGTCGCAACCGGCCAAGACGGTCGGGCCATTCGATCAGGCACAGGGCATCCTGCATTGCCTGATCCAGCCCAAGATCAAGCACGTCATACGGGTGGGTCAGCCGGTACAGATCGGCATGCCAGATCTCCAGATCAGTCTCGTAGACCTGCACCAGGGTAAAGGTCGGCGACGGCACATCTTCGGCCCTGCCGACCGCTTGCAGCCGGGCCTGAATCAAAGCCCGCGCAAAATGGGTCTTGCCGGCACCGATCGGCCCATCCAGCAACAGCACATCGCCTTGTCGCAGGTGCGGCGCGATGAACTGCGCCAGCCGCGTGGTGGCGTCCGGCTTCGGCAGGGTCAGCGTCAGGATGCGGGGTGGCGCGGCGGGAACATGTGACATCCGGCGCACATTACCGCCCCGATCCTACCCCGCAAGCGCGATCAGAGGCTTTCGGACCGTTCCACCAGCGCCAACGCCCCGGCAAGGTGCGACGCCGGGATCCGCGGGCGTCGAAGGCCGGGCTTGCGGCGACCGGCCAGAACCGCCGGTGCCGCTTCGGTCAGGCAGAAGCTGACGAGAGTCGAGCCGCCCTGAATCGGTGCCAGCCGGCAGGAAAGCTGGCGACCGTCCAGCAGAAAGACCTCGCCGGTCCAGGCAGCGCGCTCGGCCATCGCGCCGATGTAGTCGCGCGCCTTTGCCCAGACCGCGCTTGGCTGGCTGCCCTGAACCCAATACCGCGCCGCTTCTCCAATGCCGATTTCGCCAACCGTGCTGCAGGGATCGACCCCCCAAAGCCGGGTATAGGCAGCGTTGGACAACACAAGGACGCCGGCCGGGGAAAACACGGCGATGGCATCGCTCAGACTGTCGATCACCGACTGGCCGACCTCCAGTTCGGCACGGAACCGGCGGGTCAACGACATTTCCGCGCTGATATCCTCCAACAGCAGGGCCATCGCGCCATCCGGATGCGGCCGCCCGGTCACCCGGTAGGTCTGGCCGCTGGGCAGCGACCAGATTTCCTCGTACTGGCCGGACGAGGCGGCCCGTTCCAGTGCCGCCATCTGCTGACGCCAAAGCTTGTAATTCTTTGGCTCTGGCATCCGCTGTTCTTCGCGCAGCCGGTCCAGAAACGTGAACAGGGTCGGCCGCGCCGACAGGAATTCCGGACCAAGCCCGGTCAGATCGATCAACGCCGGATTGAACAAGGCCAATTGGCGCTGCCGGTCAAAGATTGCCAGCCCGATCGGCAGATGCGCAAAGGTCTTTGTCAGGGTCTGGATGAATTCCCGCAGCGCCAATTCGGCCTGAACCGTGGCATCGGCGGGCAAGGCAAAATGCAGCGTCCCGTCGGCCTCGGGAAAGCAATAGCAGTCGAACCAGCTGGGCTTCTTTTCGTCGGGCAATTGCAGTTTTGCACGGCGGGATTTGCCCGGTTCGGCCAAGGGCGCGAATCCGGTGTCGAACAGATGTGGCAGCGGCCAGGTCTCGGCCCTGTCCTGCCCGTCGTGTGCGGCGGTCAGGGTGATGTAGGCCCGATTTGCCCAGGTGACGGCACCGCCCTGCCCTTCGCGCCAGACCAGAAGCGGCGCGGTATCCAGCGTTCCGCGCAGCCCCAGAAGCTCCTGATCCAGCGCCTGGTAGCTGAGCCGGTCCACCGACAGGGTGCGGCCTTCGTCGTGGTGCCGGGTCAGCGTGATGCGGGCAAGCCCCGAGCGCCATTCGGCAAGCAGGGTCATCGGATGATCGCCACTGCCGGAAAGAACCAGCCGCCGGATGTCACCAAGCCGTGCCATCTGCGCCTCGAACCCCGGGAAATGCGGCGCGAGCAGGGTGCACAGCCGGCCCCACGGCGCAGCGGGAACGCTGACGGCCGCCAGGAAGTCCCGGGCCGAATCGCTGGCATCGACCAGCACATCGGCATCGAACAGAAAAACCGTCTCTTCCGGGGTCGCCGTGAACAGCGAAATCGGCCTTGGCCGCTGGCGCGATTGCAGCGCCGCCAGAAATAGAATGGCAGTAAATGCTGCCACAACTGAAGTTGCGATCAACACGAATGCGATCGTCCACGATATTGGCATTGTCAGTCCCGACCCGAAACACACTTGGGGGTTAATCCCCCTTTGGCACAACTTTGGATAGTATGGTTAACGTATCGTTAAGAGTGCGCGAATCCATGCCATATTCGCGCCTAGATTGCAATCGGCCTGTTTTCCCCCAATCTGTCATTCGTTGCCCGCGCGATACGGTCGCGCGGCCAGACCACCTCGACAATTGCACCACGCCGCAATGCCGCGCCCGGCGCCACCGGAAACTCGGCGGTGCCATTGGCAAAGCTGAGCGTGGCACCGGACCGTTCCAGCAACGTCTTGGCGATGAACAATCCCAGCCCCATGCCCTCATACTCGGGCCGCTGACCCCGGTCCGGCTCGGCGCGGCGACCCCGCACGAACGGATCGCCAATCCGTCCGATCAGTTGCGGCGGAAACCCCGGCCCGTCGTCCATGATCCGCAAGGTGATCCGGTCGGCGGTCCACTCCGCCTCCACCCAGACCGCGCTCTGCGCGAAATCCACCGCATTCTGCACCAGGTTGCGGACGCCGTGGATGATTTCGGGCTGGCGGTGAATGTTTGGCGGGCGGTCGTCGGCATCCGAAAACGGGTCCGCCGACGACATGTCGTAATGGATGGCCTTGCCCCGGCCGGCGTGCGGCTCTGCCGCTTCGCGGATCACGGCGGTCAACGGGGCCTGATGCAGATGCAGGTCATCCTTGCCGGCCCGGCCCATCGACCGCAGGATGTCGCGGCAGCGGTCGGCCTGATCGCGGATCAGGGCGGCATCGTCGCGCAGGTCGGGGAAATCGGCCAGTTCCTCGATCAGTTCGGCGCTGACCAGCTTGATCGTCGCCAAGGGCGTGCCAAGCTCGTGCGCCGCTGCGGCGACGACGCCCCCCAGATCCGTCAGCTTCTGTTCGCGCGCCAGTGCCATCTGGGTGGCGAACAGGGCGTCGGCCATCGAATGAATCTCGGACGCGACGCGCCAGGAATACAAGCCAAGGAATACGATTCCGGTGACAATCGCCAACCAGAAGCCAAAGCCGAAGATCGGCGGCATCATCAGCAGGTTTCCGGCATCGCTGCGCAGTGGCAGTGACCAGACCGACATCAGGGTAACCAGCCCGATGGCAGTCAGCCCAAGCACGACCGTGGTGCGCCATTGCAGCGCCGTCGCCGAAATCGTCACCGGTGCCAGGATCAGCAGCGCAAATGGATTGTTCAGCCCGCCGGTCAGAAACAGCAGAAACGCCAGCTGCGAAATGTCGAACAGCAGCGTCAGCATCGCTTCGGTTTCCGACAGCCGCTTGTTTTCAGGGAAAACAAACACCGATATCAGGTTGGCGGCAACCGACGCCGCAACCGCCAGCAGGCACAGACCCAGCGGCAACGTCACCGCGAACACGTGTTCGGCCACCACGATTGCCACGATCTGACCGGCGATGGCCAGCCAGCGCAACAGGATCAGCGTGCGCAGCCGCACCCAGGCGCTGCGCGTCTCGCGGTACATGAAGCCTGGGCCAAGTGAGAACATGCAGCGCCTTTGGCAGCGGGTGTGATCCCTTGTTAGTCGGCCGGGAATGGGGGATCAATGCGGCAAGGGGAAATACCGGGATGGAGCGAAAGATGACGCGATTGTACGCTGGCAGTGCGGCGGCTCTGGTTTGCGCACTGCTGGCCGGAACGGCGTATGTGGTTCTGACGGCCAAACGCAGCGATGATCCGTTCGCAGCCTGCCGCAGCAGTGCCATCGCTGGCGGTACCGAGACGATCGGCGGGCCGTTCACGCTGGTGGACCACACCGGCACCACCGTGACCGATGTGCAGGTTTTTGCCAAGCCGTCGCTGTTGTATTTCGGCTATACTTTCTGCCCTGACATCTGCCCGGTGGACAATGCGCGCAATGCCGAGGCCGTGGACATTCTGGAAGAGCAGGGGTTCGACGCCACGCCGGTATTCATCACCATCGACCCGAAGCGCGATACGCCGGAAGTGCTGGCGAATTATGTGGATGCCATTCATCCTGACATGATCGGCCTGACCGGAACCGAGGATCAGGTAAGAGCCGCGTCGCGGGCGTTCAAGACATTCTATCAGGCTCAGCCAGAGGTCGATGGCTACTATCTGATGGATCACACCACGTTTACCTATCTGGTCCTGCCGGAAAAGGGTTTTGTCGAGTTCTTCCGGCGCGAGCTGCCGGCGGATCAATTGGCCGACAAAGCGGCCTGTTTCCTGACCCAGGATTGACCGGGGTTTGACCCGAACCCCTGATCGCTCTAGGTTTCGGCCAGAACAACCAGACCAGGGATTGGCTTGATGGGCGATGGCCTCGACGATGATATCGGACCGGACCGTACACTGCTGTTGGTGGATGATGACGAATCCTTTGTGAAACGCTTGGCAAAAGCCATGGAAAAGCGGGGGTTTCAGACCGAAACGGCTGAATCGGTTGCTGAAGGCAAAGCGCTTGCCCGGTCCCGGCCGCCGGCCTTTGCCGTGATCGATCTGCGGCTGGAGGATGGCAACGGGCTGGATGTGGTCGAAACCCTGCGCGAAATCCGACCGGATTGCCGGATCGTGGTTCTGACCGGCTACGGTGCAATCGCTACCGCCGTTGCAGCGGTAAAGATCGGCGCGATCGACTATCTTTCCAAGCCCGCCGATGCCAATGACATCACCAGCGCGTTGCTGGCCCGCGGCGAAGCGCTGCCGCCGCCGCCGGATAATCCGATGTCGGCCGACCGGGTGCGGTGGGAGCACATTCAAAGGGTTTATGAGCTTTGCGAACGCAATGTAAGCGAGACGGCGCGACGGCTCAGCATGCACCGGCGGACGCTTCAGCGTATCCTTGCCAAGAGAAGTCCGAAATAACAACTGATATCAACGGATTGTGCAGTGATTCCCGCCGAGGTTGTGCAGGACCCTTGTCAAATTTCGTCGCAAACTGGGGCCGCGTTTCACGAAAGTTGCAATTTGCAACACCTCCCCCGGATTTGCGGCAGCAATTCTGCGCCGATCTTGCGGTCTTTCGATAAAATAAGCTGGAAACCGCCAAAAAGCTGTGCAAATACTCCGGCACAATAAGCAAGAAGAAGGCTCAAACTGTGGACATCGATCTAAACTCCCTATCTCTGAAAGACCTCAAGGACCTGCAGACCCAGGTGGTAAAGGCAATCGCGTCGTTCGAGGATCGCAAGAAGAAACTTGCGTTGGTCGAGCTTGAAGAAGCCGCGCGGAAACTCGGCTTTACCCTTGGTGAACTGACCGGCACCTCGGTTGTGCGCAAGCGTGCACCCGCAGTTCCCAAATATGCCAATCCGGCCGATGCCAGTGATACCTGGTCCGGTCGTGGCCGCAAACCGCGCTGGATGGAAGCTGCCCTGAAAGCCGGAAAGGCCCCGGAAGATCTGATGATCTGAAACGCAGGCCGCCAGATGAATGCAGCGGTGCGTGACATTATGCACGCGCCGGGCATCAGCGGCGGCAGTAGCTGCCAGAGGTTTCCGGCCCGATGGAAAAGGTGAATTGGCCGGATTCGGGCACACAGTGCGCCGGGTCCCGATCAGATTTTTGATTTCAGCCAGCGGACGAAGGTTTTCAGTTCCGGTTTGCGCGGGCCGGGGCGGGTGACCAGATAATAGGCTAGGCTTTCATCCTTGACCTGACCCACCACCACCAGCCGCCCCTCGGCCAGATCATCGTCCAAGAGGGCGGCAGACTCGACATGCAACCCGTACCCCTGCCGGGCCGCCGACAGCGCCAGTTCCTCTGTCGGGAAATAGGTGATGTGCATCGCCGATGGCTTCAGGCCATAGAGTTTCAGCCAGGCCAAAGCTTCGGGCCAATCCTGTTCGAAAACCCACGGCATTGCGGACAGTTCCGCCAGACTCAGTTCGGTGCGCCCCTCCAGCAAGTCCGGGGCGGCCACGATCACATAGCGGGCCGAGGTCAGAAACTCTGCCTCCACCCCCGGCCATTTGCCGTCGCCGAACCGGATCGCCAGATCGATGCCTTCGCGGCGCAGATCGACCACCCGCTTGTCGGGATGCAGCGACAGCGGCACATCGGGATGCTCTGCCCAGAATGACCACAGCCGCGGCATCAACCACTGCGCGGCAAACGCCGGCGTCATCGTCACCCGCAGCGGCGCGCCAGGCTGCGCCGCCTGCACCTCGTTCAGGGCGGTCTGGATCGTGCGGAACCCGTCGGCCAGCGCCACCGCCAGCTTGGCACCCTCGGCGGTCAGCGCCAGCTTGCGCCCGTCGCGGTATACCAGCTCCGCCCCCAGATGATCCTCCAGCGCGCGGACCTGCTGGGCCACTGCGGCATGCGTCACGTTCAGCACCCGGGCGGCGGCGGAAAACCCCTCCAGCCGCGCCGTCGCCTCAAAGGCGCGCAGGCTGGTGAGCGAGGGAAAATGCGGCCAATCCGGACCCGCCATGTGATAGTCCAGCTAACAGTCAGGAAACTTTCCTGACTTGGATTACAGCGTAAACCAGCCTATAGCTTGCTGACAAGAGACGAAAAGGAGTAAGAACATGTTATCCATTCTTGCAGACGCCCTGCTGATCGCTGCGCGGCTTGACGCGCACACCAGCTATGGCAAATACCCGTCGGACCGGTCCAACCTGGACCGCAACACCGACGTGAATGATGCCCGCAAGCGCCAGTGGGCGCAGTATCCCGGCATGCGCTGATGCAATCAGTCGGCAAATGCCCTATCGGGACATCGCGTCCAGCAACGCCCGGTGCCGGGCGGTATAGTCCGCCCGCACCACCACCGGCGGTCGCAGCCTGATTTCCAGGCTTGTGACCAGCGCATGGTCCTGACGGCCAAAGAACCTGTCGGCCTCGGCCATCGAAAACCCCGCAATCTGCACCGCCTCCAACCAGGCCGAGACCTTGTCTGCGGTCTTGATCGCTTTTTTGACGGTTGCCGGCAGCACCGCCGGCAGGCCGAACCGCAGGTGAATCGCCGCCGTCAGCCGCTCATCCAGCGCGCCGTACCCCGGCCCGACGGCTGCCTTGACCGGGCTGATCATGTCGCCGATCACATATTCCGGCCCGTCATGCAGCAGCGCCGCCAGCCGCCACCTGACCGGCGCACCGGGATTCTGACGCGCATAAATCTCCTCGACCAGCAAGGAGTGTTCGGCCACAGAATAGGGATGATCCCCCCTTGTCTGCCCGTTCCAGCGCGCCACAAAAGCCAGACCATGCGCGATATCCTCGATCTCGATATCCACCGGTGTGGGGTCCAGCAGATCAAGCCTGCGGCCCGACAGCATCCGTTGCCAGGCGCGGGGTTGCTTCATGATCCGGATGTCCTCTGCGAGCGTATTGAACCGATCCCGCCTGCCATTGTCGGCAGGCAGTGTCAGTGCTATCTGACCGGCAATTCAACAAATGCCAAGGAGTGCGGCGCAATGCCGAAGGATTACATCGTCAAGGATATCGCGCTAGCCGATTTCGGCCGCAAGGAACTGACCATTGCCGAAACCGAAATGCCCGGCCTGATGGCGCTGCGCGAGGAATTTGGCACCGCCAAGCCGCTGAAGGGTGCCCGGATTGCCGGCAGCCTGCATATGACGATTCAGACCGCCGCGCTGATCGAGACGCTGGTGGCGCTGGGGGCGGATGTCCGCTGGGCGTCGTGCAACATCTTTTCAACCCAGGACCACGCCGCGTCGGCGATTGCCGCCACTGGCACCCCGGTGTTCGCCATCAAGGGCGAGACGCTGGAGGATTACTGGGCCTACACCGACATGATCTTCCGGTTCGGCGGCGCAGACGGTACCTGCAACATGATCCTGGATGATGGCGGCGATGCTACGCTGTACATCCTGATGGGTGCCAGGGTCGAAGCTGGCGAGGTCAACCTGATCGCGGTGCCGACCAGTGACGAGGAGGTCTGCCTGTTCAACCAGATCCGCAAGCGCATGAAGGAAAGCCCCGGCTGGTTTACCAAGCAGCGGGCGGCGATCCGGGGCGTGTCGGAGGAAACCACCACCGGCGTGCACCGGCTTTATGATCTGCACAAGAAGGGGCAACTGCCGTTCCCCGCGATCAACGTCAACGACTCGGTGACCAAGTCGAAATTCGACAACAAATACGGCTGCAAGGAATCGCTGGTCGACGGCATCCGGCGGGCCACCGACACCATGATGGCCGGCAAGGTGGCGGTGGTCTGCGGCTACGGCGATGTGGGCAAGGGCTCGGCGGCGTCGCTGCGCGGTGCCGGTGCGCGGGTAAAGGTGACCGAGGTTGACCCGATCTGCGCCCTGCAGGCGGCGATGGACGGGTTCGAAGTGGTGCTGCTGGAAGATGTGATGGCTGATGCCGACATTTTCATCACCACCACCGGCAACAAGGATGTGATCCGGCTGGACCACATCCGCGAGATGAAGGACATGGCGATCGTCGGCAACATCGGCCATTTCGACAATGAAATTCAGGTGGCGGCGCTGAAGAACCACAAATGGACGAACATCAAGGATCAGGTCGACATGATCACGATGCCGTCCGGTAACCGGATCATCCTGCTGTCCGAGGGGCGGCTTCTGAACCTGGGCAACGCCACCGGCCACCCGTCGTTCGTGATGAGCGCGTCCTTCACCAACCAGGTGCTGGCACAGATCGAACTGTGGACCAAGAATGGTGAATATGCGCCGGGCGTCTACATCCTGCCCAAGCATCTGGATGAAAAGGTGGCGCGGCTGCATCTGAAAAAGATCGGCGTCAAACTGACCGAACTGCGCCCGGAGCAGGCCGACTACATCGGCGTGCCGGTGGCCGGGCCGTTCAAATCGGATCAATACCGCTATTGAAGAATTCCCCCCTGCCGGGCCTTGCCTGGCAGGGGGAACCGGCGTTGACGATGGTGCTACCCGGTGCTACCATGGCATCTGGAGACAGTGCCATGACCGTCAAAGTTTCGATTTCCCTGACCGACCAGCAGCATGCTTTCGCCAAGTCGTTGGTTGATGCCGGAACCTATTCCAACCTCAGTGCTGTGCTGCAGCAGGGCGTGAACCTGTTCAAGCAAAAGGCCGAAGCCGAGGCGGCGGAACGCAATGCCTTTTTGGGCATGATTGAGGAACGAAGAAAAGGTCCGTTCATCTCTGGCGAGGAACTTGGCAGAAGGATGGAAATCGGCATGGCCGAGCGCCGCAAGTTGCATGGCATACAGGATTGAATTCACCGCCAGCGCCGAGGCCGACCTTTTTGGGATTGTTGACTATCTGACGGAAAGCTATCGGAGTTTCGGCGAAAATGCTGCCGAAGCACTGGCGCGGGCAGACCAAAGGCAAATTCTGATCAGAGCAAATGCGCAACGGATCGCTGAGGCCCCGCATCGCGGCGCACGCCCATTCGATCTTGCACCTGAACTCCGGCATTTGACGATGGATCGCGCCATCTACTGGTTCGAAATCGATGAGGCGTCGGCAACCGTACGCATTGTCGCGATGTTCTTCGGAGCAGAGGATCACCTGCCTGCGATGCAGAAGCGCTTGCTCGAATAGACAATCCCTCAAGCTCCGGATTTTCTTTGTCACGCGCCCGCTTACCACATACTGTCGTACCACCGTCCAGAAAGGGCGGGGGTGCAATCTCGGACCCCGGAACCGGGGCAGGTGGGAGTGATATCATGGGTAAACGAGACGACCTGATCGCGAAGTATGCCGACGATCTGAAGAACAAATGCAAGATGACGCCGGACATGGCGCTGTTGACCAAGGTGACGATCGGCTGCGGACCGACAATATACAACGCCGACAGCGCGACCGTGGCCGCATCCGACCCGGCAGAACTGACGCGGGTCAAGGACAACTTTCTGGTCAAGAAACTGGGCCTGAAGGACGGCAAGGACCTGACGGACGCGATCCACGCGGTCATCGAAACCTATGGCAAATCCGAGCGCAACAAGTACCGTGCCGTGATCTATTACATGCTGACCAAGCATTTCCGCAAGGAATCGGTCTACAGCTGATCTGCGGGCCGCAAATCTTTCGGTGTCGGTTGTGCCGGGCAAAAGCCCCGGCACAATCGGCAGTGCCGGCAGGATGCTGGTTAACAAGACCTGAGCGCCTTCCTGATTGTAGTTCGATAACAAGCCGTTACTATTCGTAACACGCGTGTTACGCCGCAGCATGGCGATCAGGTCGCCACCCTGACACCAGGATCCGCATGACCGAAGACGACAAGCCAAAGCGTCCGCAGCAGGTCTTTACCCTGCTGGTCAAGGTTGGCCGCAGCCCCGAGGACGGGTTGCCGGACAAATCGATCGGCGCCGCACTGATCTGCTATGCGTCGGGCGTGGACGAGGCCGAGGCGGTGCGCGAAACCGTGGCCATCCTGAAGCAGGCCAACCTGTCACCGCTGGATGTCAGCGGCTACGGCACGCTGGAAGAGCGGCTGGCAGAAGGCGACGACGTCGAGGAGGCCGAGCGCGCCCTGATGCGCCGCGCCCTTGAAGAAAACGCAGTGATCGTGGCGCAGATGGATCCGCTGTTCGACTGACCAGCCCGGCTGTCAGATCCGGGCCCGGTTTTCGGCGAGCAACAGCGCCTCGCGCGCCCGAAGCGACCGCCGCGCGGCGGGGCCGTAGCTGCCGACAGACTCCAGACCCGGGAACAACGCCAGCAACTCGGCCCGCGCCGCCTGCCCCATTCCGTCCAGGGTCGCACGGCCGGGATGAAAGCTCTCGGTCTCCAATCCCTCGGACCAGACGATTTCGTGGCGATCAAACAGAATGTGGAAATACTCCACTTCTGCCTCGGACCGATCAACGCGCACGGTCACGTCATTCACCAGATGCAGGGCGGCCACCAGAACCTCGGACTGGCCGAACATCAACTCTGCCTGCGAATTTTGAAGGAATATCCGGTGCTGCGGCGAAACGCGCAGCCGGTCGTGCGGGCCAAAGGTTCCGGCCTCGATCACCACCGGGGCCATCCGGCCCGTCGCAGACACCCGGACGACACCGATCCATCGCACCGGCTGCGCCCCGTGATCGCGGGTGACCACCAGATCACCCAAAGCCAGGGCTTCCACCGCCACCTGCCCACGCGGGGTCAAAAGACGGGTGCCCCGGGCGAAGCATGGTACCGTGTTCACCGTGACAAACGCCACGTCGGTGTTTCCGGCACTATCCTTGACGGTGTAAGTAAAGGTGCTGGTCGTGATATCGCCGTCGGCCAGCAGCGTGATGGTGCCGTCGGCGTTCAGCGTGATCTTTTCGCCGGTTGACAGCGTGACTACCGACCCGGCCACGACATTCACGCCATTGATCTGGGTGATGGTCAAAGTGGCCCCGGTGGTGGACACGTCATTGGCAATCAGGTCCACGGTCACCGAACCGTTCTGGCCGACATCAAATGCATCATCGCCGGCAACAAGCACGCATTGGATCGAGTCGCCGGCGATCAGCAGGTTGCTGTCGAAAAGGCGGTCGCCGGCGTCGGCGATGCCGATCTTGATCGTGTTGACCACCCCGACATTGACCGGAGCCTTGAGCGTCAGCGTGATGGTGAAGGCGTCCATCTCGGTGTTGAACTGATCCTGGGCGTTGTCGACGTACAGGTTCTGGTTCGAAGTGCCGTTGATATTGTTGATGGTGATGTCGCCGTTGCCGACGGTCAGTTGTGCCTGCACGCCGTTGACCCAGATGGCGCAGACGTCGTTGAACTGGGTGCCGACATACTCCAGATATTCCTCGGACGAAAAGCTGATCTGCATCGTCAGCGTGTCGCCCAGCGGGATGAAATCCGCCTGAAACACTGCAGCATCGCGCGTCGGATTGCCGGAAATTTGCGTCAGCTGACTGTCACCGGCCGTGTTGTTCTGGGTTGAGGTCTTGGTGCTGACATTCGACTGGCCGGACGAGTTGGTGAAATCGGTGGCCCTGCCGGTCGACAGGATCACCCCGGTATCGGACGGCACCACGCCGGGCGAGGTTGCGTTGCCGCCGGTATAGATGCCCTTTGCCACCGCTGCCCCGGTGTAGGTGGCATTGACGACCTGAACGCCGCTGCCGAACATCGCCTGCGCCATCTGCGCGGCATTGACAGATGTGTTCACGTTCAACTCGGATGCTGTAACCAATCGAATCTCCTGTGGCAGTCAGAGACTGGCGGGGGGGTCGCCGGGAGGGGATGCCTTGGCGGAGCACAGTGTTTCGGCGAATGGGATTTCGTAGCAAAATTCCCGCCAATTGGCCAGCTAAGCGCGACAATTCAGCCGTTTTCGGCCCGAAAACGCGCGTTTCGGGCAATCGTTCAGTAAGATTCCCGAACAATGCACCCGTTCGGCATGAACTGTGCCGGTAACATGAACAGTGGCGGCTCCACGGTCATGTCACACAACCTGAAATGGAAGTGCTGATTCGCCATTCAACCCATAAGGTCATGCCGCGACCGGGTTGCGCCCCTGATCGCGCATGGCCAGCAGGGTGGTCGCCTCGTACGCCCGCAGTTCCGGCAAGGCCTGTCGCCCGTGCCTTGGGCACTGTGAAGTGGGCAGGCCGGTCAGGAGCATATCCGCATAAATAGAAGTTCCAGTGTTGCGCACACCCAGAAACAGGCTTTCCAACCCGCAGCCGTCGGCGTCCAGCACCGCATGTTCGTCCAGCAGAACAGAGTGATAACGGATCAAAGACCGGTTCCGATCCGGTGCCGCGGTTCGGCCATCAATCAGCCGCCGCGCTTCGACCAGCACTTCGTCTTCACCAAACAGATACTCGACTTCGGCCCCGCCCAGAACTACGCGCTGCTGCAGCGAAACGATCAGATCGCATCGGCTGCCAAAGTACGGGGCTCGCAAACAGATCGGGGCGAAGCTGCCGCGGGCCGGCATTTCGGACCGGCCGACCCAGCGGACTGGCAGGGCACCATGTTCCCGGGTTACGACCAGATCGCCGGCCACCAGTGTATCAAGGCGCTGTTGCCCCGAGGGTGTCCGGATCGGGGTGGAACCTGCAGCACCTGGCGCGTGGCCGATCGCTTCCTGTCCATGCGCCAGGCCCAGCCAGGCGAGCCCGGGATGAACGTGGGCCAAAATGCCGCCCTGCGCCAAAGCCTCGACGTCCTCGAACGGCAGGGGCAGCGGATTCTGACCCACGGTATCAGCCAACAGACCCAATAGCGGAAACTCGGCAGTCAACCGGCTGGTCCGGCGCGGCGCGTCCCAGGAATAGGTGAGCCGCAGCAGACCGCCCTGATCGGGCCAGTTCATCGACAGGCAAAGGCCGGCGGTACTTCGCCCCTGACGCTGGAGCAGGCAAAGGGTGCCGTCAGCTGCAAGTTCGACCCTGAACTGCCGCCGCCAATCCTGAACCAGATCGAAATCCAGAAGCACCGTACCGGCAGAATCGTCGGCGGTCAGCGCCACCTCCAGCACCAGCGAGCCACAGTCCAGCAGCGCACTGCGCCGGGCATGGTGCGTGGCGTGGCTGCCGAACGGCCCCGCCGCATCACATAGTGCGATCCATCGCATCCCGTCTGTCTCCTGCCGGGCGGACACCTGTCAGGCCGCCAGCCCCCCCGACAACAGCACCTGAGCTTCGTATTTGCGCAGCATTCGCCGGGCAGCAGGGGAATAGCCGCTGCCGGTTTCGGGATCGATTTCCGGGAACAACGCACAGATCTCGGCCACGATTTCACTCTCAAAGCTTGACTTGGTTTGGGGGCCGGGCAGGAAGCTTTCAGTCGCCAGTCCTTCGGACCAGACCACCTGATGCCGGTCAAACAGAATATGGACATATTCGACCATCCCGCCCACCATCGCGCGCACCGACCGGTCGTTTACCAGATCGCGCGCGGCAACCAGCACCTCGGCCTCGCCGAACAGCAGTTCCGCCAGCGAATCCCTGATCAACACCCGGTGCAGCGGCGAAACCAGCAGGGTGCGGTGCCAGCCAAAGGTGTTGGCCGCAATCCGGATCGGGGCATATGCCCCTTTGGCTTCGACCTGCCGCCGCCCGATCCAGCGCAGCGGCTGCGGGCCATCATCATGGGTCATCACCAGATCGCCGGGTTGCAACGTCTCGACCCGGACCTCGCCCCCGGGTGTCCGGATCAGGGTTCCTGCGACAAAGCAGGGGACCTGATTGAGAGTAACAAAGGCGGTATCGGTGTTGCCGAGCGTGTCCTTGATCGCATAGGTGAAGGTCACGGTTTCGGTCTGGGCGTCGCCCACAACCGTGAATGTCCCGTCGGCGTTCAGCTTGATCTGCTGACCGGTGCCCAGCGTGACGGTTTGCCCGGCCACGACAGCGATGCCGTTGATATGGGTAACGGTCAGCGTGCTGCCGGTTGCCGAGACATCGTTGCCCAGAACATTCAGTGTCTTGGTACCGTTGATGGCGAGATTTGTGCTGTCGTCGCTCGCCACCAAAACGGTCTGCACCGAGTCGGCTGCGATCAGCAGGTTGCTGTCGTACTTGGCGTCCGATGCGTCCGCGATGCCGATGCGGATCGAATTCACCACACCGGGATTGACCACCATTTTCAAGGTCAGCGTGACGGTAAAACCGTCCATCTCGGTGTTGAACTGATCTGCGGTATTGCTGTTGTAAAGGTTGACGTTGTTGGCCGGGTTGAGGTTGTTGACCGTGGTCTGACCGGACCCGACTGCCAGACTGACCGGTGCGCCGTTGATCCAGACCCCGACCGCGTCGTTGTAGATCGAGCCGGTAAACTCGGGGTATTCCTCGGACGAAAAAGTGAACTGCATGGTCAGAACACTGCCCGTCGGAATGAAGTCGATGTCCATGTACGACGCGTCATACGTGCTGGTACCGACCAACGCGTTGAACTGCGCGACGTTGTTCGGCCCGGTCGTGTCCGTCGTGGTGTTGGCGGCACGGTTCGGGTCGCCGCTGGACTGGGTGAAGGAGTTGGCGTTGCCGGTTGACAGGATGACGCCGGTATCACTCGGTGTGGCAAACGGCGACAGGGCATCGCCATTGGAATAGATTGCTGATGAATTGTTGGCGCCGGTATAGGATGCGCCGGTTACGGTGGCCCCATTGCCAAAGATGGTATTGGCCATTTGCAACGCGGTTGCGTTGATATTGTATCCGAGTTCTGCACCAGTTGCCACGCCTGCCTCTATTGCTAGAGGTCAGCGCAAACGCGAGCATCGGGAATTGCCCCGATCTGTGTCAGCTTCCTGCTCGGTCGGGCCTGTTGCGGCCCATCGTCTGCCCTGCCTCGGGTCGTATTTTGCCCAAGGATAGGTCACGGCCTTGCCGTTTCCCACTCTTATCCGTGACAAAGTCATGTGCTCGCCCAAAAGGTGTCTGGTCTGCCACAGGTGCAGACCGGACGCTGGTGGTGCAATTGGATCGGCGGGGACTGTAGCCCAATCAGCAGGTAAGAGATGGCAATTCTGGAAAGCAAGGGAAATTCGGGATGGAGTTCGTGGCACGCTGGACCAAGCCGATTCTGCTAATTTCAGGGGTGCTGACTTTCAGCATGATTTTTGCCGTCGTCGCACCGCAGGCGATGATGGCCAGCCTGTTCGGTCAAGGCTTTGACGAACCGCTGGCCGAAATCGTGGTGCGCAACTGGGGTGGCTTGATCGCCGCCGGGGGTCTGATGCTGATCTGGGCAGCGTTTCGCCCGCCCGTCCGGTCAATGGTTCTGATTGTCGTCGGTGGCACCAAAGTGATGTTCATTGCCTTGGTGCTGAGCTACGGGCGCGCCTATCTGGGGCATCAGATCGGCCCGGTCATCGCGATGGACGCAGTCTGGGTCATCCTGTTTGCCCTCTGTCTGGCATCAATACCGAGGGCCGGAAGCTGACCGGTTGAAGTTGCCAATGGTGCAGGCTACCCAATGCCGAAGCCATGAGAGAGTGCCGATGATCCCCGTCGACCCCGTTGCCCTGACCACCGATCTGATCCGCTGCCCGTCAGTCACGCCTTTCGAGGCCGGGGCGCTGACCCTGTTGACTGCGGTATTGCAGCGCGGAGGATTTGTCTGCACCCGCGTGGACCGGGGCGGGGTGGCCAATCTTTTTGCCCGCTGGGGAACCCGCGGGGCCAACAAGTCTTTCGGCTTCAATGGCCATACCGATGTGGTGCCGGTCGGCGACGCGGCAGCCTGGTCAGTAGACCCGTTCGGTGCCGAGATCCGGGATGG
The DNA here is from genome assembly GCA_031401675.1 of Paracoccaceae bacterium. Lineage (GTDB taxonomy): Bacteria > Pseudomonadota > Alphaproteobacteria > Rhodobacterales > Rhodobacteraceae > JANNRR01. The sequence goes on from JANNRR010000089.1 coordinate 46,415, forward strand.
CATGCTTTATGGGCGGGGTGCCACCGACATGAAATCCGGCGTTGCGGCCTTTGTGGCGGCGGCAGTGGATTTCGTGACCACGACGCCGCCGGATGGGGCAGTGGTCCTGACCATCACCGGTGACGAGGAGGGTGATGCGGTGGACGGCACGGTGGCGCTGCTGGACTGGATGGCGGCAACGGGCGAACGGATGGATGTGTGTGTGGTTGGCGAGCCGACTTGCCCGGATGTGCTGGGTGACATGATCAAGATCGGGCGACGCGGCTCGCTGACGTCGTATTTTACTGCGCGCGGGGTGCAGGGTCATTCGGCCTATCCGCAGCGGGCCAGGAACCCGCTGACAGCGCTGGTGCGGCTGCTGGACCGGCTGGCGGAGCACGAGTTGGACAAAGGGACAGCGCATTTCGACGCTTCGACGCTGGCGATCGTGACAATCGATACCGGCAATGCGGCGACAAACGTGATCCCGGCAGGCGCGCGGGCAACCCTGAACATAAGGTTCAACGACGCGCATTCCGGGGCAAGCCTTACAGCTTGGCTGCAGGCCGAAGCCGACCGGGTGGCAGAAGAAACCGGGGTACAGATGGCCGTTCGGGTAACGGTTTCGGGCGAAAGCTTCGTGACCCCGCCGGGGGAATTGTCGGCGCTGGTGGCCCGCGCTGTGGAGGCCGAGACGGGGGTGGTGCCGGTGATGTCCACTACCGGAGGCACCTCGGATGCGCGGTTCGTCAAGGATCATTGCCCGGTGGTCGAGTTCGGGCTGGTGGGACGCACCATGCACGCGGTGGATGAACGGGTGGCGGTGGCGGATATCCACGCGCTGAAGGCCATCTATGGCCGGATGCTGCGGGACTATTTCGCCTGAGATTGCCGTTCCGGGCCGTCATCCCCATCTGTCGGGCAGGAGGAGCGCAATGACCGGATCGGCTTTTGACAGACTGCACACCGAACTTCTGACCTGGCCCGGGATCACCACCCGGCCCGGGCGGTTCGGGGCAACGGCGTTTCACTATGGCCACCGCGAGGTCGGGCACCTGCATGGGTCGAGCCATGCCGATCTGCCGTTTCCGACCCGGATCAGGAACGACCTGATCGGGCAGGGCGGGGCCGAGCCGCATCATTTCCTGCCGGACACCGGCTGGGTCACCGTGCCGATCCGCGACAGCGACGGCGAGGCGCTGGCACTGGCGGCGTTTCGGCTGAACTATGATCTGATCGTGCAGAAGAAACAGTTTGCGGTTCCCGGCGCGCCGGGCTGACCATTTGGCGATGACGGCGCCGCCGGCAAATGCTAGGGCAGCGCCATGACAAACATTCCTTCAAAAGAGCAGATCCTGGAATGGATCGCCCGGCATCCGCACCTGACGGCCAAGCGCGATATCGCCAAGGCGTTCGGGATCAAGGGCGACGCCCGGATCGATCTGAAGCGCGTGCTGCGCGAGCTGGAGGCCGAGGGCAATCTGGAAAAGAAAGGCAAGGTCTACCGCGATGGCGGCAGCCTGCCACCGATGTCGGTGCTGCAGGTACTGGCCCCAGACCGCAACGGCGATCTGTTCGCCAGGCCGCTGGAATGGGCTGGTGACGGTGCCGAGCCGCGGGTGCTGCTCATCCCGCGCAAGGCTGATGCGCCAGTGGCCGAGGGCGACCGGATTCTGGCGCGGGTTGCGCCGGTGCAGGCGGAAGATCACCACTACGAGGCGCGGCTGATCCGCAAGATCGGGGTGGTGGCTCGCACCGTGCTGGGCGTGTTTCGCAAGGAAGCCGAGGGCGGCCGGATTGTTCCGATCGACAAAGGTGCCGACAAGGAATGGCGGGTGGCGGGCGATGCCACGCACGGGGCAAGGGATGGCGAGTTGGTGGAGGCCGAGCAGGTCGGATCGAAGCACCGGCTGGGCCTGCCGCTGGCGCGGATTGTCGCGGTCATCGGTGATCCTTCGGCCCCCAAGGCGGTCAGCCTGATCGCAATCCGCCAGCATGGTATCCCGGATACATTCCCCGATGATGCCTTGGCCGAGGCAGAGCGAGCCGGGCCCCTGCCGCTTGGAAACCGCGAAGACCTGCGCGGGTTGGCATTGGTGACGATCGACCCGTCCGACGCGCGGGATCATGACGACGCGGTCTATGCCCACGCCGACGACGATCCGTCCAACAAGGGCGGCTTTGTCGTCTGGGTCGCGATTGCCGATGTGGCGGCCTATGTGACGCCGGGATCGGCCTTGGACCGTGAAGCACGGCACCGGGGCAATTCCACATATTTCCCCGACCGGGTGGTGCCGATGCTGCCAGAGGTGCTTTCGGGTGATCTTTGCTCGCTGCACGAAGGGGTGGACCGGCCCTGCGTTGCCGTGCGGATGGCTTTCAACGCGGCCGGCACCAAGATGGGGCAGCGCTTTGCGCGTGGCATGATGAACAGCCGCGCCAGCTTTACCTATGAGGAAGTGCAGGCGGCGCAGGATGGCAACCCGAGTGCGCGGGCTGCCGGACTGATGGAGGGCGTGATAGCACCCCTGTATGCCGCCTATGAGGCGACGAAGGCGGCGCGGGATCTGCGACAACCGCTGGATCTGGAATTGCCCGAGCGACGCATTGTTCTGGATCACGAAGGCCGGGTGACGTCGGTGAACTTTCGCGAGCGGTTCGATGCGCACAAGCTGATCGAGGAGTTCATGATTCAGGCCAACGTTGCTGCGGCCGAGGAGTTGAACCGGCTGAAGCAGCCGCTGCTGTTCCGGGTGCATGAGGAGCCGAGCCCGGAGAAGCTGGACGCGCTGCGCGAGATTGCGCAGGCCTCGGGCTTCACGCTGGCCAAGGGACAGGTGCTAATGACGCGGCATCTGAACCAGCTTCTGGCGCAGGCGGCGGGGACGGATTTTGACGAGTTGATGAACATCTCGACCCTGCGGTCGATGACGCAGGCCTATTACTCGCCCGAGAACTACGGGCATTTCGGGTTGGCGTTGAAGAATTACGGGCACTTCACCTCGCCGATCCGGCGCTATTCCGATCTGATCGTGCACCGGGCCTTGATTGCCGGGCATCGTTGGGGGCCCGACGGGCTGACAGAGGCCGATGCGGCCGGGCTGGCGGAAACGGGGCAGCATATTTCCGATACCGAGCGGCGGTCGATGGTGGCGGAGCGGGATACCACGGACCGGTATCTGGCGGCCTATCTGTCGGAGCGGGTTGGCAGCGAGATTGGCGGGCGGATATCGGGGGTGGCGCGGTTCGGGCTGTTCGTGAAGCTGGACGGGACCGGGGCCGACGGGTTGATCCCGATCCGGTCACTGGGACGGGAGTTTTTCGTGCATGACGCGGCGGCCCAGACCTTGATGGGGTCGGATACCGGGATGATCCTTGGTCTTGGCATGCGGGTTCTGGTGCGGCTGGTGGAGGCGGTGCCGCTGACGGGGGGGCTGATGCTGGAGCTGCTGGAGGTCGAGGGCAAGGGCATGCCGGGCGGGCCTTCGCTGGCAAGGGAGCGGGGCGGACCGCGACGGAGGGGGGCTGCACGGGCGCGTGCCGAGGGGGTGGCGCGCAAGGTGAAGCGGTCGCGGCGCTAGGCGTCCCGGCGCGAGATATTTTTATTGTATTTTAGAGCGTGTCGCGTTCAATTCAAACCATAGCCTGCGGCGATGAAGTAGTTTCGGCATTCCGTCGGCAGGAACAGGTCGCAGACATAGCCGACCTGTTTCCATAGGACCTGGTAGGTTCTGGCAGCGGCCTTTCGGATCAGGGTCTTGAGCTTGGAGAAGGCCATCTCGATGTGGTTCAGGTCGGGTGAATAAGGCGGCAGGAAGATCAGGTCATTGCCTTGGGCACGGAGCACTTCGAGGGCCTGGCTGGATTTGTGGGACGACAGGTTGTCGGCCACGACGATTTGTCCGGGCCGCAGCGCCGGGGCGAGCTGGCTCTTGATGTAGGCGTCAAAGCTGGTGCGGTTCATCGCGCCGTCGAGAACCCAAGGAGCGATCAGCCCGTCATGAGCAAGGCCCGCAATGAAGGTCTGGGTGTGCCAGTGGCCGAAGGGGGCATGGTCGATGAGGCGCTTGCCGACGGGGGCCCAGCCGGTCGTCTTAACAAGGTTGGTCTTGAGGCTCGTCTCGTCGATGAACACAAGTCTTTCCAGCATGTTGGCCATGTCAGGCTGGCGAGCTTCGATCCAGACCCTGCGCCGCTCGGCCACCTCGGGCCGCAGGATTTCGCTGGCGAGCAGCGTTTTTTTTATGGCTGAGGCCAAGCCGGTGCAGCCACCGGCCGACTGATCCGCGATGCACCGTCACGCCATGCACGGTGGCCATTTCCACAACGATCTCGTCCAGCGTCAGGTCACCCTTGACCGCCAGCCGCTCCCGCAGCCAACTGCTGAACGGGGCGAGCTTGCCCTCGGCATGATTGCCTTGCGGTTTGGGCAACAAGGCCCCGCTCGCGCGCTTCAGAATGACCATGTCGTTCACAAAGCGCGGCGAAACCCGGAAATGCCGCGCCGCCTCGCGATGCCCGTGCCCCTCTTCAACAAAGGCGACAACCCGGCTTCGTAGTTCCACAGGATGTGGCTTGCCCATCATGACCCCCCATAGCTCGCAAGATCAGAGAATCATAAACCCCTCAACTTGGGAATCCTGAATCAGACGAACGACGACACGCTCTAATATCAATAATTTAGGCCTGTCCAATTAGCAGATTTTTAAGGAAGTGCGCGGGATGGCGGCGGGGTGAACCCAGCCCTACGGGCCGGATTGATCGAGGCCGCCGATCACGGTCGCGATCCGCGCTGCGATGCTGCGGCTGCCTTTGGCCGAAGGGTGGATGCGGTCGATCTGGTGGAATGACCGGTCGCCGTGCGGCACCAGGTCGGACATCGGCAGGAAGGTCACGCCGGCATCGAGCGATGCCAGGGTGGCCAGCCGGCGGTCCAGTTCGTTGCCGGCCGGCACGCAGGATTTGATCGGTGTCATTACCCCGGGATGGCGCAGGTAACCGACATAGATGACCTTTGCCCCGGCCTTGCGGATGCGGGCGACGAAATCCGGAATGGCCCCGGCCTGCCCGTCGGTTGACACCAGCCGGTCCAGCATCCTGTCGCACAGCCCACAGCCGCAGCCGAACAGCAGATCATTGCCGCCGCCGTTCAGCACGATCCAATCCCAGTCTGCGGGCCGGTACTGTTCGGTCAGCTTGACCCCGGCTGTGCTGGAGATGGGCAACTGAAAGAAATAGCGGGCACCGCCGACGGCACGATCGATGACCGGTTGGCTCAGCTGCTGTTCGAGCAGGTCGGCCACCGATTGCCCGCTGTCGCGGTTCGAGGCCAGCAGGGAATCGCCCATGACAAGAATTCGGGCATCCGGTTGGCCGGATACAGGCTCGCCGCAGCCGGGAAGCAGCGACAGGGTAAAGAGCAGCAACAGCGTTCGAATCATCGTACCCCCCGGGGCCGGGCCAAGCGTCCGACTGGCGTGCCTTGCAACTTTGGTGCGATCAAGGCGTGCGCGGGAGTATGAGGGGCCAGCATTGGATTTCTAAGCAGTGCGGCTGTTTGTGGTGAAGGGTAAAGCACGCAGATCCTGCTTGCCAAAAGTGCGGGAAGTGCCGGAATAGGGTTTGATGGCGGCAAAAACAACGGGAATTTCTTGCTGCCTGCTGCGAAGTGCAAAGCGGATGGTTCGGCGCAACGGACTTTGCCCCTGCACGGGCTTCGCGCTACACTCTGGCCAAACAGCAAACGAGCGGGCGGGGCGTGATGTGGCAGGGTTGGGCAGGGATGGTGGTTCTGGGCATGGCACTTGCGGGGTGCGGCGGTGGCGGTAGCGCAGTGACACAGCAGGCGCGGGCACCGGAGATCCTGCCGTTTTCGGCCAGCACGCCGGGGATGCGGGACTGGATCGCCGGGTTTCGCGGCCGGGCGCTGGCGGCGGGGATCGACGCGGGCGTGTTTGACCGGGCGATGGCGCCGGTGGGCTATTCGGCGTTCGTGGTCGACAAGGACCGCAATCAGGCCGAATTCACCAAGACCATCTGGGATTACCTCGACAGTGCCGCCTCGGACGAGCAGATCGCCAACGGGCGGGCGGCACTGGTGGCCAATGCGGCGCTGCTGGAGGAGATCGAGGCGACCTATGGCGTGGAAAAGGCGGTCGTGGTCGCAGTCTGGGGGCTGGAAAGCAAGTACGGCACGCGGCGCGGCAATGTGCATGTGATCGAGGCGCTGGCGACGCTGGCCTACGACGGGCGGCGCGGGGCGTTCTTTGAAAGCCAGCTGATCGCGGCGCTGAAGATCATCCAGAACGGCGATGTCGATGTACAGGGGATGATCGGCAGCTGGGCCGGCGCGATGGGGCATACGCAGTTCATTCCGACATCGTATCAGCTGTTCGCCGTGGATTTTCGCGGCGACGGCAAGCGCGATATCTGGGGCGACGATCCGACCGATGCGCTGGCCTCGACCGCCGCCTATCTGGCGCGGTCGGGCTGGGTGACGGGCCAGCCCTGGGGGGTAGAGGTGCGCCTGCCGCCGGGGTTCGACACCGGGTTGACCGGCAAGGGGGCGCGGCGGTCAGCGGCGGGCTGGGCGGCGCTGGGGGTGCGGGACATGAACGGCGGCGTGGTGCCCGAGCACGGGTCGGCGGCGATCCTGCTGCCCGCCGGTGCCAGGGGGGCCGCGTTCATGATTTTCGGGAATTTCACCGCGATATCAAGGTATAATGCGGCAGATGCCTATGTGATCGGCATCGGGCATCTGTCGGACCGGATTGCCGGGGGGCCGCCGATCCAGGCGGCGTGGCCGCGCGATCCCGACATGCTGACCTTTGCCGAGCGGCAGGAATTGCAGCGGCAGCTGACGGCGCGCGGCTTTGACACGCAAGGGGCGGATGGCAATCTGGGGCCGAATTCGGTGGCGGCGATCATGGCGTTTCAACGGTCGGTCGGATTGCAGCCAGACGGCTATGCCGACAGGGCGCTGCTGGCGCGGTTGCAATAAGCGGGTACTCGCCCGGGCGGCATTGCCGGCGGTTTTCGCCGATACCGGCCCGGAGTCATCCCGCGGCCGGAGCCTCCGGCGGGGATACTTCAGGAACAAAGAAGACTGTCAGAAGAAGGCCTGCAACCCGGTGATGGCGCGGCCGAGGATCAGGGCGTGGACGTCGTGGGTGCCTTCGTAGGTGTTCACGGTTTCTAGGTTGACCATGTGGCGCATCACCGGGAAGGCGTCGGAGATGCCGTTGCCGCCGTGCATGTCGCGGGCGTGGCGGGCGATGTCGAGCGCTTTGCCGCAGTTGTTGCGCTTGATGAGACTGATCATTTCGGGGGCGGCGTTGCCCTGATCCATCAGACGGCCCACGGTGAGGGATGCCTGCAGGCCGAGGGTGATGTCGGTCAGCATGTCGGCGAGTTTCTTCTGGTAAAGCTGGGTCTGGGCCAGAGGTTTGCCGAACTGCTTGCGGTCGAGCCCGTATTGACGGGCGGCGTGGAAGCAGGCTTCGGCGGCACCCATCACGCCCCAGGAGATGCCGTAGCGGGCGCGGTTCAGGCAGCCGAACGGGCCCTTAAGCCCCTCGACATCAAGGAGGTTTTCAACGGGGACCTCGACGGACTGCATGACAATCTCGCCGGTGACAGAGGCGCGGAGGCTGAGTTTGCCGGCGATTTTGGGGGCGCTGAGGCCCTTCATGCCCTTTTCCAGCACGAAGCCGCGGATTTTGCCGCCGTGGGCTTCGGATTTGGCCCAGATGACGAACACATCGGCGATGGGGGCGTTGGAGATCCACATCTTGTTGCCGGTGAGGACGTAGCCGCCTTCGGTTTTCCGCGCCACGGTCTTCATGCCGGCGGGGTCGGAGCCGGCGTCGGGTTCGGTCAGGCCGAAGCAGCCGATCAGGGTGCCGGCAGCGAGGCCGGGCAGGTACTTGCGGCGGAGCGCGTCCGAGCCGTAGGCGTAGATCGGGTACATGACCAGCGAGGACTGGACGGACATCATCGAGCGGTAGCCCGAGTCGATGCGTTCCACCTCGCGGGCGATCAGGCCGTAGGCGACGTAACCGGCACCGAGGCCGCCGTATTCCTCGGGGATGGTGACGCCCAAGAGGCCCATGGTGCCCATTTCGGCGAAGATGGCGGGGTCGGTGGCTTCGTCGCGGTAGGCCTTGGTGATGCGGGGTTGCAGTTTTTCGGCGGCGTAGGCGGCGGCAGCGCCCTGCAGCATCCGTTCTTCTTCGGTCAGTTGCGCGTTCAGGCGGAACGGGTCGGACCAGTCGAACTGCCCGAGGTCGGGTCGGCTTTGCGGGGTAAGGCGGGCTCCGTCCATGTTGCTGACCCTTCAGGCTGCGTTGGTGGCGGTTTTCTGGATGGCGGCTTCGACCGAGGCTTCCAGGATGCCCAGAGCCTCGTCGAGCTGCGCGAACGGGATGGTCAGGGGCGGCAGCAGGCGGATGACGTTGGCGCGGGTGCCGCAGGACAACAGGATCAGGCCGCGGTCTTCGGCCTCGGCCACAATGGCGTTGGTCAATGGAGCGTCACCGTCGTTGGTCTGACGGTTCTTCACCAACTCGAACGCGTTCATCGCGCCAAGGCCACGGACGTTGCCGATGGGTTCCATGCCCTGGCGGGTGGCGAGGTTTTCCAGGAAGGGACGGATGCGGTTGCCGATCTCGGTGGCGCGTTCGCACAGCTTTTCGTCTCTGATCACCCGCAGTACCGCGTTGGCGGCAGCGACGGCGATGGGGTTGCCGGCGTAGGTGCCGCCGAGGCCGCCGACATTGGGGGCATCGACCACATCGGCGCGGCCGGTGACGGCGGACAACGGGAAGCCGCCGGCGAGGCCTTTGGCCATGGTGACAAGGTCGGGGACGACGCCGGCGTGCTGGATGCCGAACATGGTGCCGGTGCGGCCCATGCCGGCCTGAATCTCGTCGGAGATCAGCAGGATGCCGTGCTTGTCGCAAATGCTGCGCAGGGCGCGGAGCCAAGCGTAGGGGGCGATGTTGAAACCGCCTTCGCCCTGGACCGGCTCGACGATGATGGCGGCGACGCGTTCGGGGTCGATGTTGGAGGCGAAGATGCGGTCGATGGCGGCGAGCGATTCGGCTTCGGAAACGCCGTGGAAGGCGTTCGGGAACGGCGCGTGCACGACTTCGGCCGGCATCGGGCCAAAGCCTTTCTTGTACGGCACCACCTTGCCGGTCAGCGCCATCCCCATCAGGGTGCGGCCATGGAATGCGCCGGAAAAGGCGATGATGCCGGAGCGGCCGGTGAAGGCGCGGGCCATCTTGATCGCATTCTCGACCGCTTCGGCGCCGGTGGTTACCAGCATGGTTTTCTTTTCGAAGCTGCCGGGGGCGATCCGGTTCAGTTCTTCGGCCAGCGCCAGATAGCCCTCGAACGGGGCGACGTTGAAGCAGGTGTGGGTAAAGGCCAGCGCCTGTTCGGCGACCGCCGCCATAACAGTAGGGTGGCGGTGGCCGGTGTTGTTGACGGCGATGCCGGAGGCGAAATCGAGGTAGCGTTTGCCATCGGCATCCCACAATTCGGCATTTTCGGCGCGGACGGCGTAGATGCCCCGGGTGGAGACGCCGCGCGCCACGGCGGCGGTGCGGCGGGCTGTGAGCTGTTCACGTGCGGACAAGGCGATTCCCCTTCTGGTTTTCCGAGGGATAGCATGGGTGGGCGGCGCGTGCGAGCATCCAGCCTAAGTGGGGGTGTCCTGTTCGAGGTTGAGCCAGGCGATTTCGCCGGGCGTCAGCCGCAGGGCGGTGGCGGGCAGGGTCGAGGCAAGCTCGCCCGGGCTGCGCGGACCGATGAGGGCAAGCGACGGGAACGATTGGCCCAGCACCCAGGCGGTGGCGATGTTGTGGGTGGTGAGGCCGCGTTCGGTGGCCAGTTTTTCGGCGCGGGCCCGGCGGAGCGCGTTGGCGGGGCTGCCGAAGCATGCCTCGGGCCCGATGTCGGCGGGCAGGCGGTTGCGAAGCGCCGCGGGCAGGAAGTAGCCGCGGGCCTGCGAGGACCAGGACAGGTGCGGCGTGTTAGTGGTGCGCAGGAAGGCCAGCGTGGCGGGTGTGTTGGCGGTGATGCAGCCGGCCCAGACCGGTCTTTCCATCACGGCCAGCGACAGGTTGTTGTTCAGGATGCGCATGGGTTGCAGGCCGTGGGCAGCGGCATAGGCGTTCGCTGCGGTGAAACGTTCGGTTGACCAGTTCGAACCGCCGAAGATGCCGATCTTTCCCGATTCATGCAGCCGGTTCAGGGCATCGACGAATTCTCCGACCGGAACCTCGGGATTGTCGCGGTGCAGGATGTAGATCGGCGCGTGATCCAGTTTCAGCCGGTCAAGCGAGATGGCCAGTTGCGCCGCGATGGCGCGGGGGGTGCAATAGGGGGAATGCGCGCCCTTGGCGATGACCAGCACGTCCTTGGCCAGTCCGCGGGCGGCGATCCATTGGCCGAGCAGGGTTTCGTGCAGGCCGCCGCCATAGACAAAGCCGGTGTCGAAGGCATTGCCGCCGGCCTCGATCCAGGCGTCCCAGACAATGGCACCTTCGGCCAGCGTGTTGCGGTTGTCGCAGCCTATGATCAGCTGCGAGATCGGGCGGGACAGGCCGGGCAGGGTAAGGCGGGGCATTGGCGGCAGGTTGACCGGCAGGACGCCGGGCAGGCGGCGGTTGGTTGCGGGCTGTTCGGCAAAGGTCTGAGTGCCCAGTTCGGCGCGCCAGCGGTCGAGCGTTTCGTTGTTGCCGATGCTGTCGGCATGGCTGACGGCGGGGTGTGGCGCCTGCAGTGCGCCGTCGGCGATGGCGCGGCTGACCAGTTCGGCCTCGAACTTGAACAGCATTTCGGGGTGGCGCAGGGTTTCGGTGCGGGTTTCCTTGCCGCTGGTGATATGCAGCCAGGCATCGGACGGCCCGGCGTTGCGGCCGGGGACCCAGGGGTCGTCGATCACGATCTGACCGGTGGTGCCGGTGATGGTGGCGCGGTTGTCCATGGTGCGCGCGACGGCGACGGCGATTTCTGCGGTGAAGCCAGCGGCGAATTTCAGGATGCCGTAGGCGACAGCATCGGTGCCGGTGGCGGCGAGCAGGCCGCTGCCCTTGACGATTGCGGGATTGTCGAACGGTTGGCCGATGGCGGCCCCGGCGATCAGGCGGGCGAGCGAGGCGGGGTAGCCGCCGACATCGAGGATGCCGCCGCCGCCGAGGGCGGGGTCGTAAAGCCGCGACTTCGGGTCGAAGGTGGCGTTGAAGCCGAAATGGGTTTTTATGTGGGTTGGCGTGCCGATCTCGCCCGCCGCGATGATGGCCAGCACCCGGGCGATCTGCGGGTGGCAGCGGTACATGAAGGCTTCCATGAAGAAGCGGTTCTCTTGTGCGGCGACCTCGGTGACGGCGATCACTTCGGCGGCGTTCATTCCGGCGGGTTTTTCGCAGAGCACGGCCTTGCCGGCGCGCAAGGCAGCGATCGACAGTTCGGCATGCCAGGGATGCGGGGTGGAAATGTAGACTGCGTCGATGTCCGGGTCGGCCATCAGGGCGGCATAGGTGTCATAACGCTTGGCAGCCTGAATGGCATAGTGATCGCCGAATTCCACCCGGCGCAGGACGTCGTGGCTGGCGATTGCGGTCAGGACGCCGGACTGGCATTGCGCCAGACCGTCGGCGAAATTGTGGGCGATGGCACCCGGGCCGATGATGCCCCATCTGGTCTGCATGGCTGGTCCCCCCGTTGGTTCGCTCTTGGTAGGGGGGCGGGGGCGGGGGTGCAAGGCCAAGGTCCCTGAAGTAAGCAACTTTGAAGATAGTTTGGAGCGAGCCTATACCGCCGCAAGGGGGTCGCAAGACACCAGTAACAGAATGTTGTGAGTGCCCCCATTGCGCAGTAGAAAAAGAGAAGAGCCGATGCTATACCAGCTCTCAGGACCTATTGGCAGAATGGTCATGCACCCTGGCTGGTAACTGGGGGGAAGTCAGTTCGATCCTGACTTAGGTCTCACGTTCCTACTTGGCCCAGCTTTTGCGGGGCCTTTTCTTTCTCGAACCATGCCATAACAATCGTTAAGATTCAACGAGTTTTTTCAAGGGCTTAATACACGCTCAAAAGAGTCGTTTATCGATGGGTTAGCAGATCTGCCTTCAATCTATCTGATAAGGCTTATCCCTCTGAAGCCGGTTCCTCTACATGTTGATTTGGCCGGGCAGCCTGTGAAGCCCGCTTTTGGGACGTAGTCGGGGTGAAAATGCTGCGACTGGTCGGTGGCGGCGGGTGCGTGGAGCCGGTTTCTGGCT
>JANNRR010000090.1:0-29368 GCA_031401675.1 Paracoccaceae bacterium
TCTGATTGCCGCGGATCACATCCATGATCAGCCGCTCGTAGGCATCCGGGATGTCGGCACCGTTCGGCCCGAGCGCGTCTGCAAACGACATGTCGAGCGGCACCTGTGTCAGCCGCATGCCGCCGGGCCCAGGTTCCTTGATCATCACCGACAGCGTCATGCCTTCGTTCGGTTGCAGCCGGATCACCAGCACGTTTTCGTGCCAGCCCTTGGCATCGTCAAAGATCGAATGCGGCGGCTCCTTGAAGGTGATCGCGATCTCGGACGCTCGCGCCCGCAGTTTCTTGCCGGTGCGCAGATAGAACGGCGTGCCTGTCCAGCGCCAGTTGGCGATCCGGACCTTCATGGCGATGTAGCTTTCGGTCAGGCTGTCGGGGTTCTCGCTGTCCTCGACATAGGACGCGACACCGGTGCCGTCGGACCGCCGATGGCCGCTGTACTGGCCTCGGACGATATCTTCGGCGCGCACCGGTTCCAGGGCCCGGATCACCTTCAGCTTTTCATCGCGCACGGCGTTGGGGTCGAAGTGATAGGGCGGTTCCATCGCGATCAGGCACAACAGCTGCATCATGTGGTTCTGCACCATGTCCCGCATGGCGCCCGATTTGTCGTAATAGCTGCCGCGCCCGCCGACGCCGACGGTCTCAGACACGGTGATCTGGACATGGTCGACGGACTGCGCCTTCCAGATCGGCTCGAACAGGATGTTGGCGAAGCGCACCGCCATCAGGTTCTGCACGGTCTCCTTGCCCAGATAGTGGTCGATCCGGTAGATCTGATCCTCACGGAAATGCGCGGCCAGCACGGCGTTCAGGGCCCGGGCCGAGGCCAGATCGCGCCCGAACGGCTTTTCCACCACGATGCGGGATTGCGCGTCGGCAATGCCGTGGGCATGCAGTTTCTCTGCCAGATCGCCGAACAGGTTGGGCGCGACCGAAAAATAGAAGGCGCGAATCATGCCCGGGCGGGCGGCCGCCGCCATCCGTTTCCAGCCGCCGTCGGTTGTGGCATTGATCGACACGTAACTCAGATGCGCCAGAAACGCCTCGATCCGCGCCGCGTCCTGCTTGTCTGCCGCCACAAACTCCTCGATCGAGGCGCGCGCGACGGCCCGGTAGCCCTCGTCGTCCATTTCGGCTCGGGCCGCGCCGATGATATGCACGCCTTCCGGCACTTGCCCCGCCAGATAGCGCCGGTAAAGACCGGGCAGGATCTTTCGCCGCGCCAGATCGCCGGTACCGCCAAAGATGACAAGGTCGAACGGTTCGACCGGTATGACACGCGAAACCATTCGCCCCTCGATTCTGACAACCGCCGCTGTTAGCGCTAACCCGTGCTTAGCCGCCAGCAGGCCCCTAGTCTAGCATCCTGCGGTCTGGTTGAGGAAGGGTGTCCCGGTTCCGGGCAGCGGCAGGACCATCCACATGAGAAATGATCCGCAACCCGTTCGTTCAGAACGGTTATCAAGGATCACGCTTCCAGCTCAGTATCCCAGTACAGATAGTCGAGCCAGCTGTCATGCAAATGACCCGGCGGAAACTTGCGCCCCATGTTCTGCATTTCCTCGGCACTTGGCTGACGCGGCGGCTTGCGCAGGTTGAATCCGGCTTGGCGCAGGGATTTCGAACCCTTGCGCAGGTTGCATGGCGAACAGGCCGCAACCACGTTTTCCCACGAGGTGAAACCGCCCCGGGCCCGCGGCACCACATGGTCAAAGGTCAGATCGCCCTTTGCGCCACAATACTGACAGCAGAACTCGTCGCGCAGGAACAGGTTGAACCGGGTAAAGGCCACCCGTTTCTGCGGCCTTACATATTCCTTGAGCACGACGACCGAGGGGATCCGAATCACAGTCGTCGGGCTGCGCACGACGGCGTCATATTCGGCAATGATGGTCACCCGGTCGAGGAACACCGCCTTGACCGATTCCTGCCAGGGCCAGAGCGACAGCGGATAGTACGACAGTGGCCGATAGTCAGCATTCAACACCAGCGCCGGGTAGTGGCGCAGTGCTGCGGGTTCCCGCACGAATGTTGTTCTGAAATCCCCGTCCATCCGCCGATCCGATTCCGTCCTGTCTGCCTGCCGATGCTGGGACAGGCCGCACCCGCTCTTCACCCTTGACTATATATGGCGTTTCCGCCCTGACAAGCCCCGCAACATGCGGTGGTGTCGGCCTTGGGATAGCCTTGAGCGGTGACAGGGTGATGACAACGCCCGTGCGGTTGACCACAAGTTCTCCACAGGACGGCGCAGCGGTTCATCGTCTGCTGCAGCGCGCCCGCCGGTCACAAAAGCTGCGACTGCAGGAACCGCAGCGCCGCCTGCAATCCATCCGGTGCGATGCCGTGCCCTGTCTGCCGGCTGACGTGGGTCTGCACCGCGACACCGGCATCCTGCAGGGCCGATGCCGCCTTGGCCATATCGGAAAACGGCACCATCGGGTCCTCGTCGCCATGCGCCAGAAGCACCGGCGGCCTGCTGCGCAGTTCCGCACTCAGGCGATCAGGGTACAAGAGCCGGCCGGAAAACCCGACGATGCCGGCCAACGGTTCGGCGCGACGCAGCGCAACATGCAGCGCCATCATGGTGCCCTGGGAAAAGCCGATCAGCGCAGTTTGCGCGGCTTCAAGCTTTTCCTGAACCAGCAGCCCATCCAGAAACCCGTTCAGGTCAGCGGCAGATTGCGCCAGCCCGTCTGCGGCTGCCGCTTCCGACGAGCCGTCCAGCCACGGAATCGGGAACCACTGAAAGCCGAACGGGTTGCCGCTGCACGGGTCCGGGGCATCCGGTGCCACAAAGACCGCGTCGGGCAGATGCGGAGCCAGCGGGTCGGCCAGACCCAGCAGGTCCTGCCCATCCGCGCCGTAGCCGTGCAGAAACACCACGAGGTGCCGTGGTTTGCCCGAGCGTGCCGGCCGCCGTCCGAACTGCAGTGTGCGCATCAGCTGATCCCTTCGCGGGCTTTCGCGACGCGGTAATAGGCCCAGAGCAGCCGCGCCGCAACGCCGCGCCACGGCGTCCAGGCCTCGGCCATCGCGCGCAGCGCCCGGTCGCCGGGCCGTGCCTCCAGTCCGAACAGGACCCGCGCCGATTCCTGCAATGCCAGATCACCGGGCGCGAAAACATCGGCACGGCCAAGCGCGAACATGGCGTAGATTTCGGCCGTCCAGCGTCCGATGCCCTTGACCTCTACCAGACGGGCGATCACCTCTTCGTCGCGGGCTGCCCGTAACGACGCATAGTCGAGCCGGGCCGCGGCCAGACCCCGGGCATACGAGATTTTCTGCCGCGACAGGCCGCAGGCCCGCAGATCATCGTCCGACGCGACCAGAATCGCCTCTGCCCCGGTCAGGCCGGCCTGATCCAGCCGCGACCAGATCGCGCGGGCCGAGGCCACCGAAACCTGCTGGCCGGTGATCGCATCCAAGAGCGTGGTGAAGCCGTCGGCATTGCGGCGTAAGGGCAGCGGGCCGGTTTCGCGCAAGGCCATGGCAAAACGGGGCTCGCGCCCGGCCAGCCAGGCAGCCCCTTCTGCAACACAGTCATCGGTTTCGATGATGCGACCGACCATATGCCCTCCGCTCGACCGCCGCACCCTATCGCCGGGTGATCGGGGATGCCAAGCTCGATGTATTTGGCCTTTCCCCGGACGGGCCCGGAAGCTAGGCATGGGCCATGACCGACCTGCCGCTTCCCCCCGCTGCCGCTTCCGACGCCCCCGCTTCTGATGCCCTGACCTCCGACGCCCGCGCCAAACGCAATGTCACTGTGCTGGTCGCGGCTCAGGCCGTGCTTGGGGCGCAGTTGCCGATGCTTTTCATCATCGGCGGTCTGGCCGGGCAATCGCTGTCACCAAACCCATGCTTTGCAACGCTCCCGATCACCCTGCTGGTGGTCGGATCGATGCTGGCGGCCACGCCGCTGTCCGCACTGATGCAACGCCACGGCCGCCGTGCCGGTTTTTTCGTCGGAGCCCTCGGGGGCGGCCTTGGCGCGGTGTTTGCCGCCTGGGGAGTGCTGACGTCGTCGTTTGCCCTGTTGCTGTTCGGCTCGTTGCTGTCGGGCATCTACATGTCGGCGCAAGGCTTCTTCCGGTTCGCCGCCACTGATTCGGCGTCTGACAGCTACCGGCCCAAGGCGATTTCCCTGGTGATGGCGGGCGGGTTGCTTTCGGCGATCATCGGGCCGCAGGTGGTGAAACTGACAACGGTAGAGCCGCATTTTCCGATCCTGTTCCTCGACACCTATCTGGCAGTGATTGCCCTGAATGCCGTCGGCGTGTTCCTGTTCCTGCTGCTGGATACGCCGAAGCCGGAACCGCTGGCCGTCGGCGCGCCACAGGGCCGGTCGCACCGGCAATTGCTGGCCGATCCCCGGATCGCGGTGGCGGTGATCTGTGCCACGGTCAGTTATGCCCTGATGAACCTGGTGATGACCTCGTCGCCGCTGGCGGTGGTCGGCTGCGGGTTTCAGACATCAGACGCCGCCAACGTCGTCACGGCGCACGTGCTGGCGATGTACGTCCCCAGCTTTTTCACCGGCCACCTGATCGCGCGCTTCGGCGTCGAGCGCATCCTCGGGACGGGTCTGGCCATTCTGGCCGCTGCCGGGGCCGTGGCGATGCTGGGGGTCGAGTTGGAGCACTTCTTCGTGGCGTTGATCCTGCTGGGCGTGGGCTGGAACTTCGGGTTCATCGGGGCCACGACGCTCTTGACCGGTGCCTACACGCCGGCGGAACGCGGCCGGATGCAGGGGATGAACGATCTGATCGTGTTCGGCGGGGTGACGCTGGCCTCGCTGAGTTCGGGGGGGCTGATGAACTGTTCCGGCTCGTCAGTTCAAGCCGGCTGGATCGCGGTCAACGTTGCGATGCTGCCGTTTCTGGTGCTGGCCGGGGGCGCGCTGATCTGGCTGGTGATGCGACCGAGGGCGGCGGCGTGACCCGCGTGTGACTGTCGGCAATAGATTGATATGGATCGGTAATGCAGAAGGGCCCGTCCCCGGGTACTTTCGCAGCCGTCCCTACCAGCGACCGGTCAGGCCCCGCCACATCAGACCGCCGCGCCGCGCAATCTCCGGCAGGCCCAGCGTGCCGTTGGCCACCCGCGCCGGTTCGGCTGCCGCCTGACGCAAGATGCCGGTCGCCTGCCAGCCCGTCAGCAACGCTGGCGCCGCACTGGCAGCCACCCTGCCCCGCAACGCGCGGGCGCGGGCGATGCGCTCAAGGCCCAGCCCCGCCAGCGCCGCGACGGCCACCGGGCGACCATCGGGCAGCGGCAGCCGCCCGCGCGCCTCCAGTTCCGGCACCGCACACAGCCAGGCGGCCACACCGGCCCCGAACGCGAAATCGCGCACCACGGGTTCGGCCTGGCGCCCGGCCCCGATGCAAAGCGCAGCCAGCCACATCAGATGCCCGGCGGTCGCGTCGATATGGGCGGCAAATGCCGCTGCGTCGGCAAACGGCGCGCGGGTGATATCCCACCGCCGGGCCAGGATCATCGCATCGAACAGTGCCACCGGCAGACCCTGCCCGGCGATCACCCCGGCCAAGGGACCGGCAACCTCGTGCGCCCGGCTGGCCTGCCCCGCCGCACTGCCCGCCGCACTGCCCGCCGCACTGTCCGCCACCACGTCGCGCCACCATTGCAGCCGCATCTCGGCAATCATCGCCTCGGCGGTCACCCAGGGAGCGCGCGCCACCTCGAGGTTGAAGGCATAGAGCGGCCACAAAAGTGCCCGCGCCGCCGCTGGAGCTGCCATCGTGGCCAGGAACCGGTCAGGGTCCCGCCGCCTGACCAGTTCCGCACATTCGGCAACGCTCATTCCGGAGCCACCAGCGACAAAAGATAGGCGATCTGTTCCGGCACCTGCCGCCACAGCGCGATCTCATGCTCGGCCTCGTCGAGCGCCCCGGCCAACCCGGCATCGCCAAGCCGCCGCAGGTGAGCGATCCGCTGTACCATCGGGGCGTAACATTCTGCCCAGCCCGCACCGATGACCAGCCGCGTCGACAGGGTGCGGAAACCGGCCGCCCTGACCCGCTGCCCGATCCCGGCCGCATCGGTGATCTGCGGAGTGTCCTGCCAGAACTCCCGCACCTGTGGCGACGGCGGGTCCGTCAGCAGGACAGGTTCGGAAAAGGCGACATGACCGCCGGGTGCCAGCGCAGGTCGCCATAGCGGCAACGCCCGCCCGATCCCGATGAAATACACCGCCCCGGCACACCAGATCAGGTCATAGGCCCCGCTGATCCCGGCATAGTCACCGACCGTCAGGCCTATCCTGTGGCCATGGGGCAAAAGCCGCGCCCGTGCCGCCGCGATGAAATGCGCCTGTTTGTCGATGCCGTCCAGCGCCGCACCCGGCAGGGCTTCAGCAAACGTCGCCAGATCGGCCCCCGGTCCGCAGGCCGCATCGCAGATCCGGGACGGCGCACTGATCTGCGCCAGCAGCCAATGCACGTCGGCTGCCGTCCCCGGCCCTTCACGCGGCAAATCGCGGTGCAGCGTGAAAAACCCGTTCACACCGGCCTGACCCGGTCACGCACCAGCTTCCACAGGATCGCGTCCAGAAGCGCCTCGAACGAGGCATCGACGATGTTCGGTGACACGCCCACCGTCGACCAGCGATGCCCGTCGCGGTCTTCGCTGTCGATGATCACCCGGGTCATGGCTTCGGTGCCGCCCTGGGTGATCCGCACCTTGAAATCCACCAGATGCATGTCGCGGATACAGTCCTGATAGGGGCCAAGGTCCTTGACCAGCGCCTTGGCCAGCGCGTTTACCGGCCCGCGGTCGCTGCCATCCTCGTCCATCGACTCCGATACCGACAACATCGTCTGATCGCCGATCTGCACCACGACCACGGCCTCGGACAGGCTGATCATCCGGTCATGCCGGTCCTTGCGCCGCTCGACCGTCACCCGGTAGCGCTGTACCGCGAAATAATCGGGCATCAGACCCAGTTCGGCGCGCGCCACCAGCTCGAAACTGGCCTGCGCCGAATCGTAGGCATAGCCCTGATCCTCGCGCGCCTTCACCACGTCAAGAATCCGCGCCAGCCGCCCGTCACCCGGTGCCACCGCGATGCCGGCCGCCGCCAATCGGGCCCGCAGGTTCGACTGCCCGGCCTGATTGCTCATCGGGATCACCCGTTCATTGCCCACCAGCCCCGGGTCGACATGTTCATATGTCGAGGGGTCCTTCAGGATCGCAGAAGCATGCAGCCCGGCCTTGTGGGCAAAGGCCGAGGCCCCGACATAGGGGGCAGCCCGCAGCGGTACCCGGTTCAGGATATCGTCCAGCAGCCGCGATGCCCGCAGCAATCCCGCCAGCGCCTGCGGCGGCACGCCAGTCTGATAGCGGCTGGCAAAGGGTTCCTTCAACAGCAGCGTCGGGATCAGCGAGGTCAGATTGGCATTGCCGCAGCGCTCGCCCAGCCCGTTCAGGGTGCCCTGCACTTGCCGCGCCCCGGCATCGATTGCCGCCAGCGCCCCCGCAACGGCGGTTCCGGTATCGTCGTGGGTGTGAATGCCAAGGCGCGCACCCGGAATGCCGGCCTCAATCACCGCTCGGGTGATCGCCCCGATATCCTCTGGCAGGGTTCCGCCGTTGGTGTCGCACAGCACCACCCACCGCGCCCCGGCATCAAAGGCAGTCCGCGCGGCCGCCAGAGCATAGCCGGGGTTGGCCTTATAGCCGTCGAAGAAATGCTCGGCATCAAACAGCGCCTCGCGCCCCGCCGCCACCAGATGCGCGACCGAGGCGGCGATGTTGGCCAGATTCTCGTCGAGCGACACATTCAGGGCGGTTGTCACATGGAAATCGTGGGTCTTGCCGACCAAACAGACCGCCGGTGTGGCGGCATTCAGTACTGCCGCCAGCACCTCGTCGTTGGCCGCCGAGCGCCCAGAGCGCTTGGTCATGCCAAAGGCGGTAAAGGTGGCGCGCAGCTGCGGTCTGGTGTCGAAGAACTCGGAGTCGGTCGGGTTGGCACCGGGCCAGCCGCCCTCGATGTAGTCCACCCCGAGGTCGTCCAGGAGCGCCGCGATCTGATGCTTTTCGGCGGTGGAGAACTGCACCCCCTGGGTCTGCTGGCCGTCGCGCAGCGTGGTGTCGTAGAGATACAGGCGTTCGCGGGTCATGGGCAGGCCTCTGGAGGGATGTCCCGAGTCGGGACATGATTCAGGTCTTTTCTTTTCAATGGGTTGCGGTTCTCAATTAGGCTCTTCTTAAGAATTGGCAACATCCGGGACCGTGCAGCGCGTCGGCGGCCATACTGTCCTGCGCCCTCCTGCATAACTCCATTCCTCACATCAATGCCTCCAGCTTGGCTGGGTCAAAACCCTGGCTTCGCTTGAACGTTACGCCGCCGTCCTCGTCGAAAGACAAGGTGACGCCCGCGGCCTTGAAGGCATCCCGAATGCGATCTGCTTCGGCATAGTTCTTCATTTTCCTTGCTTCGACGAGGCCGCTGGTTTCGATCAACTGCCGAATCATTTCACCTTCCAAAAGCCAATCGAAAGCACGGCTTTTGCCTTCGTCTACTTCTGGCAACGCCAAACCAAGAAACTGAACCCCGGCTAACAGGTCTGACTTCCGGCCTTGTTTCGATAGATGCCGCAACTGAGTGATTGCCTCAGAGGTATTCAGATCGTCCGAAAGCGCATTGACCACCTCAACGGGCGGAATTGGTGAAGCATCGACATCTTTCGTAAAGAGCGCCCATTTTTCAAGTTCATCCGCCGCCTCTTCACGCTTCTTATCGGTCCAATCCATCGGCTTGCTGTAATGCGTCCCCAGCATCACGAAACGGATCACCTCGCCCGGCACCCCCTGATCCAGCAAATCCCGCACCGTGAAGAAATTACCCAGCGACTTGGACATCTTCTTGCCCTCGACCTGCAGCATCTCGTTATGCAGCCAGACCTGCGCGAAAGTTCCCGCGCCATGGGTGCAAACCGACTGCGCGATCTCGTTCTCATGATGCGGGAACAACAGGTCGTTGCCGCCGCCGTGGATGTCGAAACTCACCCCCAAGAGTGCATCCGCCATCGCCGAGCATTCGATGTGCCAGCCGGGCCGGCCACGGCCCCACGGGCTGTCCCAGCCCGGCAGGTCGTCGTCCGACGGCTTCCACAGCACGAAATCCATCGGGTTGCGCTTGTACGGGGCGACCTCGACCCGGGCACCGGCGATCATGTCGTCGACCGAGCGGCCCGACAGGCGGCCATAATCGGCATAACTGTCGACCGCGAACAGCACATGACCCGCCGCTGCGTAAGCATGGCCGCTGTCGATCAGCGCTGAGATCATCGTCACCATCTGCCCGATGTAATCGGTCGCCCGTGGTTCGTGCGTCGGGGCAAGCGCACCGAGCGCTGCCATGTCGTCGTGGTACCAGCCGATGGTCTCTTCTGAACGTTCGCGGATCAGCGCTTCCAGCGAGCGGGGATCGCCCGCCGCCTTGCGCGACTGTGCGGTGGCATTGATCCGGTCATCGACATCGGTGAAATTGCGGACATAGGTCACATGGTCCGCGCCATAGACATGCCGCAGCAGGCGGAACAGCACGTCGAACACCACCACGGGCCGCGCGTTGCCGATGTGGGCGCGGTCATAGACCGTCGGGCCGCAGACATACATCCGCACCCGCTTTTCACCGTCCGGCACCGACGGGTCCTGCCAGTCCAGCGGCACGAAAGGCGCGGGCTTCGCCGACCGCGATGCGGTGTTGCGCAGTCTGATGGGGTGGTTGACCATGTCCGTTCCTCATGCCCGATCGCCACAGCAGTGCCTGCGGCGGGTGGGCAACTTCGGTCTGATCGGAAACACGAAAGAGCACCCGCCTGACAACGTCAGCAGGGTATGCAGATGCCGATGATGCAAGTGCTCTTCATGGCGGCTTGGATAGCGGATTGCGCCGGTCCTGCCAAGCCCTTCTTGGCATGTCTTTCCGGCCGGGCCTTACCTGCCGCGCCTTTCCCGAGCAAATCCGCTATGGCATGATTGCAGCCATGACCCGTGAACTCGTCAACCGCATCTGCGCCACCCTGCCCGGGGCCGAGGTGTCCGACCCTTGGGGTGGCGGCCATGATGCCTGGAAGGTTGGCGGCAGGATGTTCGCCTGCATCGGTGCGGTGATGCCCGGGGTTTCGGTCAAGACCGACGGGCTGGAAACCGCTGAACTGCTGATCAGTGCCGGGATCGCCCGCCGCGCGCCGTATTTTCACGCCTCTTGGGTCAATCTGCCGTTCGAGTGCGACGAGGCCGAGCTGCGCCACCGCCTGACCAGATCGTACGGGCTGGTGCGGGCCGGCCTGACCCGCAAGGCACAGGCAGCGCTGCCACCTGTGGATTGACGCCGGAGCAGCGCTTGCGCCCGCGCCGTTTCTGTGCAGATTGGCGCGAAATCAGCCAGCAATGAAAGATGCGATCATGCCCCTGTCACAGCGGATCGAAGCCGTCCGCGGCAATGGCTCTGACGGGTGGGAGGTGTATTATCGCACCCGTGACCTGATCGCTGCCGGCGAGCGGGTGCTGAACCTGACCATCGGCGAGCCGGACATCCGCACCGATCCGCGGATTCTGGCGGCGATGCAGGCCAGTGCGGCGCAGGGCAACACCGGCTACGCGCTCGGCCCGGGCAAGCCGGAGCTGCGCGCCGCCATCGCCGCGCGGGTTCAGGCCCGCACCGGCGTTCCCACGACCTGGTCGAATGTGATGGTCACCCCCGGCGGGCAGTCGGCGCTGTTTTCCAGCCATATGGTGCTTCTGGATGCCGGTGACCGGGCGCTGTTCTGCGACCCCTATTATGCCACCTATCCGGGCACGATCCGGTCGGTCGGGGCGGTCCCGGTGGCCGTTCCCTGTCTGGCCGAGGATGCTTTCGAGCCAAAGGCAGCGGCCATCGCCGCCGTTGCCGCCGGGGCGCGGACCCTGCTGATCAATACGCCCAACAATCCGACCGGCGTGGTCTACAGCCGGCCAACGCTGGAAGGCATCGCCGCCGCAGTGACCGACCACGACCTGTGGCTGATCTCGGACGAGGTCTATGACACCCAGGTCTGGACCGGCAGCCACCTGAGCCCGCGCGCTCTGCCGGGCATGGCGGAACGCACGCTGGTGGTGGGGTCGATGTCGAAAAGCCATGCCATGACCGGTTCGCGCCTGGGTTGGGTGGTGGGTCCGGAACGGGTGATCGAGGCGATCACGCTTCTGGCCACCAACACCACCTACGGCGTTCCCATGTTCATTCAGGATGCGGCGCTATTCGCGCTCGCTCAGGGCGAGGCGATGGAGGCAGAGGTTGCAGCACCCTTTCGCCGCCGCCGGGCGCTGGCCCAGGCGGAACTGGCCCGGCAGAATTTGGTCGGGCTGGTGCCGTCGTCGGGGGCGATGTACCTGATGCTCGATATTCGCGGCACCGGCCTCAGCGGTGATCAGTTCGCCAACAGCCTGCTGGACGAGGAACGCATCGCCGTCATGCCGGGCGAAAGCTTCGGTCGGGCGGCGGCGGCACACGTCCGCGTTGCCATGACCATCGCAGACGCCGAATTCGCCGAGGCGCTGGCGCGGCTCTTGCAGTTCGCGGCGCGCAGGGTCAGGGCGGCACCGCAGTCAGCCGCAGGCTGACACCGGAGGGCGGCTGGCCCGATATCGGCCCCAGCTTGCGGCTCAGCTCGCGGCGCGCTCTTCCAGGGCCAGCCATTCGCTTTCCGCTGCCGCCAGATTGGCCTGCCGTGCCATCAGCGCCTCGCTGGCCTTCTGGAATTTCACCGGTTCGCGGTCATACAGCACCGGGTCGGACAGCAGATCGCTCAGCTTGCCGATCTCGGCCTCCAGCCGCTCGATCAGCCCGGGCAGTTCCTCCAGCCGGTGCCGTTCGGTAAAGGACAGACCGGGCCCCTTCTTCGCAGGTTGCTTCAATACCGCAGCCGAAGCTGCTGACCTGGTATACATTTCCGCGATCCGCTGGCCGCGCTGCGCCTGATAATCGCTCCAGCCGCCGGCATAGATCACGGCACGGCCATCGCCTTCCATCGCCACCGTGGTGGTGGCGACCCGGTCGATGAAATCGCGATCATGGCTGACCAGAAGCACGGTCCCGGCATAGTCGCCGATCAGGTCCTGCAGCAGATCCAGCGTCTCGACATCCAGATCATTGGTCGGTTCGTCCAGAATCAGCAGATTGCTTTCGCGCGCCATGATCCGCGCCAGCAACAGCCGCGCCCGCTCGCCGCCCGAAAGCGAGCGCACCGGCGCACGGGCCTGACGTTCGTCGAACAGGAAATCCTTCAGATAGCCGATGACATGGCGGGGGGCGCCCCGGACCATGACCTGATCCGACTGGCCCGAAACCCGCATCATCGGATCGTTGGTCAGCGTGTCCCAAAGCGTCATTTCGGGGTCAAGCTGGGCCCGGGCCTGATCGAACAGCGCCGGAACCAGATTGGTGCCCAATCGGACGGTGCCGCGATCCGGCGCTTCGTCGCCCGTCAGCATCCGCAGCAGCGTGGTCTTGCCGACGCCGTTCGGGCCGACCAGCGCCACCCGTTCACCGCGCAACACCCGCAGCGAGAAGTCCCGCACGATCGGCGTGTCGCCGTAAGCCTTGCCAAGCCCGACCGCATCCACCACCAGCCGCCCGGATGTGGTGCCGGCCTCGAAGGCCATGTCGGCGGTGCCCTGCCGGCGGATCATCGCGCCGCGTTCGGCGCGCAGGGCGGCCAGGGCGCGGACCCGGCCCTGATTGCGCTTGCGCCGGGCCGAAATGCCCTCGACCGCCCAGCGGCCTTCGGCCTTTATCTTGCGCTCCAGCTTGTGGCGGGCCTGATCCTCTTCTTCCCAGACCTGATCGCGCCAGCTTTCGAAATCGTCAAAGCCCTTTTCCTGGCGGCGAACCTGGCCCCGGTCGATCCAGAGCGTGGCTTTGGTCAGCGCCCGCAGAAACGCCCGGTCATGCGAGATCAGCACATAGGCGGTGCGGGTTTCGCCAAGCTCTGCCTCCAGCCAGCGGATCGCCTCGATGTCCAGATGGTTGGTCGGCTCGTCCAGCAGCATCAGTTCCGGTGCCTCGGCCAGCAGCTTGGCGAGCGCCGCCCGCCGGCGCTCGCCCCCCGATGCGGTCGCCACAGGCGTTTCGGGCGCGAACTTCAAGCCTTCGGCCGCAACCGCAACCCGGTAGTCCTCCCCCGGCGGCAGACCTGACGCGGCATAGGCCCCGAGTGTGGCAAAACCTTCCAGCGTCGGATCCTGTTCCATGTAGCCCACGGTCATGCCCGGCCCCAGAATGCGGGCGCCGCGATCGGCCTCGATCTGGCCGGCCATCAGCTTCATCAGCGTCGATTTGCCCGAGCCGTTGCGGCCGACCAGCGCCACCCGGTCCGATGGCTGCACCACCAGATCCAGCCCGGAAAAGATCGGCTCGCCGCCAAAGCTCAGGGCGATATCGGACAACTGGATCAGGGGTGCGCGTGCCATGCCGGGCAGCTATCTGCCAGCCCGCCGGTCGTCAACCGCGCGTGGCGGTCGTTGCAGTGAAAAATCTTGAGCAAGATTTTTCCGAAGGATTTTGCTCAAAATCCTTCTACCCGGCCGCCGCGCGCAACAGACGGGCCCGGGATGGCGGGATGGCGCGGATCTCCAGCCCGGTAAAGACATGCAGCGTGTTCAGATCGCGGTCGACGACGGCATGGTCCGACACCCAGCCGCCCATCACCAGATAGGTCCGCAACAGCGGCGGCATCCCCAGCATGGCGCGTTTCGGATCAGGTTTGCGCAGCCGCAACCGTTCGGCAAACCGGAACACATTCGGAGCCTTGACCCGGGGCAGCCAGCGTTTCGGGGCGAGATGCCGGTCCTTCAGCAAGGCAAACGCGTCCATGTAGCTTTCGGCATCGGTGCCGTGGAAGGACGAGCAACCAAACAGCATCTCGACGCCATGCTGATCGACGAACCGCGTCATCGCCCCCCAGGCAACCCGCAGGATGTCGGGGTCGCGCCAGTCCGGATGCAGGCAGAACCGCCCCATTTCGACCATCGGTCCCTGAAACGCCTTCAACGCCGACAGCTCGTAATACTGCGCCGAATAGCTTTGCCCGATGTCGGCCCCGCCCTTCAGCGGCATCAGCCGGAAGCAGCAGACCAGCGTGCCGGTCCGGGTTTCCTCGACCAGCACGTGATGGCAGATGTCATCGAACCTGTCGGCATCCAGCGCTGCAGCGGCTATGGTGCCCGCTTCGGTCCTGCCGGCGGTACCGCTGCGAAACGTCAGATGCCGCAGCGCCTGCGCCCGGTTCACGTCCTGCGGGGTTTCAGCCATCCGGGCGGCGTAGCGCCCTTTGCGCAGTGACAGCATGGCCCAGCCTTTGCAGCCTTGGATACCGATGACGGCATCCTATCTATGGACACAACCAGAATACCATACAACATATGTCGTCTCGACGACAGCACCCCACAGGAGCATTGCCATGACCGATCCGATCGCCCAGACCACCGCCACCATGGAAAAAGTCATCAAGTCCGATGCCGAATGGCGGGCGCAACTGCCGGAGCTTGCATACAAGGTGGCGCGCAAGCACGGCACCGAACGGGCGGGCACGCATGACAACTTTCCAAAGACCCCCGGCACCTATCTGTGCCTGTGCTGCGGCACGCCGGTGTTTGCCCAAGGCACAAAGTTCGAAAGCGGCACCGGCTGGCCCAGTTTCTATGCGCCGATCGCCCCTGAAAATGTCGGCGAATCCGATGACAGCAGCTTTTTCAGCCGCCGGACCGAGGTGCATTGCAACCGCTGCGACGCGCATCTGGGTCACGTCTTCGCGGATGGCCCGGCCCCGACCGGACTGCGCTACTGCATCAACGGCGTCGTCCTGCAGTTTCAGCCGGAGGGTTGAGGCCGCACCGGATGGCAGGGCCCTTGGGTCCGCCGCGCCCGTATCAGCAACGCGGATTTCAGGCCGGACAAGCGCCGTCAGCGGCCCAAAGCGGTTTGGACGGCACCGGTAGTGGCTTACCCGGCGACCTGGTCCGCCGATATCCTGCCAAAATTGCTCAGAAGCTGGCGGATCAGCGATATGCCCTTGATATTGCTTTCGGTCACGCGGCGCGCCAGCGCGACAACCTTGCCATCCTGCAAGCCGAAGCGTTCGACATTCTCGACAATGCCGCTTTCGGCAAAGCTGATAGCGATCACCTGTCGCTCGACCTCCTCGGGTGCCTTGTAGGCATAGTGCCGCCAGCGGCTCTGCACGTAGAACCACCCCGAATTGGACAATACCCCGGAGGACGACGGCCGGCCGATCAGTTCTGCCACCTGTTCGCGCGTGGTTTCGCCGACCACGACCTGCTGCAGGTCAGGTTCGGAAGGCGCATAGCCGTGATTGCGGTAAATCGCCGTGCAGCCGGCCAGCGCCAGCAGCACGAGCCCCAGCACGACCCGGCGCAGTCCCACGCAACCTCCGCTCATGTCGCCCCCTTGCCCCCTGCTGCCCGGGCCGGAACCTTCAACCGGTCCCTTGCCTTGCCCGCGCAAGCCTCGTATCGGCTTAGCGAAGGAATGCCTGCGGTTCAAGAATGGAACGCGCGGCGATGTTACACCCCGGCGGGCCGGTTCCTGTCGGCTGCCCCCGGACGAATGCCGACCGATACCGACCGATCTGGCGAAAGGCGCGTGCCATGACCGAACCCCTGCCCTATTCGCATCCGTTCCGCGTTGCCGATCTGGCTGCGCGCAAACCGACGGAATTCGAACTGCTGCCCGCCAGTCCCGCGCTTGCGGCGATTGCCGGCGCGGTCGGGGCCGATCAGGTGCGCAAGCTGCGCTTCGCCGGAACCCTGACTCCGTTCGGTCAATCCGACTGGCGGCTGCAGGGTCGTCTGGGGGCCACCGTCGTGCAGCCTTGCGTGGTCACGCTGGCACCGGTGACGACGCGGATCGAGGAGATGGTGACGCGAACCTACCAGCGCGACCTGCCCGAGCCGCAGGAAACCGAGGTCGAAGTGCCGGAAGACGACACGCTGGAGCGGTTGGGCGCGGTGATCGACGTGGGCGCGGTGCTGATCGAAGCCCTGACCCTTGCCCTGCCAGTCTACCCACGCGCGCCGGGAGCCGCCTATGTCGAGGCCAGCTTTGCCGAACCCGGTGCCGAACCGGTGCCCGAAACCGTTCGCCCGTTTGCCGGACTGCGCGACATCCTGGCCGCCGGCAAACCCGGTGATGCCGATGAAACTGGTTAGGCCGCAACAGAAGACCCCTTGCGCCTGACCGGAATCCCAGTATGTTCCCGGCCTCGTTTACCGAATGGGTCAGACGCGGTGCCTGCATTTGCGGGGCTGATCGACAACCCACTGAAATCAGGGGCATGCCCCTCTCGAGCCCGAGGTTGAGACATGGCTGTCCAGCAGAACCGCAAAACCAGTTCCAAGCGCGACATGCGCCGGTCGCATGACGCGCTGGTTGCGGCGAACCCCAACGAATGTTCCAACTGTGGCGAGTTGAAGCGGCCGCACCATGTCTGCCCGTCCTGCGGTCACTATGATGCGCGCCAGGTCGTGGCCTCGGCGGTCGAAGTTGATCTGGACGAAGACGCGGCATAGTCCTGGCCTGCCTTGGCATCCCAGATGGCGACCGCGCTCGACCAGCAGACCAGGGGTGCAGGCCGCACCGTTGTTTCGGTTGATGCCATGGGCAGCGACCGCGGTCCGCTGGCGGTCATCGCCGGGGTCGCCGATTCGGCCAAGAAGAACGCCGATATCGCCTTTATCCTGCATGGTGACGAGGTCGAACTGAAACGGCTGGTCGGCCGGCGGCGTGGTCTGGCCGGGCGCTGCGAAATCACCCATGCGCCCCGCGTCGTGCTGATGGGCGAAAAGCCCAGCCACGTCATGCGCCACGGCGAGGGCACCTCGATGTGGTCGGCCATTGAATCCGTGCGCAACGGCGATGCGACGGTGGCGGTATCGTGCGGCAACACCGGCGCGCTGATGGCATTGTCGATGATCCGCCTGCGCAAGCTGCCGGGCGTGAACCGGCCGGCCATTGCCTGCCTGTGGCCGTCGCGCAACCCCGGCGGCTTCAATCTGATGCTGGACGTCGGGGCCGACATCAAGGCCGACGCCGAGGACCTTTTGCAATTTGCGCAGATGGGGGCTTCCTATGCCCGCGACGGCCTGAACGTGCCGCGCCCCAGGATCGGCCTGCTGAATGTCGGGACCGAGGAGCACAAGGGCCGTGCCGAACTGAAACTGGCGCATGAGCTGCTGACGGCGGCAACCGCTGCGGGCGGCTTTGACTATGTCGGGTTTGTCGAGGGCGGCGATATCCCGTCGGCACGGGTCGACGTGATCGTCACCGACGGCTTCACCGGCAACATCGCGCTGAAAACCGGCGAGGGCACGGCCAAGTTGATCGGCGACTTTCTGAAGGAAGCGTTTGCCGCCACACCGCTGTCGCGGATCGCGGCGCTTCTGGCGCTGACATCGCTGAAACGCCTGCAAAAACGCATCGACCCGCGCCGGGTCAACGGCGGCGTGTTTCTGGGCCTGAATGGCACGGTGGTCAAATCGCATGGCTCTGCCGATGCCACAGGCGTGTCGGCGGCGCTGAAACTGGCGTTTCAGCTGGCCCATTCCGGCTTTCAGGAACGGCTTGCCCTGCGGATGGCCCAGGGCATGGTCGCGCCGCCGCGCCCGTCGGCAGGTCCGTCGACAAGTCCGTCACCTGATCCGTCGCACCCCGATGCCACGGCGAAAGATCCGACATGACCGTGCGCGCCGTCGTGCAGGGTGTCGGCCACTACCTGCCCGCCCGCCTGGTCGAAAATGCCGAGTTCGAGGCCACCCTTGATACCAATGACGAGTGGATCCGCTCGCGTTCCGGCATCGAGCGCCGGCATTTCGCGGCCGAGGGCCAGACCACGTCCGATCTGGCGCTGCATGCCGCGCGGGCCGCATTGGCCGATGCCGGAATGCAGCCTGATGATCTGGATGCGATCATCGTGGCAACCTCCACCCCCGATCTGACGTTCCCCTCGGTCGCCACCATGGTGCAGGGTGCTCTGGGCATGACCAGAGGATTCGCCTTTGACGTGCAGGCCGTCTGTGCCGGCTTCGTCTATGCCCTGACCAGCGCCAATGCGATCATCCTGTCAGGTCAGGCGACATGCGTTCTGGTGATCGGGGCCGAAACCTTCAGCCGGATCATGGACTGGACGGATCGCGGCACCTGCGTGCTGTTTGGCGATGGTGCCGGTGCGCTGATCCTGAAAGCCGAATCGGGCACGGGGACCAATGCCGACCGCGGCATTCTGGCCAGCGACCTGAATTCCGACGGGCGGCAGCGCGATATCCTGTATGTCGATGGCGGGGTTTCCAGTTCCGGAACCTCTGGCCACCTGCGGATGCAGGGCCGCGAGGTTTTTCGCCATGCCGTTGAAAAACTGGCAGAAACCGCCCATACCGCGCTGGCCAAGATCGGCCTGACCGGCGCGGATGTCGACTGGATCGTGCCGCATCAGGCCAACCTGCGCATCATCACCGCCACGGCGCAGCGCATGGGCGTGCCGATGGACCGCGTCATCGTGACGGTTCAGGATCATGGCAATACCTCTGCCGCCTCGATTCCGCTGGCGTTGTCGGTCGGCAAGGTCCAGGGGCGGATCAAACCGGGCCAGTTGATCGTCACCGAAGCAATCGGCGGCGGACTGGCCTGGGGATCGGTCGTCCTGCGCTGGTAATCGCAACCTGAACCCGCTTCGACAAGCCATTGATATTGACTCGGAAAATCATTTCTCTCACTCTGTCATGAAACAGTGGGGGAAAAGATGAGCGACAAGACCTTGACGCGAATGGATCTGAGCGAAGCGGTTTTCCGCGAGGTGGGGCTTTCCCGCAATGAATCCGCGCAGTTGGTCGAAAGCGTCCTGCAGCATGTCTCGGACGCACTGGCCTCTGGCGAGACGGTCAAGATATCTTCCTTCGGCACCTTTTCGGTGCGCGACAAGGCGGCTCGGGTCGGACGCAATCCCAAGACCGGCGACGAAGTGCCGATCCACCCGCGCCGGGTGCTGACTTTCCGGCCATCGCATCTGATGAAGGACCGGGTCGCCGCCGGCAACCGGGGCTGACGCCGGCAATGGACAAGTCACCGGACGCCTTTCGCACGATCAGCGAGGTGTCAGACTGGCTGGAAACCCCGGCCCATGTGCTGCGCTTTTGGGAAAGCCGGTTTACCCAGTTGAAGCCGGTCAAGCGCGCGGGCGGACGGCGCTACTATCGGCCCGGCGACATGGCATTGCTTGGCGGCATCAAGAAATTGCTGCACGACGATGGCCTGACCATCCGAGGTGTCCAGAAAATACTGCGGGAACAGGGGGTTCGCTATGTGGCGGCGCTTGGCCCGCTGGCGGCGCATCTGCACGGCGGGGCGGACCTGACGACGGTCGCTGCGGTCGCCGAACGGTCCGGGGCAAGGCACAGTGACCGGGAGGCCGGCCCGGAAGCACCGATGGATGCGGACGTTGTCGCCGAATCCGCCCTGATCACCGACGGCTCCAATGTTGTGGCAATTCCGGCGGCAAGCGCGCGGCCCGATCAGGCTGCCGACGCCCGTGCCGGACAGTCGGGGCGGACCGAAGCGACCGGCGACGACCCATCCGTTCCCGCGGATCTGGAAGCGGAATGGGCCGCTATTCTGGCGCGCGAGGCCACGACCCGCAGTTCCGCCGGGCTGGACGGGAAACCTGCAGCCGGTGTGCCAGAGCAACGCACGCCAAACCACGGGACGCCAGACGCCAGCTCTCCAGACCCCAGCTCTCCAGACCCGGGCGAACCGGCCATCGGCGATCTGTTTGCGGCACACCCCGTGCCGCCGGAGCCCGCTGGCAGCGTAGAAAGCGACACTGTCGCGGCATTGCCGCCCGACCGGCGCGCGAACATCCCGCCGCTGGTCGAAACCGACGCCGGCATTCTGCCGGTGCCGATCGCCACCCTGCTGCGCTGCGCGACGGCCAACGGTGATCCGGCCCGCAATCAGGCGCTGGCGCGGCTTTACCTGCGGCTGGCCAACCTGCGCCAGCATATGGGCAATGTCGGCACGCCGCCGCGCCGATAGCGGAAAACCATGCGCTTTCCGCCTTGCCCCCGCGTGGAAATCCAGTATCTAGTCCGGCTGTCGGGCCGTAGCGCAGCCTGGTTAGCGCGTCCGTCTGGGGGGCGGGAGGTCGAGAGTTCAAATCTCTCCGGCCCGACCAAATCGATACCGACCAAATCGAAACCGCCCCTGCCCGGTCCGGCATGGGCGGTTTTGTTTTTTGTGCACAGGATCAAGGCTCTGGCATGACCGGCTCCGGCGTTCTGCCCATCCAGCACCTGCGCGACCTGATCGCCGGCGGGGCGATTGCCGCCGATCACCCGATCCTGCCGGCGCAGTTGCAGCCGGCCAGCCTTGATCTGCGGCTTGGGGCGACCGCCTTCCGGGTACGCGCCTCATTCCTGGCCGGGGCCGGCCAGTCGGTTGCCGACCGGCTGGTGGAATTCGAAATGCACCGCGTCGATCTGACCGCCGGTGCCGTGCTGGAAAAAGGCTGTGTCTACGTCATTCCGCTGATGGAGCGGCTGGCACTACCAACCGGAATTCAGGCGGTGGCCAATGCCAAAAGCTCGACCGGCAGGCTGGATCTGCTGACCCGGATGATCACCGACGGCGGCACCGAGTTCGACCGCGTGCCCGCAGGCTATCACGGGGCGCTGTATGCCGAGATCTGCCCGCGCTCGTTTTCGGTGCTGGTCCGCCCCGGGATGCGGCTGAACCAGATCCGGTTCCGGCGCGGGCATGCCGTCCTGTCCGATACCGAGCTGGCGGCCCTGCACTCCCTGTCGCCGCTGGTATCCGGGCGGCCGCATATAGCCGACGGTCTGGGCTTTTCGGTCGACCTGACGCCGGCCCCCGGAGCTGACCGGCTGATCGGCTACCGCGCCAAACCGCACACCGGCCTGATCGATCTTGACCGGCAGGCCCACTACCGCCCCGCCGACTTCTGGGAGGATATCCGCACGGATTCCCGTCGCATCATCCTTGATCCCGGCGCGTTCTACATTCTGGTCAGCCGCGAAGCCGTGCATATTCCGCCCGACTATGCCGCCGAAATGGCCCCCTATCTGGCGCTGGTCGGCGAGTTCCGTGTGCATTACGCCGGGTTCTTCGATCCCGGTTTCGGTCATGCCGCCGCCGGCGGGTCCGGGTCGCGCGGGGTGCTGGAAGTGCGCTGCCACGAAGCGCCGTTTGTGCTGGAACATGGCCAGATCGTCGGCCGTCTGGTCTATGAACGCATGGCGGCGCGGCCGGAAACCCTGTACGGCGCGGGCATAGCCTCGAACTATCAGGGGCAGGGACTGAAGCTGTCAAAGCACTTCCGGTCCGACTAGATGGGGCGCGCGGCAGCGGTCCTTGTTGCCCTGACGCTCGGCTTTCCGCTTGCCGCAACCGCCAACAGCCTGACCTTCGAGATCTGGCCGTCCAGCGATCCCGACCAGACGGTTTCCTGCACGATCCGGCTGGCAAAGGGTCAGTTCACCGCGCTGGAGGTGCAAGGCCTTGGCATGCCCCCGGCATCGCCGTTCCGCTGGTATGCCAGGCCGGAGGAGGTGGCGGCGCTGGTCGCGGCGTTGCAGGCCTTGGTCAGCGGCGATGTCGCCTCGGTTAAACCGATCATCGCCTCGCGCCTGCCCGCACCGCCGTTTGCGACCGCCACCTGGATCGCTACGCTGGATCAGGGCATCGCCAGCGGCCTGTACATCCAGCCAGGGCTGGTGTTGCCAAAGGTGCTGGATGACGCGCTGATCACGCTGATGCCGGGCGGCTTGTGTACCAGAACGCTGCAGCGCTGAAGCCGGTATCACCGTGCAGACGAAACGAGCTTGCCGGGAGGAACTCGCCGGGGGTTCAAACCGCGTCGCCGTGACTGCTTGCCCGGAAAGTTCGCCCGGGCATCGGTCTGCGACCGCAACCCGGGGCCGGTACCGTCAGCGCCCCAGCCGCCGCGCGATCCGGATGGCCTGGCGAGCCCGCCGCGCCGTGGCGCGCGCGCTGGCCGACTGCGCCTTGTCCTGCGGCGAAGCGCCCGGGGCGTCGGGTCTGCGCTGCGACAGATGGCGCACACCTGCGCGGATCGCCAGATTGGCAAACATCCGCAACGCCATGTTGACAAGTCTATCGAAGTTCATCGCTCAACCCCCTGTCAGTCCTCGAATAACTCACTTTGACCAACAACCATGTCCGCGTCCGGATCATCCGGTCCCGCGTCCGGATCACGGCCCGGTACCGGGCGGTTGTCCAGCAGCCCAGCCTCCCGCAGTTCCTTCAGCCCCGGCAGATCACGCGCCGACTCCAGCCCGAAATGATCCAGAAACGCCTCGGTCACCACAAAGGTCACCGGTCGCCCCGGTGTCATCTTGCGCCGCCCGAAGCGTATCCAGTCCAGTTCCAGCAACTGGTCCACCGTGCCGCGCGACACCGCCACCCCGCGTATCTCCTCGATCTCGGCCCGGGTAACGGGCTGATGATAGGCCACGATCGCCAGCGTTTCGATGGCGGCCCGGCTCAGCTTCCGGGTCTCGACCACCTCGCGCTGCATCAGGAAGCCCAGGTCCGGTGCCGTCCGGATCGCCCAGGCGTCGCCGACCCGCACCACCCTGACCCCGCGTCCCTCGTAGCGGCGGCTCAGGTGCACCAGCGCCTCGGCCGGATCGCAGCCATGCGGCAACCGC
Source organism: Paracoccaceae bacterium (assembly GCA_031401675.1). GTDB lineage: Bacteria > Pseudomonadota > Alphaproteobacteria > Rhodobacterales > Rhodobacteraceae > JANNRR01. The sequence continues at coordinate 22,770 of JANNRR010000090.1, forward strand.
GATTGCAGGTCCCGCACCGATACCGGTTCCGCGGATGCAAACAGGATCGCCTCGACCATCCGTTCCTGCTCGGCCATGACCGGGGCGGCGAACAGGCTGCGCTCGGGCTCGCTCATGCGCTGTCCTTTCGCCGGATCAGGATCGACGAGGCATCGGCATTCTGCCGGATTTCGATGGCACCGCGCTTGGCAAGCTCCAGCGTTGCGGCAAAGGTTGCGGCGGTCGCCGACCGGCGCCGGGCCCGGTCACTGCTCCAGCCGTCGGGCAGATAGCGGGCAAGATCGGTCCAGTCCAGCGCCGCGCCGATCAGGCCGCGCAGCCGTTCCAGCGCCTCTTCCAGTGTCAGGATGTTCTGGCGGTCCATGGCATAGGGCCGGAATTCGTCGCGCGTCCGCAACCGGGCATAGGCCTGCATCAGATCCAGCAGCGTGGCCGAATGGCGCACGGTCCGGGTCCGCAGGACATCCTCGGGCAGGCCGCGCGCAAAGATGTCGCGTCCCAGCCGGTCGCGCGCCATCAATCCCGCCGCCGCTTCGCGCATCGCCGCCAGCCGTTCCAGCTGGAACGCCAGATGTGCGGCCATATCCTCGCCGCTTGGTCCCGGGTCGCTTGGATCGGGCGGCAGCAACAGCCGCGATTTCAAAAAGGCCAGCCAGGCCGCCATCACCAGATAATCCGCCGCCAGTTCTATGCGCAGAGCCGTGGCGCGGTCGATGAAATCAAGATATTGCTCGGCCAGATGCAGCACCGATATCCGCCGCAGATCGACCTTCAGCGTTCGCGACAGCGTCAGCAGCAGGTCAAGCGGCCCCTCGAACCCCTCGACATCCACGATCAGCGCTTCCGCGTTCAGCCGGTCCTCGACCGATGCCAGGTCGCGCTGCCGCAGGTCGCGAGGCGGCCCGTCAGAGGACCAATCCTCACCCATCCGCATGCCGCAGCAGCCCGTCAAGCTCGGACGCCCAGACCGCCATGTCGCCCGGGTCGGGAGCCCGCCGCCCGGCCAGCGCTGTCGCCGCCCGGGCCTCTGCCGCCACTGTCATGCGGCCGGCCGCGGCCACGACCTGTTCCATGTCCTGCCGTTCGCCGTTGCAATGCAGCACCAGATCGCACCCGGCCCGGATCGCCCGGTGCGCCCGTTCCGCCAGGGTCCCGCTCAGCGCCTGCATCGACAGGTCGTCGGTCATCAGCAAACCGCCAAAGCCGATCCGCTCGCGGATCACCCAGACCACGTGCGGCGACAGCGTTGCCGGCGTATCGGGATCGATCTCGGTGAACACGATGTGCGCCGTCATCGCCATCGGCAGATCGGCCAGCGCCTGAAACGGGGCAAAATCATGCGCCAGCAACTCGGCCATCGGCGCATCGACACGCGGCAGTTCCTTGTGGGTATCCTGATGCGCGCGCCCGTGCCCGGGCATATGTTTCATCACCGGCAGAACCCCGCCCGCCACCATCCCGGCGACCAGCGCCCGCGACGCGGCGATGACCGTTTCGGCGTTCTGGCCATAACAGCGATTGCGCAGAAACGGATGGGTTCCCGCTTCGGCGATATCGGCAGTCGGCGCGCAATTGACATCGATACCGACGCCCCGCAGGTCATCGGCGATCAGACGCCCGCGCAGCCACATCGCCAGGGCGCTGTGTTCGGGTGCCACCCGCGCCATCTGGTCCAGCGGCGGCAGGAATTCCCGCCAGTGCGGTGCGCGCAGCCGCTGCACCCGCCCGCCTTCCTGATCGATCAGGATCGGGGCATCGCGGCCAACAGCCGCCCGCAGATCGCCGGTCAGTCGGCGCAACTGGTCGGGAGCAAGGACATTGCGCGCAAACAGGATGAAGCCCCAGGGGTCGGCCTCGGCCAGAAACGCCCGTTCGTCTGCGCCAAGCTCGGGGCCCAGACAGCCCAGAATGCAGGCCCCCGGCGCCATCAGCGGATCAGCACCGGAATGCACTGCGCCCGCTCGTTCAGCAGCACCGCGCAGAAGCGCCGCGCCTCGTCCTCATCGGCAAAGCCGTGGGCGCGCAACCGGAAAAACACCCGCCCGCCGCTTTCCGCTTTCTGGATCACCTGCGACTTGCCCTCGAAATAAGCGGCAAAGCCGGTCTTCAGCTTCTCCCAGTCCGCCGCAGCCGTGGCTTCATCATCGTAGGCGCCCAACTGCACCAACCGGGTTCCGGCCACCAGTGACGCGGTTTCGGTGGCCACCGGTGCCGTGACCGGTTGCGCTGCGGTTGCCGCAAGCGGCGGCCGCTGCCGTGGCCGCAGGGACGTTGTTACTGCCGCCGCTGTTCCACCGATCACCGGTTCCGGCTCAGCCGCCGCCACCGCTTCGGCCACCACAAGGTCCACCGCCGCCTGAACCACGCCCGCCTGAACAGCGCCCGCCTGAACCACGCCGGCCTGATCCGGTTCAACCTGATCCGGGCCCGGGTCCGCCAGCGCCGTCGCCGCCAGAAGCGGTGCCGGGGCGACGATCTGCCCGCTGTCGGCCCGGGCAACCAGCCCGGGGTCCGCCAGCGGCGAAGTGGCAACTTCCGGCGGTGCCACCGCCGCGACCACGACCGGAACAGGCTCCGGTTCCGCGTCGATAGCCGCGACATCGCCTTCCAGAACGCGCGTGCTGGTCCCCTCTTGCGGGAACTGCTCGGAAAACGGGATGGTCGCGGTCAGCGTCGGCACCACCGCCGACGCCGGGATCGGCGCAAATCCCGCCTGATCCTCGTCGCTCAATTCCACCGGGCGTGGGGCCAGCAACAGCCGGTCCGCCGGGGCCGCCACTTCGCCAACCGCCGCCACATTGTTGACGGCCAGACCCTGGTGCGCCATCTGCTCGCCGCCTGGATCATCGGGCGCGATCCGCATCGGCCCGGCCAGGGCCCGCACCACCGGCACGCCGCGCGCATCGCGCACCGCCAGCTGATAGCCCCAGACCGCCAGTCCGGCGATCAGCGCTACCGACAACAGCGCACCCGCACCATTGGTCCAGCGTTTGACCCGACCGCCGGCTTGCGCCGGTGCAAGCGTGTCCACGAACCCGTCGTAGTCGAAATCCGCCATGTCCTGCCTTACTGCCGGACGGTGTTCCGCCTCGGCGCTTGCCTCAACCCGGCGGTCTGCGCTTGTTCTCAGTGCATTTCCTCAACCGGTGTCACCCCCAAGATACCCAAACCGGCAGAAATGACAACGCCCACCGCCCGGGCAAGGGCGATTTTCGCCGCTGATGTTGCCGGGTCGCCCTCCTGCACAAAGCGCAATGCCGGGTCGTCGTTGCCCCGGTTCCACAGCCCGTGAAAATCCGAGGCGATTTCATAAAGATAGAACGCGATCCGGTGCGGCTCGTTGCTTTTGGCGGCAATTTCCACCAGTCGCGGCCATTCGGCAATCTTGCGCGCCACTTCAAGTTCGGCCGGGTGCTGCAACCGCTTCAGGTTCGCCGCCATAAGGTCGGCATCGGCCACCGCAATTCCGGCCTCGGCCGCCTTGCGCAGCACCGAATTGATCCTTGCATTGGCGTACTGCACGTAGAACACCGGGTTGTCCTTCGATTGCTCGACCACCTTGTCGAAATCGAAATCCAGCGCCGCGTCGTTCTTGCGCGTCAGCATCACGAACCGCGTCACATCGGGCCCGACCAACTCGATCACGTCGCGCAGGGTGACAAAGGTGCCCGCCCGCTTGCTCATCTTGAACGGCTGGCCGCCCTTCCACAGCTTGACCAGTTGCATCAGCTTGATATCGACCGGCACACGGCCCTGCGACAAGGCCGAGACCACCGCCTTGAGCCGTTTCACATAGCCGCCGTGATCTGCGCCGAACACGTTGATCAGGGCATCGAAGCCGCGCTGCACCTTGTCGTAATGATAGGCGATGTCGGGGGCGAAATAGGTCCAGCCACCATCGGACTTGCGGACCGGCCTGTCGACATCGTCGCCGTAAAGCGTCGAGCGGAACAGGGTCTGTTCGCGCGGCTCCCAGTCTTCGGGGGTCTTGCCCTTGGGCGGTTCCAGCACGCCCACGTAGATCAGGCCGAGGGCTTCCAGCGCCGCCAGTGCCGCCTCGATCTTGCCGGTGCCATAGAGCGCCTTTTCGGACGAATAGACATCCATTTGCACGCCCAACAGCGCCAGATCAGCCCGGATCATCACCATCATCGCGTCGGTGGCAAAATCGCGCACCTCGGCCAGCCAGACCTGCTCGCCCTGGTCCAGCAGGTTGTCGCCGTACTTTTCCCTGAGCGCCTGCCCGACCGGAACCAGATAGTCGCCCGGATAAAGCCCCTCGGCGATCTCGGGCGACAGCCCGTGCGCCTCGCGGTAGCGTTCATAGGCCGAGCGCGCCAGCACGTCGACCTGCGCGCCGCCGTCATTGATGTAGTATTCACGGGTGACCCGGTGCCCGGTGAAGGCCAGCAGCCGCGCCAGGGCATCGCCGAACACCGCGCCGCGCACATGGCCCACATGCATCGGACCGGTGGGATTGGCCGACACGAATTCGACATTGACCCGCGCCCCGCGGCCGAGGTCGGACCGCCCGTAATCGGCCCCAAGTGCCACGGCCCCCGCCACCACGCCCTGCCAGACCACGGGGCGCAGGGTCAGGTTCAGAAAGCCGGGCCCCGCCACTTCGGCCAGCGCCACCCTTGGGTCGAGCATCAGCCGCGCCGCCAGGGCCTCGGCAATTGCCCGAGGGGCCATCCCGGCGGGTTTGGCCAACACCATCGCCGCATTGGTCGCCATGTCGCCATGCGCATCGTCGCGCGGCGGTTCCACCGCAACGGCACCGAACTCCAGCCCCGCTGGCAACTGCCCCTGACCCTGCAGGGCAGTCAGTTGCTGCAGCACAAGCGCGCGAATATCGTTGAACAGGTTCATGAGAGCCATCCTTGGGTTCCGCGCGGTGTATCATGCGGAACGGTCCGGTCAAGCCGGGCGGCATTGCCCGCCCGACTGGGACATGCGTTGCCCGGAGCACGGGCATGTCCTTTGGGCATCGGAACCACGGTCCGCAGGCTCTGGCCCGGGGACGAAGATGCTGCCAGACTCCGCCCGCCCGGCGGCCGCAACCACCCGGGCTGCAATCGGCTGGTCAGTAAAACCGCCCGGATCGGTCGGCGACCCGCCCGGCCGCTGTCAGCCGCGCATGTTCTTGCAGCGCAAATCGGTCGGTCATGCCCGCCACATAGTCCGCCACGATCCGGGCGAGCGCCGTGCGGTCGGCTGCCTGCGCCACATCGACCTGCCATTCGTGCGGCAGCAAGGCGGGCCGGTCGAGAAACAGCGGGAACAGCGTCTCGATCACCTCGCTGACCCGGGCGCGTTCGGCCATCACCGACGGCGCGCGGTACATCCGGTGGAACAGGAACGACCGGATCGACTTCAGTTCCATGAACAGTTTCTTGGAAAAGCGGATGATGGTGACGCCCATTGCCCGGATCTCGTCGGCGCTTTGCGAATGCGACGCCGCCAGCCGGGACTGCGCCACCCCGATCACGTCCTCTACCATCACCCCGAACACGCGCCGCAGCGCCTCGTGCCGCCGCCGCATCGGATCGAGCCCGGGGTAAAGCTGATCGACCGCCCGGAACGCCGGGCCGGTCACCGGCAGGTCCATCAGGTCATTTTCAGAAAACAGGCCGGAGCGCAGCCCGTCATGCAGATCATGGTGGGAATAGGCGACATCGTCGGCAATCGCCGCCACTTGCGCCTCGGCGCTGGCATAGGTGGCAAGTTCCAGATCGTGCCGGCGCTGGTACTCGGCCAACGCGTAGGGCAGCGGGCCGGTGACCGGGCCATTGTGCTTGGCCAGCCCCTCCAGCGTCTCCCATGTCAGATTCAGGCCGTCAAAGTCGGCATAGTGCCGTTCCAGGCTGGTCACGATGCGGATCGCCTGCGCGTTGTGGTCAAACCCGCCATAGGGGGCCATCAGCGCGGCCAGCGCATCCTCGCCGGTATGGCCGAACGGCGTGTGCCCCAGATCATGCGCCAGCGCGATCGCCTCGGCCAGATCGGTGTTGAGCCCCAGCACCTCGGCCAGCGTGCGCGCCACCTGGGCCACTTCGATGCTGTGGGTCAGCCGCGTGCGGTAATAGTCGCCCTCATGTTCCACGAACACCTGTGTCTTGTGCTTGAGCCTGCGGAACGCGCTGGAATGGATGATCCGGTCGCGGTCGCGCTGGAACGGCGTGCGAAAGGTCGACAGCACTTCGGGATAGAGCCGCCCGCGGGTCTTCATCGGATCAGAGGCATAGGGCGCGCGCATCGAGCTGGTCCGTTCTTGTCGCCTGGGTCGTGGCCGACTATATGGAATAAATGGCGGCGCGACACCGCCAGATCGAAGAAAGGTCCTAATGATGCAGTTGACCCTGCCCCCAAAGGTAACCGACCGCGCCTATGCTCGCCTGGCCGAGATCAACGCCGGTGCCCAGGCGGCGCGCGCGCTGCGCGTGGCGGTCGAGGGCGGCGGCTGTTCAGGGTTTCAGTACGACATCAGACTGGACGACCCTTCCGACGATGATCTGGTGCTGGAACAGTCCGGGCAACGCGTTCTGGTAGATTCCATCTCGCTGCCGTTCCTGTCGAATGCAGTGATCGACTTTTCC
>JANNRR010000091.1:0-29251 GCA_031401675.1 Paracoccaceae bacterium
TGCTCTCAGAGCCGCCGGAAAACCCGCCAAACTCGCCATAACCGCCGTCATGCGACGCATCATCACAACCGCAAACGCGCTGATCCGGGATAACCGGAAATGGACCGAAACCATGGCTTGACCAAGACGGATACTCTAGCCAAATGGTATCCTACAGAACTACCGCTATCGACAGATCGCCTTCTTGGCGGAACAGCAACTTGACCTTGCTGCCGGGCGCGTCCCGCTTTTGCTTCAGGAAAGTGACCTGCTTTGCAATTGCTGGATTGCTTTCCAGCGCGGTCATATGGATGGTGAATGCTGCGTCACCCCGCGCTTCGAACAGCTTTTTCAGCGTTTCCATATCGGGATTGTCATGCTTGCCATTGGCGCAGAACACATAGTGTTTCGCCGGGAATAGCCGGAACAGCTCGACCGAGTTGTTGGCAGTCGACCCGTGATGCGGCACCTTCATCAGATCGATCTCTACCGGCGTCGTGTTGCCTTCTATCGCCTCCCAACCGGCAATGATATCCTCTGCCAGCCCGTCACCGGTCAGAAGCATCGTCTTGCCGTCAATGGTAGCCAGAAACACGATGGACGACAGATTGGCGACAGATTTGTCGATGCTTCCGCGGACCAATGACTGCAATTCTGCTGTAGATTTGATGGCTTTGGCCCACTTCTGTTTCAACTCTTCAAGCCGCTCGTGGCTTGGCGTCAAGACCAGCAGCGTCGGGCCGGTAACTGGCGAAAGCCGAACGTTTCTTGGAGCGACGGCCTTCTGAAACGCGTCATTCCCGAACGAGACGTTCAACTTCAATGGAGCGTTCTGGGGCGTCTTGAACGAGGCCAGACTGTTCAGCAAGCGTTCGCCATCCGCGACACCCTGCAGGAACATGGTTGCCTCGTCCGCGCGCGTGGTTGAAAGGCCGGCCAGCAGCGTGTTGTTCATCCCGCCGCTTGCCAGGCTGGCCACATGGCCTGACGGCGTAACAGGATCACCAAAGGTTGCGACAAATCCGTTGAACCAGAATTCGGTAAAGCGAACATCCGGCGTGCCGGCTGGCCGCTGCGTCGCAACCAATGCGTTGGCCAAAGTGGCCATTCCGTCAATGTGATCATCGTCGATGTGGGTGACGATGCCCAGGCGGATGTTGAGCGGTTTCCCGTCAGTTGGTTGCAGCTCGCTCAACCGTGGAGCCAGGGCGTTCTGATAGGTCACTGTTGGCCCACCGTCGATCAGCCACAGTTGGCGGACCTTCTGTCCGGATTGCAGCCCGTCAACCTCATAGTGAACCAGCAGGCAGTCGCCATGTTCGGCATTCAAGGCTTCAAAGATCGGCATGCCCGTCTCCCTCCGTTGCGGTCAGATCGATTGCAGAGCGCGCAGCGCATCCACCAGCCCGGCTCCCTGAAAGGCCGGCAAACGGCCAAGATCGGTTGCAGTGCTGCACAGGATTTCCTTGATCCGGCCCGGTTGACCGATCAGTTCGCGGTTGCGCGCCATCAGCATTGCTGCAATGCCGCTGACATGCGGGGCGGCCATGCTGGTCCCGTCCAATCGCTTCAGCATCGGCTGCTCGTCTGGGTTTGGCCCAAGAGGCACCGGACCAAGAATCTTCTCGCCGGGTGCAACCAGGTCCGGCTTCATCCGTCCGTCCGCCGTCGGGCCGCGCGACGAGAAATAGCTGACGCCATAGGTATGCGGCTTGTCACGGTGCGTGGCACCAACTGTGATCACCAGTTCAGCATTGCCCGGGTCGGTGATGCTGATGTCGCGCGCATTCTGTCCGACCGACGAAATTGCCGGATTGCCCTCGTACCCCATGTTTCCGGCGGCCGCGACAACGACCAAACCACTGCGCACCAGTTCGTTGCACGCCTGACAGACCGGGGTTTGGCCGCAGGCAAAGGCCTGCACGTCATGCGGCACCGCCAAACTCAAGTTGACGCCATGCACGACCGGCTGCGAACTGCTGCGGTTGAGATGACGAATGAACTCGAAAGCATAGATCAGTGTATCTTCGTGCCCTCGGCCTGCATGGTCAAAAGCCCGGATGTCCAAAAGCTCCAGCCCGGGACAGATGCCAAGGAGGTTCACATCCCCAATTGTCTCGGAGTGGGTCAGATTCCCCGCACCGAGCCAGCTGCCTGCCAGTGTTCCCGCGACATGGGTTCCGTGTTCATTCAACGGTCTGCGATAGAGTTCAAGGGAGTGTGGCACCTCGATCAGTGGTCCAAGCAGCGACCAGTCGAGTGGTGCCCCGAGATCGCGTTGCTTGTTGAGCCTCTGCAGATTCTCTATCGCGGATTCATTCTTGTGCCGTACAAAGACGTCCCAGTCTCTTTGCAGAAGCTTGCCCTCTTCAGAAAGCCGGTCCAGCTTTTTAGCGCGCCCAGCCACATCCACATTTCTGGCCGAAAATCTGGCTGGGTCGAGCTGCAGCTCTTTAGCGAACGTCGCGCGATCATTGTCGCCGATTTCAGGGGCGAGACCGGGATAGTCGCCGAGAGACAGAAGGTCGCGGATGAAGGTAAAGTCAAAGGTGGCCGTGATACTGCTAGGAAGATGCAGGGCAGGTGATGCCGGATTGCTCTGCGCCGGAGACCTTTCTGGCAAAACTGGCGACTGGAATGCCGGGTGTCGTATATCGATACCGCTATCGACTACGGCCCATTGAATCCCGGCGGTATCGACGTGAAAAACGTTGTGCGCCGCGTCGGCCTTTACAGTCTTGCGTGACAGAGACACCGCATTGGAGGCCTGGCGGTTGGCGGAAATCGAGTGAATCAATGCTCCTTCAATTGAGGAACCCGGGTTTCCGCCGGCATATTCGGACACCTTTCTGGTGCCGGCGTCGATCAGATTCAATACATTCACGAGTGAAAGACCAAGTAGGTCCAGCGATTCCTTGAGGAGTACGTTCGATCTGACCAACTCCTCCGCCCGTTTCAACACGAATGTCCGCGCTGCGGCAATACTTTGCTTGGTGTTTGATCTCCGCAATCTCTCTCGCCAGACTTGCGTCAGACTCGCAAGCGCAGCAAATCTATACAACTGGAATGACGCCTCTGACACACGGATCGACTCGTTAATCGTCAGTGTTTCGAGTTTGCGTCCATCCGGTTGTGCCGTTACGTTCAATCGCTTGAGCAGATCGGCGGCCCCCAAAGGATCGTCATTTGGCGGTTGGCTGCGCTGCTCCGGGTTCAGGAAAGGGCGCAAGCGCTGCTTGAGCTGTTCGCCAAGCAGAAAATCCGACGGTGCCGACTCTCTGACGAGAGCTTCACCTTTCAGGCTTTGCTCGGCACCTGGAGTGCGTTTCAATTCGATCGCGGTCTGGCTTTTCCACCAGACTGTTAGTGGCACTATTGCGCGCAGCAACTGTCCAAATGTCAAATTGGCCTGGATCGCCGATCGCGAATAGGACAGGCGACATTTTGCCCGGATTCCCGGGATTGAATCGGAATACTTCGGGTACTCCGGATTTTTCCCGGCCAGCAAGACCTCTAGAGCCACCGCAACTTGGCCGGCTGCAATGCCATCGTGTGGGGTGATAATCAGGTCCACCCGAGGATCAGACTCCCCGGACTCTGCCAACCTCTCCCAATACTTCATCCAGACATCGGGACGGATCGGGCTGTCCTGGGTAAAGCGGCTGTGACCAAAAGTCTGATGCACCAGCGCGATCAGTTTCTGACGCTCGTCTCCAGACATGCCGGTCGCCGAAGTGTCATCTGCCATGTTCGCTCTCCCTATCTGAAATGCGCTTGCGGCAACCCCCGTCCTTACCGCCAAATTGCCAAATCCAGCAACGAATTTCAATCATTTCGCCCTAGCGCATGTCGGTCGGATGAGGTGATCTGCGAGGGTGATCCGGAAACATGCCAATTCTCGAAGCTTCTTTGAAAGAAAAGATAGCATAAAACGGCCGCCGTTACGGTGGCCGGAAAAAGACACATTCATTGGTAGTATGATCCAATTGGAAGTCAATTTCAAGGCCAGTTTTCGTCCTTGCCGGTCGACTTGGCAAGCGTGCAACGGGACTGATCAACTGAGTTGGCGCAGTCCCAGGCGCCATTCGCGGATCGCGAACCTCGACCGGGCGGCGATCATCTGCCCAAGTGGTTGAGTTTGCACGGCAACCCTGGGCGGAAGATGAGGGCATTGTCCTGAAGCGAGATTCGTGCGACAATTTTTCAAGGACGTAGGGAACTTGCTTGGGAGAATATTCGGCATCGAATCAGTGACCAGCCTCTTGACGCCCATTGATGCAGAACTTGAGCCCTCGGTGGCCGGATTAACGGTATGATTGTCGTTAGCCGCTGTCGTGGTGACGTCACTTCACCCGTTGGGTAGCTCTATCACTGCTACTTGATCGACCAGAGCCGTAACCGCTTCGCCGGAGTATTGATCGTCACCCATTCGGGCAACCACACCCATGGCGCGGAACCCGGAACCGACTGCGGCATGACATTGCGACCACGGCGAATATACCGGCCAGTTACCAAGACAGGAAGGCGTTGAGATGACCGAGATTCCTCCTCCAGTGCCGAAGCCGGCAAATCATCTGATGACGGTTCTGATTTTCTTGGCACCGTTCGTTGCCTTCGTGTTGCTGATCATGCTCTGGCCGAAGACCGAGGATTGGGCACCGCTGAACCCGGCAGTGTTCGAATGGTTGTCGTTTGAAGTGCGCCTGATGCTGATCATTTTGGTATCCGGCGCTGTCGGAGCGAGCGTCGGGATGGCCCGGGCCTACGCGTACTTCAAAGGCATGGGTCGTTACGACGAGAAGTGGAAGACCTGGTATCTGCTGCATATTCCGGTCGGAATGGGACTGGCCTTGATATTCTATTTCGTGGTTCGCGGCGGTCTGTTCACAACATCTTTTTCCGATCCGGCTGCAGCAAGGGAGTCGATAAACCCCTTTGGTTTTGCAGCTTTTTCCGCACTGACCGGCATGTTCGCACGACAAGCTTCGCAAAAACTCGAAGAGATTTTTGAGAACCTGTTCAGCGTCGCTGACACGGAAGGCAGTACTGCAACTGCCTCTAGGCCAGTGGTAACGACCGTGTCCGGTCCGATCAAGGTTGGTGCGTCGAGCGCTGAACTCGACATCACCATTACCGGCACCGGATTCAATGACTCGTCCACGGCGCAGGTTGAAGGCAAGGACCGACCCATCAAGGATCGAACGCCGACTGTTCTGGTCGTCACACTTGACCCTACGGATGTCGCCATTCCTGGGACGCTGAAGCTTGTGGTCAAGAACGGCAGGGATGCCTCGTTGCCCGTTGAAGTGGAGGTAACTGCCTGACACGAATACCATGACCGACCTGAACAGCACGCCCGATGTAGCTTGTGTTTCAATGAGGATGACCAAATGACCGTGCTCCCGGTTCAACTCGCAAAGTCGCTTGATCGCAACGCCCCGGCTCTGGCTCTTTCAGGTGGCGGCTTCCGGGCGACACTGTTTCACTGTGGTGCACTTGTTCGGTTGAACGAGCTTGGGCTTTTGACCCGCTTTGTCCGCATTTCCAGCGTCTCTGGCGGGTCGATTACCAATGGGATGCTTGGCGTTGCCTGGTCGCGGCTTCTGGTCAAAGATGGCATCATCACCAATCTGGACGCCGAGGTGATCAAGCCGCTGCGCGCCTTTTGCCGCCGGCCGGTTGACACGTCGGTGTTCGCCATGGGGGCGCTCTTGCCCGGAACCAGCGTGGGATCCGCGCTGGCCGATATGTATGATGACCTTTACAAGGGCAAGACCCTGCAGGATCTGCCAGACAAACCGCAGTTTGTCTTCAACGCTACCAACTTGCTGACCGGTCGGCTGGTTCGCATGCAAAAGATCAGGATGGCCGATTATCTGATTGGCGAAATTCGCAATCCCGGGCTGAGGGTGGCCGTCGCCGTCGCAGCTTCCAGCGCCTTTCCTCCGGTGCTTTCTCCCGTCTCTGTCGGGGTCAACCCGGCGGCGTGGTACAAGCTGGAGGGAGCGGTCCATCATGGTGATCCCGCCTATACCAAGACGTTGTCGCTGACGGATGGCGGGGTCTACGACAATCTGGGTCTGGAGACCGTTGATGATTTCAATCCGGTCATCATCAGCGACGCCGGCAAGCCGTTCTCGACCCAGGATGGCGACAATGCGTTTTGGCCGAAACAGGCGATGCGGGCACTGGACATCGCCAGTGATCAAGCGCGCGGGTTGCGGATGCGGCTGTTGTTCCAGACCTGCAAGGCAGAGGGCCGCATTCCTGTCTATGCGGCGATCGACAGCAATCCGGCAGACTATCCTGCCGTCCAAATTCTGGCTATATCCGAAGCGCGTCGCCGGGAACTTGCAGGCATGCGCACCCGGCTCAACCCATTTTCCGAGACAGAGCAGGGACGCCTGATCAACTGGGGTTGGCAAATGATGGATGTGGCGGTTCGCAGCCACCTGATCAAGGAAGCCCCGGTCCCTACGGTATGGCCTTTTCCCAAGCAGCCGCTTGCCTGACCGTCGCCAGACCTGCATCGGACAGAGCCCTGCCAATGACCCTGCAAGCCGGTAACGTGGCGGGAAGGCGCGGGCTCGCGCCTACTGTGCGGCCTTGCTTGGAACGCTGCAATCGGGCATCAGAGCGGGATCCGACGGTTTCGCCAGTCGTCACGACCTTGAATGCAGGGCAATGAATGTACGTCTGTGGCGCAGATATCCCGGCATCGGGGTTGAAGGTCTGCGGGTGCTGAGTGAGGATGGGCGTGGACGGCAAGTTTGATTTCATTATCATCGGCGGCGGCCCGGCTGGATGCGTGCTGGCACGCCGGCTCGTTGATACCGGCAAGGTGTCGGTGCTGTTGCTGGAAGCCGGGCCGCGCGATTGGAATCCGCTGATCCATGTGCCTGCAGGGTTTACCAAGTTGACAGGCCCCTCGCTGTCCTGGGGATACGAGACGACACCGCAAGCCGGATTGAACGGCAAGTCGGTATGGTATCCGCAGGCGCGGGTACTGGGTGGCGGATCGTCGATCAATGCCCAGCTTTACACGCGTGGGAACCGTTGGGATTACGACAATTGGGCCGCACAGGGCTGTGACGGTTGGTCATATGCGGAGGTATTGCCCTTTTTCCGGCGGGCAGAGGACAACAGCCGATATGCCGATGACTATCACGGACAGGGAGGGCCGCTGCTGATTTCGGACGTGATCCCGCATCGGCTGACTTCGGCATTCACGCGGGCGGCGCAACAGGCGGGGATGCGGTTCAATGCCGACTTCAACGGGGCCGAACAGGCGGGGTTGGGTTATTACCAGGTGACCAACCGCGACGGACGGCGTTCATCAGCCGCTGTCTGCTATTTGCGCCCGGTGCTGGGAAACGAGCGGCTTACGGTTCGGACGGGCGTTCACGTCGAAAAGATCGAGCTTGTGAAGGGCAGGGCGGCTGCGGTCCATGTCGGCGGCCAGAGACTGGAGGCGGGACGCGAGATCCTGCTGACCGCCGGGGCCATCGGCAGTCCGCGAGTACTCATGCATTCCGGCATCGGTCCGGCGCAGCATCTGCGCGAAGTGGGTGTGGATGTGGTGATGGACGCGCCGTTCGTGGGTGAGAACCTGCATGACCACATGGATGTGTTCGTGGTCAGCGAGTGTTCCGGCAACCACAGTTTTGACCGCTACAAGCCCTGGTACATGGCGGCAGCTGCCGGGGTGCAGTATCTGGCGTTCGGTACCGGCATTCTGGGATCGAACATCTGCGACGGCGGCGGGTTCTGGTTTGCTGATCCCGACGCGCCTGCCCCGGACATCCAGTTCCACTTCCTGCCCGGCTCCGGGCTGGAGCATGGGCTGGCACCGATCCGGAACGGCGTCACGCTGAACTCGGCCTTTCTGCGGCCGCGCTCGCGGGGGCGGGTGCGGTTGAAATCGAAGGACCCGCTGGCCAAGGTTCATATTGACCCGAACTATTGGGGCGATCCCTATGACGTCAAGATATCTATTGCGGGGTTTCGGCTGGCGCGCCGGATCATGGCGCAGGCGGCATTCAAACCCTTTATCAAAGGCGAGGCGCATCCCGGGGCGCAGGCCGAAACGGATGACGAGATCAAGGAATACGCCTATCGGCACGCCAAGACCGACTATCACCCTGTCGGAACCTGCAAGATGGGGGCAGAGGATGATCCCACGGCGGTGGTGACGCCGCGGTTGCTGGTCAAGGGCATCGATGGGCTGCGGGTCTGCGACAGTTCGGTCATGCCGTTCATCAATTCGTCCAATACGAACGCGCCGACCATCATGATTGCGGAAAAGGCCGCCGACATGGTCTGCGTTGACCATGGAATTTAGAGGACATGGCGGCTTGCTACCGGGCGTTGCGGGACCAATCCGTGATCAGGGGGCAATGTCTCACGGTGAGACGCTAGTCTAAACCTCTGAAATATATGAGTTTCGTATTTTTTCTTCATGAAATCTTTACTGTTTTCACTGGCGGCCGGTCATTCAGCACTCAAGGCAGCGGGGCCCCGGGAAGCGCCATGGAGCGCAATTCTCGCATCGGAAAGGCGCAGTCGAAATAGCCCTCGGCATAGGCACCGACGACGTAGGGATTGAAGTTGATGCGGGCTTCGGTTTCGCTGAAGCCCCAGTTTTCCAGCGCGGCGGTGTGGTCGCGCAGAGTGTTGCCTTGCAAGGCGAGGTCTGTGCCCGGATCGTAAGGATAGCCGTTGGCGTCGGCGTTTGCCGTTTTTTGCGCGACGATCTGGCCGGTACATTGCGCCGCGAGGTCTGCCATCGCTTCGGGGCCGAAGAAATCGGCAGTGGTCAGGCCGGTTCCGGTCGCCATGTCGAAGTTCAGGTAGGAAACCCCGTGATTGGGGTGCGCGCCGCCGGTATAGGATTCCTCGGCAATCGAGACCGAGATCAGTCGGGGTGAGGCATAGGACAGGCCCATGCTGACGCCGGAATAGTAGTAGGGGTTGGGCTCTTCAGCATGCGGCCCCCAGGGAATGCTGCGCGCCAGAGCATCGGCTATCCGGTTCAGACGCTGTTCGCCCAGTGATGCGGGATCAACGAAGCGCAAGAGGTCGATCTCGAGTTCATAAAGGTAGTCGGTGCCGGTTTGCCGGAAGAATACCGGAATGATCCGTCCCGGAACGCCGGGGCCGCTGTCCGGCTGGCCCAGAAGCAGGTCAATGCGCGTGGCTGTCATGCCGCGAATGCAGGTTGCGATACCGTCAGGGCTGCCGGCGCAGTCTTCCCGGTCGGCAATCCAAGCCTTTTGCGCCCGGCCCAACATGCTTTGACCGGGCTTCGGCGTCAGCGCTTTGACCTCGCTGTAGGCCCGTTCCAGCCGGTCATCGAGCGCCTTTAGTCTGGGGTCGGCGCAGATCGCAGTTTCAACCGCCGTTGTCGCGCGGGCGCAATTGAAGGCAGGAGCCGGACCTGCCGAGCCGAGGATCGCGACAGTGCAGAGGAGGAGGCGGTTCAGCATCGGGCTTTCCTTTGTCAGGCCGGTTGGTGGCAGGGGCGACGTGTGCGGAGCATTGTTGCCGGATCGTCGCCCGACCAAGCAGTTGCGTGCCGAGCTTATCCGGGAACGGTAGCAGATTGGGGACGGGCCGTGAACAGACTGCGCAGTTGGAAAGAGCGGACGCCATGCGGCCCCCGCTTCGGGCATTGCTTCAGGCCACCGGGATCACGTCCACGGACTGGCTGCTTTTCTGCCTACCCGAAGCCCGCATCACGCCCTTGACCGGGACAACATCGAAGTAATCGCGGCCACTGGCAACGACGATATGATCTGAACCGGCAATGACGGCATTGGTGGGATCGAATTCCAGCCAGCCGGTGGCGGCCCCGGACCAGGCCCGGACCCAGGCATGCATCGCGTCTGCGCCTTCCAGCCTTGCCTTGCCGGGCGGCGGTCGGGTCCGCAGGAAGCCGCTGACATAGGCGGCCGGGATGCCGATGCCGCGCAGGCACGCGATCATGATGTGACTGAAATCCTGACAGACGCCCTGGCGTTGCGCAAAGGCTTCGGCAGGCGGCGTGTCGACTTCGGTCGCTTTGGCGTCGAAAGTCATGTCGCGGTGCAAGGCGTGGCCGACGGCCAGCACGGCATCTGTTGCCGACATTCCCGCAGACAGTTGGCCCTTGGCATAAGATGTCATGTCCGGCGTCAATTGCACGCGCGGCGACGATTGCCGGAAGTGGGCAGGGCTGTGCGGCGACAGATCGGAATGCGCTGCGATCTCGTCGCTCAATCGGTGCAGTGGCGTCGGGTTGCGGTCGGGTGAGGGGGCCGGCAAGCGGTTGACCCGGGCCTGCAGGGACAGGCTGACCCGGTCGTAGGGGTCGTGAAAGGCGAACTCGACCAGGCGGTTGCCGAAGAAATCGCTGCGGTCCTGGCGTTCATCCGGCCGCGGCGAGATGTCGATCTGTCCCGCGACCAGCCGCTGCTCGCCCGGAAGATCGGCGGGCATCAGCCGCAGCAGATGCCGCCCGCCGCCGGCCGGATTGGCATACTTGTGGCTGATGCGAAGGTGGATGTCGTAGTTCATCGGTCCACTACAAGTTGTGGGTCTGGGAAAGGTGCGCCGAAAGGGCAAGAATGTCGCCCCGCACCGACCGAAGTGCGGCGCTGTCCATCGATTGCGGTGACTGGATGGCAACTGCAGTCTGCACGGCCAGGACGCGCCGGCCAAAGCCCGACAACTGGCCCTTCATCGGGCCACCCGCCAGCGCTTCGGCCTGGTCGCGAATCTCGCCCAGCTGGAACAGCATGGATCGCGGATTCCGTGCATCGAGCGCCAGAAGGTCGACCACCGAGTCGCGCTGCGACGTGACGGCGTAGCGTTGGCGATGGGTCATGGCGCTGTCGCCAAGCTCGATCGCCAGATCAAGCCCACCCGCCGGGGCATCCGGATCGGCAAGGATCGCCAGAAGCTGCGCCATTGTTGCCGCCCGTTCCAGGGCGCGACCGATGGTCAGGAAACGCCATCCGGTGGCGCGGTACATGTTTTCATGCACCAGACCGGAAAACCCGGTGATCTTGCGCAACAGGATGCCCATGGCCAGGGCGGCATCATTGCCAGCCGTCACGGTGCCCGCCATCCGCGACAGGGTCTTTTCCAGATCGCTGAGCGCCGCCCAACCGTCGACCGAGAAGCGGTCGCGGATGTTGCCGGCCGAGTTGACGGCAGCGGCCAGCGTTGCGCACAGGCCGGCGGGCAGCGGCTCGGCCGCTTCGACACCGAAGGATTCAAGGCAGCCGGCGACCGCGACAAGAAGCGGCGCACGGTGCGTGCCGGCCTCGTCGAGGCGGCCGTTGTAGGCCCGCGTCAGGCGCAGGATGCCCTCGGTCCGTTCGATGTAGCGCCCGAGCCAATACAGGTTGTCGGCGGCGCGGCTTGGCAGCGGACCGGGATCGGTGCGGACAAAGGCAAGGGCGGGATGCGGCAGCAGGGTCGCCGGTTCGACGGTGCGGTCGGCAACGATCCAGACGTCGGCCACCGAACTGCCCTGCCCCATGGCAATGGCGGTGGCATCG
This sequence comes from Paracoccaceae bacterium, assembly GCA_031401675.1. Taxonomy (GTDB): domain Bacteria; phylum Pseudomonadota; class Alphaproteobacteria; order Rhodobacterales; family Rhodobacteraceae; genus JANNRR01. Next base: position 11,523 of record JANNRR010000091.1, read on the forward strand.
GGGGTGGTGCCGATGCGGGCAAATCCACCGGGCATCACCCGCCAGCCCAGCGGGGTTCGGGCCAGAAACATCCGAAGCGTCATCGGGCGGGGCGTCAGGCAGCCGTCGTCCCAGACCGGGGTGGTGGACAGGGTGACAAGTTCCTGGCCCACCAGTCCGGCGGCGTTGCGGTTGAGCCAGTCGGCAAAGTCGCCGGTACCGCCTTTCAAAGTGCCGGCCAGCGCAAAGGTGCCGTCGGTTTCCAGGGGCAGGCGTGTCGACAAGGCCGGGCCGATCAGCATACGGCGGGCGTTCGCCGCAACATGCGCCCGCTCTTTCGCGCCGCCGCACCACCAGGTGGCGATATTGGGCAGCGCCAGAGGCCGTCCGGTCAGGACCTCGGCGATACCGGGCAGGAATGCCAGCAGGGCCTGCGTTTCCAGCACACCGGTACCGAGCGCGTTGACCAGCGTCACGTTGCCTGCGCGGATCGCCGACAACAGCCCGGGCGTACCCAGACGTGATACCTCTTCCAACTCCAGCGGGTCCGCCCAGGCGGAATCCAGCCTGCGCCACAGCACATTGAGCGGGCTAAGGCCATCCACGGTGCGAACGTGCAAGGTGCCGTCCTGCACGGTCAGGTCACCGCCTTCAAGGAGCGGCAGGCCGAGATAGCGGGCAATATAGGCCTGTTCATAGTAGGTGTCGGTCATCGGGCCGGGGGTAAATATTGCCACCCGCCCGCCCGGTCCGGTACCAGGCCCGCCCAGACCTTCAAGAGCAGTGCGGAACGCGCCGAAGAATCCGGCCAGGCGCTGCACGTTGCTGTCGCGGTAAAGCTCGGGAAAGATCCGGCTGGTGGCCACGCGGTTTTCCAACGCAAAGCCGGCACCCGAGGGCGCTTCGGTCCGGTCACCGAGAACCCACCAGCGTCCATCCGGGCCGCGTCCCAGCTCGAACGCCAGAAAGTGCAGGAAATGGCCCGACGCCGGCTGCACACCGACCATCGGGCGAAGCCAATGCGGGCTTTCTGCGATCAGCGATCCCGGCAGGTGGCCGTCCGACACCAGCCGGTTCGACCCGTACAGGTCGGCCACCACCAACTCAAGCATATCGGCGCGCTGCATCAGACCCTGGGCGATCTGGAGCCATTCCGCTTCGGCCAGAATCACCGGCAATGGACTGAGCGGCCAGTCGCGGCCGCCGATGCCGGCATCGCCGTATTTGCGGAAGAACACTCCGGCATCGCGCAGATACTGTTGGCCCCGGCCAAAATCGGCGACAAGGGTCGCCGGGTCCGATCGGGCAAGATGGTCCAGAAGCCCGCCCCAGACCGGGCGCATCCGGCCTGAGGCATCCACCAGTTCGTCAGGCACGCCGGGAAGCGGGCGATAGTCGGCCAGAAGGTCAATTGCCGTCCGGATTGCCTGTGTCACCGCCACCACCGCCGTTGTCTCCTGTCCTTGAAGCGCCGTTACAGCCCCGTTCACAGCCCCGGGGCACGGCGAAGGTCAAGCGTCATCGGGAACTCGCGGTGCGGGGTTTCTGCGGCAGGCTCATAGCTGCCGGGGGAATGTCCGCGCGGCTCGAACCGCGCCAACCGCCGGGCCTCGGCCTCGTTGCTGTTCACCGGAAACGTGTCGTAGCTGCGCCCGCCGGGGTGTGCCACATGGTAGATGCAACCGCCAAGGGCGCGACCAGTCCAGCAGTCGTAGATATCAAACGTCAGCGGCGCATTGACGGGCAGCACCGGATGCAGGGCGAGCGGCGGCTGCCAGGCCTTGTAGCGTACCCCGGCGACAGAGACCCCGTTGTCGACGGTCTTCTGCAGCGGCACCCGGCGGCGGTTGGCTGTGACCATGTAGCGGTCGGGATCGGCGGCGGTCAGTTTGACCTGCAGCCGTTCCACCGAACTGTCGGTATAGCGGACCGTGCCGCCGATGGCGCCGGTTTCGCCAAGTACGTGCCAGGGCTCCAATGCCTGGCGCAGTTCCAGTTCGACTCCCTCAAACTCAACTTGCCCGCAAAAGGGAAACCTGAACTCTGCCTGCGCAGTGAACCAGTCGGACTGCAAGGCGAACCCATGGTCGGCAAGGTCGCGCAGCACGTCAAGGAAGTCGGCCCACAGGAAATGCGGCAGCATGAACCGGTCATGCAGGCTGGTGCCCCAGCGGGGCAGGGTGCCGGTCAGCGGCTGTTGCCACGTTCGCGCGATCAGGGCCCGGATCAGCAGTTGCTGGGCCAACGACATGCGCGGGTTGGGCGGCATCTCGAACCCGCGAAACTCGACCAGCCCCAGGCGTCCGGTCGGGCCATCCGGGGAGTAGAGCTTGTCGATACAGATCTCGGCACGGTGGGTGTTGCCGGTCACGTCGACAAGGAGATTGCGCAGCAAACGGTCCACCAGCCAGGGGGCGGGGGCCGGGTGGCTGCCCGGGCCAGGGATCTGGTCCAGCGCCATTTCCAGTTCATAAAGCGTATCATGGCGGGCTTCGTCGATGCGTGGTGCCTGCGAGGTCGGGCCGATGAACAGGCCCGAGAACAGGTAGGACAGGCTGGGATGCCGCTGCCAATGCAGGATCAGCGAGCGCAGCAGGTCAGGGCGGCGCAGGAACGGGCTGTCGTTCGGCGTGGCACCACCGACCACGACATGGTTGCCGCCTCCGGTGCCGGTGTGGCGACCGTCGATCATGAACTTGTCGGCGCCCAGGCGGCACTGGCGGGCCTGTTCATAGACGGCCTCGGTGGTGGCGACGCAGTCGGTCCAGGTCGATGCCGGGTGGATGTTCACCTCGATCACACCGGGATCGGGGGCGACGCGGATGACGTTCAGGCGCGGGTCGTGCGGCGGCGCGTAGCCTTCGATATGGACGGGCAGGCCAAGGCCTTTCGCGGCGGCTTCGGCGGCGGCGATAAGGTCCAGATAGTCCTCGATCCGCTCCACCGGCGGCATGAACACGCAGAGCCTGCCGTCGCGTGGTTCCACCGAAAGCGCCGTGCGAACGGTTCCATCGAGATCGCCGAGGGTCTGCTCGTTGCGTTGCTGCACGGCCTCGCCGGGGGTGAAGGCAATCTGCTGGGCATGCTGGGCGCGGCCGGAAGGGCCGGCGGGTTCGGGAAGCGGGCCGCGCTCCTCGGTCGGGTCGGCCGGGATGATGTGCGGGTAGGCGGCGGCGGGGACATGCGGCAGCGCGCCAAGCGGCAGACGGTAGCCGACCGGGCTGTCGCCGGGCACAAGGTAAAGATGGCCGCGCCGGAGTTTCCACTTTTCGCTGAGCCAGGTCGAGGCGGCGCGGGTCTGCCAGCGCTGGACCGGCAGGACATAACCTGACGGTTCGGTCAGCCCGCGCGCGAACACGCGGGCGATGCGGGCGCGTTCCTCGGGGTCTTTCAGTTCGGAGTTCTGCGGCGTCACGTTTTCCGGCAGGTTGCCCTCCTTGATGATCCACTCTGCCGGGTCCTCGAAGGCGGGAAGGACGTTTTCGGCAGGCACGCCAAGTTCGGCCGCGATGGCATGCAGCAGCTGCGCGGCCTGATCCGGGGTTGCCGGCGCATCGGCACCTTCGGCCGCAATCAGGCCGGGGTCGGACCAGATCGGCTTGCCGTCGCGCCGCCAGTAAAGCGAAAAGGTCCAGCGCGGCAGGGTTTCACCGGGATACCATTTGCCCTGACCGTAGTGCAGAAAGCCGCCCGGCGCGAAGACGTCGCGCAGGCGGCGGACCAGTTTGTCGGCAAACACCCGCTTGGTCGGGCCGACCGCGTCGGTATTCCACTCATCGGCTTCGAAATCATCGATCGAGACAAAGGTCGGCTCGCCCCCCATGGTCAGCCTGACATCGCCGGCAGCCAAAGCGGCGTCGACCTTTTGCCCGAGTGCGTCGAGGTCGGCCCAGGCGGCATCGGAGAACGGCTTGGTAATTCTGGGATGTTCGGCCGTGCGGGTCACCGACATTGCAAAGTCGAAGTTTACCTCGGCAAAGCTGGCGAGGCCGGAGATCGGGGCTGCGTTGCGAAAGTGCGGGGTTGCGGCCAGCGGGATGTGGCTTTCGCCGGTCAGCAGGCCCGACGTCGGGTCAAGTCCGATCCAGCCGGCACCCGGCAAGTACACCTCGCACCATGCGTGCAGGTCGGTGAAATCGACGGCAGTCCCGGGCGGTCCGTCCAAGGCGACCAGATCGGGTTTCAGCTGGATCAGATAGCCCGAGACAAACCGGGCGGCGAAACCCAGATGGCGCAGGGTCTGGACCAGAAGCCAGGATGTGTCGCGGCAGGAGCCCTTGGCAGCGGTCAGCGTCTCTTCCGGGGATTGCACGCCCGGTTCCATGCGGATGACATAGCCGATGTCGCGGGCAAGGCGCGCATTCAGGCCGACCACGAAATCCAGCGTGCGGCTGTTTACGCGCGGGACCGAGGCCAGAAATGCCGTCAGGCCGGGACCGGCGGGCTCGGGGTTCCGGTAGATCACCAGATCCTGAACGATGTCTTCGGGATATTCGAAGGGCCAATGCTCGGCGCTGTCCTCGACAAAGAAATCGAACGGGTTGTAGACGGTCATGTCGGCGACCAGATCAACCTCGATCTTCAGTTCGCGGACCGGGTCGGGGAACACGTAGCGGGCCAGCCAGTTGCCATAGGGGTCCTGCTGGTAGTTCACGAAATGGTCGGTCGGACTGACCTTCAGGCTGTGCGACACGACGCGGGTCCGGCTGTGCGGTGCCGGGCGCAGACGGATGACTTGCGGGCCAAGCGTCACCGGCCGGTCGTAGCGGTAATGGGTCAGATGATGGATCGCGGCGAGAATGGACATGGGACCAGCGGAGCAGGGGCGTTGCGGTCAGTGGTTTCACACTTCGCCCGGTTCCACCATTCTTTATTGCCCGGGTCCGTCTGCCGCAGGAGTTTGCCGGATTTCCTTGCGCTGATGCCCGAAAAACCAGCGCCGACATCACGGCATTCACGCTTGATCTGCGGAAGCTTGTCGGCAGTGCCGCCACAATCCTGCCTTCAAACCGGCCAAAGTCTTGCCCGACCTTCGCAAAAACGCCGCACGTTTCGCCACTGAAATCAATCGGTTGCCGTCATTCAGCCGTAAATATCGGATACAAATCAGGGGCAAAGTCACACCTCGCAAGCCTTAAGAGTTTGAAAACTTTTGGCTTTTGCTGAAAATGGAGCAGACACTATGGCCATCGTAACCGGCACCGCAGCAGACGAGTTCATCCACCGCCTGGGCGACGCAAATTCGCCGACCATGGGGCTGGTCGAAGTGACGGGAGTCACCACTTCGGCGGACGATATCGATGCGGGCGACGGGAACGATACGGTCTATGCCGATGCGGGCAATGACACGGTGATCGGCGGCCTTGGCAACGATCTGCTGTATGCCGGCGACGGCAACGACAGCATGACCGGCGGCGATGGCAACGACCGGCTGGATGGCGGCAACGGCAACGACACGCTGACCGGCGGGATCGGTGACGACATCTACGTTGTCGATACCATGAGCGACATTCTGAGCGAGTTGGCCAACGAGGGTATCGACACGGTCGAAGCCCTTGGCAGCTTCACACTTGGCAGCAACATCGAGAATCTGACCCTGATCGGCACAGCCACCATCAGCGGCACCGGCAACACGCAGGCCAACGTGATCACCGGCAACGGATCGGCGAACACCCTGTCGGGCGATGACGGCAACGACACGATCTATGGCGGGTCGGGCAGCGACACGATCTTCGGCGGCGCGGGCAATGATACGATGGACGGCGGCATCAGCAATGACGCCATGACGGGCGGCGCTGGTGATGACTTCTACATTGTCGGCAGCACGACTGATACGGTAACCGAGTTGACCGGCGAAGGCACGGATCTGGTCGAATCCTCCGTCAGCTTTACCCTTTCGGCCTTTGTCGAGAATCTGACGCTGACCGGAACGTCGGCGATCAATGCCACCGGCAATGCCGAAAACAACCTGCTGACTGGCAATACCGGTGCCAACAACCTGATAGGCGCGGACGGGAACGACACGATTGTTGGCGGCGACGGCAACGACACGCTTGATGGCGGGATCGGCAACGACAGCATGAGCGGCGGTCTGGGCAACGATGTCTATATCGTTAATGCCGCAGGCGATGTCGGGCTGGAAGCGCCCGGCGGCGGCACCGATACGGTGCAATCCTCGATTTCACTGACGATTTTGAACGACATGGAAAACCTGACCCTGACCGGGTTGGCCAATCTGAGCGGAACCGGCAACAGCGGTGCCAACGTGCTGATCGGGAACACCGGCAACAACGCTCTGACCGGCGGCGATGGCAACGACACCATCACCGGCGGCGACGGCAACGACACGATGGACGGCGGGCTGGCCGACGACACCATGACCGGTGGCATCGGTGACGATATCTATGTGGTGGACTCGGCGCTGGACAAGGTGACGGAACAGAGCGGGCAAGGGCTCGATACCGTACAATCCTCGGTCGGGTTCATCCTGGGCTCGGCAGTCGAGAACCTGACGCTGATCGGCGCAGCGGCAGTCGCCGGCACCGGCAACACTGCCGACAACGTGCTGACCGGCAACGGTGCCGCCAATGCCTTGGACGGCAGTTCCGGCAACGACACGCTGTTCGGCGGGGCCGGGGCGGACACCCTGACCGGCGGCACCGGCAACGACGCGATGTCGGGCGGTGCGGACGACGATACCTATGTGGTGGACACCCTAAGCGATACCGTCACGGAAGCCGCTTTGGGCGGCAACGACACGGTCAGCAGTTCGGTCAATTTCACGATCGGTCCCGATGTCGAAAACCTGACCCTGACCGGGTCGAGCGGGCTGAGCGGGACCGGTAACGGATCCGCGAACATTCTGACCGGCAATACCGGAGCTAACCTGCTGAGCGCGGGCGGGGCCAACGATACGCTGTTCGGCGGTTCGGGCAACGACACTTTGGACGGTGGCACCGGGGCCGATGCCATGACAGGCGGGTCCAGCAACGACACCTATGTGATCGATGATGCCGGCGATACGATGGTGGAACTGGCCGGTGGCGGCACCGACACGGTGCAGACGTCGCTTACCCTCACGCTTGCCACCGACTTCGAGAACCTGACCCTGACCGGTTCGACCAATATCGACGGCACCGGCAATACGGTTGCCAACGTGATGGCGGGCAACAGCGGCAATAACCAGCTGTTCGGCGGGCTGGCGGCCGACAATCTGTCCGGCAATGACGGCAACGACTCGCTTTTCGGCGGCGCCGACAGCAGTATCGACGATCTGTTCGGCGGCAATGGCAATGACCTTCTGGACGGCGGTGCCGGCAGCGACGACATGTCGGGCGGCGCGGGCAACGACACTTACATCGTGGATGCCAGTGGAGACGACACCACCGAAACCACCGGCAACGGCACCGATACCGTGCAAAGCTCGGTGACCTACACGCTGCAGGCCAATGTCGAGAATCTGATCCTGACGGGAGTTGCGGCGATCAACGGCACCGGCAACACGTCCGACAACGTGATGACCGGCAACGATGCAAATAACAGCCTGACCGGCAGCGACGGCTACGACAGCCTGATCGGCGGCATCGGCAACGATACGCTGAATGGCGGCAATGACGACGATACGCTGGATGGCGGCATCGGCATCGATGCGATGAACGGCGGGACCGGCAACGACACCTATTACGTCGATGACATCGGCGATTCCGCGGTCGATGTCGCGTTTGGCGGTATCGATACGGTGATCAGTTCGGTCGCGATGGTGCTGAGCACCGAAATGGAAAACCTGACTCTGACCGGGGCCGCGGCGCTGAACGGAACCGGCAATGCCGCGAACAACAGCATGACGGGCAACAGCGGGGCCAACGACCTGACCGGCCTTGACGGCGATGACGGCATCTACGGCGGCGCGGGCAATGACACGCTGGATGGCGGCAACGGCAACGACACGCTGGATGGCGGCACCAACAACGACACGATGACCGGTGGCATGGGCAACGACACCTTTGTGGTGAACGCGGCCGGTGACAGCGTGATCGAGCAGGGGGCAGCCGGTACCGATACCGTGCTGAGTTCGGTAACGTTCGTGTTGTCGACCGAGTTGGAGCATCTGACACTGACCGGCACGGCCGCGATCGACGGCACCGGCAATGCCAGTGTCAACACCATGCTGGGCAATGACGGCAACAACGTTCTCCTCGGGCTTGGCGGCTCGGACAAGGTGACGGGCGGTCTGGGCAACGACACGCTGGATGGCGGCATCGGCAACGATGCGCTGGATGGCGGCATCGGGGCCGACAGCATGATCGGTGGCAGCGGCAACGACAGTTATGTGGTCGACAATGCCGGCGATGTGGTCGTGGAACTGCCGTCCGGCGGCACCGACAAGGTGCGGGCGAAGGTCAGCTATACGTTGACGACGGATGTCGAGAACCTGACGCTGCTTGGCAATACCTCGATCAACGGTACCGGCAATGCGCTGAAAAACACCATCGTCGGGACGGCGCTTGCGAACGTGCTGACCGGCATGGACGGCAGCGACAAGCTGGACGGGGCGGCCGGAAACGACACGCTGTATGGCGGTGTCGGTGCCGATACGCTGACCGGCGGGGCCGACAATGACGTGCTGGACGGCGGCGCTGGCCCGGACTTCCTGCAGGGCGGCAGCGGCGATGATACCTATGTGATCGACAGTCTGCTGGACACCCTCAGCGAACTGCCAGGTTCCGGCAACGACACCGTACAGGCTTCGCTGACCTTTACTCTGGTCGCCGATTTGGAAAACCTGACGCTGACGGCTGGTGCTGCGGCGATTGACGGTACCGGCAATTCGGTTGCCAACGTGCTGACCGGCAACAACGGTGCCAACATCCTGAACGGGATGGACGGCAACGACACCATCAATGGCGCCAACGGCATCGACACGCTGAATGGCGGCACCGGCAATGATACGCTGGATGGTGGGTTGCAGGCAGACGTCATGGCAGGAGGGGCCGGTGACGACACCTATTACGTCGACAATGCCGGTGACGCGATAATCGAACTGGCTGGCGAGGGTGCCGATACGGTGATCAGCACCGCGAATTTTGGGTTGTTCGCGGAAGTCGAAAACCTGATGCTGGCTGGCTCTGGGGCAATCAGCGGTACCGGCAACGCATTTGCCAACGGCATCATCGGCAACTCCGGCAACAACCTGTTGTCGGGGATGGATGGCAACGACACGTTGTACGGCGGCAGCGGCGACGACACGCTGAATGGCGGCAATGACGACGATCAGCTGGTGGCTGGTGCCGACATGGATCAGGTCAGTGGCGGGGCAGGGGACGATACCATCGTCATCGTCACGGCATCCGACATCGAGGCTGGGGAAACCTATGCCGGGGCAGCGGACAGTGACACGATCGACGGAAGTTCGGTCAGCGGCGCTGCCAGTTTCAGCGGTGTGACCATTACCGGCATCGAGGCGATCACCGGTTTCGCGGGAGGTCTGTCCCTGACCGCAGCGCAGCTTGACCAGTTCACCGGCTCTGTCGATACCGGAACGATCACGCTGCTTGGCGCGGGTGTCGTGGATATCTCGAACGCCGATGTGGGGACCGCGGATTTTGTCTTGTCGGCGGCCGGCAACACGCTGACGCTGAACGACGAGGGTCTGGCGGCTTACACCGTGACCGGTGGGGTTGCGGCCGATGTGGTGACCATCACCGGCGGCAACCTGGGTGCCACGGTGGACGGCGCTGGCGGCAATGACAATCTGGCCGGCGGAAGTGCCGACGACCAGCTGACGGGCGGCGCGGGCTCCGACAGCGTCAGTGGCGGCGGCGGCAATGACCGGCTGCTGATCCTGGCGGCATCCGAAATCACGGCGGGTGAGAACTACACCGGCGGTCTGGGCGACGATACGCTGGACGGAAGTGCCGTCGGCACGGCCGCCACCTTCTCTGGCGTCACCCTGTCCGGCGTTGAAAACCTGACGGGCTTTGGTGCTGGCGTGACCCTGACGGCGGCGCAACTGGATCAGTTCACCGGCACGATCAATACCGGGGCGATCCAGATGACCTTTGCCGGTGCAGCCGATATTTCGGATGCGACGGTGCTGACGACCAGCTTCACGATGTCGAACGCGGGCAACCAGTTGACACTGAATGATGGCGGTGCGGCAAGCTATACCGTCAACGGCGGCAACGGCGCGGACACCATGACGATCACTGGTGGCAGCCTTGGCGCGGTGCTGAACGGCGGCGGTGGAGCCGATACGCTGAACGGCGGCAGCGGCAACGACACGCTGGCCGGTGGTGCGGCGGTTGATGTGATGAATGGCGGCGCAGGCAACGACTTGTTCTCGATCATCGCGCCGAGCGATTTTGTAGCGGGCGAGACCTATGCCGGCGGCATCGGCACCGACACGCTGGATGGGGCGGCGATTTCGTCGCCGGGCGCATCGCTGGTCGGTGTGACGATCAGCGGCATGGAGGTCATCTCGGGCTTCTCGGGTGGCTTGACGATGACAACGGCCCAGTTGGACCAGTTCACCGGCCAGATCACCGTGGGCGGGATTTCCCTGGCCGATGGCGGGACGCTGGACATTTCGGACGCCGATCTGCTGACCGGTGCCCTGACCCTGTCGGCCTTTGGCAACAATGTGACGCTGAATGACGAGGGGCTGGTAGCCTATGCAGTCACCGGCGGCGCTGGCAACGATGTGGTTACCTTCATCGGCGGCTCGCTTGGGGCGACGGTCAATGGCGGTTCGGGGAATGACACCCTGAACGGCGGCACCGGCAACGATATCCTGACCGGCGGCGCAGATGTCGACGTCGTGAATGGTGGCAATGGCAATGACAGTCTGGTCATCGCCGCAGCCAGCGATCTGGTTTCGGGCGAAGCCTATGACGGCGGGCTTGGGGCGGATACGCTGAGCGGGGCGTCGGTGGTTTCGGCGGCCAATCTATCGGGCATCACCTTTGCCGGGATCGAGACGATCAGCGGCTTTGTTGGCGGTTTGACGCTGTCGCGGGCGCAGTTCGACGCGTTTGCCACGGTGAACACCGGGGCGCTTACGCTGTCGGATGCCGGGGCCGTCGATGTGTCGGATCAGGATATCCTGACCAGTACGATCAATCTGGCGGCGGCGGGCAGCACCCTGACGCTGAATGACGAGGGTCTGGCCAGCTATACCGTCAACGGTGGCGCGGCGGCCGATATCGTGACCATTACCGGCGGCACCAGCGGCGTGACGCTGAACGGCTTCGGCGGCAACGATACCATGACCGGCGGCACCGGCAACGACACGCTGGACGGCGGGGCCGGGGCCGACAATCTGTCTGGCGGCAATGGCAATGACACGTTCCGGATTTTGGCGACGACCGACCTTGATACCGGCGAAGTCTATACCGGCGGGCTGGGCACCGACACGTTCAACGGCACCGGTATCGCGGTCGCTTCCACGCTGACGGGCATCAGCTTCAGCGGGATCGAAAACATCAGCGGCTTTGGCGGCGGGATTACGATGACCTCGGCGCAACTGGCCGGGTTTACCGGTTCGGTTGCGGCGTCGGGAGCAATCACCCTGTCGGATGCCGGTACAGTGAACCTGAGCGCCGCGTCGGTTTCGACAACCGTGTTCAACCTGTCGGCTTCCGGCAACACGCTTTCGCTGAACTATACCGGCGGCTCGGCGCTGACAGTCAACGGCAGTGCGGTGAACGACAGCGTGACCATCACCAGTGCCAGCCAGGCAGCCATCCTGAACGGCAATGCCGGCAACGATACGCTGGCCGGTGGCTCCGGGGCCGACACCATCATCGGCGGTGCCGGCATCGACATTCTGAGCGGCGGCAATGGCGTGGACCGGTTCACGATCCTGGCGGCAGCCGACATGGTCTCGGGTGAAAGCTACACCGGTGGCGGCGGCACGGATGTGCTGTTTGGTACCGCGGTCACAACGGCACATACGTTCAGCGGGCTCACTTTCGTCACGCTGGAAAGCATTACCGGCTTTACCGGTGGCCTGACGCTGACCTCGGCGAACCTGAGCAGCTTCACCTCTTCGGTCTCGACCGGCGCGATAACCCTGTCTGACTCCGGAACGGTCAACATCGGTGCCGCCACCATCAGCACCAGCGTTTTCAACCTGTCTGCGACGGGGAACACCATCACCCTGAACGAGGGTGCGACTGCGCTGACGGTGAACGGCGGCGCGGCTGGCGATACGGTGACGATCAATGGCGGTGTGGCCGGGTCGGCGTTGAACGGCAACGGCGGCAACGACAACCTGACCGGCGGCGCGGGCGCTGACACCCTTATCGGTGGCGGCGGCATCGACACCATCAACGGCGGCAACGGCAACGACACCATCACCATTGCGGCGGCTTCCGATCTGGGGGCGGGCGAAAGCTACACCGGCGGGGGCGGGACGGATACGTTGCTCGGGTCCGCAGTGGTAACGCCGGTGACCTTTGTCGGCAGCACGGTGACCGGCATCGAGAACCTGTCCGGCTTTACCGGCGGCGTGACGATGACCAGCGCGCAGCTGGCAGGCTTCACTTCGGTTGCAACCGGGGCAGGGGCGATCACCCTGTCGGATGCAGGGACCGTCAACCTGGCGGCGGCCACCGTGTCAACAACGACGTTCAACCTGTCGGCGCTGGGCAACACGCTGACGCTGAATGATACAGGCGTCACCGCCTATACAGTGAACGGCGGCGCGTTGGCGGACAGCGTCACCATCACCGGCGGCAGTCAGAGCGCGGTGCTGAACGGCAACGGCGGCAATGACACCCTGACCGGCGGTGCCGGTTCGGACAGTCTGACCGGCGGGGCGGGCGTCGATACCGTGGTCGGCGGCAGCGGCAATGACAATCTGCGCATCACGGTGGCTTCCGAGATGGCCGCAGGCGAAAGCTACGACGGTGGTCTGGGCACCGACACGCTGAACGGCACCGGGGTTTCCACTGCCGTGACGTTGGCCACCTCGACCCTTGCCGGGCTGGAAAGCATCACCGGTTTTACCGGGGGCATCACCCTGACCTCGGCGCAACTGGCGGGCTTTACCGGCACGGTCAGCAGCGGCAACATCACCCTTTCCAATGCCGGGGTGGTGAACCTGAGCGCGTCTACCGTGACCACCACCGGCTTTACGCTGTCGGCCTCGGGCAACACGCTGACGCTCAGCAATGCCAACGGCACGATCTACACGGTGAACGGCGGCGTTGCCAGCGACACCATCACCCTGACCGGCGGCACCGCAGCTTCGACCCTGGTCGGCAATAACGGCACCGATGTGCTGGTTGGCGCTGGCGGGGCGGATACGATCAACGGCGGCGCGCTGAACGATACCCTGACCGGCGGTGGCGGCAACGACAACCTGACCGGCGGTACCGGGGCGGACCGGTTCATCTATACCACGACCGCCAGCGGTACCGACACCATCACCGACTTCAACGAAGTAGAAGGCGTCGGCGGCGAAGAGGGCGACGTGATCAACCTGCAGGGCATGCTGGTCGGAACCTTCGTCTACATGGGTACGGCGGCCTTTTCTGGCGGGCCCAACAACTCTGAAGCGCGGATATCGGGCAGCTCCCTTTTGATCGACACCAACGGCGATGCTGTCACAGACATCACCATCACGATGACCGGTCTGTCCGTCGCGTCGCAACTGGCGGCCAGCGACTTCCTCTGGACCTGAGCGGATGGAAGCGAACATGCTGCGTGCCGACCGGCCTGATCGGGCGTCGCGCGGATGTGCGGTGCGGCCCCGATTTTAGGGCGGGGGCCGCCGTCAGGTACGGATCCGTTGGCCGTCCGCGCCGAAATGAAAGGCGCGGGCGGGATCGGGGGTCAGTCGGACCGCCTCGTCCACGTCATAGTCATGCGCGCCGAACAGGCGGACGGTCAACAGGCCGTGTGGCGTGGTGTGGACGTAGACGTTGGTCTCGCCCCCCAGATGTTCGACATGGCTGATGGTGCCGGAGATCTGGCCTTCGGTTCGACTGATCGCCAGATGTTCGGGCCGGATGCCAAGGGTCTGGCCTTTCGCGCCCTCTGCTTCCGCCGTCAGAAAGTTCATCTGCGGGCTGCCGATGAAGCCGGCGACGAAGGTGTTGGCCGGGTTGTTGTACAGGTCCATCGGGGCGCCGACCTGCTCGATCTTTCCGGCGTTCAGCACCACGATGCGGTCGGCCAGCGTCATCGCCTCGACCTGATCATGGGTGACATAGATCATGGTGGCCTTCAACTGGCGGTGCAGGCGCGCGATCTCGATCCTTGTGTGCACCCGCAGGGCGGCGTCGAGGTTGGACAAGGGCTCGTCGAACAGGAACAGTTTCGGGGTCCGCACGATGGCCCGCCCGATGGCGACCCGCTGGCGCTGGCCGCCGGACAGTTCGGCCGGGCGGCGGTCGAGCAGCGGGTCGAGCGACAGCATGGCCGAGGCGCGGGCGACGGAAGCCTTGACGGTGGCGACGGCGGCTCCGGACTGTTTCAGGCCGAGGCCCATGTTGTCGCGCACGGTCAGGTGCGGATAGAGTGCGTAGGACTGAAACACCATCGCGATCTCGCGTTTCGACGGCGGAGTGTTGTTCACCGGCTTGCCGTCGATCCTGATTTCGCCCGACGTGGCATCTTCCAGCCCGGCAATGATGCGCAACAGGGTGGATTTGCCGCAGCCCGAGGGGCCGACGAACACGCAGAACTCGCCGTCCTCTACGGTCAGATCGACGCCCTTGATCACCTCGGTGGCCCCGAAGCTTTTGGTAATCGCAGTCAGGGTCAGTTGGCCCATGCATGGCTCCCGTGGCGGCTGTCCAGATCTGGACGATTTTTCAACTTGTTGTAATCGAAAGACTTTCCTTGCCGCGTTAACGGAATCTTCACCATGGACGCAGCACTCATGACTTGCCGTCCAGTCGTACCGCGCGCGCGGAGCGGACGCTTTCATCGGCAGCTAGGCAGATGGCCAGCGACTGCACTGCATCGTGCAGGTGCCGGGTCAGGTCGATATCCTGATCGATGGCGCGGGCGACGAAAGCTGCTTGACGGTCGCAAAGCTGCTGGTGGCCGGGTTCGTCTGCCATCGAGATATCGGCATCCTTTTGGCCGACCCTGTGCACCCGAAGAAGCGAGGTCTTCGTATGGGTGTCGATATCATCCGACCGTGCGCCGTCCGGCATCCTGATCGAAACCGCGCCGTTCGGGCTGACCACGTCCTTTACGAAAAACGCGGTGTCCGACATCATCGGGCCCCAGCCGGCCTCGTACCAGCCCAAGGATCCGTCTGCAAACAGCACCTGAAAATGCCCGTAATTGTACATGTCGGGCGCGATTTCGGATGACAGGCGCAGGCCCATGCCGCGCACCTCGACCGGGGCGGCATCGGTGATCTGGCACATCACATCGACATAATGCACGCCGCAATCGACGATGGGGCTGGTGGTCTGCATCAGCGCCTTGTGCACATCCCAGGTCGGGCCGGAGGATTGCTGGTTGAGGTTGAGCCGGAAAACGTAAGGCCCGCCCAAAGCCCGCGCCTCGGCGATCAGCCGCTGCCACGACGGGTGATGGCGCAGGATATAGCCGACCACCACCTTTTTGCCGGTGGCCAGCGCCCGTGCCTGGACGCGGCGCGCATCGGCGACCGTGGTGGCAAGCGGCTTTTCCACGAAGACATGGCAACCTGCGTCCATCGCGGCGCAGGCGTAATCGGCGTGACTGTCGGAATAGGTTGCGATGCTGACCAGATCGGGCTGCAGGCGGGCAAGCGCTTCGGTGTAGTCGGTGAAAAGCGGATAGGCGTTCAATTCGGCTGGCAGGGTTACCGCCGAACGGTTCACCAGCCCGACGATCCGGAACGCCGGATCATGGTGATAGGCCAGCGCGTGGCTGCGGCCCATGTTGCCAAGCCCGGCGACGAGGACGCTTATGGTCACTTGACCGCCCCCGCCGTGATGCCGCGGATCAGCTGCCGCGAAAAGATCAGATAGAGCACCAGCACCGGCAGGATCGCGAGGCTCAAGGCTGCCAGCACCGCGTTCCAGTTGGTGACGAACTGGCCGATGAAGACCTGGCTGCCGAGGGTCAGCGTCTTGGTCGCCTCGGCCGGGGCCAGGATCAGCGGGAACCACAGGTCGTTCCAGATCGGGATCATCGAAAACACCGCCACCGTCGCCATCGCCGGGCGCACCAGCGGCAGCACCAGCCGGAAGAAGATGCGGTATTCCGACAGGCCGTCGATGCGGCCGGCGTTCTTCAGATCGTCCGACACCTGCTTCATGAATTCCGACAGGATGAACACCGCCAGCGGCAGCCCCTGGGCGGTGTAGACCAGGATCAGCGCCATCAGCGTGTTGACGAGGCCCGAGGCCACCATCAGCTGCAGGATGGCCACGGTGCCAAGCCGGATCGGGATCATGATGCCAAGCGCCAGATACAGGCCCATCATGAGGTTGCCGCGGAACCGGTATTCGCTGAGGGCAAAGGCGGCCATGGCACCGAACAGCAGCACGAAGAACAGCGATGCAACGGTGACGGTCATCGAGTTCAGGAAGTACTGGAAGAAATCGCCCTGTTTCAGCACGGTCTGAAAGCCGATCCAGTCGAGCGTTTCCGCCGTGGGCGGCGTCAGCGGCTCGGCAAAGATCGCGCGGCGCGACTTGAAGGCGTTGATGACGATGACATAGACCGGGAACAGCGCGATCAGGGTATAGCCTGCGAGCACCGCGTGGGCGGCCAGGGTGCGGGGCCAGGAGGAACGGGCGGCGGCCATGATCTTCCCCTAGAACTGATAGCGGCGCAGCCGCGTCTGGATGGCGAACAGGTAGATGCAGACCCCGATCAGGATGACGAAGAACATGGCGGTGGCGATGGTGGCACCCATGTTCGGATCGCCAAGCTGCAACTGAAAGCCGAAGAAGGTGCGATAGAGGAAGGTGCCGAGGATGTCGGTGGCATAGTTCGGCCCGGCCAGCGCGCCCTGGGCCGCGTAGATCAGGTCGAACGCGTTGAAATTGCCGACGAAGGTCAGGATCGAAATGATGCCGATCGACGGCAGGATCAGCGGCAGCTTGATCTTCCAGAACTGGGCGGCACCGGTGATCCCGTCCATTTCCGCCGCCTCGATCACCTCGTCGGGGATCGACAGCAGGGCGGCATAGATCAGCATCATCGGAATGCCGACGAACTGCCAGACCGAGATCAGGGCCAGCGTGGTCAGGGCATATTCCTCCTTGCCCAGCCAGGGCGCGAACAGGACTTTCAGCCCGACGGCATCGA
Source organism: Paracoccaceae bacterium (assembly GCA_031401675.1). Lineage (GTDB taxonomy): Bacteria > Pseudomonadota > Alphaproteobacteria > Rhodobacterales > Rhodobacteraceae > JANNRR01. The sequence goes on from JANNRR010000091.1 coordinate 28,767, forward strand.
GCATGCCGGGGGCGATGCCCCAGATCGGCGACAGCATCAGCTTCCAGACGAAGCCGACGATGACGAACGACAGGATGGTCGGAATGAAGATTGCGGTGCGGTAGAACGCCGCCCCGCGCAGCCGCGGGTTCGACAGAAGCGCCGCCAGCAGGATGCCGATCGGGTTCTGCACCAGCATGTGGATCAGAAAGAACCAGCCGTTGTTGGCCAGCGCGTTCCAGAAGCTGGCCGACCAGCGCGGGTCGCCGAACAGCGTGCGGAAATTGCCGAGGCCGTTGAACACCGGCTGCCGGTCGACCGAGGTATAAAGCGACAGGTTCAGCGTTGCGAACAGCGGCAGGATCATGATCGCCGAATAGACCAGCACGGCCGGGGCCAGAAACACCACGATATGCCAGCGGATCGGCTTGGCGTCAGACATTCTGCCCTCCTCAGCTTGCTCCGGGCTTCTTTTTGGCGAAAATACCCTCGGGGGGTGCGGGGGG
>JANNRR010000092.1:0-4470 GCA_031401675.1 Paracoccaceae bacterium
CCAGAAATGGGGCGAACTGGTCAACGCAAGCTTCTTCATCGAAAACCACCCCGCCTATTCGTTCCAGGAGGCTTTGCCCTTCATGAACCAGGGTGATGCCGCGATGTACCTTCTGGCGCCGTTCATCGTCTCGATGTTCCCCGAAGACGTGCGCGCGCAGGTGGAATGGTTCCCCTTCCCGATCATCGACCCCGCCGTCGGCATCTGGGAAGACGCGCCGACCGACGCCTTCATGATCCCCAAGAACGCGACGAACAAGGAAGACGCACGCCTGTTCCTTGCTTTCGCGGCACAGGCCGATGTGCAGACCAAGACGGCAGGGACGCTCGACATGCTGCCGCCGAACGTGGGCGCATCGGTCAAGGATGACCGCTTTGCAAAAGGCGGGTTCGAGCAGCTCGGCAAGGCCAGCGGGATCATGCAGTTCTATGACCGCGACACTGATCCGGCGCTGGCCAAGGTCGGGATGGAGGGGTTCCAGGAGTTCATGCAGAACCCCGAGCGCCTTGACGAGATCCTGCAGCGTGTCGAAGCCGAGCGCGAGCGGATCTACGGCAAACTCTAAGCATTGCATCCTGGGACCGGCGTGCACCGCGCCGGTCCCTTTACGACGGGAAGCGAGAAGATGACTGACATCAATACAATGTCCGATTACCGGCCACGAAAGACAGGCACGTTCTTTCGCCGAAACAAGCTGGTGATCATGCCACTTGTCTTCATCGCGCCGGCCTTTGCGATGTTTTCGCTTTTCGTGATCTGGCCGATCATCCAGTCGGTCGGGCTGTCCTTCGTGGAATGGCAGGGCATCGGCCCGAAGACTTGGGTGGGCCTGGACAACTACCGCGAGCTTTGGGGCGATCGGGTGTTCTGGACGTCCCTGGTCAACAACATCTACTGGCTGGTGCTGTTCTTGCTGGCACCGGTCCTGGGTCTCTTCATCGCGCTGTTCCTGAACCAGAACGTGTTCGGCATCCGGCTTGTCAAATCCCTGTTCTTCTTTCCCTTTGTCGTGTCGCAGATCGTCGTGGGGATGATCTTCGCCTGGTTCTACGATCCAGCCTTCGGCTTGCTTGCAACCTTGCTGAATCCCTTGGGCATCAGCATCCCCGCTATCCTTGCCGACGAGAACTGGGCCACCTTCGGCATCATCGCCGCAGGTCTCTGGCCACAGACGGCCTACTGCATGATCCTTTATCTGACCGGGTTGAACAGCGTGAATCCCGAGATCATCGAGGCCGCCCGACTTGACGGGGCCAAGGGCTGGCGGCTCCTGGTCAAGATCGTCCTGCCACAGCTGCGCGCCGCAACCTTCATCGCCCTGGTCGTGACAGTGATCGGCGCGCTCCGCTCGTTCGATCTGGTCGCGGTGATGACGAGCGGCGGCCCCTACAACTCGTCGAACGTGTTGGCCTACTACATGTATGACAACGCGATCTCGCGCTATCGGATGGGCTACGCCTCGGCCATCGCGACGATCCTGTTCTTCATCATGAACATCTACATCGTCTGGTTCCTGATGCGCCTCTACAAGAACGAGAAGGGAGCCCGCTGATGTTTCCTCGCCCCATTCAAGAGACCAGCCGCCGCCGGCAGCTGATGTACAAGGTGGCCCTGCCGATCTCGCTGGTGATCTGGCTGCTACCGATGATCGCAATCATCGCCACGGCTGGCCGGTCACTTTCGGACCTAAATCGTGGAAATTACTGGGGCATTCCCAGTGAATGGGCCTTTGTTGACAACTTCACGGCCGTCTTCGGATCATCCTCGGTCGGAATCTATCTGTTGAACAGCGTCATCATCACGCTGCCGTCCATCGTGGGGGCATTGTTCCTGTCCACGCTCGCCGGGGCGGGATTGGCGCTTTACAAGTTTCGTGGCCGCTTCCTGCTGCTTGCCCTCTTCATCGCTGGGAACTTCGTTCCGTTCCAGATCCTGATGATCCCCGTCCGTCAGCTGACGCTGGATCTGGGCATCTACGATACCTACTGGGGCGTGATCCTGTTCCAGATCGCCTTCCAGACCGGCTTCTGCACCTTCTTCATGCGCAACTTCATCGCCGACTTGCCTTTCGAGTTGGTAGAGGCCGCGCGGGCCGAAGGGGTGGGCGAGTGGAAGATCCTGATCCATATCATCGTGCCGCTCGTCCGTCCGGCGCTGGCAGCCTTGGCGGTGCTTCAGTTCACCTTCATCTGGAACGATTTTTTTTGGCCTCTGATCCTCATCCAGTCTGATGAGCTTCGTCCGATCACACTCGGCCTCACAGTTCTGAAGGGTCAATATATCTCATCATTCAATCTCCTGGCCGCCGGGTCGTTGATTGCGGCGCTCCCGCCCGTCATAATGTTCTTCGCAATGCAACGGCACTTCATCGCCGGGCTTACGCTGGGCGCCAGCAAGGGCTGATCTGCAAATGAACAGCGGGGATTGGACATGATCGAAGCAGAGGGCACGACGGCCAAGGTGCAGCGCACGGGACGGAATGCAGATCAGGCGAAGGCGGACTTGCTGGAGTCGGCCAGAAGGGAATTCGCCGACAAGGGCTTTGCCCTGGCAGGGATCGAGGCAATCGCCGAGCCGACCGGGCTGAACAAAAAGATGATTTACCACTACTTTGGGTCAAAGGAAGATCTCTACATTGCGGTTCTGGAAGAGGTCTATCTCGGCATCCGGAAGATGGAAGAGGCGCTTCCTCTCGACGAACTTGAGCCGCTTGACGCGATCCAGAGGCTGGTAGAAGCGACATGGGACTATTACGTCGCCAACCCAGATTTCATCGCGCTGGTGAACCAGGAAAACCTGCTGGGCGCGATCTACCTCAAGAAATCGGGGATCGTGAAACGTCGGACAAGTGTGCTTCTTGGCCGCGTGACGGCGATCCTTAAAAAAGGCGTCGAGCAGGGCAAGATCCGCCTCGGCGTAGACCCGATGCAGCTTAACCACTCGATTGCGGCGCTTGGATTCTACTACCTGAACAACCGCTTCACGAACTCGCAGATCTACAATTTCGACCACATGACGGACGACGCCTTGGCCACCAGACGCGCCTTCATTGTCGATTTTGTCCTGCGGGCGATCATGTCCAAGGAGGAAATCGCCCGACGCGGGTGATAGCAAAACATGCCGGATGCAGGATACAGCCACATCATCGTCGGGGGCGGAACGGCAGGCTGTGTGCTTGCCGCGCGACTGACCGAAATCTCAACGAACCGTGTCCTGCTGCTGGAAGCCGGAAGCCGCGACTGGCATCCCTATATTCATATACCGGTCGGGTTTGCCAAGATGACGGGCAGCAGTCTGACCTGGGGATACCAGACGGAACCGCAGCGCCATGCCGGAAACCGTCGGATTCCCTATGCGCAGGGGCGCGTTCTGGGCGGCGGCAGTTCGGTCAATGCCGAGGTCTTCACACGTGGTGTTCCGCAGGACTACGATCGCTGGGCACATGAGGAAGGCTGCCCGGGCTGGTCGTTCCGCGACGTTCAGCCCTACTTCCTGCAATCCGAGGGCAATACCGCACTCGCAGACATCTGGCATGGCACCGAGGGGCCATTGGGGGTGTCGAACATCGCAGACCCGCAACCAATGACGCGCGCTTTCGTGATGGCCTGCCAACAATACGGCATCCCATATAATCACGATTTCAACGGTCCGGTGCAGGCAGGGGCCGGTTACTACCAGTTGAACGTGGTGAACGGCCGGCGTTGTTCCGCGGCGCGTGGTTACCTTCATCCGGCACGGCATCGTGCCAATCTGACGGTCCTGACACGGGCGGCAAGCCAGCGACTGATCTTCGACGGCTACCGGGCGACCGGGGTCGAGTTCCACCACCGTGGCCGGATGCAGACCGCCCATGCCGACTGCGAGGTCATCGTGACTTCCGGTGCAATCGGCTCCCCGAAACTGCTCATGCTCTCCGGCATTGGCCCCGCCGACCACCTCCGATCGCTCGATATCGACGTACGCGCCGATATCGCGCAGGTTGGCTCCAACCTTTCTGACCATGTGAACATCGACCTTGTGGCCGAACTTCACGGTCATCAAAGCCTCGACAAGTATCGCAAGCCGCACTTGGCCGCCTGGGCAGGACTGCAATACGCCCTGTTCCGGAACGGTCCCGTGGCCAGCAATGTGGTCGAAGGCGGGCTCTTCTGGTATTCGGGCGACGACAGGGCGATCCCGGACCTGCAGTTTCACTTCCTGGCCGGCGCTTCGGCAGAGGACGGCGTGGCAGGTGTTGCGCCGGGGCGCTCAGGGATCACCCTCAACTGCTATGGTCTGCGGCCAAAAGCGCGTGGCACGGTCCGGCTCGCCTCCAATGACCCCTATCAGCCGCCGCTGATCGACCCCAACTTCATGGGCCATCCGGACGATCTGGAAATCACCATCCGGGGCCTCAAGACAAGTCTGGACATCTTTGCGCAGCCTGCCATTGCCAAGCATGTGCGACGTGTCGTTCTGCCCGACGAGTCG
>JANNRR010000093.1:0-16106 GCA_031401675.1 Paracoccaceae bacterium
GGTCAGGATCAGGCGGTGCGTCATGGATGGAACAGCCTCATGTGATAGGCGGATTGTTCGGGCAATCTGGCATATCGGCGCGACACTGGACAGGCCCTGCGAACGGCGCAGCCGCTGGCCATGCAGTCAGCGCCCGCCGGCTGGTCGAGGAAAGCGTCGCAGGCCGGGACATCGTAGCCGGTGCCGGTCAGGGCGCGGGGCGGGCAGGCGGTCCGGCAGGGCTGGTCGCGGCAACTGTCGCAGGGGTTGGCGGCCGGCCCGGCCAGGTCGATGTGATCCTTGAGTGCCAATGCTCCGCGATACGACAGCATCAGCCCGGCGGTGTCATGCACCAGAAGCGTGACCGGCGACGGCCAGGCCCGGCCCGAGCGCAGGGCCCAGCTGTAAAACGGCCGGTACGGTGGCCGGCCGAACGGAAACAGCGCCTTGGCCCGCAGATCGCAGGCCAGCCCGCCGATCACCCGGCGCGACCAGCGGTCGAGCGGATCGGGCGCGCCGTCCCATTCCGGCTGGGCGGTCAGGTGTGCCCAGAAGCCGGGTTCGTCCGGGCCGAGCAGCAGCAGGGTGCGGGTGCCGGCGGGCAGGTCATCGCCGGGTGCGGCGTGAAAGCCGCCAAGCACCGCCAGCCGGTGCGGCGCGGCAAGTGCGGCGATGGCCGCCAGCGTCATTTGCGAAACGGCAGAAGCAGGCTCCAGCCCAGCCGGGCGGGGGCGGCATCCTGCCAGCCCAGCCCGACCGTCATTGCATCATGCCCGGCGGCGGGCTGCGGGCGGTAGGTGCGAAACAGCCGGTCCCAGAGTGACAGGGCAAAGCCGTAGTTGCTGTCATGTTCGGCCCGAAGGTGCGAATGGTGGACCCGGTGCATGTCGGGTGTGACCAGGACGCAGCGCAGCGCCCGGTCCAGCCACGGTGGCAACCGCAGGTTGGCATGGTTGAACTGTGCGGTGCCGTTCAGCAGAATCTCGAACGCCACCACCGCCCAGGCCGATGGGCCGATCAGATAGACCAGACCGATCTTCAAGAGCATCGAGGCGGCAATTTCCACCGGGTGAAAGCGGATGGCGGTGGTCACGTCCATGTCGCGGTCCGCGTGGTGGACCCGGTGGAACCGCCAGAACAGCGGCACCTTGTGGGTGATCAGGTGCTGTGCCCAGATCGCGAGGTCGAGGATCAGGATCGCCAGCAGCGCCTCGACCCAGCCGGGCAGGCCGGTCAGGTTGAACAGGCCCCAGCCCTGTCGGGCAGCATCGGCGGCGGCACCCACCGCCAGCAGCGGCAGCGCCAGCGCCAGGAGCCGCAGGGCGGCAGTGTCGATCAGGACAAAGGCCCAGTTGGTCAGCCAGCGGCCCTGCCGGGGCAGGGCGCGGGGGCGGCGGGGGGCATAGGCCTCGGCGATGGCGAACAGGACAAAGAGGCCGAGGAAAAACCCGAGCCGGAGCGGGAGTTCGTGTTCCATGGCGGCAAGCCTAGCCCTTGGCCGGGCCGATGCAAGGCATTACCCCTCGCGCGGTTTGACGCGCGGTTCGGTCGAGCGGATGATGCTGCCGGCACCGTGGTCGGTGAACAGCTCCAAGAGCACGGCATTGCGGATGCGGCCGTCGAGGATCACGACGGCGCGCACGCCCTGTTCCAGCGCCGCCAGCGCGGTTTCGGTTTTCGGGATCATGCCGCCGGCTATGATGCCGCGCGCCGTCAGATCGCGGACATCTTCGGGGGTCAGCGCGGTGACCACCTCGCCGCTTTCGTCCTTGACGCCGGCGACATCGGTCAACAGCAGCAGCCGGTCGGCCTTGAGCGCACCGGCGATGGCCCCGGCAGCGGTATCGCCGTTGACGTTGAAGGTTTCACCGTTGTCGCCGGGGCCGACCGGGGCCACCACCGGAATGATCCCGGCCCGGAACATGTCGTGCAGCACCTGCGGGCGCATGTCGCGCGGTTTGCCGACGAAGCCGAGCGCCGGGTCATCGGGTTCGCAGACCATCAGGTCGTCATCCTTGCCGGAAATGCCGACCGCGCGCCCGCCCTGATCGTTGATTGCCTGTACGATGCGCTTGTTGACCAGGCCGCACAGCACCATTTCGACCACCTCGACCGTGGCGGCGTCGGTCACGCGCTTGCCGCGCACGAATTCGGACTTGATCCCCAGTTTGGCCAGCAGGTCGTTGATCATCGGGCCGCCGCCATGCACCACCACCGGGTTCACCCCGACCTGGCGCATCAGCACCACGTCGCGGGCAAACTCGGCCATGGCGTCGGCATCGCCCATGGCGTTGCCGCCGAACTTTATCACGACAATCGCGCCGGAATAGCGCTGCAGATAGGGCAGCGCCTCGGACAGGGTCCGGGCGGTGCCGATGGAATCACGGGTCATGGCCAGCTGCTTCTTCATGGGGTGCATCCTTGGATGGGTGTTGTTACGGCGGATCGCCGGGGCTGCCAAGACCGGATGCAGGCTTGCTTTGCCCGAGTGAAACACTAGGATTAGTGGCGCGCAGGGGAGCCGATGATGCCAGACACGCCGGGCCAGAAGACGATGCTGCTGACCGGGGCCAGCCGGGGGATCGGGCATGCCACGGTCAAGCGGTTTTCGGCGGAAGGCTGGCGGGTGCTGACCTGTTCGCGCCAGCCGTTCGATGCGCGCTGCCCGTGGCCGGAGGCCGAGGACAATCACATCCAGATCGACCTGGCCGACCCGAACAAGACGATTGCAGCGCTGGAAGTGATACGCGGCAAACTGGCGGGGCGGCTGGATGCGCTGGTCAACAATGCCGGGATTTCGCCCAAGGGTCCGGAGGGCGGGCGGCTGAACACGCTGGAGACGGACCTGCGGACCTGGGGGCAGGTGTTCCATGTGAATTTCTTTTCGTCGGTCATTCTGGCGCGCGGGCTGAAAGCCGAACTGGCGGCGGCGAAAGGGTCCGTGGTCAACGTGACCTCGATCGCCGGGGCGCGGGTGCATCCGTTTGCCGGGGCAGCCTATGCGACCTCGAAAGCCGCTCTGGCCGCGCTGACGCGCGAGATGGCGCATGATTTCGGGCCCTTTGGGGTGCGGGTCAATGCGATAGCGCCAGGGGAAGTGGAGACCTCGATCCTGTCGCCGGGCACCGACAAGATCGTGGAAAAGCTGCCGATGCAGCGGCTGGGGCAACCCGAGGAAGTGGCGGCGGCGATCTTTTTCCTGTGCGGTCCGGATTCGAGCTACATTTCGGGGGCCGAGATCGAGGTGAACGGGGCGCAGCATGTGTGAGGCGGCTTGCAGTTTCGTCATTTGACGACTATATTGCCGTCATCTGACAATTGTGACGGAGGATGCCATGGCGCAGTTTGATCCCGAATCCGGCCCGGATGCGGTTCCAGACAGCGATGCCGCCCGGATCGGCCAGTTGCTGGGGTTGGCGGGGCCGGCTGTGCTGGACGACGTCGGTTTGGCGCACCGCGTCGCCCTTGGCTTTCAGCCGGCTGCGGCAGATGCCCTGAGCGCGGTGATCGGGCGGGCCGAGGTGGTTGGCCCGCTGATCCCCGAAGCGACGTTGCGCCGGGCACGGGCCGCCCGCAAGCCGCTGTCGCGCGCCATGAGCGAACGGCTGTACGAGATGGGCCGGATGGTCGAGATGGTAGGGCGGACCTATGGCGGTGACCGCACGGCCAGCAACCGCTTTCTGAACCGGCCGCACCCGCTGCTGGACGGGATGACGCCGCTGGCTATGGCGCAATCCAGTTCCGCCGGGGCTGCCGCGGTGATGAACCTGCTGCACCGGGCGGCGGCGGGTGTGGCCCTGTGACGGCTGACCGCCGTTTGCCGGAAGCGATGACCTGTTACCGGATCGGCGATCCGGCGGGCGAGTATCCGATCTGGGATGCGGGCGGGGCGCGGCAGGTGGCCGGGCGCTGGCACGAGGCGGGGGCCTCGGTCATCTATGCTTCCGCGCATTATTCGACGGCGATGCTGGAAAAGCTGGTGCATTACAACGGCGAGATGCCGCCAAATCAGCATTTTATCGAGATCACGGTGCCGGCGGGGGTAAGCTACGAGGTGGTCAATCCCGATCTGATCGAGGGCTGGGCACGAAGTGACGGCACGGCGGCGCGCGGGTTTGGCAAGGGCTGGTATGGCGCGACCCGGTCGGCCGTGCTGATCGTGCCGTCGGTGGTGGCGCGGATGGAGCGAAACCTGCTGTTCAACGCAGCACATCCCGACTTCGGTCGCATCCGTCCCGGGCTGGAAACCCCGGTCTGGTGGGACAGCCGCCTGTTCGGCTGACGCTTCATTCCAGCGTGGCGATCACGGCCCGCAGGGTCTCGATGCCTTCGCCGGTTTCGGCGCTGGTCAGCAGCAGTTCCGGGAAGGCCGCCGGGTGGGCGGACAGGGCGGCGCGGACCTGATCCAGCACGGCAGGCTGGTCGGCGGTCTTGACCTTGTCGGCCTTGGTCATCACCACCTGAAAGGTGACGGCGGCGCGGTCGAGCAGGGTCATGATGTCGTCATCCACCGCCTTTACGCCGTGGCGGGTATCGATCAGGACGAAAGCGCGGCGCAGGGTCTGGCGGCCCGCCAGGTAGGCTTTCAGCAGGCGCTGCCATTTGTCGACGATGGCGACCGGGGCTTCGGCGTAGCCGTAGCCGGGCAGATCGACCAGGTAGAGCGCGTGGCCGGCGGCAAAGAAGTTGATTTCCTGGGTGCGGCCGGGGGTGTTGGAGGCGCGGGCCAGGGCCCTTCGCCCGGTCAGGGCATTGATCAGGCTGGATTTCCCGACATTCGAGCGGCCGGCAAAGCACAGTTCCAGCCGGTCGGCGGGCGGCAAGCCGTCCATCGCCACCACGCCCTTGACGAAGGTGATGGGGCCGGCAAACAGCAGCCTGCCCTGTTCACGCGATGCCGGATCGGGGTCGGCGGTCAAGGGGAAAGCCAGGGTCATGCCAGCACCTCGACCGGGTCGCCAAGGCGGATGCTGCCGCCCTGCACGACCGTGGCATAGACCCCGAAATCCTGCGCCTCGGTGTGCTGGCGCAGGCCGGCCAGGGTATCGATATCGCGAATGCCGGTGGCGGGGTTGGCAGTCGTGGCCTTGCAGCGCTTAATCCGTTCGCGGACCGACAGGACGACCGGGCCGATCCGGAGATTTCGGCCGATCAGCGCGAATTCCGCCCAGGGCTGCCAGCCGTCGACCCACAGGTTGCCGCGCCAGCGCAGCGGCGACAGCTCTGCCTGCAAGGCCGCCGACAGCGACTGGTTCGAGGCGAGGTTGCAGAGCGAGACCGAGGGGTAATCGGTATCGGTCATGCCGCGACCCTCGGCGCGGACCAGTGCGGTGGCTTGCCGGTCTGGCGGCAAGAGCGGCGCCAGCCAGTCGAGAAAGCCCGCCCGGTCGGCGGTGTCATCAGGATGCAGTGTCAGGGGCGGGCGGTCGGGGTGGGTCAGCGTGAGCGTGCCCTGATCGGTCTGCAACCTTGCATCGATGGCCATGAGACTGGCAATAGAGGAGCCGATAAGGAAATTGGCGCAGGCCATCCAACGCGGATCGGCGGCATTCCATTTGCTGAGCGCATGCGTCACCGCCCAGTGCCGGTCCCAAGGCAGGGTCTGGCCTGCGGCCAGCGTCACCTGCGCCAGCACCTCGCGGCCATGCGATTTGATCGGATGCCGCCAGATGTGGGCCAGACGAGCCGTCATCTGGCCCGGGGCTTGCGCGGCGGCGGCTTGGTGCCGGTGGGCCGGGGCGGCACGGGTTTGGCCGCAGGCGGCTTTGGCGCAACGGGTTTTCGCGCGGTGGGCTTCGATGCGGCGGGTCTGGATGCGGCAGGTCTGGATGCGGCGGGCTTCGATCCAGCCGGCGGTGCCGTGTCGGAGTTGTCGGCCTGCGGCCCTGCCGCAAGCGCCTTGGCCGGACCGGATTTGGCGGGGCCGGGTTTCGCCGGGTCGGGTGCCTTGGTCCGCCGGAAGCTGGACAGGATGTTGCCGAACACGTTGGGATGATGGCCGTGGCTGCGCATGATCAGATATTGCTGGGCAAAGGTGATCATGTTGTTGCCGATCCAGTAGATCACCAGACCCGAGGCGAAACTGCCGAGCATGAACATGAAGATCCACGGCATCCAGGCAAAGATCGCGGCCTGCGTCGGGTCTGGCGGGGCCGGGTTCAGCCGTTGCTGCAGCCACATCGAGATGCCCAGAAGGATCGGCAGTACGCCGATGAAAAGGGTGGCCATCAGGCTGCCGGGGTCGGGGTTGGCCCAGGGCAGCGCCCCGAACAGGTTGTAGATCGAGGACGGGTCGGGGGCCGACAGGTCCTTGATCCAGCCGAAAAACGGCGCGTGGCGCAGTTCGATGGTGACGAAGATCACCTTGTACAGCGAGAAAAAGATCGGAATCTGCGGCAGGATCGGCAGGCAGCCGGCGGCGGGATTGACCTTCTTTTCCTTGTAGAGCTTCATCATTTCCTGCTGAAGCTTCTGCTTGTCGTCGCCGGCGCGTTCCTTCAGCGCCTCCATTTCCGGCTGCAGCTCCTTCATCCGTGCCATCGAGACATAGGATTTGTAGGCCAGCGGCAACAGGATCGCTTTCAAGACCAGCGTCAGCCCCAGGATGGCCAGCCCCATGTTGCCGATCAGGTTGTTCAGCCAGTGCAGCAGGATGAAGATCGGCTTGGTCAGGAAGTAGAACCAGCCCCAGTCGATCGAATCGATGAAGCCTTTGACGCCGTCGTCGTTCTGATAGGCGCGGATGGTTTCCCAGCGTTTGGCCCCGGCGAACAGCATGGTCTTCACTTCGCTGCTGGCCCCGGCGGCGACGGTCATCGTTGGCAGGCGGGTTTCGGTCTGGTAGATGTCGCTGCCGGGCACATATTTGGTCACGGCGGTAAAGGCCTGGCCGGGGGCCGGAATCAGGGCGGTCATCCAGTATTTGTCGGTAAAGCCGATCCAGCCGTCGGTCGCTACCTCGATGACTTCGGCGGGGGAGCCTTCACGCTCGGGCACCGCGAAATCGGGCATGTCGGCGTAGTCGGTTTCCTTCAGCTTGCCGTCCGACATCTGCACGACGCCTTCGTGCAACACCCAGATTCTCTGGGTCTGCGGCTCGCCATGGCGGGCGACGACGCCGTATGGGGCCAGGCGAACCTGGGCGGCTGACCGGTTCTCGACCTTGTGGGTGATGGTGAACATGAAGTGTTCGTCCACCGATATCATCCGGGTGAACAAGAGGCCCGCGCCATTGTTCCAGGTGAGGGTCAGCGGCTTGCCGGGGGCAAGCGTGTCACCGCTGGCCACCGACCATTCAGTGTTGGGGCCGGGTACGGCGTCAAAGGTCAGGTCGCCGGCCGGAATCCAGCCGTAAAGGGCGTAATAGGAGGCGGCTTCGCCGACCGGCGACAGCAGGCGGACCAGTGGCGACCCGGGCTCCAGGGTTTCGGGATAAAGTTTCAGCGACAGGTCGTCGATCCGGCCACCCTGAAGCGAGATCGAGCCCCGCAATTCCGGGGTGTTGATCTGCAGGCGCGGGGCCTCGGGACTGACGCTTTCGGCCTGAAGCGTCGCCGTTCCTTCGGCACCGGCCGGCGGGGTCAGCGCCTCGGTCGCAGTGATTGCGGCGGGATCGGGGGTCGGGGCGGGGGTGAATTCCTGAGGAAACACCAGGAACCAGGTCAGGATCACCAGAAAGCTGAGACCGGTTGCGAGGATGAGATTCTTGTTCTGATCGTCCATCGGGGACTGCTGCCTATCCTGCCAAATCTGCCGTCGTTTGTCAGATTGGGGTTCAACAGACTGGGCGGGCAAAGGTCAAGCGGTTTCCGGCAGGCGCAAGCCCGTTCGCCACCGGTTCGCGGCCCGCTGGCGGTGCGGCAGGCGTGGCAAGGGTTGCCAGCCGGGCCAGTTGCCGGTCGCCGGTATCCCGGCTCCGGTAGCCATGCGGGTCAGGTGCCGTTCGAGCGGTGCGTCAGGCGCGGGGTCTGGGTCAGACGGGCGCGGTGGCGCGCGATCCAGGCCAGAGTCTGCTCGTAGGGCATCGGGTGGCCCAGGCTGAAACCCTGCACATGGCCGCAGCCGAGCTGCGCCAGCATCGCATGTTCGCCGATGGTCTCGACGCCTTCGGCCAGGGTTTGCAGGCCCAGCCGTTCGGCCATCGACAGGATGGCAGCGATCATCCTTTGCTGTTCGCGGTCTTCATCGACGCGGGTGACGAACGAACGGTCGATCTTGATCCGGCTGACGGCAAAGCGGCGGATGCTGGTGATGCTGGCGTGGCCGGTGCCGAAATCATCCAGATCGATGCCGCAGCCAAGTGCTGCCAAGGCGGCGATGTTGCGCACGATCACGTCGGTCGGGCTGTCGGACACGACATTTTCCAGGATCTCGACCGTCAGCCGGCCGGTGGCCAGATCGAAGCGGTCCAGTTCCCATTTCAGCTTGTCGGCAAGCTTGGGATTGCGCAAGTCGTCGGTCGAAAAGTTCACCGCGACGGTCGGGATGTTCAGCCCGGCCCGGTCCCAGTCGCGCAGCGCCGTCAGGCTTTGGAACACCATCACCTCGGACAGCCGCTCCGACAGGCCGGCGGCGCGCAGATCGGCGAGGAAGTCGCCGGGCGACAGGATGCCGCGTTCGGGGTGGTGCCAGCGGGCCAGCGCCTCGAACCCGGTGACCTCGCCGGTGTCGGTGGACACTTGCGGCTGGAAATGGGCGATGATCTGGCCGTGATCCAGCGCCGCCTCGATCTCGCCCCGCAGCGAATGCCGGTCGGACTGGGCCCGCTGCAATTCGACCGTGAAGCTGCGAATGGCGCCGGGGCCGTTGCGCCGCGCCTCGGCCGCCGCCGCCTCGGCAGATTCCAGCAGGGCCTGGCCGGTTGCGGCGGGTGTGCGGCTGGCCAGACAGAAACCGACCGACGAGGACAGATAGATCGTGGTGGCATCAAGGCTGATCGGCGCATCGGTCGCCGATTGCAGGCGGGCGGCAAGCTGCAGCATCGCCTCCAGATCCGCGCGCTGCACCGGCCCGAGGGCGACGGCGAAGGTGGCCCCGTCCAGCCGGGCCGCCGTATCGGCAGAGCGCAGGACCGAGCGGATACGCTCGCCGGTGCGCTGCAGGATATGGGTCATCGCGGCACTGCCGTAGCGTTCGGCAATCTCCTCCACCTCGTCCAGCATCACCACGAAGCAGCAGGTGGTGCGCCCGGTCTGGTCGGCGGTGGCAAAGACATCGTCCAGCGTCTGAATTGCGCCGGCGCGCAGGGCAAGGCCGGTCAGGCCATCGGTTGCGGCGATCGGCGCGTGGTCGGCTGCCGGGCCCGAAAATCCGCCGGCAAGAGCAAACACCGCCGGAAGGCCGAGTGCGACGGACAGAAGCAGGTGCTCGCCGCCCAGCCAGAAGGCCGCCAGCGTCAGCGCCGGCAAGAAGGCCAGGGTTTCGGGGCGCCGCGCTTGCTGGGCCATGTGCCGCGCCTGAGAGGCAATGCGCCGCGCCGAAGTGCGGAAGGTCAGGCCGCCATACATCGCTGGAAAACCCCCGTGATATGGATGCAATGCCCGCCGGGCACCGCGTTTCCGCCAAAACTAGGGTGGGTTTGTGTGGATATCCTTAATCCGGTCGCGCCGGTTGCGCCGGATTGTCTGCAATCTTGCAGAGTGTGAGAAGAGTGGCGGGCTGAGGCTGGCGCGCGGGGTGGGGGGTGGCAAGGGCAGCGAGCATCGGATCGATGGCCTTGCCGCCCGGCAGGCAGACCAGCCTTTTCGCGCCGGGTGCCACCATGGGGCAGTTGCGACGCCGGGCCAGACTGCGCGCATGATGCTCTTGCGAAGTTGGCGGAATTCGGTGGTGGTGGGGGCCGCCGTGAAACGCCGGGCGCCTCCGGCGGGGAGGTGCTGGAAGAAAAGAACCAGGGGGGCAAAGGGGTCGGAGGGGCCGCGTGGGCGACCGAGGGCGGCAGTGCGGCGGGCTCAGGGACGGTCCGCTTGCCGGGGGGGGAGCGGGTCGGGTACCGGGTCGTCGCCAGAGCCGCCCCAGGGGTGGCAGCGGGCAAGGCGGCGAAGGGTGAGCCAGCCGCCTTTAAGCCCGCCGTGCCGGTCAAGTGCTTCGAGCGCGTACACCGAACAGGTGGGCTGAAAGCGGCAGCCATGACCGACCCACGGGCTGAGGAGCAGGCGATAAGCGCGCACTGGCAGGGCGAACAGATGGGCCAGCGGGGTCATGGTTTGTCGCGGATTTGCGTAGCCGCGCGGGCAAGGGCGGTCGGCAACAGCGTGGAGGGTCGGCTGGCTGCCGTATGGTCTCCTGGCCCGGCTGGCTGTCGCCGCACGGCGGGGTTTGCGGGCTGGGGGGTGTGTGCGGGCGGAGCGATGCGGTGGGCCAGCGGGGTCATGGTTTGCCGTGGATTTGCGTGAGCGCGCGGGCAAGGTCGGTCAGCAGGAGGGCAAAGCTGCGGCTGGCAGTGGCCTCGGGGCGGCCGACCAGAACGTAATCCCAGCCCGGTCGGCCGTGCTGAGGCAGAGTGGCGCGGGCGGCTTCGCGCAGGCGGCGTTTGGCGCGGTTGCGGGCGACGGCATTGCCGAGCTTTTTCGAGCAGGTGAAGCCGACGCGGATGCCCTGCGCCACGTCGCTGTCTGTATTGGCGGCCGGGCGATGACGGGCCTGCAGCAGAAAGCCGGGGGTGCTTTGGCGGCGAGCCGAGGCGGCGCGCAGGAAATCGGCGCGCTTGTTCAAGGTGCTGATCATGCAGACCGGTCCCGGAACGCGCACCGCCGGATCGGCAACCGCCGGAACGCGAACCGCCGGGCGCTGACCCGGGGCGTCGGCGTTGATGCCTGCCACGGGAGCCTCCGGCGGGGTCATGTCGGTGCCTTTCGGCGGGCGCTTACGCGCTGAGTTTCTTGCGGCCCTGCGCGCGGCGGGCGTTCAGCACCTTGCGCCCGCCCGGGGTGGCCATGCGGGCGCGAAAGCCGTGGCGGCGCTTGCGGACCAGGTTGCTGGGTTGATAGGTGCGCTTCATTGCAAACTCCGTCGGTATTCCGTCAATGTATCACAAGGGCCGGCCCGAACCCGATGAACAGGAAGGACACGCCCGATGCAGCCCGCCTGATACGAGAGCGGGGCGGGCAAGTCAATTCGTCAATCGGGCCCGGGTTGCAACTTCTGCCCGCTGCCCGCCCGGATTGGTTACAGCGGCGGAGCGAAACCGGATTGATCCTGAAACATCCGGCCCGCAGGCATCAAGGTCGCGTGAGAGGGGGTATCTGTTGCCGCCCGGCGGGGGCATGTTGCCGGGGCCGACAAAAGGACCGCAGCGTGATGACCGAACCGATGCCATTGACTCCCAGATCGCAGGTGCTGCGCTATCTGCCGCTGATCGCCATTGCCATCGTGGCGCTGGTCGGTGCCTTTACCTTGCGCGACTATCTGAGCTTTGAGGCGCTGCGCGAAAACCGCGACATGCTTATCGCGTTCCGCGATGCCAATTATCTGCTGACGGCGCTGGCTTTCATGGGGTTTTATGTGGTGATCGTGGCGTTTTCGCTGCCGGGGGCGACGCTGGCGACGCTGACCGGCGGCTTTCTGTTCGGGCTGTTTCCCGGGGCGCTGTTCAATGTGGCGGCGGCGACGGTCGGGGCCTGCGCGATCTTTCTGGCGGCGCGCTGGGGATTGGGCGAGCGCCTGTCGGCGCGGCTGGATGCCGGGGACGGCGCGGTAAAGCGGATCAAGGACGGGATCAGGCAGAACGAGCTGTCGGTGCTGTTCCTGATGCGGCTGGTGCCGGCGGTGCCGTTCTTTGTCGCCAACCTGATCCCGGCGCTGGTCGGGGTCAGCCTGCCGCGCTTTGCCTTCACCACGTTCTTCGGGATCATTCCGGGGGGGGTAGTTTATACGTGGGTCGGGGCCGGACTGGGCGAGGTGTTCGCCCGTGGCGAGACCCCGGATCTGGGCATCATTTTCGAGCCACAGATTCTGGGGCCGATCATCGGGCTGTGCCTGCTGGCGGCGTTGCCGATCCTGCTGAAAGCCCTCAAGAAGAAGGAAAGCTGACATGAAGCGCCTGAAGGTTGA
The DNA here is from genome assembly GCA_031401675.1 of Paracoccaceae bacterium. GTDB lineage: Bacteria > Pseudomonadota > Alphaproteobacteria > Rhodobacterales > Rhodobacteraceae > JANNRR01. The sequence goes on from JANNRR010000093.1 coordinate 12,031, forward strand.
CCTGTGCATCATCGGCGCCGGCTCTGGTGGTCTGTCGGTTGCGGCCGGGGCGGTGCAGATGGGTGCCTCGGTTGTGCTGGTCGAGGGCCACAAGATGGGTGGCGATTGCCTGAATTATGGCTGCGTGCCGTCCAAGGCGCTGCTGGCGGCGGCCAAGACTGCGGCGGCGATGCAGGGCGGATTTGGCGTGGCGGGGGTGGTGCCGGTGATCGACTATGCCGCCGCCAAGGACCATGTGCAGGCGGTGATCGCGACCATCGCGCCGCTGGACAGTCAGGAGCGGTTCGAGGGGCTGGGGGTGACGGTGATCCGGGCGTTTGCGCGGTTCATCTCGGCCACCGAGGTCGAGGCGGGCGATACCATCATCACGGCGCGGCGGTTTGTGATTGCCACCGGGTCGTCGCCGTTGGTGCCGCCGATCCCGGGGCTTGCCGATGTGCCGCATCTGACCAACGAGACGATCTTTGATCTGCGCGAGCGGCCCGCGCATCTGATCGTGATCGGCGGCGGGCCGATCGGGATGGAGATGGCGCAGGCGCACCGCCGGCTCGGTTCGGCCGTCACGGTGATCGAGGGGCAGAAGGCGCTGGGCAAGGATGACCCGGAAATGGCGGCGGTGGTGCTGGAACGGCTGCGCGCCGAGGGCATCGAGATTGTCGAGGATGCGCCGGCCGCCGAGGTGCGCGGCTTGGCGGGGGCCGTCGAGGTGCTGGTCAAGGACGGGCGGGTGTTCAAGGGCAGTCACCTGTTGATCGCAGTCGGGCGCAAACCGAACATCGGCAATCTGAACCTGGAGGCGGCGGGGATCGCGTCTGATCGCGGCGGGTTGCAGGTCGGCGACGATCTGCGCACCAGCAACCGGCGGGTCTACGGGGTCGGCGATGTGGCCGGGCGGCTGCAGTTCACCCATGTCGCGGGCTATCATGCCGGTGTGGTGATCCGGCAGGTGCTGTTCGGGCTGCCGGCAAAAGCCAAGACCCGCCACATCCCGTGGGCGACCTATACCGACCCGGAGCTGGCGCAGGTCGGCATGACCGAGGCCGAAGCGTCAAAAGCGCATGGCGCCGGCCTGACGGTGGTGCGCTTTCCCTATCATGACAATGACCGCGCCGTGGCGACCGGGCAGACGCGCGGCCTGATCAAGGTGATGGTGGTCCGGGGCCGTCCGGTCGGCGTCAGCATTGCCGGGGCGCAGGCCGGCGAAGTGATCGGGCTGTGGGCGATGGCCATTGCCAACAATCTGAAGATGAGCGCCATTGCCGGGACGGTTCTGCCCTATCCGACGCTGAACGAGATTTCGAAACGCGCGGCAGGGGCCTATTTTTCGCCGAAACTGTTCGACAGTCCCATGGTCAAGCGGGTAGTCCGGCTGGTTCAGCGCGTGCTGCCCTGACGCGTTTCCGGCTTGCCTGCCGCGCAGGTCAGGCGCTTCGGGCCGGCGGCAAGACAAAAGGTTGGTCCGGACCTGACGATTCTGCTATCGGCTGAACATATCTGGTCCACCCAAGGCGGCATATGTTCCTGAACTCTCTTTCCGGCCGGTTCCTGGCGTTGACGACGGTGTTCGTCATGCTGGCCGAGGTGTTGATCTTTGTGCCGTCGATCGCGCGGTTCCGCGAGGATTTCCTGCTGTTGCGGCTGGAGCGGGCGCAGATCGCCTCGCTGGCCACATTGGCGACGCCGGACATGATCGGCCCGGAGCTGGAACAGGAGCTTCTGACCAATGCCGGGGTTTTCAACGTGGTGCTGCGCCGCGACGAGGTGCGGCAACTGGTGCTGTCGTCGCCGATCCCGCAGCCGATCAGCGCCACCTATGATCTGCGCGATGCCGGACCGTTCGAACTGATCCGCGATGCCGGACTGGTGTTGCTGGAGCCGGAAAACCGGGTGATCCGGGTGATCGGCAATCCGACGCAGATGGCCGGCATCCTGATCGAGGTGACGATGGAGACCATGCCGCTGCGGCGGGCGATGATCGACTATGGTCTGCGCATCCTGTTGCTGTCGGCAATCATCTCGGTGTTCACCGCGTTCCTGTTGTTCATCGCGGTGCGGCGGTTGCTGGTGGTGCCGATCAAGCGGGTGGTCCGGCACATGAAATCCTATGCCGAGGCCCCCGAGGATGCGCGGCGGGTGATCGAGCCGACGGCGTCGGTGCGTGAGTTGCGCGATGCCGAGGTGGCGTTGCAGATGTTGCAAAAGCAGTTGACCGGGGCGTTGAAGCAGAAGGAGCGACTGGCGCAGCTGGGCGGGGCGGTGGCCAAGATCAGCCACGATCTGCGCAACATCCTGACCACGGCGCAGCTGTTTGCCGACCGGATGGAGGGGTCCGACGACCCGGCGGTGGCGCGGGCGGCACCGAAGCTGGTCGGGTCGTTGTCGCGCGCGGTCAACCTGTGCGAAAGCACGCTGGCCTTCGGCAAGGCCGAAGAACCGCCGCCGGCGCTGGCGCGGGTGTCGCTGAACCAGATCGTCGAAGACGTGATCGAGAACGAGCGGCTGGCGGGCGAGGGCAGGGCGGCGGGTCAGGGCCAGGTCGAGTTTCTGAACGATGTGCCGCCTGGACTGGTGGTGCGCTGCGACGGCGAGCAGATGTTCCGGGTGCTGTCGAACCTGACACGCAACGCCCGGCAGGCGATCGAGGCGACCCGCAAACCCGGCACGATCGAGATCGGCGCCGGCGAGGAAGCCGGGGACTGGTGGATCCGGGTCGGCGATACCGGCCCTGGCCTGCCGGAAAAGGCCCGCGAGCACCTGTTCACCGCGTTTCAGGGCGGGGCACGAAAGGGCGGTTTTGGTCTTGGGCTGGCGATCTCGGCCGAACTGGTGCGCGGCCACGGCGGTCGCCTGGATCTGACCCGCAGCGACGAGGGCGGCACCGAGTTCATGATCCGCCTGCCAAAGAGCGCCGCCCTGCTGGAGGCGGCACAGTAGCCGGTGCAGTGGCCGGCACACGGGCGTTTTCGGACTTGCATTGACCGGGACGGGCCGCTAGATCAGCGCCTCACGGACCCGTAGCTCAGCTGGATAGAGCATCAGACTACGAATCTGAGGGTCGGGCGTTCGAATCGCTCCGGGTCCGCCAACAAAATCAAGGGGTTAGCTGGAAACGGCTGGCCCCTTTTCCGTTGCCCATGGTAACGCTATGGTAACAAACGCCTTCGCGGGAAGCCTTCAAAGCTGAATGTCCAACTTGTCCAGTTTTCCGAACAAGGCTGAAGCCAAGCCCATCACCTCGGGGGACAGGGTGTTGGTACGGTATGCCTGCGCTACCCTGCGAAGGCTGAACAGGTCAGCATCCCCAAAGCCTGCCAAGGTCAGGTCCGGACGCCTTTGAAGGGTCAGCCAGTCCAACAAGTCACCAAGGTATGCCCCCAACTCTTCGCTGGTGGCGTCATCCGATATGCCCCGGGGGAAAGGTTTGGCGATCATAGCCGGTTCCTGATTGAGGGGATCATCTCCGGCACTATGGCAGAAGCCCGGTAGTTGACGGTTGAGCCTGTAGCGTCTGTCTTGATGACTTCCTGCACTAGGTAGGTATTCCCGCCAAATTCGATCAGGCAGTTTTGGTCAGGCTGGTTGCTGGTGATGATGCAAATATGTGCACGGCCCTGCCAAGGATTTTCTTGAATGAAAACTTGCTCTTCGTTGTCAAACACCAGTCTGGCAAAGGTCGCCTCGCACTGGTCGTAAACGAATGTTCCCTCTGCGTCGATCATGGGCTGACCAGCATCATCCAGTGCAGTCTTGAACACGCCAGCGGGTTGCCATGCGGCATTCCAGCGGGCTGCGCGCTTCATATCGTCCGCGATGGTCATCAATCGTCCCCGCTGTCTGTCTTGGTGTTGGTCAAGCCGGTCAGGTCCTGCCCTTCCCAGCCGCAGAGAGACATGGCCAGAGGCAGGGGTACGCCACTCTGCACCAGACTGCTAACCGACCTTGCCCGGCCCGCTGTATCCGCTGCCATCAAGTCTGCGAGGGAAAGTCTGGTCACTCCCAACTTGCGCTTGAGTTCGGGCAGGATGATCCTTGCCAAGGGGCTGATAGTCCCCAACACAAACAGTCGGTAGGACTCC
>JANNRR010000094.1:0-20896 GCA_031401675.1 Paracoccaceae bacterium
ACGTCACCGGGCTCGACCTGGTGAAGCTGATGGCCGGCAGCCATGGCACGCTCGGGGTGCTGACCGAGGTGGCGTTCAAGGTGCTGCCCGCGGCGGAGACCACGGCGACGCTGGTGTTCGACGGGCTCGACGTCGCCGCCGCGATCGAGCTGATGACCGCCGCGACCGGGACGCCGTTCGAGGTCAGCGGCGCCGCCCATGCGCCGCAGGGTCTCGGCGACGGGCCGGCGACGCTGCTGCGGCTCGAAGGTCTGGCCGGTTCGGTGGCGCATCGCGCCGGTGCGCTCGCCCGCACGCTGGATCGCTATGGCCCCTGCCGGGTGGTGGAGGGGCCGGGCGACTGGGCCTGGATCCGCGACGCCGCCGGCTTTGCCGGGCGTGACGGCGCGGTTTGGCGGGTGTCGGTCAGGCCGACCGACGGCGTGCGCGTGGCCGCGGCGTTGCCGCAGGCCGACCTGGTGTTCGACTGGGCGGGCGGGCTGGTCTGGGCGCGTCTCGACGAGGCGGTCGATCTGCGTGGCGTGCTCGCGGGAGTTCCCGGGCACGCGACGCTGGTGCGCGCCTCCGAGGCGGTCAAGGCGCGCTGGGGCGTGTTTGCGCCCGAGCCCGCGCCGGTGGCCGATCTGGCGGCGGGACTGCGCGCCAGGTTCGACCCGGCGGGGGTGCTGAACCCTGGCCGAATGGGCGCGCGCGCGCTGGCGCCGGCCTGATCCGAGACGCGGGATGCAGACGACATTCACCCCCGAGCAGTTGGCCGATCCCGCCACGGCGCGGTCGAACACGATCCTGCGGACCTGCGTGCATTGCGGCTTCTGCACCGCGACCTGCCCGACCTACCAGATCCTCGGCGACGAGCTCGACAGTCCGCGCGGCCGGATCTACCTGATCAAGGACATGCTGGAAAACGACCGGCCTGCCGATGCCAGGACCGTCAAGCATATCGACCGCTGCCTGTCGTGTCAGGCCTGCATGACCACCTGTCCGTCGGGGGTGCATTACATGCATCTGGTCGATCACGCCCGCGACTATATTGAAAGGACCTATCGGCGGCCCATGTTCGAGCGTCTGCTGCGCGGACTGCTGGCCGCCATCCTGCCGCATCCGATGCGGTTCCGTCTGGCGCTGCTGGCGGCAAAGCTGGCGCGGCCGCTGCGCGCCCTGATGCCCGACCCGCGACTGCGCGCCATGCTGGACATGGTGCCACGGCAGGTGCCGCCGGTCAGCCGCAACGATGACCCGCAGACCTTTGCGGCCACGGGCGTGCGGCGGATGCGGGTGGCGCTGATGACCGGCTGCGCGCAAAAGGCGCTGAACACCGATATCAACGATGCCACCATCCGGCTCTTGACCCGGCTGGGGTGCGAGGTGGTGGTGGCAAAGGGCGCGGGCTGCTGCGGCGCGCTGACGCATCACATGGGCAAGACCGCGCAAAGCCACGCCTTTGCCGCCGCCAACATCCGCGCGTTCCTGCACGAGGCCGGGGCGGGGGCTGGCAGCGGGGCCGGGCTTGACGCCATCGTCATCAATACCAGCGGCTGCGGCACCACGGTCAAGGATTACGGCCACATGTTTGCGGGCGGCCCGCTGGCGGCTGATGCCGCACGCGTGGCCGGGCTGGCGCTGGATGTCACAGAACTGCTGGCCAGGCTAGACCTGCCGCAGTCGCCGCCGCAGTCGCCGCTGCGCGGGCTGCGCGTCGCCTATCACGCGGCCTGTTCGCTGCAGCATGGCCAGCAGGTGCGCTCTGCCCCCAAGGAACTGCTGCAGCGCGCCGGGTTCGAGGTGGTGGAGCCCGCCGACAGCCATCTGTGCTGCGGCTCGGCCGGAACCTACAATCTGCTGCAACCCGAGATTTCGGGCCAGTTGCGCGACCGCAAGGTTGCGACACTGGTGGCACGCCGGCCCGACATCATCGCCGCCGGCAACCTTGGCTGCATGCTGCAGATCGGATCGGGCACAACCCTGCCGGTGGTCCATACCGTCGAATTGCTGGACTGGGCGACCGGCGGGCCGAAACCACCCGCTTTGACCCAATCGCAGCCTTAGTTTTGCCCAACCGTCTGCCTAACCCTGTATCCGTGCAGGGAAAAGGGCAGGCATCACATGGGCGGAACCGGGCGAATGGCCAGACTGTCGGCGGCTTTGACGGTCGTGCTGGCAGTCGCATTGTCGGCGGGGCTTCTGGCCCCCGGCCCGGTCGCTGCCGAGGAAAGCCCCCTGCGCGCCCTGGCAACCGGTGACGACAGCCGGGGGTGGGAAGCCGTCGGGCGGATCAACCTTGGCGACAGCGGTTTTTGCACCGGCGCCCTGATCGCCCCCGATCTGGTCCTGACCGCCGCCCACTGCCTGTTCGACAAGGTGACCGGTGCCCGCATGGACCCCGGCGAGATGGAGTTTCTGGCCGGTTGGCGCAATGGCCGCGCCGCCGCCTATCGAGGCATCCGGCGGGCAATGGCACATCCCGACTATGTCTTTGCCGCCAACGACCGCATCGACCGTGTCGGTTTTGATCTGGCGCTGTTGCAGCTGGATCAGCCGATCCGCATGTCCAGCATCCTGCCCTTCGAAACCGAGGACCGGCCGCGCAAAGGTGCCGAGGTTGGCGTGGTATCCTATGCGCAGGACCGTGCCGATGCCGCCTCGTTGCAGGAGGTTTGCCATGTGCTGGGGGCGCGGGACGGGGTTCTGGTCCTGTCCTGCGTGGTCGATTTCGGTGCGTCGGGGGCGCCGGTCTTTACTGTGCGCGGCGGGGTTGCGCGGATCGTGTCGGTGGTTTCGGCCAAGGCCGAGGTCGAAGGCAAGCAGGTGGCGCTGGCCATCGATCTGACCGACCCGCTGGCCCAGCTGCGCGCCGTCTTTGACGACGAGGACGCGGTGTTCCGCAATGCAGCCCCGATTGGCGAGACCACGCGGTCGTTGTCGGCGGTGACGGCCCGCGCGGGCACCGGTGGTGGTGCCAAGTTCGTCAAGCCCTGAGGCCCGGCAGACCCAAGATTTTGTCGATGCCGGGACGGGCCGCCGCAGGTGCCGGGACCGGGCGAACCGGCGGCCACTGTCCGGCGCGCAGGGCTTGAAAGCCCGCAGTGCTTTCCCCATCTGAGGCTGGTCGGGGTGCCCATTGGGGCCCCGGCAAAAGCCCGTCCCGTCCGGGAGGGAAAACCTGACATCGCTTCAAAAGGATGACCCATGCGTACCTTTGATCTTGCCCCGCTCTACCGTGCAACCGTCGGCTTTGACCGTATTGCCGACATGATGGACCGGGTTCTGGCCGCCGACATCGCGCAGCCGACCTATCCGCCCTACAACATCGAGAAGACCGCAGAGAACGGCTACCGCATTTCCGTGGCCGTGGCGGGCTTTACCGGCGAAAACCTGACCGTCGAGGTCAAGGAAAACACCCTGCTGGTGGCCGCCCGCAAGGCGACGGAGGACGCGCCCGAGGCCGGGCGCAGCTTCCTGCACCGCGGCATCGCCACCCGCGCGTTCGAGCGCCGGTTCCATCTGGCCGACCATGTCCGCGTCACCGGTGCCACCCATGCCGACGGCATGCTGCACATCGATCTGGTGCGCGAAGTGCCGGAAACGCTGAAGCCGCGCCGGATCGAGATTGCCAAGGGCTCGGATATCGAAGCCAAGGCGATTGCCGGGGTGAACTGAGCTTTTGTCGAGATGAGAAAAGGCGCGCGGCGAGGGCTGCGCGCCTTTTTCCATGTCTGGCAGGTGGCAGGGCCGGGGCCTCCGGCGGGGATATTCTTGCCGGAATGAATGGGACAGGGCCGCCCGGGCCGGCGGGGGTCGCCGGATTCGCGCCTTACGCCGCGCGACCGGTGCTCAATCCGGCCAGCATTGCGAACAGGCGGGCGATCCGGCGACCGGCGCGCACCGGGGCGATGCTGGCCGGGGCCGCATCCGCAGCGAACCGGGCATAGTAGTCATCCTCGGTCATGGGTTTGGCGCACAGCTTGCCCTGGTCGCGCGACAGGATCGACAGTGTGGTCAGCATGTTCTGGCTCCTCGGGGTGGGCCGTGATTGGCCTGATGAGGTCAGAATGCCGCTGTCTGGCGGTTTGTGTCCTGTAGCGGGGGGTATAAAGTTCCAAAATGTTCCAAAGCGGGGTGAAGCGGTCAGCCTTCGGGCAGGCCGGCCAGCCGCATTCCGTCCAGTACCGGCTCGATGCGCGGGAATCTGGCCGGTTGGCCGGCACGGATGCGTGCCAGCGTGATCCCCGGCGCGATCGCCAACAACCTGTCAAGGCAGGCCCGGGCCGATTCCATCCGTCCAAGATGGGCATTGGCGGCGATCAGCATCCAGTAGGTCGGATCGAACCGGTCGTTCAGCGCCAACGCCCGCGAAGCGCAGCCAAGCGCCGCCTCGTATTCGCCGCGAAGGATGTGCACCATCGCGGTTCCGGACCACGAGATACGGTTGTCGGGGTCGGTCGGTCTCAGATGGATCGCCCGGCGGAAATAGCCGAGTGCCGACTCCAGATCGCCGCAGTGCATGGTGGCGACACCGGCGGCAATCGTGACCATCAGGTCATTCGGGTTGGCTTGCGCCGCCGCCTGCACGACCGCCATGCCGCCGTCATAGTCCCTGCCGATCTGGATCAGCGACATCGCGCAATGCGCCAGAACCCGCGGATTGCCGTCGGCATGGCGCAAACCGCGCCGCGCCAGTTCCAGGCATTTGCCGGCGTCGTCCTCGCCCAGTGACCGCCAACCCATGTTCAGGCGGTGTTCCAGCGCCCAAGAGGCGTGGGCAAGGATCACGCCATTGTCTGGCTCGGCCGCCAGCGCGTTGGTCAGCAGGGCGCAGGCTGTGGCGTTGTTCGCCTCGGATTCGCTGGCCAGCAGCGCCCGTGCCTGCAGGTAGATGTCGTAGCTGGCGGCGCTTTGCGGCCGCCATTGCCTGGCGCGGGAAATTTCCGATGATTCGATGACGGGTGCGACCAGCGTCGCGACGCTTTCGGTGATGCGGTCCTGAAACTCGAAGATGTCGGCGGCATCGCCGTCGAACCGCTCGGTCCACAGCGTCGTGCCGCTGATGCCATCCACCAGTTGCGCAGTCAGCCGCAGCCTTTCGCCGGATCGCCGCACCGAGCCTTCCAGCAGGTAGTCCGCACCGAGGTCGCGGGCGATCTGGCGGGTATCGACGGCACGGCCCTTGTAAACAAACGTGGAATTGCGCGACAGGACGGCCAGCGATTGAAAGCGCGACAGGGCGGTGATGATGTCGGCCACGATGCCGTCGGCGAAATAGTCGGTGGAAGCATCGCCGCTGAGGTTCTGGAACGGCAGCACGGCGAGGGCCGGACGGGTGGCGGCCTCTGGTTCGGGCGGCTGCGGCTGCGGGATCACCAGCCGGTAGCCGACACGCGGCACCGTCACGATCCAGTCCTGCCCCTGCGGGCCGGGGCCGAGCGCCTTGCGCAGGTGGGCGATCTGCACCGTCAGGTTGCCCTCTTCAACCGCCATGCCGGGCCAGCCCGCCTGCATCAGGTCGGATTTGGAAACCGTTTGGCCCAGCGTGTTGAACATCGCCAACAGTAGCGCCATCGCGCGTTGGCCAACTGGCACCGACTGGCCGTCTCGCAACAGGACCCCGCGCCCCTCGTCGATATGAAACGGTCCGATGCTGTGAAGCACGGTCATTCTTCAACCAGCCCGGCCAGCCGCATGCCGTCGATCAGAACGTCAAGCCGGTGCGGATCACGCGGCTGCTGACCTTGCCTGATCCGCGTCAGACTGGCCTTGGGGGTTATTGCAAGCAATCCCGTAACATGTCGGCGCGCCTCCTCCAGCTGCCCGAGGTGAGCATTAGCGGCAATCAGCATCCAATGGGTCGGGTCGTAATGCGGATTGATCGCCAGCGACTGAACAGCCCAGTCGAGAGCGGCCGCATACCGCCCTTCGGCCATCCGGATATGCGCCATGCCGGTCATCTGCCAATGGGTGCCAAATCCGTTGGGGTCCAGCCGCAACGCCCGCTCCAGACACTGCGCGGCAGCGGTCAGATCGCCGCCCATCAGTTCACCGATTCCGGCCAAATTCAGCACGTCGATGTTGTTTGGATTCTCCAGCAACGCCCGGCGCAATACCGCCAATCCGCCATCGTATTCGCGTGCGATCTGCAGCAAGACAAAACCACCGTAGCCAAGGACCGTGGCGTCGTCATGGGTCAGATCCAATGCGGCGCGGGCCAGTTCAACGGCCCGCTTCACGTCGTCCGGTCCTGCGCCCTCGAACTGCATCACGATGCGCAGCAGGTAGGCCTGGGCTGCGAAGGCCATCGCCTGGGCAAATCCCGGATCGAGCGCGATGGCGCGTTCCAGCAATTCAATGGCGCGGGTATTTGCCTCGGGACGTGAAACAAAGACATCGGGCAGGGCCTGCAGATACAGATCATAGGCAGCAAGGCTTTCGGGCCGTACCCGTCGCGACCGCTCGATTTCGGCGCGCAGGATGTTCGGTTCGACCAGAGCCACCACATTCTCGGTGATCCGGTCCTGAAAATCGAACACGTCCTCGACCGGTCCATCGAACTGGTGCGCCCAAACCGTCCGAAGGTCGGCGGCTTCGATGAGCTGGGTGCCAATTCGCAGCCGGTTGCCCGCGCGCCTGACGCTGCCTTCCAGCACATAGCGTACGCCCAGGTCTTCGGCCACCTGCCGGGCACCAACGACCCGGCCCTTGTAGGCAAAAGTCGAATTGCGCGCGATGACGGCGAATGAGTGGAACTTCGACAGCGCGGTGATGATATCCTCGACCACGCCATCTGCAAAATAATCCTGTTCCGGGTCGCCGCTCAGGTTGGCAAACGGCATCACGGCGAGCGAGGGTTTCAAGGCGACTTCCGCGACAGCCGCCGCCTTTGCCAGCCGGTAGCCGACACGCGGCACCGTCACGATCCAGTCCTGTCCCTGCGGGCCGGGGCCAAGCGCCTTGCGCAGGTGGGCGATCTGCACCGTCAGGTTGCCCTCTTCAACCGCCATGCCGGGCCAGCCCGCCTCCAGCAGATCGGCTTTGGCAACGCTTGCCCCCTGCGCGTCGATCAGGGCCAGCAACAGCGCCATCGCCCGCTGACCGACCGGCTGCGCCAGACCGTCGCGCAACAACAGGCCACGGGCGGGATCGATCTGAAAGGGCCCAAGGGCAATCGGAGTGCTCATTCCTCCGCCAAACCCGCCAGCCGCAGGCCCTCTAGAACCGCGGCGCAGCGGCTCGGGTCCTTTTGCGGTTGTCCGGCCCAGATGCTGGCGACGGTGACTCCCGGAGCGAGTTTGCGAAACTGGGCAAGAAACTTCCGCGCTTCGTCCATCTGGCCAAGCTGGGCATTGGCCGCGATCAGCATCCAGTAGGTGCAATGATAATTCGGCGTCAGCGCAAGCGAGCGGGCAGCCCAGAGCAGGGCTTCAGGGTAATCGCCGAGAGCCATGTGACAATGCGCGATTCCGGTCAGCGAAACGTGGGCGCCGGGATCGCGGGGACTGAGCCGGATCGCGCGGTGAAGATAGGCCAGCGAGTCCGCGATATTGCCACAATGCAGATGTGCGATGCCCGCTCGGCTGACGACCTGCAGATCATTGGGGTTGGCCTCGACCGCTGACAGGATGGCCGCCAATGCCCAGCCATAGTCCGGGGAGTAGTGGAGCAGTACCATGCTGCAATGTGCAATCACGATCGCATCCCCCGCCGCCCGTTCAAGGCCCCTGCGCGCCAGTCTGGCGCATGTCTGCCGGTCGTCGGGGCGGACATGCGGATAGACCATGGCAATCGACTGGCCGATCGCATGGCAGGCAAAGGCAAGGAATACCGGATTGTCCGGCTCCAGCGCCAATGCTTCGGTCAACAGAGCACGGGCCGCAGCATTGTCCTCGGCGGTTTTCGTCCAGAGTTTCGGCAGAGCCCGCAGATAGAGGTCATAGGCGGCGACGCTTCCCGGCCGGTCCCGGCGCGAACGGTCAAGCTCGGCCTGCTGGATATGCGGCTCGACCACCGTCGCGACACATTCGGTGATGCGGTCCTGAAAGTCGAACACATCTTCGATGTGACCGTTGAAATGTTCCGCCCAGATATGATGGCCGTTTGCGCATTCCACCAGTTGCGCCGAGATCCGCAGTCGGTCACCGGCACGGCGGATACTGCCCTCCAGCACATAGCGCACGCCCAACTCCTCGCCAACCTGTCGCACATCCACCGCGCGGCCCTTGTAGGTAAAGCTGGAATTGCGCGCGATGACGGCGAAGCTTTTGAACTTCGACAGGGCGGTGATGATATCCTCGACCACGCCATCGGCGAAATAGTCCTGCGCCGGGTCGCCGCTCAGGTTGGCGAAAGGCAACACGGCAAGCGCCGGTCTGGGGGTGTCACGGCTCACGGGTGGCGGGGCTTGCGCAACGACCAGCCGATAGCCCACGCGCGGCACCGTCACGATCCAGTCCTGTCCTTGCGGGCCGGGGCCGAGCACCTTGCGCAGGTGGGCGATCTGCACCGTCAGGTTGCCCTCTTCAACCGCCATGCCGGGCCAGCCCGCCTGCATCAGGTCGGATTTGGCAAGCGGTTTGCCGTCCGCGCCGATCAGGGCCGAAAGGAGCGCGGCGGCCTTTTGGCCAAGCGGAACCGAAACGCCGTCCCGCACCAGTGTGGCGCGGACGGCGTCAAAGGTGAAGGGGCCAAGGGCAATCGTCGGTTCCATGGCCCGATCATAGGTGGCAAGTGCAGCCGCTCCAAGAAAATCCGGCCCCGATGTGCGGCGGGGCCGGAACCGGGGGTCATTCCGCCAGCGATTCCGCCAGCCGCATCAGGGTGACGGCTTCGGCGCGGTAGCCATAGGGGTCCGCCCCCTTTGCCGCGCTGGCCAGCGCAATGGCATCGGCGTACGACCAGCTTAGCAGATAGGGGCTGGCGGTCAGCAGCTGGCCAAAACCGGCAATGGCGGCGGCAAAGCGGATATCGTCGGTGGCAGCGGCGGTTTCCGGCCGGATCGGGGTTTCGATCAGCGTGCTGTCGTCTGCCCCCGGCGCCTTCAGCCGCAGCTTCAGGAACCCGAGTTCCGTCGTGGTGCTGGCCGCCTGTTCCGCCTGATAGCGCAAGGGGTCGCTGAGCTGCGCGGGCGATCCGACGGGGGTGATTTCATAGATCGCCGTCACCGAGTGACCGGCCCCGATTTCACCGGCATCGACGCGGTCATTGTTGAAATCCTCGCGGTTCAGGGCGCGGGTCTCATAGCCGATCAGCCGGTATTCGGCGACGGTGGCCGGGTTCCATTCCACCTGGATCTTCACGTCGTCGGCAATCGGGAACAGCGCCCCGGTCAGCTGATCCACCAGCACCTTCTGCGCCTCGGCCAGCGTGTCGATATAGGCTGCTTGCCCGTTGCCCTCCTGCGCCAGCGCCTGCATCGTGGCATCGTCCAGATTGCCGCGGCCAAAGCCGAGAACGCTGAGATAGGTGCCGGTCTTGCGCTTGTCGGCGATGAAGCGTTTCAGTTCCTCGGGGTCCGACAGGCCGACGTTGAAATCGCCGTCGGTGGCCAGAATCACCCGCGTCACCTCGCCGTCGCCGGCCATGCCTTCGGCAACCGCATAGGCCTGCTGCAACCCCTCCTGCCCCGCGGTCGATCCCCCGGCTGCCAGATTGGCCAGCGCCGCCTCGATCACTGCACGTTCGCCCGCCGCTGTCGGTTCCAGCACCAGCCCGGCAGACCCTGCATAGGTAACGATGGCCACCCGGTCCTCGGCGCGCAGCGCGCCCAGCATCAGCCGGAACGACTGCACCAGCAGCGGCAGCTTGTTGGGGTCTTCCATCGAACCGGAGGTATCGATCAGAAACACCAGGTTCAGCGGCGGCCGGTCGGCCAGCGCCGGCAAGCGCCCCTGCAGGGCGATATGCACCAGTTGCGTGTCGGGGTTCCACGGCGTGTCCAGCACGGTGACGGTCGGGCGGAACGCCTGATCGCTGTCGGGGGCGGGATAGGCATAGGGGAAATAGTTCACCATCTCCTCGATCCGCACCGCTTCGGGCGGCGGCAGGTATCCGGCCATCAGACTGGAACGGACCACAGCGTAGCTGGCGGTATCGACATCGATGGAAAAGGTCGACACCGGGGTTTCGGCGGTGATTTTCAGCGGGTTGGCCTCGGCGTTGGCGAAGGCTTCGGTATCGGGTTCGGGGGCAACCATCGGGTCGGGCATCGGCATCGGCGCGGGCATCGACTCGCTGATCACCAACCCAGTTGCACCGCTGGCGTCGGGCGCAAGCGTCAAAGCGCGGCCCTGCGCAAGGCTGCCGCTGTCGATGGACAAAGCCGCCAGACCGTCCGCAGGGGCTTCCTGCGGTTCGGCCTTGCGCAGTTCGGCGGCGGGGCTGGCGGCAACAACCGGGTTGTCGCTTGCCGCATCCGTCCGCGCCAGCGCATCGGCCAGCGGTGCGTCGGCGGACAGGGCCAGATCACTGTCCGGCACCGGCGTGGTGGGCGGAACCGTGCCGGTTGCCACAACGCGGCCGTCATTCCCGGTGGCCAGCTTCGGGGCGGGTTCCGACCGGGTGCGGGGTTGCGCATCCAGTTCCGGGGCCAGCGTCGCATCGGATTGCAAAGCCGGGGGGGTCAGCGAGGGCGGCAGCAGTTTGGCGACCGGCAGCACCAGCACCACGCCCAAGGCAAGGGCGGCGGCAGAGGTGGTGGCGGCAAGCATCGGGCGCGTGGTGAGGGTGGCGAACATCCGGCGTACTCCTGTCATGAACCCCGCCCCTGTCGGGCGGTCAGACATCGGACGCGCGGTCCGCTCCGGTTCTTGGTGGAGCCGCGCAAAATTTTCATCGGCCAGCCGCAGATGTGCTGCCTTTGCGCCCGGATCAGGGGTCGGCTGGCGGGCCTGCAGCGCGGCCTTCAGGGCGTCTAGTTCATCCATCACCGATCCTCCGCCGCAGCCATCGCCCGCAGCCGTTTCTTCACCTCGGACATCCGCCAGGCCACGGTGCCCTCGGATATCCCCAGAACTTCCGCCGCCGCACTTTGCGTCATCTCTTCGCCCAGGGTCAGCGCCACCGTGTCGCGCAGATCGTCGGGCAGCATCGCCATCGCCTGCGCCAGCCAGTCCCGCGCTTCGGCCTCGGCCTGCATCTGCGCCTGACGGTCCACCTCCCAGTCGCCCCAGCCAAGCGCGGCCCTGGCATGCGTCGCGGCCCGGCGGCGGCGGTCGTGGGCGGCGTTGACCGTGACCCGGTAGAGCCAGGTGGTGAACCGCGCCTCGCCCCGCCAGCCGCGCAGTTTGGCGGGCAGGGCGGCGCAGATATCCTGCGTCAGGTCTTCGGCTTCGGCCCGCCGCCCGGTCAGCGAAAAGGCCAGGCGGAACACCCGGTCATAATGCCGCGCCAAAAGCGCCGCGAAGGCCTCGCGGTCACCGCCTGCAGCCGCACCGGCCAGAGCCTCGTCGGAGGTTTCCATACGCATGACCTTGATCAGACGCGGGCGGTCCGTCAATCCTTGGGGGGGGATTGCAAAGACCGCGATACTTTCCGGCCCCCCCCCGCAACGCCCGGTTGCGGCGCGCTTCACAATGCCGGCATTGGCCGGTTTGGAAACAGCCCGTCGCTGATTGCGGCCGAGACGAATCAGCTTCCGGCCTGTACCTTTGCGGCGATTCGCGCTTTTTTCGGGCGGGTTTGCGGTATTTTTCCGGCGGACCGACACGAAGGGCCCGTTTGGTCAAGGAGAGTACATTGTGGCTGGCAGCTGGAACGGTTTGAACTACATCGGCGACGCGACCAACGAAGCCGTGATCGGCACCGGGGCCAACGAAGGTCTGTTCGGCAACGAGGGCGATGATCAGCTGTTCGGCGGCGCGGGCGACGACCGCGTCGACGGCGGCGTCGGCAATGACCTGGTCGACGGCGGACTGGGCAATGACACCCTGACCGATGTCGGCAACATCCCGTTCGGCTTTGTCGGCATCATCGGGCGCGACGTGGTGCGTGGCGGCGGTGGCGATGACGAAATCCGCATCTATTCCCCCGATACCGGCGATGTTGCCGATGGTGGCAACGGCTTTGACACGCTGCGCCTGAACATGGGCTACTATTCCGGTTTCCAGCTGCCGTTCGGCACGGTGATCACCCTGACCATGGGTCCGGGCGGTGCCGCCAGCATCATGCAGGTCAACGCCATCAACACCCTGTCGGTGTCCAACATCGAGCGGCTGATCTATTTGGGAGTGAATGCCGATGATTTCATCACCGGCGGCGCGTTCAACGATTACATTTTCGGCGGCACCGGGACCAATCATCTGTTCGGCGGCGACGGCGACGACATCATGGGCAGCGACGGCGGCATCGTCGACATGGACGGCGGGTTGGGGTTCGACATCGTGTCCTTCACCGTCGCCGGATTGCCGACCGGGTTCAACATTGCCAACCGGGCCAACCAGAGCCTTGGTCTGGCTGGTTCGGTGCGCAATTTCGAAGCCTATGGCGATATCGAGCTGGGCAATGGCGCCAATGTCGTCAATCTGGTGCAGACCACGGATGTGACCATCACCACGGGTGGCGGCAACGACCGGATCACGGTGCTGAATGCCGCTGCGGAAATCTATGCCGGATTTGGCGATGATCTGGTGACCACAGGCATCGGCGACGATTACATCGAGGGTGCTGACGGCAACAACACCGTCTACATGGGCGACGGCGACGACTTCTACCGCAACAGCAACATCCGGTCCTACACCGGCACCGAGCGCATCTTTGGCGGACTGGGCAACGACACCGTCCTGACGGCAGCCGGCAACGATCTGGTCGATGGTGCCGACGGCGATGACGAACTGTATACCGGCTGGGGCGACGACCGCGCCTTTGGCGGCATCGGCAAGGACGATCTGTATGGCGAGGCCGGTGCCGATTCCCTTTACGGCGGTGACGGCAACGATCTGGTCGACGGCGACCGCGATGTGAACGCCACCACCCCGCCGACCGATGCCGATCTGACCGATGGCGGGTTGGGCAACGACACGCTGATCGGCGGGCGGGGGCTGGACCGGATGTTCGGCGGTGACGGCGACGATGTACTGCAGGTTGCCAATTTCATCAGCAACACGGTGATCGATGTGGCGGTCGATCTGATCTTTGGCGGCCTTGGCATCGACACGCTGCAAACCTATGGCCCGAATTTCTACCTGACCGACGCGGTCGAGGTGATCCTGCGCGGCACCACGCTGATCAAGATCAACGGCGTGGTGGTGGCCGACGCACGCCAGATCGAAGCGATCAACGTCAGCGCCTACGGTGGCGGCAACCAGATCATCGAGGGCGGCGCCTATGTCGATACGGTCCGCACCGGTCACGGCGATGACCGCATCGTCACCTTTGGCGGCAACGACTTCATCGACACCACCTCTGGCAACGACACTATCTTTGCCGGCGACGGCGACGACCAGATATCTCAGGTGCAGATCGGCGGCGGCGATCTGGTCTATGGCGGAAACGGCAATGACATCATCCGGCTGGCCATCCCCTACACCAGCCAGACGGTCGAGCCCGGGGCCAGCCAGGTTTTCGGCGGCGCGGGGAACGACACCCTGTTCTTGTACAACTCCGACCGGGTCGTGGTTTTTGCCGGCAACGCGGTGTTTGTCGACGGGATCAAGCTGGCCGACGTGTTCGGCTTTGAAAGCCTGTTCCAGTACGGCCAGAACAATGCCAGCGTGGTGAATGGGTTCGCCGGCAACGATACCCTGAATGGCGGCGGCGGCAACGACACGATCAACGGGTTCGCCGGCAATGATCTGATCGACGGCGGCCTGAACGACGATGTGGTCTATGCCGGGGCCGGCAACGATACCCTGATTTCGGGCGGCGGGCAGGATACGCTGTTCGGCGGCGCGGGGGATGACGGCTTTACGCTGGTGGCCGACGCCACCGCCGATTCGCTCGACGGCGGCGCGGATTTCGATATCCTGACGCTCGGGTTCGGGCTGGCGGCGCCGCTGGTCATGACCGGTAATCTGGCGACCGGGGCCAGCCTCAGCACCGGCGGCGTGCTGCGGGCCAACATCCGCGGCATCGAGGCGATACGGGGTCAGGCAACCGCCGGCGATGACGTGGTGCTGGGCGGCAGCGGCAACGATGTGATGACCCTGTTTGGCGGTGCCGACAGCGCCCTGTTCGGCGATGGCGACGATCTGGTCAGCATGTCGCTGGACGCTCTGGCCGATACCGTCAATCTGGGGCTTGGCCTCGACACGTTGACCGTCTTTCAGTCAATCGCCGGCAATGTCAGCTTTACCCTGGGCCTCGTCGCCTCGATCCGGCTGAACGGCGTGGTGGTCAGCACCATCCGCGACGCTGAAAGCCTGACGTTCTTTGCCGGTGTGGGCGACGATACCGTGACCGGCGGCGCGCTGAACGACGTGCTGCAACTGGGCCAGGGAGCCAATGTCAGCCGGGGTCAGGGCGGCGACGACCGGATCGTGGTGTCGCTGGACAATCTGCTGGACGATGCCGATGGCGGCACCGGCGTTGACCGGTTGCTGATCTATGGCGGCAACGCCAGCTATGTCAGCGACCTGACGGTGCCGGGGCACTATCTGGTCCGCAACGGTGGGGCTGTCGAACTGGATGCCACCACCTTTGAAGACATCGAGTTTTATGGCGGTTACGGCGTCACCGACAATGACCTGTTGCGCGGCATGGCCGGCAATGACCTGCTGGTCGGCAATGGCGGCAGCGATACGCTGATCGGCGGCGGCGGCAACGATACCTTGCGCGGCGGCGGGCAGGCCGACCGGCTGACCGGCGGCCTCGGGGCGGATCAGTTCAGCTATTTCGGGGTTGCCGATGCCGACCCTGCGGCCGCCCGTGATGTCATCACCGATTTTCAGGTGCTGATCGACCAGATCAATCTGTTCAATCTGGATGCCAATACCACCAATTTCGGGGTGAACGATGCCTTTGCCTTTGTCGGCGCTGCCGCCTTCAGCCTGACAGCGGGTGAGGTGCGTGCGGTGCAGGATGTGCCGGGCAACCGGACGTTGGTAACGGCTGACGTGAACGGCGACGGGGTGGCCGACATCGCAATTCAATTGACCGGGGTGCTGGCCTTGCAGGCCGTCGATTTCGTGCTGTAGCCCGCAAGGCACCGCGCAGTTTCCACTTGTGCAGAGCGGGTGAATTGCCGCATTCTCGCGGTGCCTGCCGCCGCGTCAAGCTGTGGCGGCGGGACGATAATCATCGGGAAACAACCCGATAGCCTGACTTTTCATCGGGCCCGCCCAAGCGGCGGCCATCCAGGGAGCGAAATATGAACCTGACCAGAGTGCTGCTGGCAACTGCTGCTGTTGCCTGTGCCATACCTGCGTTCGCCGATACCTCGGCCAAACGCATCGCGCTTTCGAACAACTATGCCGGAAACTCCTGGCGGCAGGCGATGCTGACCAGTTGGGAAAAGATCACCGGGCCTGCCGTGTCCGGTGGCGTGGTTGCTGCGGCCGATGCCTTTACCACCGCCGAAAATCAGGCGACCGAGCAGGCCGCCCAGATCCAGAACATGATCCTGGAAGGCTATGACGCCATCGTGGTCAACGCCGCCAGCCCGACCGCGCTGAACGGCGCGGTGAAAGAGGCCTGTGATGCCGGGATCACCGTCGTGTCGTTCGACGGCATCGTGACCGAACCCTGCGCCTGGCGCATCGCGGTAAACTTCAAGCAGATGGGCAAGGACGAAGTGCTGTATCTGGCGGAAAAGATGCCCGAAGGCGGCAAGCTGCTGGAGATTCGCGGCCTGGCCGGGGTGTTCGTCGATGACGAGATATCGGCGGGCATCCACGAAGGCGTGGCCGAAAACCCGCAATTCGAGATTGTGGGGTCGGTGCATGGCGACTGGGCGCAGGACGTGGCACAGAAGGCCGTGGCCGGTATCCTGCCATCGCTGCCCGAAGGCATTGCCGCCGTGGTCACCCAAGGCGGTGACGGCTACGGCGCGGCACAGGCCTTTGCCGCCGCCGGCCGCCCGACACCGCTGATCATCATGGGCAACCGTCAGGACGAGCTGGCCTGGTGGAAAGAGCAAAAGGACGCGTCGGGCTATGAAACCATGTCGGTTTCCATCGCCCCCGGCGTCTCGACGCTGGCCTTCTGGGTGGCCCAGCAGATCCTCGACGGCAAGGAAGTGCCGAAGGACCTGACCGTGCCGTTCCTGCGCATCGATCAGGCCAATCTGGAGGCGAACCTCGCCACCACCGAGGCCGGCGGGGTGGCCAACGTGGAATACAGCCAGGAAGATGCGATCAAGGTGATCGAAGGCGCGATGTGATCCGCCGCCGCTGATCAGAACCGATCCGAACCAGCTTGCCGCGTGCGCGCCCGATTGGCCGCGCGCGGCAGGTCTTGCCTTGAATTGCAAAGAACCCCGATGCCCGACCCAATTCCCCTGCTTACGGTGACAGGTGCCGCCATGCGTTTTGGCGAAGTTCAGGCGCTGGCCGGGGTGTCGCTAGCCATCCTGCCCGGAGAATGCATCGGGCTGGTCGGCCACAACGGCGCGGGCAAATCCACGCTGGTATCCGTGATCAACGGCGGTCTGACCCCGCAACAGGGCACGATTGCCGCGAACGGACAGCCTGTCGCCGGCTACGGCATTGCCGCCGCCCGGGCAAACGGTGTGCGCTGCGTGTTTCAGGAACTGTCGCTGTGCCCGAACCTGACGGTGATCGAGAACACCCGCATCATGCACCGCACGCTCGGTGGCTGGAACTGGCGCGCCCGCGCCCGCTCCATCATCGCGGCCAGCCTTGATGCGGTGTTTCCCGGCCACGGCATCGACCCGTCGGTGCAGGTCGGCACCCTGTCGATCGCCGAGCGCCAGATGGTCGAGGTGGCGATGGCCTTTTCCGACGCCGGGGCGCGGAACGGCGGCACCCCGGCCCGGCTGGTCATCCTGGACGAGCCGACCTCGTCGCTGGATGCCGCGCTGGCCGCCCAGCTGCTGGCGCATGTCCGCCGTTTCGTCGCGGCGGGAGGCGCGGTCATCCTGATAAGTCACATCCTGACCGAAGTCCTTGCCACCTCGACCCGCGTCGTGGTGATGAAGGATGGCCGGATCGTCGCCGAACGGGCCGCCGATGGTTTTGACCACGCCACGCTGGTCGAGGCGATGGGCAGCGCCGCGCAGGCGCAGGCCGCCATCCGGCGCGAAACCGCCGCCGCCCCGGTCGTGCTGGCGCTGGCCCTGCCGCGCGGCCTGCCGTTCGCCGCCCGCAAAGGCGAGGTGGTCGGGCTGGCCGGCCTGAGCGGCCATGGCCAGACCGAGATGCTGCTGGCCCTGTTTGACCGGCACAGCCCGCACTGGCTGCCGCGCCGCGACCCGGCCGTGACCTTTGTGGCCGGCGACCGCCGGTTGAACGGCACCTTTGATCTGTGGAGCATCCTGCGCAACATCACCGTTGCCGCCCTGCCCGACCTGGCGCGGCGCGGCCTGCTGAACCAGACGTCCGAAGCGGCCCGCGCCGACGGCTGGAAGGACAAGATCGAGATCCGCACCCCCGACACCAACAACCCGATCCTGTCGTTGTCGGGCGGCAACCAGCAAAAGGTGCTGTTCGCCCGCGCCCTGTCCACCCGCGCCCCGGTGGTGCTGATGGACGACCCGATGCGCGGTGTCGATGTCGGCACCAAGCGCGAGGTCTATGCCATCATCCGCGCCGAGGCCGAGGCCGGCCGGACCTTTGTCTGGTACTCGACCGAGATGGAGGAAATGAGCCTGTGCGACCGGGTCTATGTCTTTCGCGACCGCACCATCGTCGCGGAACTGACCGGCGAGGCGATCAGCGAAAACGCCATCCTCGCCGCGTCGTTCCACACGGCGCCGGGCCACGCCGCGTCCGGCCACACGGCCACCCAGAGCGCGGCATGAGAATCGCCCCCGAAACCCTGCGCCTGGCGGTTCCGGCCCTGTCGCTGGCGCTGCTGCTTGGCGGCGTGTTCTGGCTGCAGCCGCGCGCGATGAGCTATACCGGGCTGAACCTGCTGTTCAACCTGGCCGTGCCCATTGCGCTGGCCACCATCGCCCAGATGATCATCATGTCGGTGAATGATCTGGACCTGTCGATGGGCACCTTTGTCAGTTTTGTCGCCTGCGTCACCGCCACCTACCTCTATGACACGCCGCTGCTCGGCATCCTGATCCTGGCCGCCGCCGTTGCCGCCTATGCCGCCCTTGGCGTGGTGATCCACCTGCGCAACCTGCCCGCCATCGTGGTGACGCTGGGTATGAGCTTTGTCTGGGCCGGGCTGGCCGTGCTGTTGCTGCCGGCACCGGGCGGCTCTGCCCCGGCCTGGATCACCTTCATCATGAAATCGAAACCGCCGCTGGTGCCGATGGCGATCATCGCGTCTGTCGTGATCGCGCTGGTGTCGCATCTGATCATCATGCGCTCGTCCTTTGGGGTGCTGATCCGCGGCGTCGGTGGCAACCAACGCTCGGTCGAGCGCGCCGGCTGGTCGATCATCGCCGCCCGCGCCGGCGCCTATGCGCTGGCCGGTGCCTTTGCCGTGGCCGCGGGCATCGCGCTGGTCGGGCTGACCACGTCTGCCGATGCCAACATCGCGCTACGCTATACGCTGTTGTCCATCGCCGGGGTGATCCTGGGCGGCGGCGAATTCATCGGCGGCCGGGTCTCGCCGATCGGGGCGGTGATCGGCGCGCTGACGCTGACGCTGGCCGGATCGTTCCTGTCGTTCCTGCATATCTCGCCCGACTGGCAGATCGGCGCGCAGGGCTTCATCCTGATCGTCGTGCTGGGCCTGCGCCTGCTTTTGAACCGGCTGGAGGGTGCGCGGTGAGCCTGCTGCGCAAACCCTGGCTGTGGTCGTTCGTCGCGGCGCTGGTGGTCTGGCTGGCCACCATCGCCGTGACCGCCGGGGCCAGCACGCAGGGGCTCAGCCAGGCCGCCCTGACTTTTGCCGCGTTTTCGGTGGTGGTCGGGCTGGGCCAGATGCTGGTGATCACGCTCGGCCCCGGCAACATCGATCTGTCGGTGCCTGCCACCATGACGCTGGCCGGAACTCTGGCGCTGAAATACATGAACACCGACAACAGCCTGATCCTGCACGGGCTGGTCATCACGCTGGCGACTGGCGTTGCTGTCGGCATCCTGAACTATGCGCTGATCAAGGCGCTGCGCATCCCGCCGATCATCGCCACCCTGTCGATGAGCTTCATCGTGCAGTCCGCCGCCATCTGGACCAATCGCGGCCTGCGCATCAAACCGCCGCCGGTATTGGCCGATTTCGCGACCGCAACCACATTTGGCATCCCCAATGTCGCGCTGATCGCGCTGCTGCTGTCCGCAGGCATCTGGGTGCTGCTGCACCGCACCGTTTACGGCCGCTGGATCGCCGCCATCGGGCAAAGCCTGGCCGCCGCCCGCATGGCCAGCATTCCGGTCGATGGCACAAGGTTCGTCACCTATGTCCTGTGTGCGGTGTTGGCGGCGCTGTGCGGCTTTCTGCTCAGCTGTTTCTCCGGCGGCGCGGCGCTGAACATGGGGGCCGAATACCTGTTGATGTCGATCGCCGTGGTGGTGATCGGCGGTACTGCCGTCGCCGGGGGCGACAGCAACGTGCCCGGTATCTGGGGGGCGTCGCTGTTCATGTTTCTGGTGGTTTCGATGCTGAACACCTATGGTTTCAGCGCCGGGGTCCGCCTGTTGGCCACCGGCTTCATCATCATCGCCGTCATTCTGCTGGCCTCGGGGCGGCAGGCACAACGCTAGGAGGATTAGATGTCGATTTTCCAGATTGACGATGACCGGTTTCGCCGGCTGCACGTCGGGTCCGCGTGTCTTGACGAATTGGTTACCGGGTTGCGCTGGGCCGAGGGGCCGGTCTGGTTCCGCGATCTGAACTGCCTGTTGTTTTCCGACATCCCCAACCAGCGCATCCTGCGCTGGGTCGAGGGCGGCGGCGGTGCCAACGGTGCCACCGTGTTCCGGCAACCGTCGAACTTTTCCAACGGCCATACCCGCGACCGGCAGGGGCGGCTGGTTTCCTGTGAACACGGGGCCCGGCGGGTCACCCGCACCGAGCCCGATGGTTCGATCACCGTGCTGGCCGATGAATACAAGGGCAAGCGGCTGAACTCGCCCAATGACGTGGTGGTGTCGTCGGATGGCGCGATCTGGTTCACCGACCCCAGCTACGGCATCATGTCGGACTATGAGGGCTATCAGGGCGCCGAGGAACAGCCGGCCCGGCATGTGTTCCGCATCGATCCGGCGGGCAGGATCGACGTGGTGGCCGATGATTTCACCCAGCCGAACGGCCTGGCATTCTCGCCCGACGAAAACGTGCTGTACGTGGCCGACAGTGCGTTCAGCCACGATCCGTCGTTTCCCACCCACATCCGGGCGTTCGACGTCAAGGGCGGCAAGCTGAAAAAGGGCCGCACGTTCGCGCATATCGATGTCGGGCTGCCGGACGGCATCCGGGTGGATATCAGCGGCAACCTGTGGTCCAGCGCCGGCGACGGCGTGCATTGCTTTGCCCCGGATGGCACAAGGCTTGGCAAGGTACTGGTGCCGCAAGGCGTGTCGAACCTGTGCTTCGGCGGCCCGCGCCGCAACCGGATGTTCATCACCGCGACCACTTCGGTCTATGCGGTGTATCTGGCAACGACCGGGGCGCAGGTGCCGTGAAAGGTTGACAATTCGTTAACGAAATACTGATAATACCGCAATATCAACGCATTGCCCGGCATAACACGCGTGTTATACCAACGGCCCTTTCAACTGACTTGCGTCCAAGCGCGGGTGGTGATGGACGCGATTGCCTTTGGGTCGTTGGCGAGGAAGTTCCAGGCATTGCAGCAGGCCTCGACGATGTCGTCGTAGCTGTCGAAGACGGTGATTGC
>JANNRR010000095.1:0-33427 GCA_031401675.1 Paracoccaceae bacterium
ATCACGGCCAGCAGCTTCTGAAATGGCTGCACCCAAAGGCCTGACAGAAGTTCGCACTCGATCACGCGGCAATAAGGTCAGAAACTTCTTGCACTGCGGGCGGCAACCACAGAAGAAACTTCTTGCACTGCGGGCGGCAACTACAGAAGCGACCAGTCGGCCATCGCTTCGGGCAGTTCGATGCAGCGAAGGAAGGTGGCCAGGTTGTAGGCTAGCGCGTGCAGTTGCCAATGTCGTTCCCGTTCTTTCTGCTCGAAAGATTGCCACGCGCAACCAGGGCGCTGCGAGAGGAAATCCGGGAATACGGCCGGTCGCACTAAGCGGAACCTTTGTACCGACCCCAGACCGCCAACACCCAGCAAGGCAGCGAGCCAGGGATCGAAGCTGATCGTCCGGATCCCCCTGATCCAACCGATCTTTCCCCAGAGCTCTGAATCTGCCATCTTTTCTGCATGGGAAAGCTCGATGCCATCGGTCGCGGAACATTCCATCACATAGCGCCGCAGAAAGGCGTGTGTGCTGCACAACGAAGTTCTGCCGTTCAACCGCTACCCCGATACGTCAATCCGCGCGATGCTGACCGATCACTGCAGGGAATTCTGCGACACCAGGCACGATTACCTGGCAATCCGTGCCCTGCGTTGGCTTCCAGATCGGGATTTCCCGAGGGTGCCGTCAGAAGATACCCGGCGGCAGGGATCGGCACGTTTGCAACACGCGGCTTTCTGATCCGAAAGAAACCTGTCGCTTTTCCGTTTGGCCTGTGGCAATGTTAATAAGATTAACACTAGTGAGGTCGCGACGATGGATCGCCGTTCCTTTACCCTTGGATTGGCCGCCGGCCTTGCCGCGCCGATGCCGGGGTTCGCACAAGTTACCCCCGGATATCAGGGTCCCAACGTGATTCTCGTCCGCTTTGGCGGCGGCGTTCGACGGGCCGAAACGATAGACGAGGCGGCCACCTGGGCCCCGTACCTGCGCCATGTCCTCGCGCCGCGTGGCACATTCATTCCCGACCTCAGAATCGACAGGCTCGAAGGGGTGAATACCTCGCACGCCGAAGGCACGCTGAACCTTCTGACCGGGCGATACCTTGCCTACCGCGACGCCAGCGAGTTCCTTGCTGACCGGTTGGAGCCAACTGAACCGACGATTTTCGAGTATCTGCGCCGCAGCTTCGACCTCGCCTCGCACGAGGTCCTGCTGATCAATGGCGAAGACCGCCCACAGGAGGAATTCTTTACATTCGGCGCGGGTGATCACTTCGGCATCGATTTCCGCTCGGAAATGCTGAGCCTGCACCGTTACAAGCTGTATCGCACCAAAATGGCGCTGGCCGAGGGCGGGTTGACCGACGATGCCCGGACAAGGATCGAGGGGGAACGCGCAGCGCTTCTGACCGCCGATCCGCGCGGCGCAACACCCGAGCCCTCGGCTCAGGTCGAAGCCTTCTGGGCGCGTTGGCGCAGAATGTTCGGTGATGAAGGCTTGCGCAACCCCCGTGGTGACCGCCTGCTTACCGAATTGTCGGTCCGCGCGATGGCTGAACTGAAACCGCGGTTCATGATGGTGAACTATCAGGATCCCGACTACGTGCACTGGGGCAACCCGACGCACTACACCCGCGCCATCGCGATCATCGACGAAGGGTTGCAACGGCTGGTCTCCACCGCTGACGCCGATCCGTTCTACCGCGACAATACCGTCTTCGTGATCACCCCGGATTGTGGACGTGACGCGAACTCGTTGTCGGACGTGCCGTTCCAGCATCATTTCAATTCCCGCTCCGCCCACGAAACCTGGGCCGTGATCTTCGGTCCCGGCATCGGGCGCGGCGTGATGGATCGGCCGGTCGATCAATCCGCCATCGCGCCAACCATTGCGGCGGCAATGGGTTTCACCCCTGATCGGGCCGAAGGCAGCGCAGTTGAAGGGGTGTTCGGATGACCGCATTCTCGCCCGTCCGGGGCCATCCGGGCCGCCTGTCGCGTCTCGGTGGAACCGCGCTTGACGCTGCGTTCGGCATTGGCCTCACACTTCTGCCGGTCACCTCGCTGATTGCATTGGGGTGGATCACCCGACACATGGGATCAAGAAGCCGCCATGCGTTCGGCATGGTGGAAGAAGCGCCGGGCTGGATCCTAGGCCCGCACGAACAGGGCAGCTTCGCCCGTGCGTTGGGCGGACTGGGCGCAAACATCCGCGCCGGGCTGATGACCCTTTCTGCCCTTTTGGTGTGGACCCTTCCCTTCAGCCTCTTGTGGCTCGGTGCCTGGTGGGCAGGCTGGGAAAACTCCTTCAACAAGGGTTATGAACAGGCCGCCGTCGGGCCCGCAGTGTTCTTGCTGGGCACCTTGGTGTCTGTTCTGGTCCTGCCTGCCCTTCCGGTCATGCTGGCGCACATGGCGTGCGAGAACCGGCTTGCCTCTGCGTTCGAGTTGCGCCGCCTGCGATCCGTTCTCGCTCAGGCAGGTTGGCGGTTGCCGGTGCTTTCGGGGCTGACGTTCGTTCTTGCATTACCGCTCTTCGCAAGTCACGGCGTGATTGCCCTGGGCCACGAGTTCTTCCCGGGTATTGAAGATCTGAGCCCGGCGCAGGTGGCGGACCTGCGCGGCCGGATCGATCTGGCGACGGCGGCCTGGGCGTTTCTGTCGCTGTGGTTTCTGCGCAATCTGGCCGCCCGGCTCTATGCGTTTGGTGCACCGCGCGCTGCCGGACTGCGGCCCGGCCTGTGGGATGGCGCAATTGCCGCCGAGGCAGCCGTGCCCGCCGGTCGTAAGTCCAGGCTGATGGCTTTCGTCTGGTATGTTCTGGCGGCGGTGTTTTCGCTTGGTATCGGCGCGGAACTACTGATTGCGCAGTTTCTTGACCAGGCTTGGTGGCGCTGGGTCACGCACCCGTTCTTTGCCCTGCCATGGGCAGGATAGCGATCCACAACCGGACGATTGCTTCCATCAAACGTCACTCAAGGTTGATCCGTACCCGATCAGCTTCAGGCGGCAAACCCTCCTGACAGCAGGGGGTGCCCAGGCCGGATTTCCCCGGCATGAAGCTCAGGGGGGATTCTGAATGAAGTCGGACAGATGCTCCGACGCGGCACCGGTGCGCATTGCCCAGCCTGATCGGCTGGGCTATGGCAACCGTTCGATCCAAGCGAAACCGGTGAGGTGACCGTGACACTCCCTGATCCTGTCGTTCTGACCGTTGGCAGCCTGCATTATGACATCATGGTAGAGGCCGATCGTCTGCCGCGCCGGGATGAAACGGCGGTCGGGTCGCGCTGGTACCCGAAGTTTGGCGGCAAGGGCGGCAATCAGGCGGTCTCGGCACGGCGCCACGGTGCCGCGTCGCGTATGGTCAGCGCGGTTGGCGCGGATGAATTCGGCCGGTATCTGCGGGCCCGGCTGCAGGCCGAAGGCGTCGATCACCGCTTTGTCGCCGACATCGCGAACGCAGGTTCCGGCATCAGCGTGGCAATCCTGGATGCGGCCGGCGATTACGCCGCCACCATCGTTTCAGGGGCCAACCTGCACCTGCCGCCCGCAGTGTTGAACCATCCCGAGGTCTGGCAGGACGTGGCGCTGCTGGTCCTGCAGAACGAAGTGCCGGCAGCGGTCAATCTGGCGGCGTTGCAGCAGGCGCGCCGCCGGGGCATCGCTACCGTACTGAACGCCGCGCCGTTCCGTGACCTGTCGCCGGATTTGGCGGCGCTGGTGGATATCCTGGTGGTGAACGCCGTCGAGGCCGAGATGATGACGGCGCGCGTGGTCAGCAATCTGGCCAGTGCCGCCGACGCCGCCCGCGTACTTTGCCAGCGCTTCGGTACGGTCATCGTCACGGCGGGGTCACAGGGTCTGGCCTGCTGCCGCACCGATGCAGCGCCGTTCACCGTGGCGGCCGAAAAGGTCGTGGCGGTCAGTTCACATGGTGCGGGTGATGCGTTCGTCGGCGCCCTGGCGGCCCGGCTTTGCCGCAAGGACGACCTGCCAGCCGCTTGCCGCTTTGCGTCTGTTGCCGCCGCACGGCACGTCGCCGGCAAGCCGGTGCCGCTTGCCGGGGATGTTGCCGCCACCGGGATGACCGGTTGAGGCAAAGCCGGACGGCAACAAGGCCTGCCGTGCCGGTCGGATCAGGATCAGGCTGCCCTCGACCCCCCCGGTTTGCCACCGCTGCGATTGCTTTCCCAGAACCGCTTTGACCGGCGCATTGCAGCGCAGAAGCCTTTCGCTTCGATCCCAGACATGCAACACCGACCTGCGACTTGGGCCCAAAACGGCAGACGAACCGGTCCGTTGGCCCGGGCTGCACGGCAGGAGACGACGCGAATGACCACCACCCTCGTTTCCGACCCGGAAGCGGCATCGGTCCGGCGTGCCATCCTTGGCGTTTCGGGGGTGTTTCTGGTCAACGGCACCCTGGTCGGCAGTCTGGCCACGCATTTTGCCGCCCTGAAGGAACGGCTCGACATTGCGCCGCAGGTCTTTTCGCTGATCCTGATATCGATGGCCATGGGGTCGATCATCGCAATGGGCCTGTCCAGCCTGCCGGTGCGGCGCTTCGGCAGCGCGCCGGTGCTGACCGTGGTTGCGGTGGCGACACCCCTGTTGTTCATCCTGCCAATCCTGGCGGGCAGCCCGGCGCTGGCAGCGGTGGCGATCTTTGCCCTGGGTGCCGCCAACGGGCTGATGGACACTTCGATGAACGTGCAGGCCGCTACGGCCGAGCGGCGGTCGGGCCGGCTGGTGATGACCCGGATTCACGCAATGTACAGCGTTGGCGGCATCGTCGGCGCCATTTCCACCGGCTATGCGCTGGACCGGATGTCGGCGCAGTTGCACGCGGCCATCCTGGCCGCCGCTTGCGTGGCGGCGATCGCGGTCTTTGCCCGGATGCTGCTGCCCGCCGCAGCGGATCGCGGGGTAAGGGGCAGCACGCTGGCCCTGCCGTCCCTGCGACTGCTGCCGGTGGCGGCAATGGCGTTCCTGGTGCTGTTCTGCGGCGGTGCCCTGCGCGACTGGTCGTCGGTCTATCTGCTGGAAAAGTACCATACCGACTATGCAACGGCATCCTGGGGCTTTGCGGCGTTTTCCGGCGCGACCGCGATCATGCGGCTGTTCGGGGATGCCATCCGGCATGCCTTTGGCGACCGGCTGGTGCTGATCACCGGCGGACTGGCGGGCGCTGCGGCGCTGGCGGCGGGACTGCTGGCCACCACACCCCTTGGCACGATACTCGCGATGAGCGTGCTGGGGATCGCGCATGCCACGCTGACACCACTACTGTTTTCTGTTGCCGGACAGATCGACGGCAAGGCGGCAGCGGCGAACATGAGTGCGGTGATGACCATCGGCTTTACCGGCTACATCGCCGGGCCGCCGCTGATCGGCTTTGTCGCGGCGCAGTCCAGCCTGGGCGTCGGCATGTTCAGCGCGGTGATCGCCTCGGCGCTGGTTGCGGTGGTGGCGTTCGCCCGGCGGAACTGACCGGACCACTGTCGCACGCCAGCCGCTGCGCCCGGCCGGTTCGCCCTTGGACAATCCGGCCTTTGCGGCTAACAAGAAAGCGTTGCCTCAGCACAGGATCCGACCTTTGGCCAAACCCGTCGCGCACGACCTGCACCGCGCCCTGACCCTTCGCGACGTCTCGCAAGCCTCTGGTGTCAGCGAGATGACGGTCAGCCGGGTGTTGCGCAACCGGGGCGATGTGTCCCAGTCTACCCGGTCCCGTGTGCTGGCGGCGGCCAAGCAGCTGGGCTACGTGCCCAACAAGATCGCCGGGGCGCTGGCCAGCCAGCGGGTCAATCTGGTGGCGGTCATCATCCCGTCCCTGTCCAACATGGTATTCCCCGAAGTGCTGACCGGAATCTCCGAAGGGCTGGAGGGCACGGCGCTGCAGCCTGTCGTCGGCGTCACCAACTATTCGCCGGAACGCGAAGAGGCGGTGCTGTATGAAATGCTGTCCTGGCGGCCGACCGGCGTCATTCTGGCGGGCTTGGAACATTCGGACGCGTCGCGCGCCATGCTGATGAATTCCGGCATCCCGATTGTCGAGGTGATGGATGTCGACGGGCCTGCCATCGACTCCGTCGTCGGCATCTCGCATATCCGGGCCGGGCGGGAAATGGCGGCGGCGATCCTGACATCGGGTTACCGCCGCATCGGCTTTCTGGGCACGATGATGCCGCACGACCACCGGGCCCGCAAACGGCTGCAAGGCTTCGAGGCCGGATTGGCCGAGGCCGGGCTGACGCTGGCAGACCGCGAGTTCTATTCCGGCGGCTCGGCCCTTCTGAAAGGCCGCGAGATGACCGCAGCGATCCTGGGGCGGACGCCGGACCTGGATTTCCTGTATTACTCCAACGACATGATCGGCGCGGGCGGGCTGCTCTATTGCCTTGATGCGGGGATCGACGTGCCCGGCCGGGTCGGGCTGGCCGGGTTCAACGGCGTTGAATTGCTGGACGGATTGTCGCGCAAGCTGGCCACCATGGATGCCGGGCGGCTGGAGATTGGCCGCAAGGCCGCGCGGATCATTGCCGCCGGTGCGCCGGGTGGCGAACGGATCGAACTGATGCCGACGCTGGTGCATGGCGACACCATTCGCCGCGTCTGACCCGAAGGACCACCCATGAAGATCGCGCACCGCAGCATTTCCCCGGACCACCCGCCGCTGGTGATCGCCGAAATAGGCATCAATCACGGCGGCAGCCTGGATGTGGCCCGCGACATGGTCCGCCTGGCCCGCGATGCCGGCTGCGAATGCATCAAGCATCAGACCCATTTCGTCGAGGACGAGATGACCGAAGAGGCGAAATCGATCTTTCCGCCGAACGCCGATGTGTCGATCTGGGAGGTGATGCGCCGCTGCGCCTTGCCGCCCGAAGCCGAGATCGAGCTGAAGCGCTACACCGAAAGCCTGGGGATGATCTACATCTCCACCCCGTTCTCGCGGGCGGCGGCGGATTTCCTGCACAGCATCGACGTGCCGGCCTTCAAGATCGGCTCGGGCGAGGCCGACAACCTGCCGCTGATCCGCCATATCGCGCGGATGGGCCGCCCGGTGATCCTGTCGACCGGCATGCAGACCATCGACACCATGCGCGTTGCGGTCGCCATTCTGGATGCGGCGGGGCTTGACTATGCACTGCTGGAATGCACCAACCTGTACCCGTCGCCGCCCGAGATCGTGTCGTTGCAGGGCGTCACCGATCTGCGCAACGCCTTTCCCAAAGCCGTCGTCGGCTTTTCCGACCATTCGATCGGCCCGGAAATGGCGCTGGCCTCGGTGGCGCTGGGGGCCTGCATCCTGGAACGGCACTATACCGACAGCCGCTACCGCATCGGCCCCGACATCATCAATTCGATGGATCCGGCAGAGCTGAAGTTCCTGATCGACCGCAGCCGCGAGATTCACACCGCCCTGCACAATCCCAAGCAGCGCACCGGACCCGAGGAGGCAGTCTACCGCTTTGCCCGCGCCTCTGTGGTGGCCGACCGCGACCTGCCCGCGGGCCACGTGATCACCGAAATTGACATCTGGGCGCGGCGCCCGGGATCAGGCGAGATTGCCGGGTATGACTTCGACAAGGTGGTGGGCTTACGCACCACCCGGGCCATGGCAAGGAATACGCAGCTGAAATGGGCGGACCTTGCCGATGCGTAGCCTGACCGGCTTTCACCGCCACGACATCCTGAAACTGCTGCCCGGCGGCAACGGCTGCATCGGCATCGAACTTGGCGTAGCAGGCGGCGAGTTTTCGCGTCGGATGGTGGCGTCTGGCCGGTTTGCCACGTTTTTCGGCGTCGACATGTATGCCGACACCCATGACGTCGGTCAGTACAAGACCGCGCTGCGCCGGGTTGGCCTGCTGGCACCCTACAAGCTGTTGCGGATGAGTTTTGCCGAAGCTTACGACCTGTTCGACGACGAAAGCATCGATTTCATCTATATCGACGGCTACGCCCATTCCGGGCAGGAGGGCGGCGAGACCATCTGGCACTGGGCGCGCAAGGTCCGCGTCGGCGGCCTGATCGCGGGCGACGACTATCATTCGGACTGGCCGCTGGTCGTGGAAGCGGTAGACCGCTTTGCCGCCGACACCGGGTTCGAGCTGTGCGTGACCACCGAAACCGAACCGGGGGTGAACTATGCCTCGCATCCGTCCTGGGCGATGATCAAGACCAAAAGCGTGACAGGCGAGCCGCCCGCCGACCTGCTGTCGCGCGGCAAGGCCGAGGCGGCACGCATCGCCCGAAAGCGGATGCAGGGGCACCGGTTGGGCCAGACCCTGTTGCAGATCGTCGGCCCCGAGCGGTTCGAGAGGTTGCGGCAATGGAACCGGGCGCGCAAACAGCGGCAAAAGGGCTAGGCGCGATGACATTTGACGGAAACATGGAAGGGATATTCCTACCCTGCCCACGGGATTGGAGCAGTTGTTCTTACTTCGTGTCCGGTGTTGGCCGGAGGTTCTATCCTTATGTTTTTCTTGTCGGATTTGATTTCAATCAAATCAGGCCGCGCCTGCCTGCCTCTTGGCAGGCGCGTAATGTGCGCCAGCCCAGGCAAGCGCGGCCGGATTTCCCGACCACTGCACCCAGCCCAACCTCCCTTGCCCGACGGCTTGCGCCTTTGGGCAACGGGCCGGGCGTCCGTCCACTGGACGGCCACCTGATCGGCCCGGGATTACACATCGACCGGCGGGCGAGCGGCGTGGGCAAAGGCGATTCCGTCAAAGTCCACCCTGCGCCAGGCACGATGCGCGGTGCCCCCCCGACTGCCAAAGCCGGCCATGCCGGCGCGACATTCTTGATTGAGTAACCTCGGGCGGAAGAATTTGGGCAGGCTGCTGGAGAAACTGACGGTGGAAGCGGGCCGGCTGCGCAGTCAGCTGAAAGCCCTGCTGTCCTATCCGCTGGAGCCCGGGCTGATCCGGCAGCATGATCGCACCTTTGCCGAACGGGCGGTGCAGACACCGGGGCAGCGGCCCCTTGGGCGAAAGATCGCAATTTTTCTGATCTACCAGCCCAAGGCCCTGCTGCGCTCCACCCTGGAAACCTGCCGCACCCTGTCGGCCAAGGGCTATTCCGTGCTGGTCATGTCCAACGCCGCCCTGTCGCCGTCCGACCATGCCGAGCTTGCGCCCTTGGTCTGGCGGACGATCGAGCGGCCGAATTTCGGCTATGACTTCGGCGGCTACCGCGACGGCATCCGGGTGCTGCGCGACCTGCGGACAGCGCCAGAGGCGCTGATAATCCTGAATGACAGCGTTTGGTGGCCGGTTTTCGGCGACGACACGTTGATCGACCGGATGGAAGCTGGCGGGAAGGACGTGATGGGAACCATTCTGCACCAGCTGTCGCCGCGTTATGGCAGGCCCCGTCCGCCCTTTCTGGAATCCTTCTTTTACTGGTTCGGGCCCAGGGTAACCGCCTCGGCGGTGTTCTGGCGCTTCTGGGACCGCTACCGGGTTTCCAGCCTGAAATACAATGCCATCCACCGCGGCGAACGGCTGCTGACCGGGGCTCTGATCGATGCGGGATTGAGCGCGGCCGGGCTGTTCACCGCCGCAGACCTGATCGCGGCGCTGGCAAAGGCCGGGCACGACGAGCAGGTCAGGGCGCTGACCCATGCGGCCTTTACCGACAGCGCCTTTGCCGAAGCCGCGCGGAGACTTCTGGCGGCCCCGCAAAAGACCGGCGCCTGGTCTGCCGAGGTTCTGAACTTCGTGGCACTGGTGACCGAAAAGCGAATCTTCCATCCAACCTTCCCCTATGCCAGCATGAAGCTGCTGCATGCAAACTACCTGAAAAAGACCCCGTCAGAACCCGATACCTCGGTTCACTACCAGATGCGCGCTCGCGTGCTGGCGGCGATTGCAGCGGGCGATTTGCCCGAACCGCTTTCAGCGGTTAAGGTCGAAATTGAACAGCGCCAGTCCGCTGGAGCAACGGCCGATCTGGTGCAGCGTGGTAGGGCGGAGGCCGCCCGGATCAGCCGCAAGCGCATGCTGGGCCACCGTCTGGGCCAGGGCCTGCTGCGTCTGGTCGGGGCCGAGCGCTATGCGCGGTTGCGCGAATGGAACCGGGCGCGCAAGAAGCGGCGCAAGGGCTGACCGGCGCTAGCCCGGCGTGCCGAGCCCGAAGCTGGCCGGTGTCAGCAACCGGTCGAGAAACAGGAAATTGGTGGCAGCCTCGGTGCTGCGGTCCTGGCGCCGGTCGGCGGCATCGGCGGCAGCAAAGGGCGCCAGACCGCGGTCGATGCGAAAGGCGTGGTAGCCCGCCGCCTGCATGAATTCGAAAGTCGCGGCATAAGCCGGGTTCGGTCGCGGCGCAGCCATGGTGCCGAAATGCGACTGGACCTCGATGATCCAGATCGGCCGGGGGCTTGCGGCCAGCAGCGCCGCCGCTCCCCTCAGCGCGGCGAGTTCGAAGCCCTCCACATCCATCAGCACCAGCATCCGGCGCCCGCGCAGCGCCACAACATCCTCCAGCCGGACCACCGGCACGGTCTGCACCTGCGACGCCGGCGCCATCGACAGCCCCTTGACCACGGTTCCGCCCGAGCCACCGCCCTGAATCTCGATGAAGCCGCCGATATCGCCCGCCGCCACCGGCAGCAGTGTGAACCCCTTCCCCCAGCCGTTGGCCTGGACATGCTTGGCGATCATGGCGCAATTGGCGGGGATCGGCTCGACCGCCACGGCCGGGATCCCCATCTGCAGCGCGATGCAGGAATAGAACCCGTAATGCGCCCCGACATTCAGGAACAGGTTGCACTGCGGCAGCAAGAGTTGCACCAATGCCCGCTCCTCGGCCTCCCACTCTGCCCCGATCATCTGCCGAATGCCGCTGAACCTGAACCCCAACGGCGTCTCGACCGCCGGCGCGGCCAGCCGCAACCGTTCGATTCGGTGGCGGTTGGCGGTTCTGATCCAGTCTTTCAATCTGACGGTCATGGCTTTGCTGCCGCCCACCGCAAGGTCACAGCATGAGGTCCGGCAGATCGGCGACACGCCAGAGCCCGAGCGACTTGTCGGGCTGCTGGCCCTTTTCGCTGGCGCAGCCCTCGGCGATCAGCCGCTCCGGCGCGGGTAGGTTGTAGGGCACCCGCGTCAGATCGATGGCACGCCACTGCCCGGTCGAGATGTCGGTGTTGCTGAAGCTCTCGGGATAGGTCGTGGTCAGAAGCCAGGTCGAACCGGAGGCCTTGATGTTGCGCAGCGCCGCCGACAGATGCGCGTTGGACAGATGCACCAGACAATCCCGCACGAACATGATGTCATGGCGCGGCACCGGCCCCTCGATCAGGTTGATGACGGAAAACCTCACCCGGTCGCTGCCAAAGCCGGCTTGATTGCGGGCAATCATTTCGGGCACGATATCGGCGCCGTGATAGGCCACGCCCGCCAGATCCACTTGGCGCATCCAGAAATAGTCGCCGCAGGGCAGATCGAGAAAGCTCCGCGCCCCGAGTTCGGCCACCAGCGGCGGCAACAGGCGGCGCAGGTCGGCGGTGGCTTCGAGGTTCGAGCCCTTGCCCGAGCGGCTGTGCTTGTCGCCCCACTTGTTCGACCGGTAATACCCGGAAAAGATTTCCGACGGCGCCCGTCGCGCCAGTTTCCAGCGCCGCACCCGTTCCTTCAACCTGCTGATCGCTCCCAAGCCCGCGGCTCCTAATGTGTCGCGCCGGCACGTGGCGGCAGCCTGCCGCCATTTGCGGTCCAGTAATCCACCATCCAGCGCACCTGACCGTGGCCCATGTGCGGAAACCGGTCCCAGAAGCCGGCTCGTTCGGGCAACAGCGCCAGGGGGCGCGGGTCGCCATGGAAAGTCACCACCCGGCAGCCTTTCGGCGGAGCCTTGGGCGGCAGCACCAGGTCGAGCCCGATCGGGCGGCGCAGATGCCGCTTGAAGCTGATCACCCAGTCCTGCGGCCAGTACGACATCCGGCTGGCGGTCGCTCCGACGAATTGCTGTTCATTCTCGAACCGGGCCATCGCCCCGGCCGGATCGGCCAGAAAACGCTGCCGGATCGCGGTCTCGCCGCCCAGGTCAAAGGCAAAGATGCTGGTGCCGACCTCGGGGCTGGCATTGCCGCCGCCGGGGCGCCAGTTGTCGCCGATGTCCACGCTGACAAAGCCGCCGGCGTAGTCGAAGAATTCGTCCATCGGCCCGACCACGGCCATGTCCAGATCGATGAACAGGCACCGCCCCTTCAGCCCGAAGAGGTCGCGCTGATAGATCGCGAGTTTCGGCCACACCGCCTTGGTGAACCAATCCTGCGCCGCAAGGCCGATCACCGGCAGCGGCAGCGCCTCGATCCCGGCGTCGAAACCGGCAGCATCGTCGGTCAGGCAGACAAAGCGGAACCGGCCGGTGATGGTCTTGCGGCACGCGTTGAACAGCACGTTCACATAGTCCGACGGATAGAGCGTGCCCCATTTCATGCACATTACGATGCGGTCCTGGCTCATCGAATGGCGTCCCCGGCATTCCTATCGGTGGTGCTACCCCTAGACAATTCGCAAAACCCTGTCCACACCGCAGTCCTTGCGTCGCCAGACCAGCAACGCCGGCTTGCGACCCCGACGCGTCCCGCTATTGTGCGCCGCACCAGCATCAAAGGCCCCATGTCCCGATCCCTGCTCTTTGTCACCGGAACCCGGGCCGATTTCGGCAAGCTGGAGCCATTGGCCATCGCCGCCCGCGATGCCGGCTTTGCCGTCAGCTTCTTCGTGACCGGCATGCACATGCTGGACCGCTACGGGCTGACCAAGAACGAGGTGCACCGGCTGGCGGGCGTCGCAGCGTCGGATTTCCTGAACCAGCGCATCGGCGACCCGCAGGACATGGTGCTGGCCAAGACCGTCATCGGTTTTTCCGATTTCGTCGCCGAACACCGCCCCGATCTGGTGGTGGTGCATGGCGACCGTGTCGAGGCGCTGGCCTGCGCGCTTGTCGCCGCCACCAACTACATCCGCTCGGCCCATATCGAAGGCGGCGAGGTGTCGGGGACCATCGACGAGGTGTTCCGCCACTGCAACACCAAGCTGGCCACCTGCCATTTCGTCTCGTCGGAGGCGGCCCGGGCCCGGGTGATGGCACTGGGCGAGCCGCCCGAAGCGGTGCATGCCATCGGCTCGCCGGAACTGGATGTGCATGGCCAGCCCTCCGGCGTCCCGCTGGCAGAGGTCAAGGAACGCTATGCCATCCCGTTCGACGACTATGGCATCGCGGTCTTTCACCCCGTCACCTCGGAAACCGACAGCATCGGCGCGCAGGCCACCGCGCTTTATGCGGCCCTCGATGCCTCGGGCCGTGATTTCGTGCTGATCAATCCCAACAACGATCCCGGGTCTCAGGCGATATTTGCCGTGCTGGAACAACTGCCCGCCGCCCGGTTCCGCCGCCTGCCCTCGATGCGTTTTGCCTATTTTTCCGAACTGCTGCGCAATGCCCGCGTCATGGTCGGCAATTCCAGCGCTGGCGTGCGCGAAGCCCCGTTTCTGGGCATTCCCAGCCTCGATATCGGCACCCGCCAGACCAACCGGTCGGCGGCGCCGTCGCTGTCCGCCTGCAAGGCCGATGACCGTGCGGGCATCGACCGCTTTCTGGCCGACGAGTGGGGCCGGCGGTACCCGAGCCATACCGGTTTCGGTCAGGGCCGGGCGGCGGACCGGTTTGTGGCCGTGTTGCAGGACCCGGGATTCTGGGCGCAACCGCTGCAAAAAGCCTTTCGCGATCTTGGCTGACCCCGCGCCGACCGGGCTTCTTTTGCGCGCTTGGCTGGCCCTGTCGCCGTGGCTGGCGCCGCTGGCCCGGCGGCACCTGTTGCGGCGTCTGGCGCGCGGCAAGGAAGACCCGGCCCGTTTCCGCGAAAAGCTCGGACAGCCGTCGCTGCCGCGCCCGGACGGACCGCTGATCTGGATGCATGCCGTCGGTGTCGGCGAGGTTCTGGCCCTGCCCGGACTGGTGACGGCGATCAGGGCGCGCCGGTCGGACGTGCAGGTCCTGATCACCTCGTCGTCGCGCACTTCGGCCGAGGCGCTGGCCCCGAACCTGCCGGACGGGGCCCGGCACCAGTTCCTCCCCTTGGACAGCCTGCCGTTCGTGCACCGGTTTCTGGATCACTGGCGCCCCGACCTGAGCGTCTGGGCCGAGCGTGATATCTGGCCGGCGATGGTGGCCGAAACCGCGCGGCGCGGCATTCCGCTGGTGCTGATCAATGGCCGGATGAATGCCGCATCGTACCGGGCCAAGGCGCGGGCGCGGCGTTTGTTCAGCGACCTCTATGCCCGGTTTGCCGCCATCGGGGTGCAGGACGCCGAATCCGCCGGGCATTTTGCCGCCCTGGGGGTGCCGCAGGGCCGGATCACGCTGGACGGATCACTGAAGTCCGGGGCTGCGGCGCTGGCCGATCAGCCGGGGCTGCGCGCGGTCTGGGAACGGACCCTGGCCGGACGCCGGGTCTGGCTGGCCGCCTCGACCCATCCCGGCGAAGAAGCGGTGGCCGCTGCGGCACTGGCGCTGCTGCGCCGGTCCGACCCCGCAGCCTGCCTGATCGTAGCACCTCGCGATCCGGCCCGCGCGTTCGAGGTTCTGGCGGCGATGCGGTCCATGGGCTTCGATGCCGCCCTGACCGAACCGCCCGCCGCTGGCCATGCCGTCTATGTCGTGCCGCGCATTGGCCAGATGGGTCTGTGGTACCGTCTGGCCGATGCCGCACTGGTCGGCGGGTCTCTGGTGCCGGTGGGCGGCCACAACCCCTACGAGCCGGCACGGCTCGACTGTGCGGTGCTGCACGGGCCGGAAGTGGCAAACTTTGCCGCCGACTACGCCGCCCTGGACAGCGCCGGCGGTGCCCGGCTGGTCCGGGATGCCGACGACCTGGCCACGGCCCTTGCCGACCCGGCGCTGGCCGACCTGCGCGGCCCGGCAGCACAGTTTGCCGGGTCCGGCCGGGCGGCGCTGGAACGGGTGGCAGAAAGGCTCTTGCACCTTGGGGCCGAGCGGCTAGACCGCAGGGACTGAAACAGGGACCGGCCAGATGGCGCGCGCAGATTTCCGCTACCGGCTGATCCTGACGCTGTACCGCCTGCTGTGGTATCCGGCCTTGCCGGTGATCCTGGCCTACTTCTGGCTGCGCGGCCGGCGCGATCCGGCCTATCGGCGGCACCTGCGCGAACGGCTGGGCGGCGGGCCGGTGCTGCCGGGTTCGGTCTGGGTGCATGCGGTATCGCTGGGCGAAATGCGCTCGGCGGTGCCGCTGGTCCGGGCGCTGCTCGACAGGGGTGAAAGCGTGACCACCACCCACCTGACCCCGGCCGGTCGAAGCGCCAGCGAGGCCGCCTTTGGCCCCGAGATTGCGTCCGGGCGGCTGATCGCGCGCTATCTGCCGATGGAGTTTGGCTGGGCCTACCGCCGGTTCCTGCGCGCCCGTCCCTGTCTGGCGCTGGTGATGGAGATCGAGGTCTGGCCGGTCATGGTTGCCGAGGCGGCGCGGGCGGGCGTGCCGCTTTACCTTGCCAACAGCCAGTATCCGGCCCGCAGCTACGCCCGCGATTGCGGCTTTGCCCGCCGGATCGGCCACCCGGTCCGCCAGGTTGCCGGGGTGCTGGCCAAATCGGTCACCCACGCTGACCGGTTCCGCGACCTTGGCGCGCCCAATGTCCATGTCTGCGGCGAGTTGCGC
This sequence comes from Paracoccaceae bacterium, assembly GCA_031401675.1. GTDB lineage: Bacteria > Pseudomonadota > Alphaproteobacteria > Rhodobacterales > Rhodobacteraceae > JANNRR01. The sequence goes on from JANNRR010000095.1 coordinate 15,691, forward strand.
TTTGACCAGCCGATTGCCCCGGGCCTGCTGGCCGCCGCAGCGGCGCTGCGGAAATCGGCACTTGGCGGCCGCCCGGTGGTGGCGGTGGCCAGCGTTGTCGCCGGCGAGGATCCGGCCTACCTTGCCGTCTACCGCGCCATTCAGGTCCGATATCAGGCAGCCGGCGAACCGCCGCCCCTGTTCCTGCACATCCCGCGCGCCCCGGAACGCTTTGCCCTGGCCGGTGACCTGCTGACCGCCGCCGGTCAGCGGGTACGGCGACGGTCTGACCTTCTGGATCAAGCGCTGGCGCCCCGGGCCAAGGTCGATCTGTCGGCAACCGATGTGCTGTTGGGCGATTCGCTGGGCGAGATGTATTTCTACCTGGCCCTCGCCGATCTGGTGATTGCCGGCGGTGGCTTCCTGCCGTCGGGGGCGCACAACGTCATCGAACCGCTGGCCCTCAGAAAACCGGTACTGACCGGCCCGAACGTCTGGCCGATCGAATATCCGGCAGTCGAGGCTGAAGCCGCCGGGGTTCTGACGGTCTGCCCGACGCCGGTGGCGATGGCCGACCGGCTGCTCGGGTTGCTTGGCGACCCGGCAGCCCTTGCCGCCATGTCGGCACAGGCGGCAGATTTCTTTACGGCGCATTCCGGCGCGACGGCGCGAACAATGGCCGTGATCGCGCCGCTGCTGCGCCAGCCGGGGGGTTAGGGAAGGACGAACATTGGTGGAATCGCCTTCGATCTTGCCACCTGCACTGTCGGTCGATGTGCAGCGCCGGGCCGATCAGGTGGCCGTCCAGTGGACGGACGCCCGGCCCGTTGCCCGAGAGCGCAAGCGAAGGGCAAGGGAGGTAGGGCTTGGCGGCGTGGTCGGGAAATCAGACCGCGCCTGCCTGGGTGGGCGCACACTACGCGCCTGCCAAGGGGCAGGCAGGCGCGGTCGTCGGGGACATGCCCCGACTTGATTGAAATCAAATCCGACAAGAAACGGAAACGGACCTGGACCCACCAGCAACAAGCCTGAAAGACACTGCTCGATTCGGAACAATTCTTTGCAAGAGGTTCCGGCCGGGGGTCAAAGCGTTTTGGTGCCCGTCAGGCAGTCTGTCAGGCCGGAACCTCGGCCTTGACCAGCATCACGCCTTTTTTCGACAGCCGCTTCAGCGTGGCCCGGGCGGTGCGCAGCGCTTCGCGCTTGGCATCCTTCCAGGCGGCCTTGCGCGCCTCGGGTTCCTTGGGCAGCGAGGTGCCCATCTGGACCTGCCACAGGGCCAGCGCCAGGTCCTGCGCCAGACGTGCTGCGGGATCGGCCCTGCCGGCGCCGCCGGCTGCAGAAGCTTGGTCGTTCATCGCGGTCTCCGATTCGAAGGGAAAATGGGGTCTGCCAACGCCCCTGATACCGCAACTGTGCCGCGCTGAACACTGCTGGCGCACCGGGTCAGACCCATTGTATGGCGGCAGTGCACCGTACGACCGAACTCAAAGCTGAAAATCGGCAGCGGTCAGGTCGAATAGCCCGGTCAGCTCGATCTGCATGTCGGCCTGGCGGTTGCCGTCCAGATCGGCCTGAATGAAGGTCCGGTTGTTTGCCGCATCCTTGAACACCCGCACCTCGCCGACGCGCCCGGTAAAGCTGCCGCTGGCTGCCATCACAAAGGCCTGATCGCCTGCCAGCCCGGCGTTGGCGTCGATGCCGCGCAGGATGATCATGTCCAGCCCATCCTCGAAATCGGTGATGATGTCCCAACCTTTTGCCTGGGCAAGACTGTCGGTCGGCCGCGAATAGATGAACTGGTCGCGCATGGCCCCGCCGGTCAGAATGTCTGCCGCGGCTCCGCCCTGAATGATGTCGCGCCCGCCCTCGCCTTCCAGCCGGTCGGTACCGCCGCGCCCCATCATCCAGTCCTCGCCCAGACCGCCGCACATCCGGTTGCCGTAGCCATCGCCCCACATCGTGTCGTTGCTGTCCGTGGCACAGAACCATTCGATACTGTCATACTCGTCGCCGGAAGCCTGACCCTGGTTCATGTAGGCCCGCTTCAGGTCAAGCACCAGCGGCAAGGTCTTGGTGCCGTACGTCAGCTTGTCATAGCCGGATCCGCCGACCATCCAGTCGCCGGCGCCAGAGCCTTTGAACAGATCGTTGCCGGAAGCCCCGATCATGATGTCGCTGCGGCTGGTGCCCGACAGCGTGACCCCCGGCCCGTTCAGCAGGCCGATCTGCCGCGCCAGATTGAAAATATCCGCGTTGGAAAAATGGCCGAGCCCCAGCGGCAAACGCGCGGCGCTGACCAGTTCCAGCGTCTCGTTGCCGAACCGCAGGATCGCCCCGTCGGCGGTAGAGGTCAGCGCCATCTGACCGACCGTGTGGAACAGCGGCCACGCCGTCAGGTCCAGCCGGTCAAGGCCCGGTTGAAAATCCAGGATCCGGTCGGTCTTCCCGTCATAGGTCAGCAGAAACGTGTCGGCACCGGCGCCGCCGGTCATCTGATCGACCCCGGCCCCGTCCATCAGGATGTCGTCGCCGGACCCGCCGTCCAGCCGGTCATCGCCGTCGCGTCCGGCCAGAACATCGTCCCTGGCCCCGCCCGCCATCACATCGGCCCCGGCACTGCCGATCTGGGTCAGACCCAGCGATGTCAGGTCGATGCGGAACTGGCTGATGCCGGGTTCGTTCTGCGAACTGACGAACACCTGAATTTCGGACCCGACCACCGCCGCCGACAGGGCCGTGACGTTGTTCAGCACCGTGCCCGCGCTATCGGCCAGACTGCCCAGATGCATCAGCCGCCCGCCCGGCAGCAGCGTCAGCAGCGATATCCCGTCGTCCGACCCGGCCACCAGCACTAACACCCGGTCGCCGGCCGTCACCGTTTCCAGAACGTTGGCGCCGGCAAAGCGGGTGTCGAGCGTGTCGAACACGGTGTCCACCACCTTCATCTTGCCATCGGGGAACACCCGGATTGCGCTCAGCGTCCCGCTGCCCGCAGCCGTCGCCAGCAGAAAGGTTTCGCCCCCGACCCGCGCGGTTTCCAATGCGCCGGGGGTGGCGATGTAAAGCTGCTGCTTCGGCCCCAGATCGTCGACCAGCGTCAGTGAACCGTCTCCGGCAATCCGGAAACTGGAAATGCCGTTTTCGCCGGCCGAGGCGGCAAACAGAAAGGCCCCGACGCTGGTCCGGGCCGAAGCCATCGCCGACACGTCGCCCAGATGCCGGTCGGGGCCGTCGGCCACTGTGCCCTGCGCCACCAGCGTGCTGGCACCGCTGAGCCGATAGCGGGCGATTCCGGCATCGCCGTTCACCCCGGCATAGACATGGGTCACCCCGTTCAGGTCGACCGCCAGCATGGTGACCTTGTCGCCGGCAAAGCCGTTGTTGCGGATATGGATCGGCGTGCTGCTGCTGCTGCCGGCCGGCCCCGCATCCACCAGCGCCAGCATCTTGTTCAGCCGCACCAGCGACAGCATGATTGTGGTGCCGCCATAGGGAACCGGGGAGTACGACAGGGTGGTGGTGGCATAGGCCGCCTGTGACAGGAACTGCGCCGGGCCACCGGGATCGATGCGAAAGCTGGTGATGCCGCCAAGCGCGCCGCTTGCACTTTGCAGCACGGTCTGACCGCTCTGGGTCAGCACCTCCAGATCATGGATGCCCGACAGATAGGCCATTGCGCCGCCGGTATGCGTAGCCACATGCTGCAGACTGACCATACGAGCCCCCAACCCGAACGCCTCGGGGTGTCGGGTCAGACTGCAGGGTTGCGCTTAATGCGGCCTTGCAAAAGAAACGCCATGATTGCGGTGTTTGAAGCGCATTTATCGCAGATGCGACGGGTCAGCGCGGCTGGCGGAGCGCCAGCGCACAGAGCGGGTCTGGGGCAGGCGGTTCAGGGCACCGGTTCAAGGGGCCCGGTTCAAGGAGCGGCGGCGACGCTGGTCAGATAGGCCGCCACGTCCGCACCCTTTTTGGCCAGTTTGAACGCCATCTTGCCCTTGGCCGCGTCGTCGCCCAGATAGGCCTTCAGATAGTCGGTCGGGTCCTGCAGATACGCGACCAGTTCAGTTTCGTCCCAGACCAGCCCCTTGGCTCCGGCAGCCAGCATCGAGTCGGAATAGGCGAACTCGGGGTAACTGCCGGCAGCGCGGCCGATCACGCCGTAAAGGTTCGGCCCGACTTTGCCGCCCTTGACGACCGCAGTGCCGTCGGCGGCAACGATCGCATGGCACGCCTTGCACTTGTTGAATTCCTTCTCGCCAACGGCGGCGTCGCCTTCGGCCAGGACCGGAGTGGCCAGCGCCAGCAAAGCGAACGCCAGTGTCTGTCTTGCAATCATCGTGGTCACTCCTGCCCTTGAACTCTTCTGGTATGATATCGGGCAAGACCGGGCAGTCGTCAAACGTCGCAGGTGCGACTTTCCGTCACGACGACGCCCGACGGGCGTCGCCGGACCGATGATGCCGGGCCGATGATGCCGAAATCCCCACCCGGGACAGACCAGATGTGATCGCGCGCGAAGGGCGAGGTTCGCTCGCTTTCATGCACCGACTCGTCGTTTTCACAGGCATCCCGCCAAGCCCGCAGACGTTACGCGGCCACATCCGGCATCCGACCCCGGCGAGCAGGGGCTCATCTGGCGCACGGTTGCTACAGCACTGGCCTAATGACCGCTGCCGCCGCGCCAGCGATGGATCAACTCGTACTCGATGCCCTTGAAGCCGACATAGCAGATCAGGCAGATCACGCCCTTTCCGGTAATCTGCAGCAGTTGCAGCAGTCCGCCGTCAAACACGGCCATCAGGCCGAATTCCCGCAGATATCCGGCGTTGGCCATGGCAACGGTGATCAGCCCGTAGGAGGTCCAGGCCAAGACAACCGATATGATGCCCTGAAACAGCAGCAACATGAGGACGCTGTAACCATTCGGGCGGAACCAGCGCATGACACATTCCTTTCAACAGCAGGATCGGCGAGCAAGACCCATCCTGCCACGCAGCGACCGGCAGGAAGTCAGGACTTCCTACCCTCCGACATGGCGGACGATCAAACGAAAACGGCGCGCTTGGCGCGCGCCGCCTTCCTCGGTCAGCACCTGCGATCGCGGCGCTTACTTTGCAACCGCAGCAAAGCCGGTGATGCGGATCAGATCGTCGGTGCCGTAGTCATCGACCTTGGCCATGCCGGTATCGTCGGAATGCTGGATCGAGACATAGGCGGTCGCGCCGTCGGCGGCAAAGATGAAACCGGTGGGTTCAGCCGAGGTATCCTTGACCGACAGCATCCTGATGCAACCGTCGGTTTTCAGGTCGCGGTCGGCACCATCGGGCAGACAGGCCCAGATGTCGCCGTTGGCATGATCCTCGATCACATAGAGGATGCCGGTGCCGGGCTGGAAGTCGAGGTTGTCAACCGAGTTGAAATCCTTGTCGCCCTCGATGAAGCGGGTGACGACAGTGGTCAGTTCGGCCTTCATCTCGGCATCGGGAACCGGGATGGTCTCCGGCGCGGAGTCGATGGCGCACATCACTTCGGAATAGTTCTTGCCGCCTTCGTTGCCGGTGTTGGTCCAGCAGAACCGCGCGCCTTCGCTGACCATCGGGTCAAGGTGCAGGTCTTCAGGGCGATAATAGCCGGTGGCACCCTTGGCATCGGCTTCGGCGCGGGCCTTGGTCGGATCAACCTCGATCCACAGTGCGTTGCCGGTCTCGCAGCCCTGGCCGAACTGCACCGCATTCTTGATGCACTCGACCTGCATGGCATAGGTCTTGCCGGCGGCAAAAGGCGAGGCGTCGAGCGTCGTGATCGGGCCGGCAGCCATGGTGGCGGGCACGAATTTGAAGATCGCGCCACCGTTGGCGTTCTGCACATCGGTGCCGGGGCGCAACTCGTCACCGGCATAGATCACGCCTGAGGTCATCAGGCCGATGCCTTCCCAGGCCATGGTCGGCAGCGCCATGTGGCGGCGCACGGCGGCCGCATCGGTGGTGGCACCGGTGGCGCGGTCGGTGATGGTGACGGCTTGTGCGATGGCCAGCGGGTTCAGGATCTCGTAGGCGCCGCCGGCGTCATCCTCTTCGGTGAACAGGATGGTGCCCCACGACGTGGTCCGGATGCCGTCGCAGGAATTGGTGCCGCGCACGATGGTGGTGACGGCGCTGCCGTCCAGTGCGATGGCCTGGACGGCCGGGTTCATCTTGCCCGGCGCGATTTCTTCCACATCGCCTTCAATGCAGGCGATCAGGTGGGTCGGGTTTTCGGCCGGGTAGAAGGCCAGCATGTCCATGCTGTCGGCGGCATCCCGGGTCACGATTTCGGCCGTCAGGCCGTCAGCCAGCGCGACCGCGTCGGCGGCGACATGCGCGGGCAGGCGGTAGCCTTCTGTCGCCGATTCGGCAGCGGATTCGGCCAGCGGCTTGGCGATGCCGAACAGGGCCATCGACTTTTCGGCCAGCATGGCGTCGACCATCGCGCCGAAATCCTCGGCGTAGGCGGGCAGGCTGACGGTGGTCAACAGAAGCGTCAGGGCGATATGGCGTGTCATCGCGGTTCCTTTCCGGGGTTGAATGGCAGTGGCTTCTCCTCCCGCAGGACTGCAAAGCTTTGGTGCAGGTTCCATGACATTTGTGTGTTGCCTGGCGCGGCACGGGCCGGTGCCGTGGCCGAGGCGCAGACGGGATTGCAGTTTGCGCGCCGGGGCACGATGCTTTGACGACCCCCTGGCGAAAGACAGCGCATGCAGCCCCCGAATATCCTGATCGTCATGGTGGACCAGTTGACCGGCACCCTGTTCCCCGACGGCCCCGCCGACTGGCTGCACACGCCGCACCTGAAGGCGCTGGCGGCGCGCTCGGTCCGGTTTGCCAACACCTACACCGCCTCGCCGCTGTGCGCTCCGGCGCGGGCCAGCTTCATGACCGGCCAGTTGCCCGGCCGCACCGGTGTCTATGACAATGCCGCCGAGTTCGCCTCCTCCATCCCGACCTATGCGCATCACCTGCGCCGGGCCGGCTATCAGACCTGCCTGTCGGGCAAGATGCATTTCGTCGGCCCTGATCAGTTGCACGGGTTCGAACAGCGGCTGACCACCGACATCTATCCCGCCGATTTCGGCTGGACGCCGGATTACCGCAAACCGGGGCAACGCATTGACTGGTGGTACCACAATCTGGGATCGGTCAGCGGCGCGGGCGTGGCCGAGACCACCAATCAGTACGAATATGACGACGATGTCGCGCATCAGGCTTGCCAGAAGCTGTATGACCTGTCGCGCGGGGCCGACCCGCGGCCCTGGTGCCTGACGGTCAGCTTCACCCATCCGCACGATCCCTATGTCGCGCGCCGCAGCTATTGGGACCTTTACGCCGACTGCGCCGAAACCGACGCCCCCGCCGCCATCGCCTATGCCGATCAGGATCCGCATTCGCAGCGGTTGATGGATGCCTGCGACTGGCGCGCCTTTGGCCTGACCGGGGCGCAGATCGCCCGGGCCCGTCGCGGCTATTTCGCCAACATCTCTTATGTCGATGCCAAGATCGGCGAGGTTCTTGCCGTGCTGCAAGCCACCCGGCAACAGGCTGTCATCGTCTTCACCTCGGATCACGGCGACATGCTGGGCGAGCGCGGGCTGTGGTTCAAGATGAACTTTTTCGACGGCGCCGCCAGGGTGCCCCTGATGATCACCGGCCCCGGACTTGCACCCGGACGGATCAACACGCCGGTCTCGACCGTCGATGTGACGCCGACGCTGTGCGATCTGGCCGGCGTGTCGATGGCCGAGGTGCAACCCTGGACCGACGGGCTGTCGCTGCTGCCGGTCGCCCGGGGCGGGTCGCGTCCGCCGGTCGCGATGGAATATGCCGCCGAGGGCACGATTGCACCGATGGTGGCGCTGCGCGACGGCCGGTGGAAATACATCCGCTGCGCCGCCGACCTCGACCTGCTTTTCGATCTGGATGCCGACCCGTCGGAACGCATCAACCGCGCCACCGACCCCGCCGCCGCCGAACCGCTGCACCGGCTGCAGGCGCTGGCCGATGCGCGCTGGAACCTTGCCGACTACGACGCGGCGGTGCGGATCAGCCAGGCCCGCCGCTGGGTTGTCTATCCGGCGCTGCGACAGGGCGGCTATTATCCCTGGGACTACCAGCCGCTGCAAAAAGCCTCGGAACGCTACATGCGCAACCACATGGACCTGAACCTGCTGGAAGACAGCAAGCGCTTCCCGCGCGGCGAATAGCCGGCCCGCGCCGGACGGCAAACCGGCAACCGTACTACGAAAGCACCGTCCGCTCGACAAACCAATAGGCCCCGATCGCCGCAATCACCAGCGAGCCCGGGATCACCACCCGCTGCCGGTACCACGGCCGGTTCCCGAACCAGATGCCCACCAGCAGGAAGCACAGGCCGATCACCGTCAACTGCCCCAGTTCGACCCCGACGTTGAAGCTGAGCAGCCCGACCAGAAACTCACCCTGCGGAATGTTGAATTCCCGCAAGATCCCGGCAAACCCCAGCCCGTGCAGCAACCCGAACAGAAACACCACCAGCGGCCGCCACGGACTGAGCGTCGGCCGCCAGATGTTCTCGACTGCGACATAGACGATCGAGGCGGCAATCAGCGGCTCGACGATGGCAGCCGGCAGATTGACCACTCCCAGCGTTCCCAAGCCAAGGGTGATCGTATGGGCGACGGTGAACGAGGTGACCTGCGTCAGAATCGGGCGCAGCTGGATCGACAGCAGGAACAGGCCGACCACGAACAGGATGTGATCCAGCCCTTTCGGCACGATATGTTCGAACCCGATCTTGACGAAATCGCCGATCATCGCCAGCTGGCTGCGGTCCTTCAGATCGTCGATGACCAGCGGGGTACTGGTGGCGCCGGGCTCCAGAATCTCGATGTACAGGTTGCGCGCCCGCTGGCTGTTGGTGCGCATCGCGACCCTGCCGTATTTCGGGGCCCAGCCAAAGGTAAACACCTTGGCCCCCGGCAACAGCTCGCCGCTCATGTTGATCGAGGAGCGCCGGGGCCGCGACAGATCGCCAACCTTGTCGATCACGATGCTGGTGATTGTCGGTTCGATCCGCACGCCGTCCAGTTCCATCCGCATCGCGGCAAACATCTCGGCCTTGAACGGTTCGAACGCCTTTGCCAGATCCTCGGGCGACAACTGGCGAAGCCGGTCATATTCGGCCGCCTGCGGGCTGTCATTGGTATCCTTGACCAACGGATCAACGCCGGCGACGATGGCCTCGATGTTGACTTCCAGATGCATGCCCAGCACCGTCTCGCCACGGTCGAAAAACACCAGCGCGCGCGACGATTCGAAGACATGGGCCCGCGACGGGGTCGCCGTCAGCACCGCGATCATCAGCACCGCGATCATCAGCAAGAGACACTGCACCAGCATCGGCACCATCGCCCGGACGCGGCGGCAATCAGGCAATGGCATTTCCAGACACCCCAAATTCACGGCTTGGCCACCGCTGACAATCCATTCGTGTCGGGGCAGAACAGCGGGTTTGCCCCAAACCTGATCCAGGCGCGGAACGTGCAATCAAATCCGGTCGAAACCCGCGACCCGAAATCGTCCCCGTCACTTTCCCCAACGAATCCGAGCTTATAGCGCCGCCATATCCGCCGGGATACTGAAATTTCAACGACACACTGTTGCCGGGGCACGACAGTTCGCCGTGTGCCCGGGCAGCGTTCCCCCGAACAGCCGCGGCCTTCGCCCTGGGGTTGCGCGCCTCGCCTTGCAGTCGCCGACAGTTGCCGCCTCTTCCCGGTGCCGAGGGGCACACAGGCGAGGGGAATACCCTGCCGGCGGTGCAACGGGCTTGATCGGAGCACAAGAACAGGCGAAGATGGCGACAAGTGGCACGCCACTTGGGGAATGTCGTTCAAACGGGATCATATCACCATGAGCCGGTTTTCAGAACATACCTTAGCGGCGCCCGTCGGATTTAGCCGACTTCTTGCAGCAATTGCATTCCTTGCCATAGGCATTTCAATGGCGCCCGCGAAAGTCAACGGTCAGACAATTGCATGCAAAGAGCTCGTAGCCGATATGGCTGCACAGCAGAAAATGATCGGCATTTTTAGAACACTTGACTACCATATCAGACAGCACTTTTTGATAGAGGCAAACGCAATCTTGTCGACCTATGGCGGGTGGAATACCAAGGAGGGGTGGGCAAGCAACGCGACCCAATTTCGAAGCAGTAAGCCTGATTTTGAACAACAAGCTCTCGCTATCAGGCGCGATATCAGCCGGAGCAAGGTGATTAGTGAAGAAGAATTGCAAAGACTGAGCAGCGCCGTTGATAGCTTCTTGGGATTAATCGAAACGGGAGATCAGATTGTTAAAGAGATTGACGCCGGGAGGGTAGATGATGCGAACCAAATCTACTTTGAGACTGCGCGACTAAACTACGTGCAAGTCCATGGAGATTTGTACACTCTGATCGTGACGGCCGAAAGAAGAGTGGCTTCAATGGCGAGGACACCCTGCAGTTGAGAATGTCAGCTGAAACTCTGCACCCCATCCCGTACCATCGGCATTGAAAATCCCTGCCGCAACATCGGACTTCGACAACCCCGGCTCCTCCGACCACTCAGCCAGGAATCTGCCTTCGCCCAAGACAAAAAGCTGGGCGTCGCTGCTTATCTGGGTCGAAACACGATTAACCGGAAATTCAGCACCACGCTCGGCACCCGAGGCATCGAAAAGCCGGGGTCTCACCCCGGGGGCGTGAACACTCCCCCCGGTTCGGGCCAGCGCAAACCCTTCGGTATCCAGTGTCGCCAACTGTGGCCAAAACCAATAGGGTGCATTGGGTGTGACAACGAACTCACTTCCCCACTTCTTCGGCGTGGCCATCAAAAAACCCCCTATGCAATCATGTCGCGGCGCCAACAATCGATGACCTTTGAATCACATTTGGCCAACCGATGCCAAACCGGCCCCGGCTTCATCGGAACGATTTTCCTGCCGTCACAGCGCACGGTACCCGGAAGCCACATTGGGGGTCAGAATGACCTCAATCGTTAAAAATTCAATAACCGGAATACCTTAAGACATTGATACAGAACAATAAAAAAATGTCCCGGGCCGAGACATTTCCGGGTCCGCCCCTACCCAGGCAACCCGTCCAGCGTCTCCCTGAACTTGCCCACGATTTCATCGATATGCCCGCGCTCCGAAATGAACATCGGCGCGACGATGCCGTTGTCGCCGGTAAACTTCACATGCAGCCCCTTCCAGAACATCCGCTCCTGCGCCAGCACCCCCCGCACCCCCGGTTTCGGATGCGGATGCAGTTCCACCCCCGCCATCATTCCGATGGTGCGGATATCGCGGACCATGGGATGATCCTTCAGGCTCATCAGCGCCGCCTCGAAATAGGGGGCCATCGTGCGGGCCCGGTCAAACAACCCCTCCTCGCGATAGATCGCCAGCGACGCCAGCCCCGCCGCGCAGGCCGCCGGATGCCCGGAATAGGTGTAGCCGTGAAACAGCTCGATCCCGCCCATGGCAGCTGAATCGGTCACGGTCGCATAGATATCGTCGCGCACCGCCACCGCCCCCATCGGGATCGAGCCGTTGGTCAGCGCCTTGGCCATGGTGATGATGTCCGGGGTCACATCGAACGCATCGGCGGCGAACACCCCGCCCACCCGGCCAAAGCCGGTGATGACCTCGTCGAACACCAAGAGGATGTTGTTGGCGGTGCAGATGTCGCGCAGCCGCTGCAGATAGCCCAGCGGCGGCGGCAGCGTGCCGGTCGAGCCCGCCACCGGCTCGACAAACACCGCCGCAATCGTCTCGGCCCCGAAGTTGGTGATGATCCGCTGCAGGTCCTCGGCCCGGTCCAGCCCCGAGGTCCGGCAACCGGGCACGAACAGATCCTCCTCGGTCCAGGTGTGGCGCATGTGGACCACGTTCGGCATCACCACGGGAAACGCCCGGCGGTTGTTGACCAGCCCCGACAGGCTGACGCCGCCGATATTCACGCCGTGATAGGCCCGTTCGCGGCTGACGAACCGGTGCCGGTTCTGGCCGAGCGCGGTGTGATAGGCCATCACGATCTTCAGCGCCGTGTCGATCGCCTCGGACCCGGAATTGACGAAGAACACATGGTTCATGCCTTCGGGTGTCAGCCGCGCCAGTTCTTCGGCCAGTGCGAAACTGAGCGGATGGCCGGTACCGAACGGCGCGACAAAGGTGATTTCCTGCAAGGCCTGATGCACCGCCTCGATGATCTTGGGATGACAATGCCCGGCAGGCGAACAGAACAGACCCGAAGAGCCGTCGATCACGGTGCCGCCCTTGTGGTCGGTCATATAGACGCCGCGGCCCCGCACAATCAGCCGCGGTTCCTTCTTGAACCCGCGATTGTCGGTGAAGGGGATCCAGAACTCTTGAAGCGAATTGTTCTTTGCGTCCAGCGCCATCGGTCTGCTCCTGCAAGGGTTTGCGGCACCCTATGCCCAAGCCGGGGCTTTCATTACCGCCAGATCGGGCGGTATCATAGGGCCAGAAAGGCGGATCATGGCAATATCGGAACAGACCTTTTTCCTCGACCCTACCCATCACGGCAGCTTACAGCAGCAGGTCCGGCAGATGGTCGCGGCGGGCATCCTGTCGGGGCGGTTCCGGGCGGGGGAAAAGCTGCCGTCGTCGCGCAGGCTGGCCGAGCATCTTGGGGTCAGCCGCATCACCATCACGCTGGCCTACAATGAACTGATCGCCGATGACTATCTGACGTCGGCGGGCCGGTCGGGCTACTATATCTCGGCCAACGCCCCGGCTCCGCCCGAGCCGCCACAGTCCGGCGAACGTCGCGACCGCGTCGATTGGGCCGTGGCTATTCCCCGGCGCTTCACCGGTGGCCGCGCGGTGGAAAAGCCTGCCGACTGGCGGCGCTATCGCTACCCGTTTCTGTACGGTCAGGCGGACCCGACGCTGTTCGACCATCAGAACTGGCGGCTGTGCGCGCTGCAGGCGATGGGACAGAAGGATTATGACAGCCTGACCACCGACCATGCCGACCGCGACGACCCGATGCTGGTCGAGTTCATCGCCCGCCAGACCCTGCCACGGCGCGGCATTCTGGCCCGGCCGGAAGAGATTCTGATTACCGTCGGCGCGCAGAATGCGTTGTGGCTGGCAGCTACGGTCCTGCTGTCCCCGGGCAAGACGGCGGTTTGCGAGGACCCCTGCTACCCCGGCCTGCGCGACATCCTGCGCCAGTCGGGGTGCCGCCGCGCCGTCATGCCGGTGGACGAGGACGGGCTGGACCCGGCCCTGATTCCGCCCGCAACCGATGTGCTGTTCACCACCCCCAGCCACCAGTGCCCGACCACCGCCACCCTGCCGCTCTCGCGCCGTCACGCGCTGTTGCGGGCCGCCGCCGCGCGGAATTTCCTGATCGTCGAGGATGACTATGAGTTCGAGATGTCGTTTCTGACCGCTCCGTCACCGGCGCTGAAGTCATTGGACCTCGAAGGACGGGTGATCCATGCCGGCTCTTTCTCCAAGTCGCTGTTTCCCGGTCTGCGCCTTGGCTATCTGGTCGGCTCCGAACCCTTCATCGCCGAGGCGCGGGCGCTGCGCTCGGCGGTGCTGCGGCATCTGCCGGGTCACATCCAGCGCACGGCAGCGTATTTCCTGTCGCTTGGTCACTATGATGCCCTGATCCGCCGTCTGCGGCTGGCGTTCGAGGATCGCCGCAGGGTGATGGAACAAGCGCTGCGTCAGCACGGCCTGACCATCGCCGGGCGCGGGGCATTTGGCGGCTCCAGCTTCTGGATGCAGGCCCCGGCCGGGATCAATACCGATGATCTTGCCGCCAGATTGCGCAGCCGCGATGTGCTGATCGAGCCGGGCGGGCCGTTTTTTGACAGCCCGGATCAGACCGGCCACTACCGGCTTGCCTACTCGTCGATCACCACCGACCGGATCGGGCCGGGGGTGGCGCTGATCGCCGACACCATTGCCGGAATGTCGGGCTGAGGCGATCAGAATTCGCGCAGAGCTGCCGCCCAGTGCATCGCCATTTTCAGCCCGGCCGGGGTCGGCGCCAGACAGGGCGCGCGATCATGGATGGGCAGCCCGGCATTCAAACCGAACATTCGTTTTCCATAGGTGATCAGATGTTCAAGCGACTGCATCGCGAACACGATCCCGGGCAGGCTTGTCGCATAAAGCCGTTCCGCCGCCGCATGATCGCCGGCTTGCCACAGCGCCCATATCCGCGCGGCACGCGGGGCGACGTCGGGGGCCAGCACAAACCCGGTTGCACCAAGACGCAGCGCATCCGTCATCTCCATCCCGCCACGCCCGCCCAGCAGCGCCAGACCGGGGGCAGCGTCGCGCAGGGCTGCCAGCCCAAGCGCCGCGTCCTCGGCCTTGATCGCCGCCAGATTGGGGCAGCGAGCCAGCAGGGTTGCGATGTCGGCGGGGGAAAGCGACCGGCCCAGATACTGCGGCGCGTTCTGTATCGCGATCGGCACCGTGACGGCTTCGGCCACCCGCACCATGAAATCGATATAGGCTGCCGCCCCATAGGTCCCGACCATCGGCGGTTGCAGGATCAGCCAGTTCGCCCCTTGGTCCACTGCAAAGCGGGCGAGGGCCTGTTGTTCGGCCACCGAATTGCCCGCGATGGTGACGGAAAACGGCAACCGCCCGGCATTCTCGGCGGCCACGCTCTCAATAATTGCCTGCCGCTCGGGCACGGTCAGTTTGGCCACTTCGGTCGCCAGTCCCAACACCGTGATCCCGTGGCAACCCGCCGCCGTCACATACCGGACCTGCGCCCGCATCGCGTCGTGGTCCAAGGTCTCGCCGGCATCGAACAGCGCGTATAGCACGGCATGGATGCCGCCAAGCACTTCCATCAATGGCTTTCGCGCGGCACCGCCGCCCCCCGGTACCCGACCAGAAAATCAAGATCGGCCCCGGTATCGGCTTGCATCACCCGCTCGACATAGAGCGCCTGATAGCCGCCCTGCATCGCGGGCACCGGCGCCGACCAGTCTGCCCGCCGCCGCGCCAGTTCCGCCTCGGACACATCCAGATGCAGCCGCCGCCCGGCCACGTCCAGCGTGATCCGGTCGCCGGTCTGCACCAGTGCCAGCGGCCCGCCTGCCGCCGCCTCGGGGGCCACGTGCAGCACCACAGTGCCGTAGGCGGTCCCGCTCATCCTGCCATCGGAGATCCGCACCATGTCGGTCACGCCCTCTGCCAACAGCTTTTTCGGCAGGCCCATGTTGCCGACCTCGGCCATGCCGGGATAGCCGCGCGGCCCGGCTCCCTTCAGCACCATCACCGATGAAGCATCGATCACCAGCGCCGGGTCATCGATTCGGGCGCGGTAGTCCTCGATGTTTTCGAACACCACCGCCCGCCCGGTATGCTGCATCAGCGCCGGGGTCGCAGCTGACGGCTTCAGCACTGCCCCGAGCGGTGCCAGATTGCCGCGCAGCACCGCAATGCCGCCCTGTTCGGTCAACGGATTGTTCAGTGGCCGGATGACCTCTTCGTTCCAGACCGTCACGCCTTCTACGATGTCGGCCAACCGCTTGCCCGATACAGTCATCACTGACAGATCAAGCCGGTCGCCCAGCCGCGCCTGCACCGCCGGAACGCCGCCGGCATAACAGAAATCCTCCATCAGGAACCGCCCCGAAGGCATCAGATCGACAATGGTCGGAATGTCGCGCCCGACCCGGTCCCAATCGTCCAGCGTCAGGTTCACCCCGACCCGCCCGGCAATCGCCAGCAGATGCACCACCGCATTGGTCGATCCGCCGATGGCACCGTTGATCCTTATCGCGTTTTCGAATGCCGCGCGGGTCAGGATGTCCGACGGTTTCACGTCCTCCTCCACCAGTGCCACCGCGCGCCGCCCGACCATCCGCGCCAGATGCGCCCGCCGCGCATCCACCGCCGGCCAGGCCGCATTGGTCGGCAGAGCCATTCCCAGTGCCTCGGCCATCGCAGCCATGGTGCTGGCGGTGCCCATCGTCATGCAATGCCCCGGCGACCGGCTCATCCCGCGCTCGGCGGCTGACAGATCCGCCGCCGTCATCGCTCCGGTCTTCATCGCGTCGGCGAATTTCCAGACATCGGTGCCCGAGCCCAGCTTGCGGCCCTGATAATCGCCGCTCAGCATCGGCCCGCCAGAGATGACGATGGTCGGCAGATCGCAGCTTGCCGCCCCCATCAGCAGGCTCGGCGTGGTCTTGTCACAGCCCGCCATCAGGATCACGCCGTCCATCGGGTTGCCGCGTATCGCCTCCTCGACATCCATCGAGGCGAGATTGCGGAACAACATCGCCGTCGGGCGCAGGTTAGATTCGCCGCAGGAAAACACCGGAAATTCCAGCGGCAGCCCGCCCGCCTCCAGCACGCCCGCCTTGATATGCTCCACCAGCCCGCGGAAATGGGCGTTGCAGGGGGTGAACTCGCTGAAGGTGTTGCAGATGCCGATGATCGGGCGGCCGTCAAAGGCATCGTCGGCCAGCCCCTGATTCTTCATCCAGCTGCGATGGATGAAGCCGTCCTTGTCCTGTTCGCCGAACCAGTGCTGCGATCGCCGTTTCATTTCAGACCCCTATGGCCGCCATCAGACCGCCGTCCACCAGATAATCGCCGCCAATGCAGAACGCCGCCTCGTCGCTGGCAAGATACGCGATCAGCCCCGCCACCTCCTCGACGGTGCCGACCCGGCCCACCGGATGCCCGGCCCCAAAGGCCGCGATCACATCCTCCAGCGTCTGGCCCCCCTTGGCCAGCTGGCCTGCGCCATATTCCAGAAGCGGCGTGCGGATCGACCCCGGGCTGATCGAATTCACCCGGATGCCGTCGCGCGCCGCATCCACCGCCATCGCCCGCGTCATCGCATGCACGGCCCCTTTGGTGGTGGCATAGCCCAGCACGCCGTACTGGTTGGCATGCCCCTGCACCGAGGACACGTGCAGGATGCTGCCACCCCCCCGCGCCTTCATGTGCGGATAGACGAAATGGCTGGTCAGGAAACTGGCGCGCAGGTTGACCGCCATCACCCGGTCCCAGTCGGCAATCGTCGTGGTTTCCAGCGTGCCATAGGTCTGGATGCCCGCCGCATTCACCAGAATGTCGATCCCCGGCTCGGTCGTCATGATCCGCGCCACCAGCGCCGCCACCGCATCCTCGCGCGCTATGTCGGCGGAGTGAATAGTCACCGCCAGCCCCCGCGCCGCCACCCCGGCCGCCGCATTCATCGCCGGATCGATGCCCACCAGATGCACGCTTGCCCCTTCGCGCGCCAGCCGCAGCGCCGCCCCCAGCCCGATGCCGCTGGACCCGGTGATCAGCGCGACCTTGCCCGCGAACCTCATGCAGCCCCCCGCACTTCGGGATGTTGCAACGCCGTGAGGATGCCACGCAGTTCCGCCAGGCCTTTCAGTCGCCCGATGGCGGAATAGCCCGGCAGCACCGTCTTGACCTGATCGTCCAGCAGCAGATGCCCGTGATCGGGGCGGAAGGGAATCTCTGCATCCGCGCGACCCGCCTCGCGCCGCCGTCCCTCCTCTGCCAGCAACCGTTTGCAGATAGCCACCATGTCGGCATCGCCGCCCAGATGGTCATCTTCGATGAACGAGCCGTCATCCTCGACACTGACATTGCGCAGATGCACGAAGTGGATGCGGTCGGCGAATTGCTCGACCATGGCCTCAACGAACTCAGCGAACGCGAGCGCG
>JANNRR010000096.1:0-4656 GCA_031401675.1 Paracoccaceae bacterium
TGCTGCGCAAAGCCGCAGAGCGATCCAAGGAAACCCTGTGGCGAAAAATCGGCGACCTGCTCGCCCTTTTCAGTCCGCAGGAATGTGCAAACTACCTCATCAATTCAGGATACGCTTCCGTGAGAAGCTGAACGGCTCTAGAAGGATTTTGTTTTTCCTGTTCGGTCGGGCGCTCCCGGAAGCCGACGGCCGCACGGGCGCGGCAAGCAGCGCGTTATGACATATGTCAAATAAACGACCATATTTCAAACAATTGCGTGGAGTTTCTCATGTACCTCCCCTACAATCCGCCTTCCCGCGCCAGAAAGGCGATCACCTCCGCCACCCCTGTCCCGGTCTTCAGACTGGCCACGACATAGGGGCGACCGCCCCGTGCTGCCCTTGCATCGCTTTCCAGCAGCACCGGATCAACCCCGACATAGGGGGCCAGATCGATCTTGTTGATCACCAGCAGATCGGATCGCGTCAGCCCGGGTCCCTTCTTGCGCGGAATGTCCTGCCCGGCGGCGGTGTCGATCACATAGATCGACAGGTCGGCCAGTTCCGGGCTGAAGGTCGCTGCCAGATTGTCGCCGCCGGACTCGATCAGGATCACGTCGAGGTCGGGAAATGCCGCCCGCAACTCTGCCACCGCCGCCAGATTGATCGAGGCATCCTCGCGGATCGCCGTATGCGGGCAGCCCCCGGTCTCCACCCCCCGGATCCGCTCCATCGGCAGCGCCTGTACCCGCATCAGATACTCGGCATCCTCGCGGGTGTAGATGTCGTTGGTGATGACCGCCACCGAACAGCGTTGGCGCAGCGCCCGGCACAACTGCTCGGTCAGCGTGGTCTTGCCGGCCCCGACCGGCCCGCCGATCCCCACCCGCAAGGGCCCGTTGCGCGATCTCATGTCCGGTAAATCCTCACATCCAGCGTTTCATGTCGCATCGAGGCGAGGTCCGCCCGCAGCCCCGCCCCGGCAACTGCATCCAAGCCGGCCGCCACCGCCTGCCGCGCCGCCGCCAGCGTTGCCGGGATCAGCCCTGCCAGCACCCGCTGCCCCGCGCTCTGGCCAAGCGGCACGAACCGCACCGCCACCTGCACCAGATTGCCGAGCACGGCTTGCAGATGCAGCGCCACCACTTGCTCCGCCGGTACCGCAAGACGCCGCGCCGCCGCCCCGACCGCCACCGGATAAGGCATCGCGGGCCGGTCCGTGCCACCCAAGGCCATGCCACCCGGGGCCGCGCCAGTCATGGCCGCGCCAGTCATGGCCGCAATGGCCAGACCGAACGCCCGCCCCTGTTCCATGGTCTCGGCATGGCGCTCGCGGCTCGGTGCCATAGCCTCGGCCAGTGCCGCCAGCCCGGTCAGATCGGCTCCGTCGCGCAGGGCATGCGCCAGCAACACCGCATCCGACCACAGCGCCCCCTCTGCCAGGATCGCGCCAAGCCATGCCGCCAGATCAGCCTCCGACCGCACGTCCCCGGCAGTGATCGCCCATTCCAGGCCCTGACTGTAGGCATAGCCGCCAACCGGAAACGCCGGCGACAACCATTGCACCAGCGTCAGCAGGCCTTCGTCGTTCATTCGACTTCGGCGCCCGCATCTTCGTCTTCACCGTGGTGATGCGACACGTGGGTATGAACTTGGGTGTGGACGTGGCGCTGCTGGCCCGCGCTTGCCTCGGCGGGTGTCGCAACCGGGCCGTGATCATGCCCCAGCGTCCGCCCCAGACCATAGGCGCCACCCTCCGGGCTGAAAGGCCCGTCAATCGAATGCACATGTGCGCCCAGCCGTTCCAGCATGTCCGCCAGGACCTGGTCACGCAGTATGAGCAGCCGCCCCGGTTCGAACTGGCAGGGCGTATGCCGGTTGCCGATATGCCAGGCCAGCCGCGCCAGATCGTCGCCAACCACCTCCAGCAACGGCTCGTCGGCGG
Organism: Paracoccaceae bacterium; assembly: GCA_031401675.1. GTDB lineage: Bacteria > Pseudomonadota > Alphaproteobacteria > Rhodobacterales > Rhodobacteraceae > JANNRR01. The sequence continues at coordinate 1,925 of JANNRR010000096.1, forward strand.
CCTGCACTTCGATCACCCGGTCGTCGGTCAGCAGAATGCCGTCGCCCTGCGCCAGACTGACGGTTTCCGCCAGATCGACCAGAAACGACAGGCCCTTTTCTGTCGTCAGCCGCTTGCGCCGCAGGAAACGCGCGTCATAGGTCAGGGCGATCCGGTCATCAGCCCCGGTCCAGCTTCCGGCTGGCAGGATCGCATGGGCGGCGGGCAGGTCGGTCATCGCACAACTCCCTCTGGCTGGGCATCGGTCCTGCCGCGAATTCGTTCGCGGCGGCCATTGGCATTAGGGCTCGGTTAACGCCGATATGGTGCCATCCCCGGCATCGAAGCAAGCCCCGCAACGCAGGGGCCGGGGGAAATCATGGCACAAGACGAACTGGTCCGATGGGCGCGGAACTGGGATCCGGTGGATGAACTGGCAAGCCTGCGCACCGAAATGCGCCGCCTCAAGGCGCGCGAGGATGCCTTGCGCGAAATGTTCCTGACCCCCGGTGCCGATACCCGGTTTGAAGGCCGCGACCATGTGGTGGAAGTGGTGGCGCAAAGCCGCCGCACGTTCGACCGCCGCCGCCTGCCCGCCGCGATTTTGCAGGACGACCGGTTCTATGCCGTCTCGGTCAGCAAGGAAGTGCGGCTGAAGGCGAAGGGCACGTTGCACGATGAAGATGACGCGGTGGTGGAACCGTTTCACTGAAGTACCCACTGAAGCTGTCATTCAAGCATCCCGGCCTGAAGACCTGAGCACTGGCCGGGCCGCCGGCGCCCCTTCCCCCGCTTGCGGGGGAAGGTCGGGATGGGGGAACTGTTGGCTCGCTTCCCGGATGATCACCCAGACTCCCTCGATATCTTCCATCACCTGACAATTCCAGATTCGCAGAACCCGAAACCCCACCCGCCTCAGATAAACATCCCGCGCCACATCACGGCTCTGTTGCACCGCTGATCCATGGCTCCAGCCATCCATTTCCACAATCAGCCTTGCTTCGTGGCACAGGAAATCCACCACATATGGCCCGATCGGTACTTGCCTGCGAAATTTCACCCCGACCTGCCGCTTGCGCAAGACAGACCAGAGCCTGCGTTCGGCCCCGGTCATATTGGATCTGAGGGTGCGCGCAACGTCGCGCTGCGACCTCGGTGTTTTCCAATCCATGCGGACCAATCCCCCACCCCGCCCTCCCCCGCGCGCGTGGGAGGGAGTTGTGCCCCGCTTCGGAGCATCCGGCCAGTGGAGGGGGTCAAGGTTAACAATTGCTGAATTTCAACCTTCGGGATCGGCTGGCAAAGCATGCCCGGGCACGGCATTATTTCGCGCAGACGACCTCAAAACAGGAAGTACCGCTGCGCCAGCGGCAGTTCGCTTGCCGGTTCGCAGGACAGCAATTCCCCATCCGCCCGCACCTCGTAGGTCTCGGGGTTGACCTCGATCACCGGCATCGCCGCGTTCCAGATCATGTCGGCCTTGCCGATACCGCGCGTGCGTTCCACCGCCACCGTATCCTTGGCCAGCCCGAGCGAGGCCCCCAAACCATCCGCCTGCGCCGCCGCGCTGACGAACAACACAGCCGACCGCTCCACCGACCGCCCGAACGCCCCGAACATCGGACGCGAATAAACCGGTTGCGGCGTCGGGATGCTGGCATTGGGGTCACCCATCTGCGCCATCGCTATCGTCCCGCCGATCAGTACCATTTCCGGCTTCACCCCGAAAAACGCCGGTTTCCACAGCACCAGATCGGCGCGCTTGCCCACCTCGACCGAGCCGATACGGCGGCTCATCCCCTGCGCAATTGCCGGGTTGATGGTGTATTTCGCGATGTAGCGCTTGACACGGCAATTGTCGTTGGCCCCGACCTCCTCGGCCAGCCGCCCGCGTTGCAGCTTCATCTTGTGTGCCGTCTGCCAGGTGCGGATCACCACCTCACCCACCCGCCCCATCGCCTGACTGTCCGAACTCAGGATGGAAAACGCGCCGATATCGTGCAGAATATCCTCGGCCGCAATCGTCTCGCGGCGAATGCGCGACTCGGCAAAGGCCACATCCTCGGGGATCGACTTGTCGAGGTGGTGGCACACCATCAGCATGTCCAGATGCTCTTCGATGGTGTTGACGGTGTAGGGCATCGTCGGGTTGGTCGAAGACGGGATCACGTTCGGGTGCGAAACAACCTTGATGATATCGGGCGCATGGCCGCCGCCCGCGCCTTCGGTGTGAAAGGCGTGGATCGTGCGGCCCCTGATCGCGGCCAGCGTGTTTTCCACAAACCCGGACTCGTTCAGCGTATCGGTATGGATCATCACCTGCACATCCATGTCGTCCGCCACCGATAGGCAGCAGTCGATGGCTGCGGGCGTGGTGCCCCAATCCTCGTGCAGCTTCAGCGCACAGGCCCCGCCCCTCACCATTTCCACCAGCGCCTCGGGTCGCGAGGCATTGCCCTTGCCCGACAGCCCGAAATTCATCGGAAACGCGTCGAGCGACTGCAGCATCCGCCCCAGATGCCACGGCCCCGGCGTGCAAGTGGTGGCCAGCGTGCCATGCGCCGGGCCGGTGCCGCCGCCCAGCATCGTCGTAATCCCCGAATGCAGCGCATCCTCGATCTGCTGCGGTGCGATGAAATGGATATGGGCATCAAACCCACCCGCCGTCAGAATCTTCCCCTCCCCGGCAATGATCTCGGTCCCCGGCCCGATGATGATCGTAACGCCGGATTGCGTATCCGGATTGCCTGCCT
>JANNRR010000097.1:0-47521 GCA_031401675.1 Paracoccaceae bacterium
CTGCACAACGCAAAGCCGAAGCCCTTTGTCTGGAGCAAGACCGCCGATGACATCATCGCCCGCGAACGCCGTGCGCTTGATGCCCTCGATGAAATCAGGGGAAATCGGTAACAAGTGTCAGACTCGGAACACTAGCAGCGAGCCGGCACCCTTGCCAGCGTGTCGGCCCTTCTGTAGCCTTTCCGCCGATGATGGTCCCGGTGGGGGTGACCGCTTTGCCCCTGAAACCTTACGGACACCCGTCGGCCCGAGCGGCCCTGCTGGCGGTTGGATGGTGCCTTTGCCTGATGAGTTGCACTGTGCCCGCCACCGACCGGCCCCTGACCGAACCGATTGTCGTGCGGGCGGGCGATCCTGCAACCGCCGATCGGCTGGTCGTGGTGGTTCCCGGCGCGCTGACCTCGGTTGGCATGTTCGATCCGATCCTGGGTTGGGCGGACCGCGACACCGCGGTTGTGGCCTATCGCCTGCCGGGGATGGACGGGCTGCCGCTCGACGGGCCGGTTGAGATCGCCGAGGCGGGGCGGGGAATTGCCGCCTTTGTCAACGAGCTGGGGCCAAAGTCGGCCTATCTGATCGGCTTTTCGGTTGGCGGCCCGGTCGTGATCGAGGCGGCGAAATCGATCAGGGGGCCCAGCGTCCGGCTGGCGCTGATTTCCAGCGCCCGGCCGGCACCGGCGCTGCAATTGTCGGCGGCGGGTGCGGCATTTGATATCGCGTCCGCCGCGATCCGGGCGAAAGGTCTGGGCAAGGGCGCGGTGTGGAAGGAATATTACCGGACGCTGCTGTTCGGGCGCGGGCATTTCCGGCTGGCGCCGCAGGCCGGAAAAAGCACGCGGATCGCGGAAGAGAATGCCGGGCGGATCGTGCTGCCGACAGTGGGCCTGACGCGGGCGCACGGCGCCTCGCTGGCCCGGTGGACCCTGCCCCGGCACTCGGTGGCCGCCGTGGCCGGCACCACGATGTTTCACGGCGCCGAGGACACGGTATTTCCGCTGCGGGGCATCCGGCGATTTGCCACGCGCGTGCAGGCCAACCGGGTTCTGGTCTATCCGGGGATCGGGCATCTGCTATTCCTGGCGGCACCACAGGTTTTTCAGGATATCAAGCGGGAATTCGGGCTATAAACTTCGGACTCTGGACTGGGGTGATCGGATGCGGAAACTTCTGGCCTATATCTTCTACCACGACTCCGGACCGGACGACGTGATGAGCCGGTTGCAGAAGTACAAGGGCATTTCGAATTCGCTGATCGGCTTTGGCCTGTTCACCGCGATCCTGTACATCAAGCTGGAGGTGTCGCGCTACGCCGGCCTGTCGGACGTCGGGGTGAAGGAAATCATTACGCTGGAAATCTGGGACAAGCTGCCGGTAATCCTGAGCGGCTTGCGCAGCATTTTCGCCGAGCGATGGGTGGACATCATCTTTTTCGTGTTCATCTGGATCTGGTACCGCGCCTATGACGTGAATGCCGACCGCGAGATCAAGATCCTTGAAAAGCTGTACAGCGACGACAAGGCGCCACATGACTGGAGCCGGATCACCGGCGGGCGGCTGGTGCCGTTTCTGGCAATCGGCATCACCGCGTCGTTCCTGATCATCCTTCTGGTCAGCGACAATATCCTGGTCCTGTGTGCCGTGATCCTGCTGCTGTTGTGCCAGGATGCGTTCGGCAACAATATGCTGCGGCGCAACATCCTGACCCATTTCTACGACCCGGCTTTTCAGCCCGACGAGCAGGACCCGCTGCGCGAGGTCATTCTGGAACGGCGGCGGATCGCGCTCGACTATTGGGTATGGCGGCCGCAACTTTCGCGGATCGGGCTGGCGATGTGTGCAACGTCGCTGATCGCGGCGGTGTCGGCGATGGGGGCGCTGGGGTCGTTCGTGGTGACCAACGATCTGTTGCATGCGGCGATCGCGGTGATGATCATCTGCAACGAACTGACGATTGCCAGCTGGCGGATCGCGCGGGATGAACGGTTCAAGCCGCTGGATCAGAAAGTGCAGGAGATCCGGCGCGCCTTGCTGGAGGCACCGGTCCAGCCGGGTTGAGGTGCTGTCGGCGTGGCGCGGCGGCAGGCGCGGGGCCGCACTAAGCCGCCATCACCGCGATCTCCTCGGCCGTGCCGTCCAGCGCCATCAGGTAGCCCGAAACCCTCAACTCCGGATGCCGCGCCGCCACGCGCAGTGCGAATTCGCGCAAGGCCAGCGTGTGCATCTCGGTTTCCTGCTCGGGGGTGGCCAGAGCCGCCTCGCCCAGCGCCAGCCGGTAGGCACCGCAGTCGCGGTGATCGATCACGATCACCTCCTCGATATGGTGCAGTTGCCTGGCGACGGCCAGATGCTGCCAGAACGTCTCGTGCCAGGTCTCGAACTTGTCGGATACGACGCCGAGCGAGGCTCCGGCCAGCACGACGTGGTCATAGTTGTCATGCAGCCCCATGCCCTGCATCAGTGTCACCAGATCGTCGACCAGCCGGTAATCCATGCAACTGAGCATCAGCGCCTTGGCACGACCGCCGGCCAAGGCGCTGGCCGGACCGAGCAGCGCCGCACTGCCACCCAGGGCGGCCAGCCGCAGGAAACCGCGGCGGGCAAGGGGTGGGCAGTGGGCATGCGGGGTTGTCGGATCACACATCGGGGGGCCCTTTCGGCAGGTCACGGCAGGGGCGAAGCCTAAGGCCGGGCCCGCAAACTGCCAAACGGCAACTGCCTTGGTTTTTCGGGAAAATATCCGGAGTTCGGTCCCATGCTGTTCCCTTGGATCGCGGGCCGGGAGATTGCAGCCGCCAAATTGGACCGCGATGGCAACAATCCACTCGCGCGATAGCCGCGCCCGCGGTCGTGGCACCCTGATCTGCCTGCCCTGGCAGCAACTTGTTGCCTGCCGTTCAACGTCGCGGCAGGCAAAGAGTAAGTGGGCCAAGGGCAGGCGGGCAAAAGGCAGGCTGGCGGGCGCGGTCGCCGGATCATTCATCACGACGGCCTTTCGGCAGGTCGCGGGTCCGGCAATGTCCTGGGCCGGGCGCACGGCATCCCGCCAGCGGCAGACCCGCGAGGTTGCCGCCGCCTGCCCCGCAAAACATTCCCGGTCAGAACTGATGCACGTTGGTGCGCGCGGCCGGATCGGGCGCAATGTTCGCGGGTCGGGTCTGCCCGAAATTGCCGTCCGGTAGCGGTGGTCCGACGTCGGCACCGGTGCGCGGCATGCCCCAAACTGGCACGCCCAGAGGGTTCGGACCGGATCTTTCCGACACTGACAGGAGTCTGAGTGCGATGCCAACACCGATTTTCATGACAACGCCCGAACTGGCCAGGGTCCTGCCGGCTTGGTTCGGGGTGCGCTGCGACGGCCCAAGCGATGTGACCGGGGTCTGTAGAATCCTGCTTGTGAAAGGGTCACGGTCATGAAAGGCATCCTTGCCTGGCTGCTCGGTGTGCCGATCGTGGTCATCATCCTGCTTTACGTGACCAACGTCTTCTGAGCGATGCAGCATAGGCGGACTGTGGCCGGAAATGGAACGGTCCCTGAATCCGCTTGCTTTTTGCCTCACTCTGGCCCATATGAGCCAGGCGACGTTACCTCTATCGACCCACTGTCTCCTTTATCGGCCACAGTCCATCGATCTAGCCTGACTGAGCCACCCTGCCGCACTTCCGCGGGCAGAATTCTAGAGGAGACATCACGATGGCCCATGGCACCGTGAAATGGTTCAACGCCACCAAAGGCTTCGGCTTCATCCAGCCCGATGGCGGTTCCAAGGACGTGTTCGTACACATCACCGCGCTGGAGCGTGCCGGCCTGCGTGGTCTGGACGACGGTCAGAAAGTGACCTTTGATCTGGAAACCAGCCGCGATGGCCGCCAGTCGGCGACCAACCTGTCGCTGGCCTGATCGCCGGTCCGCGCGACTGGCGGTCTGCCTGTCGATTTTCCGGCCTTGTCGCGTACCTTGATTCCTGCCAGCCCCGCCCCGGGGCTTGGCCTGCGAAGGCGGTAGCCCGCCTTCGCGTTGCCTCGGCCGGGTTCAGGCCTGCAGGTAACAGAACCGCTCTTCGACGATCTTGCCGTCGGCGACCGTGTAGATTCCAACTTCGTCCATTTTCGTGCGGACACCCGACTCCTTCGGGGTGACATCCATCACAAAGCGCACTACGAACTGATCGCCGTTCACATAGGGGCCTTCGACGGTTGCGCCATGGACCGTATTGTTGGCGGCCCACCATTCGCCCTTGCCGCGCACCGCGTCCTTGCCGTGCAGCACCGCCATCGGGCCTTCCATCGCCTCATAGCTTGCGACGGTATCGGCGTTGAATCTTGCCCCGGCTTCGGCGTGCTGATTGGCTTTCAACAGGCCAGTGAATTCCTTGGCCAATTCGAGTGTGGTCATTGCGCGATCCCTTCGGCTACGGGAGGCATATCTCCCGCGCAGCAAGGTATTGCACCGATGTGAAGCTGTCGAGACAGATCAGAGAAAGGCTTCGGGCCGGGCTTCATGGGCCATGTGGTCCAGCACGGCATTCACGAATTTCGGTTCCTTGCCGTCGGGGAAGAACGCCTTTGCGATATCGACAAACTCGTTGATCACCACCTTGGGCGGCGTTTGCGGCTGGCGAAACTCGGCCCCGGCGGCCCGGAACAGGGCGCGCAGGGTCGGATCGATCCGGGCAATCGGCCATTTCGCCACCAGCGCCCGATCGGTCAGCTGATCGATTGCCGCCTGCCAGTTCACGGCATCGTCGATGATCCGGCGGAACAGAGGCACGTCGCCATCGGCCATTTCATCACCCTCGTAGACCGCACCGAAGCGGTGGCTTTCAAACTCGCGGCACACCGCCTCGGTGTCCTGCCCCGACGCCTCCATCTGAAACAGCGCCTGCACGGCATAAAGCCGGGCCGCCGATTTCATCTGGCGCTTGTTGGCGACCAGCTTCATCCACGGCCTTCCATGCTGGCCTTGAAGCCGATACCTTTGGACTGGCGCGCCCATTTCCGCGACAGCGCAATCAGATGCAGCGCCGCCGCCGCCGCGCCGCCGCCCTTGTCCTGACCGTCCGGGGCCGCCCGCACCAGCGCCTGCTCGCGGTTCTCGACGGTCAGGATGCCATTGCCGATGCAGCAGCCGTCCAGCCCCAACAGGCTGAGCCCGCTGGAGGAATCGTTGCACACCGTCTGGTAATGCGTGGTTTCGCCCCGGATGACGCAGCCAAGCGCCACGTAGCCGTCGAAATCGGTCTGACGGTGCGCCAGCCGGATGGCGGTCGGAATTTCCAGCGCCCCCGGAACCTCGACCAGTTCAACCGTTGCACCAGCGGCGGCGGCCGCCTTGCGCGCACCTGCCACCAGATCGTCGGCGATGTCCCTGTAGAATGGGGCAACGACGATCAACAGTTTTACCGGCTTGTCGAACGACGGCAGCGGCAGCGTATGGTGGGTTTCCGATCCGGCCATGATCTACTCCTGTGGGATGGGATGCGCGCCGGCGATGGTCAGCCCGTAAGCCTCCAGCCCGACGACGCGCGGGGTCGGGGAGTTGGTCAGCAGCGTCAGCGGGCCGAGCCCGAGGGCAGCAAGGATTTGCGCGCCGACGCCGTACTGGCGCAGGGTGTGCGGGCTGGCGGCACCGTCCATCACCAGCTTCATCGTGGTATCGCGCAGCAGCACCACCACGCCGCGGCCCTCGGCAGCGATCACCCGCATCGCGCCCTGCAACTCGCCGGCGTGGGCCGGGTTCAGGCCAAGCAGATCCTCCATCGGGTTCAGGGCGTGCATCCGCACCAGAACCGGTTCCGGCCGGGTCAGATCGCCCTTGGACAGCACGATATGTTCGGCCCCGACAATTTCGTCGGTGAATATCCGCATCAGCCAGTCGCCGCCGTAGACCGAGGATACCCGCTTGACCGCGCTTTCCTTGACCATGTGGTCATTGCGGCGACGATAGGCGATCAGATCGGAAATGGTGCCGATCTTCAGGTTGTGCCGCTGGGCAAAGGCCACCAGATCGGGCAGGCGCGCCATCGAGCCGTCGTCATTCATGATCTCGCAGATCACGCCCGAGGGGTTTAGCCCGGCAAGGCGGCTGATATCCACCGCCGCTTCGGTATGACCGGCCCGCACCAGCACACCGCCATCGCGGGCGCGGAGCGGAAAGATGTGGCCGGGGGTGGCGATGTCGGCGGCCGCTTTCGCCGGATCGATCGCCACCGATACCGTGCGCGCCCGGTCGTGCGCCGAGATGCCGGTGGTCACGCCTTCGCGCGCCTCGATCGAGATGGTAAAGGCGGTTTCATGCCGCGAGGAGTTGGTGGGTGCCATCAGCGGCAGGCCCAATGCATCGATCCGGGTGCCGGGCAGCGCCAGACAGATCAGCCCGCGCCCGTGCGTCGCCATGAAATTGATCGCGGTCGGGGTCGCCATCTGCGCCGGGATCACCAGATCCCCCTCATTCTCGCGGTCTTCGTGATCGACCAGGATGAACATCCGGCCATTGCGGGCATCCTCGATGATCTCATCGATGGCGGACACGGCGTCGTGGTATTCGGACTGGCTCATCTGGGGTCACTTCTGGCGGCACCCGCATCGCGGGCTGGCACCTGATATCGCAGGTGCGAAGGATAGACCATAGCGGGGCGGGCGTCCTACGGGGTGGCCGGCGTGAAAAAACGTTCGGTCGGCAGGTAGCCCGCCAAAGCGCCGGCCTCGGCCCAAGCCCGTTCCAGCGGGGTATCGCCAACCAGCAGAACCGCGTCGGCGGGGAGCTTTTGCGCCTGCAGCGCTCCGCGCAAGGCACCCCGCACATCGCGCCACAGGGCGTTGGGTCCGGGGGCGGCCATGGCCCAGTCCAGCGGCGGGGCCGGAACATCGGTCAGGCTCAGCGGCCGGTGCACCACCGCGATCCGCCCGCACCCGGCCATCGCAGCCAGCCGTGCCGCCCGGTCCTCTGGCAGCAGCGGCTGCGGCGCGAAAAGCCGCAGCGCGTTTGATGAAAACAGGAACGCCACGATATCGCGACCACTGGTGGCCCGTACCGTCGCATAAGTACGGTAATCCAGCCCGATTTCCCGCGCCCGCGCTACCCGCAGCCGCAGCACCTCCAGCGGCAGGGTCGGCAGCAGGGCCCGGCGGGCTTCGGTCCAGCAATGCCGGCGCCAGGAGGTGCCTTCTTCCATCGTCGGGCCAAGGTTGTGGCCGATGCCCGGCAGAACCGGCGCGGTCATGCGCCGCCCCATTCGCGCAGGCGCGCCACATAGCGGGCCAGCGTGTCGATCTCGATGTTGACCTTGTCGCCGACCTGAACGCCGCCCCAGGTGGTGACTTCCTTGGTATGCGGGATCAGGTTGATGCCGAATTCAGCCCCCGACACTTCGTTGACGGTCAGCGAGGTGCCGTTCAGCGCCACCGATCCCTTTGGTGCAATGAACCCCGCCAGAGCCGTCGGCGCACGCAGCAGCAGTTGCGTGCTGGCCCCGACATCCCGCATCGCCACCACGTCAGCGACGCCGTCGACATGGCCGGAAACGATATGGCCGCCCAACTCGTCACCGACCCGCAGCGCCCGTTCCAGATTGACCCGCGCGCCCACTTGCCAGGCGGCCCGGTTGCCGGCACCGATGGTGGTTTTCGACAGGGTTTCCGCCGATATCTGCACGTCGAACCAGTTCTGCGGTTCGGTCCCCAGCGCCACCACCGTCAGGCAGACGCCGTCACAGGCAATCGAGGCTCCGATATCGATACCGGCCACGTCGAACCGGGTGCCGATGCGGGCCCGCAGGTCGCCCTGCTGATCCAGCGCCAGGACGTGGCCGATATCGCTGATGATGCCGGTGAACATGCGCGCTCCTTTTCCCAGACAGCTAGCGGCAAGGGCGCGGTCAGGCAAGATGCCAGTGCCACAGCGGGATTGTTAACTCCTTGCGCGCATGCTGCCGCCCTTGGCGAAGACTGTCGCGCAGGCGGCAGGAATGCCGTTCGAAACGGCGTGACAATGCGCACGACTGGCGGCACACCAGAGCAATTGGGCAAGGTTGCCCGGGAACGGATTCGTATGGTGCGGGTTTCAGGGACTGACCGGGTTTTCCTGTTTCTGCAGGGTCCGCATGGCCCGTTCTTTCACCGGCTTGGCCGGATGCTCGGGGCAGCGGGCAGCACGGTCTGGCGGGTCGGGTTCAACCGGGGCGACGCGGCGTTCTGGCCTGACCGGGCCAGCTATCTGGCCTTTACCGGCGCGCAGGAGGATTGGCCCGCCGCACTGCATGCCATGATCGAAGCCAAAGCCATCACCGACATCGTGCTCTATGGCGATACCCGACCGATCCATGCCACGGCGGTCGCGCTGGCACGCAGCCGCGGCATGATGGTGCATGTGTTCGAGGAGGGGTATCTGCGCCCGTTCTGGGTCACCTATGAGCGGGGCGGATCAAACGGCAACTCGCGGCTGATGGGTCAAAGCGTGGCGCAGATGCAGGCGGCGCTGGCCAGCCTGGACATGGATCTGCCCGATGCCCCGGCGCACTGGGGCGACATGCGCCACCATGTGTTCTACGGCGCGCTGTATCACTGGTTCGTGCTGACGCAGAACGGTGCCTACCGCAATTTCCAGCCGCACCGCGCCATGACGGTGGCGACCGAGTTCAGGCTGTACGTCAAGCGCCTGCTGCTGATGCCGTTTCACGCGGCGGAACGGTTTGCCGCCAGCTTTCGCATAAGGCACGGCGGTTTTCCCTATCATCTGGCGCTGTTGCAGCTGGAACACGACTCCAGTTTCCAGATGCACAGTCCGTTTTCCAGCATGACCGAGTTTCTGGACCTGGTGATCGACGGCTTTGCTAGCGGCGCGCCGACACATCATCATCTGGTGTTCAAGGCGCACCCGCTGGAGGATGGCCGGGTCGCCGTGCGGCGCAAGATCATGCGGCTGGCGGAACAGCGGGGTATCGCGGCGCGGGTGCATTTCGTGCGCGGCGGCAAGCTGGCGGGGCTTCTGAACCACGCCCGGACCGCCGTCACCGTGAACTCCACCGCCGCCCAGCAGGTGTTGTGGCGCGGGCTGCCGCTGAAGGTGTTCGGCGACGCGGTCTATGCCAAGCCGGAGTTCGTTTCGACCCAGCCGCTGCCGGAGTTCTTTGCCCAGCCGACCCGGCCCGACAGCCGCGCCTACCGCGACTATCGCCATTATCTGCTGGAAACCTCGCAAATTCCGGGCGGCTTCTACTCCACCCGCGGCCGCCGCGCGCTGCTGCGTCAGGTTGTCGATATGATGCTGGCCCCCGAAGACCCCTATGACGCGCTGGCATCCGGCAACGCGGCACCTCGGCAACAGTTGCGCGTGGTGAAGTAGCGGAAACAATGCCCTCTGGTTTTTTGTGACTGTTTTCTGCTAGGTTACAAAAAAAACTTGAGGCAGTTTCCAAACAAGGAACCCGAGAAGTGAAAAACATGGCAACCTTCGGGGCCAGAGGTCTGGCCCTATTGGCGCTTGTCGCCATCGTTTCGGCCTGTGGCCTGCCGCGGTCGGGCCCCAACAAGCGCGAGATATTTTCATCTTCCGAGCTTGAGAAGGGTGACGCCTTTGTGGTGGCGGTGAACGACCGCGTGACCCGCGCTACCGGGGTTGTGCCCGCCTTGGGGTTTGGCAATGCGTTTTTGGGTGCCGGCGTTGTCGGGTCCGATACGATCAATCCGGGCGACACGCTGGGGCTGACCATCTATGAGAACGTCAACGACGGGTTGCTGGCAAGCCAGGGGCAGAAGGTTTCGGCGCTGACCGAAGTGCAGGTGGATGGCTCCGGCTTCATCTTCGTGCCCTATGCCGGGCGGATCAAGGCGGCAGGCAACTCGCCCGAGGCGCTGCGGCAGGCGATCACCGCCAAGCTGGACACCCAGACCCCCGACCCGCAGGTGCAGGTCACGCGGCTGGCCGGCGACGGCTCCACGGTTTCGGTGGTGGGCGGCGTCGGTGCGCAGGGCGTCTTTGCCATCGAGCGCCCGACCCGGACGCTGTCGGCGATGCTGGCCCGCGCCGGTGGCGTGGTGATCGAGCCCAAGATCGCGCAGATCACCGTGATCCGGGGCAGCCACCAGGGCAAGATCTGGCTGCAGGATCTGTACAAGTACCCGCAGTTCGACATCGCACTGCGCGGTGGCGACCGGATTCTGGTTGAAGAGGATACCCGCGCCTTTACCGCGCTGGGGGCCACCGGCACGCAGAACCTGGTGCCGTTCGAAAACCAGACCCTGTCGGCGCTGGAGGCGATTGCCCGGGTTGGCGGGCTGAGCTCGAACCTTGCCGATCCGACCGGGGTCTTTGTGTTCCGCAACGAACCGGCCGAGATTGCCAATGCCGTGCTTGGCCGCACCGATCTGATCGGCGATCAACGGTTTGTCTATGTGCTGGACCTGACAGAGCCCACCGGCATGTTCATGGCCCGTGATTTCGTGATCCGCGACGGTGATACAGTCTATGTGACCGAAGCGCCGTTCGTGCAGTGGCAGAAAACCATCAGTGCGGTCACAGGCACCTTGAATTCCGCAAACACGGTGAACACGCTGGCCGGGAACTAGGTGGCGGCTGCAAACGACATCGCAGCCGCCGGGGATCAGGGTTCCCGGCGGCTGTTCGTTTACAGCGGCGGCCTGGCGCGGGGCCGCATCCGCCGCATCCTGACGCTGGCCGGGCACGAGGTGCGGCTGGGCTGGCCGGGGGCGGGCGACCACGTCGGGGTCTGGGGCCACAGCCCGCTGGCCAAACGCGGCGAGGCGGTGGCGGCACGGACCGGTGCCGGGCTGATCCGGATCGAGGACGGGTTCCTGCGCTCGCTGCGTCCAGGCCGCACCGGCGAGCCGCCGCTTGGCCTGTTGATCGACCGGCTGAGGATGCATTTCGACGGCACGGCCCCGTCGTCGCTGGAACGGCTGCTGGCAACGCATCCGCTGGACGATTCAGCACTTTTGCAACGTGCGTATGACGGGATCGCCAGGCTTGTCGCGCTGGATCTGTCAAAATACAACATTCATCAGGCGGAACTATCGGTGCCCGACCCCGGTTTTGTTCTGGTGGTGGATCAGGTCCGGGGCGACGCCTCGATCCGCCACAGCGCCGCAACGGACACGACATTCCGCGAAATGCTGGTGTTTGCCCAAGCCGAGCATCCGCGCGCCCGGATCGTGATCAAGACCCATCCCGAAACCGCCATGGGTCTGCGCCCGGGGCACTACGGCACCGCAGATGTCAGCGGGCGGGTCACGCTTCTGAGCGCACCAGTTTCGCCGTGGAAACTGCTGCAGGGGGCGATTGCCGTCTATTCCGTATCCTCGCATCTGGGGTTCGAGGCGGTTCTGGCCGGCCACCGCCCGCGCATCTTCGGCCAGCCGTTCTATGCCGGCTGGGGCCTGACCGACGACGAAAACCCGGTGCCGCGGCGGCGGCGGAAACTGACCCGCAATCAGCTGTTTGCCGCCGCGATGCTGCTGTATCCGACCTGGTACGACCCTTGTCGCGACACGCTCTGCCCGTTCGAGGCCGTGCTGGATCAGCTGGAAGCGATGACCCGCGCCTGGCGCGAGGACCGGCGGGGGCATGTGGCACTGGGGATGCGGCTGTGGAAACGCGGGCCATTGCAGCAGGTTTTTGGCCGCGAAAAGCGCCTGATCTTCGCCCGCACTCCAACGCAAGCGGTGCGACTGGCAGCCCGGCACGACCGCCCGCTGCTGGTCTGGGCCGGGCTGGAGCCGCCCGGTCTTGGCGCGCCCGGTCTGGTCGCACCCGGTCTGGCCGCGCCTGGTCTGCACATCCGCCGGGTCGAGGACGGCTTTCTGCGCTCACGCGGGCTGGGCGCGGCGCTGGTACCGCCGCTGTCGCTGGTGACAGATGATCTGGGCATCTACTACGATCCGACCCGCGATTCGCGGCTGGAACGACTGATTGCGGCACCACCGGTGGCCGGGGCCGAGCGGCGCGCCGAAAAGCTGCTGGCCCGGATCACGGCGGCGCGCCTGACGAAATACAATCTGCCAACGAAAGCCATGCCGCCGCTGCCGCCCGGCCACCGCATTCTGGTGCCGGGTCAGGTCGAGGATGATGCCTCGATCCGGCTTGGGGCCGATGTGGTGCGCACCAACCGCGACCTGCTGCGCGCCACCCGGGCCGCCAATCCGCAGGCGGTGCTGCTGTACAAGCCGCATCCGGATGTCGAGGCGGGCTTGCGACCGGGGGCCATTCCGGCCGACGAAGCTGCCATGCTGTCCGATCTGGTGCTGCCGGACGCCGATCCGGTCGCCCTGATCGAAGCCTGCGACGAGGTCTGGACCATGACTTCGCTGCTGGGATTCGAGGCGCTGATCCGTGGCAAAGCCGTCACCTGTC
The DNA here is from genome assembly GCA_031401675.1 of Paracoccaceae bacterium. Classification (GTDB taxonomy): domain Bacteria; phylum Pseudomonadota; class Alphaproteobacteria; order Rhodobacterales; family Rhodobacteraceae; genus JANNRR01. The sequence continues at coordinate 12,365 of JANNRR010000097.1, forward strand.
TGGGCACGCCCTTCTATGCCGGATGGGGCCTGACCCGCGATCTGGGCCAGCTTGCGCCCCGGATTCTGGCGCAAAGGCGGGCCAGACCCAGTCTGTTCGCCCTGGCCCATGCCAGCCTGATCGCCTATCCCCGCTACCAGGATCCGGTGACCGGCCTGCCCTGCCCTGCCGAGGTCATCGCCGAGCGGCTGGCGGTTGGTCGGTTCGCCCACCCCGGCCCGCTCAACCGCAGTCTGGCCAAACTGCAGGGCCTGCTGGCCAGCCACGCACACTGGTGGCGCTGAGTCCGGCCCCGAGACTCAGACGGATTCTATGCGGATCGCCACCGGCTCGCCCACCACCACCCCGGTGCCCTGAAACCGCTGAAAGGCATGGCTGACCGCATCCGGCGTGGTCTTGTGTGTGACGATCAGCACCGGTGCGGTGCTGTCGGCGTGGCCATACTGGCGCATCCGGTCGATCGAGATGCCGGCATCGCCCAGCACCGTCGCCACTTTGGCCAATGCCCCCGGCTTGTCCTGCAGCACCATGCGCAGATAGAACGGCGCGACGGCAGCGGCACGGGCCGGAATCGGCACCGCCAGGCTGGTGGCCGGCTGACCAAAGGTCGGCAGGCGCGAACCGCGCGCGATGTCGATCACATCCGACATCACGGCGCTGGCGGTCGGGCCCGACCCGGCACCGGCACCGCGCAGCACGATCTGGCCGACCGCGTCGCCTTCCAGCACCACCATGTTGGTGCCACCGACCAGTTGGCCCAGCGGACTGTCGGCGGGCACCAGACACGGCGTCATCCGCTGTTCCAGCCCGCGCCCGGTCATCTGCGCCACCCCGAGAAGCTTGATCTTGAAGCCCATGTCGGCGGCCAGCCGGATGTCGTCGATCGATATCCGCTGAATGCCCTCCAGCTCCACGGCGGCAAAGCTGACCTGGGTTCCGAAGGCGATGGCGGCCAGCAGGGCCAGTTTGTGCCCGGCATCAATGCCGCCGACATCCAGTGTCGGATCCGCCTCCAGATAACCCAGCGCGCGTGCCTCCTCGAACACCTCGGCGTAGGGCAGGCCGGCACTTTGCATCCGGGTCAGGATGTAGTTGCAGGTGCCGTTCATCACCCCCATCACCCGGGTGATCCGGTTGCCCGCCAGCCCCTCGGTCAGGGCCTTGATCACCGGAATGCCGCCGGCCACCGCCGCTTCGAACCGGATGACATGCCCGCCGGCCTCGGCAGCCACCGCCAGATCATGGCCGTGCAGGGCCAACAGAGCCTTGTTGGCGGTGACGATATCCTTGCCCGCTCCAATCGCCGCCATCGTGGCATCACGCGCCGGCCCGTCCGATCCGCCGATCAGTTCGACAAACACGTCGATATCCGTGCGCCGGGCCAGGGCTGTCGGGTCATCCTGCCACGCATAGGACGATACATCGACATCGCGGGGTTTGCTGCGGTTGCGCGCCGACACGGCCGTGATCACCACCGGCCGCCCGGCCCGGGCTGCGATCAGATCGGCATGGCGCTGCACGATCTGCACGACCCCGGCCCCCACCGTTCCAAGACCGGCGATGCCAAGACGGATGGGGTCGGACATGGGCGGGCTCCGCTATCGGCTGAACAGGCTGTGGGGTCTGTAGCGATTTCGGGCGGGGCATGCAACGACAGGCGCAAGGCCCCCGGTGCCGTGCGTGTGTCCTAGGGTGCGCTGCGCAGGGCAGCCGCCCGGGTCCGCAACGTCGCTGACCGGGCCTGCAACGTTGCCGGGGCAGCGGACCGCAGCCGGGAAGCCTGTGCGATCAGATCATCCAGCGGCTGGATGGTCGGAAACGGCAGGCTGCGCACGTCGGCACTGACGGCGGCATCCAGTTCCGGGAACGTCGTGCAGCCGGCGATCAGCGTCAGGGACAGGGCGAACAGCAGGCGGGGCATTCCGGACCTTGGTTTGGACCGGGCCAGCATAGACCTGTGACGGCGACCGGGGCAAGCGTGCCGAATCCGCTTGAACTGAACGTACGTTCAGATACTTTGCGCGCATGGCACGCACCGCCGGATCGCATTCCGACATCACCGGGCCGCGGGTTCGCGCCGCGGCGCTGAAGCTTTTTGCCCGGCACGGCTATGCGGCGGTGTCGATGCGCCAGCTGGCCGCCGAGGTCGGGGTGCAGGCCGGTGCGCTGTACATGTACAGCCCCGACAAGCAGTCGATGCTGTTTGACCTGATGCGCACCCACATGACGGACCTGTTGGCCGCCTGGGCGGCCGAGCCGGTCCACACCGGGCCGGATCCGGCCGGACCGGTCACGGCGCTGGAAGCGTTCGTACGCTTTCACATCCGGTTCGAGCTGGACCACCCCGAGGCGGTGCAACTGTGCGCGCTGGAACATCGCAGCCTGGAACCGGCAAATCAGGCGGCCTTTGACACGCTGCGCCACAGCCACGAGGCGGCGCTGGAGGCGATCCTGCGGCAGGGGCAAGCAGAAAAGCTGTTCACTTTTGCCGATCCGAAGATCGTCGCACGGGCGTTGCTGTCGATGCTGTCAGGTGTGGCGCACTGGTACCGCAGCGACGGCAAGCTGGGGCGTGAACGGATCGAGCGGATCTACTGGAACCTGACGCGGAAATCGGTCGGGGCGTAGGTGTCAGGCTCCGGCTTTTGCCCGATTCCCCGATATCCGGCATCCGCGATGACGGCCATGCGAACGCTGCACCCTGATCCCGGCCCGCTTCTTCGCGGCCCTCAGGCGACCCAGCGACCGGCCCAACCGGTGACCAGCGACACCCAGTCGACGTCGGATTGGAAACGCGGGCGGGTGACGATGAACTGGGTAAAGCTGCGCGAAAGGATGCCGACATCGAAGGTTGGCGTGTAGTCCAGCGTGGTTTCCACCACGATCACGGTATCGCCGACTGGCATCATCGGCAGCTGATCCTCGAAATCGACAATCGAGGCGGTGGTCATCACCGGATCGCCGCCCGTGGCATAGGACCATATCACTTCGTAATTGCCATCGACGTCGTTCCACAGCACGCTGCTGACCCGCAACGAGGTATCCTCGCCGGTGGCGATCAGGTAGTCATAGACCACATGCAGCCCCTCGACATAGGCGGCGTCAACCTCGGCCTGACGCGTCACCATGTCGGCAATGGTATAGGCGGCCTTCAGGTTGGTGTTCTGCGTCTTGAACGCGTCAAAGAACACGAAGGTCGCGACATAGGCCCACAGGAGCAGCGGCAGGATCAGCACCGCCTCGACGGTGACCGAGCCGCGGTTGTCGCGGGCAAAGCGGGCTATCGACGGCAGGAAACGCTTGGTCATGACTTCAATCCGGTTCATTGACGAATGCAGTTGTGGCCGACATGGCATAGCCGCCCGACGCGTCGACCGGCAGCTGCAGGCCCATGGCGGTCAGCGGAAAGACCGGGTCGAACACGGCGCAGGCGCGGACCAGCATCATCTCGTTCTCGACGCCGTTGGTCCATTCGACCAACGGTTGAATGACTTCGTCACGCTCGACGCAGGTGATGTTGGGATCCAGCGGTGTCCAGGTCGCGGTCGACACCGGACGCAGTTCCAGCATCACCACATCCTGACAATCCGGAATGATCGTCGCAATGTCGCAGATCGCGGTCTTCAGGTCGTCGGCGGTCGGGTTGACCCACAGGCCCATGCGCAGATCGCGGATCGACATGTCGACCGCGCGTTCCAGCATGACCTGGCGCGTCATGAACAGCCCGCATTCAAAGGTCGACATGAAGATCGTCATGAACACCGGAAAGAACAGGACAAACTCGATGGTGGCGGTGCCGCTTTCATCGCGCGCCAGACCGCCGGCAGCCCGGCGGAACCGGGCTGCGATGGATTTGGAAAGTGCGATCATTGCGTCAGCCTCAGTTCGCTGATCGAATGCGCGATGGCCTGGAACACCGTGGTGATTTCGGTAGCATCTTCGCCGTCCAGAACCTGATAGTAGTCGCCGTCCGAGGCACAGGCGCTCAGTGCGGCCTGGCCTGCGGCAGGGGCCTCGAATGCAATGGTATAGACCCGGATGTCGGCATCGGCGGCCTTGGCCAGGGTACACAGCTGACTTAGCTGCGTGTCCTTGACTGCCGGCGCGGTCGATGTGCGGAAGTTGCCGATCCAGGTGTTGGCCATGTTCTGCCGCGCGGTTGAACCGGTGACCAGAGGGTTGCCGTACAGACGCTGGGCAACGAAATTTACCGGATGATAGTTGAACACCTCGGGCCAGGTCAGGTTGGTGTAGCCGGCGGGCAACGTGGCCTGCCAGGTGCCGATGGTGCTGGTCCGGTAGTTCAGACCGAAGTTCGCCACCGGCAGCACGAAGTATTTCGACGACCAGGCAACTCCCGGATGATAGATCACCAGCGAGCCGTTGGTGGCGCGGTAGATCGGCGAGGCACCGGTCTTGTAGGGCGACTTGATCTGGTGCTGGTCGGTGTTCTCGCCGTCCGACATCACGATCATGAACTTGCCGGCATTGTCCTGCAGATACGGGAACGGACGATCGGAAAAATACGCGGGAACCGAGCCGCCGGAGGAAAGTGCCGCCACGACGCCCTGGCTGCCGGGGTCCATCAGCGCCAGGCCCCACTTCATGCCGACGTCGATCGAGGTGTTGCCCTCGGACACCAGACCATTGATCGCGGCCTTCAGCGTCGGGATGTCGCGCAGGAACGGCCGCACCGCATTGCGGGCATCGGTCGTGCAATAGTTCTGATCGGCAACGCCGTTCGGCTTGGATTTGGTCCCGCTCGACCCCCAGGGGTCAATCACATCGGACCGGGTTAGCGTGCTCGACGGCGATACGGCGCGCGAGGTAAAGTCGGCTGCAGCGAAATCGACGCAGGTGTTGAACGTATGCTGGCTGGTCAGGGTATATTGCGCCGCGACCGTGTTGCCCAGAAACACCTGCCCGTTGAACGGGACGATGGAAATCGAGATTTTCTCCTCGACATCTTCAGCCAGAACAGTGTCGATGAAATCCGATGCCGCGATTTTCAGGTTGGCCAACTTTTGCGAGCCGCCGTTGGTCATCGAGCCGGACACGTCCAGAACCAACGTGATCTCGATATCGGAAATCTGCTCTTCGGCGGTGCTGTTGGCAGGCGAGGACAATTGCTCGATGCCCATCAGTTGCATGAACATGGTCGGCACTTCGGCCTGCACTTGGGCGGTCACGCGGCGATAGTTGAACGTGTCCTGAACATCGACGCCCTGCAGGTATTCGCTGAGGCCGGCCTTGGCGAAATAGTCCTGGACCACGGCCTCGGAATCCAAGGTCTGGGTCAGGCTGGCGGCTGCCAGCGAGGCGCGGTCGGCGGTGCTTTGCAGTTTGGACCGGGTGGTCTCGAAACGCATCAGGTCGACGGCCATGCCGCCGATCATCAGCATCAGAACGAAGATCATCAGACCGAAGATGATCAACACGCCGCTTTCATCGCGGCCAAATCGGGCTGCATGAGCGCTCAGCCGACCTGCAACCTTCCTGACTGCAACCGCGACACCCAATGCTGCCCGGCTGGTTTGATCGTTCGCTCGCATCACTCGTCCTTTCCTGGTCCCACGGAATGGTCCCACCACGCACACTTCTGGCGCACCCCTTAGATAGCTTGGGGCATGGGGCATAAATGTGGCGCTTGCGGGGCCAATTGATCGGCACTTTTTCCATTTGGGACACCGGCTTGTCTGCCAGCAGGGATTGTTTCCAGAGGGTGCGAAAACCCACCACAGACCTTACCGACATTTTTAGGAGTTCCCGGCAGGGTTCCCGATTCCGTTAATCCATTTGCCCGGTGCATTGTCGTGATTCGTCGATGGCGTGCCCAAAATGGCGGATGTTTTGTTCACAATTGCCGTCTAATGTTCCGGGCGACGCGCGCCGGACAACCGGCGGGTCTTACCATGAGGAGGGGTCTGATGTCCGTTCAAGGCGAACCGAGTTTCCGGCAATCTGTGGATCTTATGTTCAACCGCGCGGCCGCGCTGATGGATCTGGCCCCGGGGCTGGAGGAAAAGATCAGGGTGTGCAACGCCACCTATACCGTGCGTTTCGGGGTTCGCCTGCGCGGCAAGATCGAGACCTTTACCGGCTACCGCTCGGTGCATTCCGAACATATGGAACCGGTCAAGGGCGGCATCCGCTATTCGCTGGGCGTCAATCAGGACGAGGTCGAGGCGCTGGCGGCGCTGATGACCTACAAATGCGCGCTGGTCGAGGCACCGTTCGGCGGATCGAAGGGCGGGCTGTGCATCGACCCGCGCCAGTATGACGAGCACGAACTGGAGCAGATCACCCGCCGGTTCGCCTATGAACTGATCAAGCGCGACCTGATCCACCCCAGCCAGAACGTCCCCGCGCCGGACATGGGCACGGGCGAGCGTGAGATGGCCTGGATCGCCGATCAATATGCACGGATGCACACCACCGACATCAATGCCAAGGCCTGCGTCACCGGCAAACCGTTGTCGGGCGGCGGCATTCAGGGTCGCACCGAAGCCACCGGGCGCGGCGTGCAGTTTGCCTTGCGCGAGTTTTTCCGCCACCCCGAGGATGCCGCCGAGGCGAAGCTTTCCGGCGACCTGGATGGCAAACGGGTCGTGGTGCAGGGTCTTGGCAACGTTGGCTATCACGCGGCTCTGTTCCTGTCGACCGGGGACGGCTGCAAAGTCACCGCCGTCATCGAGCGTGACGGCGGCATTCACGATGAGAACGGCATCGATGTCGAAGCGGTGCGGCAATGGATCACCAAGACCGGCAGCATCAAGGGCTATCAGATCGGCACCTTTGTCGAAGATGGCGCCGGCCTGATGGAGATTGAGTGCGACATCCTGATCCCGGCCGCAATGGAAGGCGTGATCAACACCGCCAACGCCGCCCGGATCAAGGCACCCCTGATCATCGAGGCCGCCAACGGCCCGATCACCGCCGGCGGCGATGAAATCCTGCGCGCCAAGGGCACTGTGATCATTCCCGACATGTATGCCAACGCCGGCGGCGTCACGGTTTCCTATTTCGAGTGGGTCAAGAACCTCAGTCACATCCGCTTCGGCCGCATGCAGCGCCGGCAGGAGGAGGGGCGGCATCAGATGCTGATCACCGAACTGGAACGGCTGTCGGCGGACAAGGGGCTGGGCTGGGAACTGTCGGAAGGCTTCAAGGACAATTACCTGCGCGGCGCCGGCGAACTGGAACTCGTGCGATCCGGCCTCGATGACACCATGCGCGGCGCCTACGAGTCGATCCGCAACGTCTGGCGCGGCCGCGACGACGTGCACGACATGCGGGTTGCGGCCTACATCGTGGCGATCAGCAAGGTGGCGCAAAGCTACGCGTCCAAGGGGCTGTAACAGCCGCCACCCCGGCCTGCCCCCGCCGGACGGGGAAAGGCCGGGATGGCGCCGCATTACCCCACAAGGGCGGCGCAGAACGCGGCAACCTCGGCATCGATCTTGCCGGAGGTCATCGCCTTTTCGCTCAGATACAGTTGCGCCTTTGGTGTCGCCTTGGCAAACCGCGCGAAATCGGCAAATGGCCGGGCCGATTGCGACGCGGCCCCGCCGGTCATCACCAGACCGATCCGCGCCGGCAAGACCGGCCCCGTGTGCAGCCAGGCCCGCATCGGCACCGCCACGCGCCCGGCCCAGACCGGTGCCGCCAGCACCACCGCGTCAAACCCCGCCGCCCCGGGCCCGTTCAGCGACACCGGCGTCGGCAGCCCGAGCCAGGCGGCCATCCCCCAGCGAAAGATCGAAAAGTTGCCGGGCCTGACCTGCGGCGCGACCACAACGGACACCTCTGCCGCCAGCCGTTTGGCAACCGCGTCGGCGACACGCCGGGTATTTCCGGTCAGGGAATAGACGATGATGGCCGTGCGCATGGCATCCTCCGGGGTTGTGCAAAAAGACAATAGCCGACAGCCGCCCGCCGCACCTTGATCCGCATCAAGCCCCAAAGGTTCGCGCACGCCAGAGCGTAGTTTGTGCAAAGGTTGTGCTAAGGTTGTGCGAAAGCTGCGCAAAGCCAGATCAAGGGTCGCGCAAAGACGGCTCAAAGGCGGCGCAGCGACACGATTTGTCGCACGCGGCAAAGCCTGCACCGGTCCGGGTGGGCATTGCAGTCGACGGGAAAAACCGGTTCACTTGATCGGTCAATCAGGGCGGTCCGATGCGCTATTCAGGCTTGCAGGTCATCACCCAGGGGCTGTTCGGCAACCGCGGCTGGAAACCGGCCTGGCGCAACCCCGAACCAAAGGCCGACTATGACGCGATCATCATCGGCGGCGGCGGCCACGGGCTTGCCACCGCTTTCTATCTGGCCAAGAACCACGGCATCCGCAACATCGCGGTGCTGGAAAAGGGTCACCTCGGGTCCGGCAACATCGGACGCAACACCACCATTGTGCGGGCAAACTACTTTCTGCCCGGCAACTCCGAGTTCTATTCCCATTCTTTGAAACTCTGGGAACAGATGGAATCAGAGTTGAATTACAACGTGATGCACAGCCAGCGCGGTCTGATCAACCTGTTCCATTCCGACGGCCAGCGCGATGCCTTTGCGCGCCGGGGCAATGCGATGATCAATCAGGGTGACGACGCGATCCTCCTGGACCGCGAAGGCGTGCGCGAACACCTGCCCTATCTGGATTATGAGCAGACCCGGTTTCCGATCTATGGCGGGCTTTATCATCCGCGCGGCGGCTCGGCCCGGCATGATGCGGTGGCCTGGGGCTATGCCCGCGGGGCCGACCGCCGCGGGGTCGATCTGATCCAGAACTGCGAAGTGACCGGGATCGATATTGAAAGCGGCGCAGTGGTGGGAGTGCAGACCACACGCGGGGCGATCAGGGCGAAGAAAGTCGGGATCATCGTCGCGGGCCGCTCGGGTCAGGTGGCGGCGATGGCGGGGATGCGGTTGCCGGTGGAAAGCCATGTGCTGCAGGCGTTTGTCACCGAGGGACTGAAGCCGGTGATTGATCATGTCATCAGTTTCGGCATGGGGCATTTTTACATCAGCCAGTCCGACAAGGGCGGCCTTGTGTTCGGCGGCGATCTGGATTTCTACGCCTCCTATGCCGCGCGCGGCAATCTGCCGATGGTTGAACATGTGATGGAAGCGGGGATGACCTTGATGCCGATGATCGGCCGGGCCAAGGTGCTGCGATCCTGGGGCGGCATCATGGACATGACGCCGGACGGCTCGCCGATCATCGACAAGACGCCGGTCGATGGCCTGTTCATCGACTGCGGCTGGAACTACGGCGGCTTCAAGGCCGTGCCGGCCAGCGGCTGGTGCATGGCGCATCTGATGGCGACGGGGGAAAGCCACGAGGTTGCCCGCCGCTTCAAGCTGAACCGTTTCGCGACCGGCCATCTTCTGGATGAAGAAGGCACCGGGTCGCAGCACAACCTGCATTGAGGCTTTGACATGCGAATCCCCTGCCCCCTGTGCGGCGACCGCGACCGACGGGAGTTCTATTACTATGGATCGGACGAGTACCTGAACCGGCCCGATCCCGACGCCTTGCCGCAGGCCTGGGACGACTATCTGCACAACCGCGACAATCCGGCAGGCGAAACCCGCGATCTGTGGTACCACGAGGCGGGCTGCGGGTCCTGGCTGCGGCTGACGCGCAATACTGTTACCCACGTCATCAGCGGCGCGGAACTGGTGGCCGGACTGCCGCGAAAGGCCAGAGTATGAGGATCGCGGCAGACAGGCTTGGGCCCGGCAGCCAGATCGACCGCAGCCGCCCGATAAGCTTTCGTTTCGACGGCATGGCATTCAGCGGCTACCACGGCGACACGCTGGCCTCGGCGCTTCTGGCCAATGACGTGAAGCTGGTCGGGCGCAGCTTCAAGTACCACCGGCCGCGTGGCGTGTTGACTGCCGGGTCCGAAGAACCGAACGCGCTGGTGTCGGTGCAGGGTGTGCCGAACGTGCGGGCGACGATGCAGGAATTGTATGACGGGCTGGAGGCCAAAAGCCAGAACCGCTGGCCGACGCTGCGCCATGACCTTCTGTCGGTGAACGATCTGGCTGCGCCCTTCATCGGGGCCGGGTTCTATTACAAGACCTTCATGTGGCCGCGCCGGTTCTGGGAAAGCCTGTATGAACCCTTGATCCGCCGCGCCGCCGGAATCGGGGTGCTGCCGCGCCAGCCTGACAGCGGGCGCCATGAAAAGGCCTTTGCCTTCTGCGATGTGCTGGTGATCGGTGCCGGCCCGACCGGGCTGATGGCCGCCCTGACCGCCGCGAAGGCCGGAGCGCAAGTGATCCTGGCCGACGAGGACAACCGGATGGGCGGCCGCCTGAACGCCGAATCCCACGAGATCGGCGGCCAGCCCTGTGCCCAATGGGCAGCTGAGCGGGTGGCCGAACTGGCGGCACTGCCGAACGTGCGGCTGATGCCGCGCACCACTGTGACCGGGGCCTATGACGGCGGCACCTACGGCGCGCTGGAACGGGTCGGCCGGCATCTGGCGGCACCGGCGGCCGATCTGCCAACCGACTGTTTCTGGCGGATCGTGACGCGAGCGGCGGTGCTGGCCAGCGGCGCGCTGGAACGCCACATCGCATTCCCCGACAACGACCGCCCCGGGATCATGGCTGCGGGGGCGGTGCGGGCCTATTTGAACCGCTGGGGTGTGGCGGCGGGCAAATCGGTTGCGGTGTTCGGCAACAACGACGATGCCCACCGCACGGCGCGCGATCTGGTGGCCGCCGGGGTCACGGTTGCGGCGCTGATCGACAGCCGCGCCGACGCGCCGGTCAGCGGAACCGACTATCCGGTCTATACCGGGGCGCAGGTGGTAGGAACCAGTGGCCGGCTGGGTCTGAGCGAAGTGCGGATGCGGCACATGAACGGCGACCGGGTGATCTATGCCGACTGCCTGGCGGTGTCGGGCGGCTGGAACCCGGCGGTGCACCTCGGCTGTCATCTGAACGTGCGTCCGGTCTGGCGGGCCGAGATCGCGGCCTTTGTTCCCGCCGCCAACGCGGTGCCGGGGATGATCGCCGCCGGGGCCGCCAACGGGGTCTTTACCACCGCCCGCTGTCTGGCCGACGGCATCCGTGCCGGGCGCGAGGCGTTGACGGCTCTGGGCCTGGCGCAGCCGGATATCGCGGCCCCAATGGCGGAAAGCGCGACCTACGCCGTGGAACCGCTGTGGGCCGTGCCCGGCAAAGGTCGCGCCTGGCTCGATTTCCAGAACGATGTGACGGTCAAGGACGTGCAGCAGGCAGCACGCGAGGGTTTTGCCTCGGTCGAACTGATGAAGCGCTACACCACGCAAGGCATGGCCCCCGATCAGGGCAAGAACTCCAACGTCGCGGCCCTGGCCGTGCTGGCCGACGCCACCGGGCGCGGCATCCCGGAAACCGGCACCACCACCTTTCGCCCGCCCTATGTTCCGGTTCCGATCGAGGCCCTAGGGGCGGGCGGGCGCGGCAAGGGCTTTGCCCCGCAACGCTTCATGACCTCGCACCGCGCCACGGTCCAGCGCGGCGCCCCGATGATCGAGGCCGGGCTGTGGTATCGCCCGAGCTATTTCCCGAAAGCCGGCGAGGTAACCTGGCGCGAGGCTTGCGACCGCGAGGTCGGGTATGTGCGCGGCACCGTCGGCGTCGCCGATGTCTCGACGCTTGGCAAGATCGACCTGCAGGGCCCTGATGCGGCGCGCTTTCTGGATTTCGTCTACATCAACAGCTTCAGCACGCTGAAGCCGGGCCGGGTGCGCTATGGGCTGATGCTGCGCGAGGACGGGCTGGTGCTTGACGATGGCACCACTGCCCGGCTGGGGGCGCAGCACTTCGTGATGACCACCACCACCGCCGCTGCCGGGCCGGTCTTGCGGCATCTGGAGTTCGTGCATCAGGCGCTGTGCCCGGACTGGGATGTGCGCTTCAGTTCTGTGACCGAACAGTGGGCACAGTTCGCCGTCGCCGGTCCGCGCGCGCGGTTCTTGCTGAATTCGGTTCTGGATCAGCCGATTGACGATGAAAGCTTTCCCTTTATGGCCTGCGGCCCGGTCTCGGTGATGGGCACGCCGGGGCGGCTGTTCCGCATCAGCTTTTCCGGCGAACATGCCTATGAGGTGGCGGTTCCGGCGCGCTATGGCGAAAGCCTGTTCCGCGACCTTTGCGCCCGCGCCGAAACTCTGGACGGCGGCCCCTACGGCATGGAGGCGCTGAACGTCCTGCGCATCGAAAAGGGCTTCATCACCCACGCCGAGATTCACGGCCGCACCACCGCCGGGGATGTCGGGCTGGGCCGGATGCTGGCGGCCAAGGACTGCATCGGCAAGGCCGCTGCCAGCCGCCCCGGGCTGGTCGCCGACGACCGCGAACAACTGGTCGGGTTGTCGCCGGTCGATCCGGCCCAAGCCATCGGGGCCGGGGCGCATCTGTTCAATCGCGGGGCGGAACCGGTGCGCGTGAACGATCAGGGCTACGTCACCTCGGTCTGCTGGTCACCGACGCTGAACCGGCATCTGGGGTTGGGTTTCCTGAAATGCGGGCGGTCACGGCACGGCGAAACCATCCGGCTGGTCGATCACCTGCGCGGCGTCGACACCGAGTGTCTGGTGTCCGGCCCGGTGTTCCTTGATCCGAAAGGAGAGCGCGCCCGTGGCTGACCTGCATGCCCGAACGCCACTGGCCGGTGTGCCCGCGTTCAGCGCCGGCACCTGCCAGCTGACCGAAGCCGACCTTGGCCCGATCACCAGCATCGCCCCGTTCCGGGGGCTCGAAAAGTCGCTGTCCGCCGCCCTGAAATCGGCGCATGGCGTGGTCTTTCCGGCCCCAAACCGGGTATCGGTCAAAGGTGCCGCCCGCATGGTCTGGACCGGGCGCGATCAGGCGTTTCTGATCGGGGCCGCCCCCGACGCCCGGCTTGCCGTCCATGCCGCCCTTTGCGATCAATCCGATGGCTGGGCAGCGCTGCGCCTGCATGGTGATGGGTGCGCGGATGTGCTGGCCCGGCTGACGCCGCTTGACCTACGGCTGACCAGCTTTGCCACAGGACACTGCGCCCGATCGGCGCTGCAGCACGTCATGGCCATCCTGATCCGCCCCGAGGCCACACTTTTCGAAATTTTGGTGATGCGGTCCTTTGCTGCCACCGCCTGGCACGACCTGACCGAGGCGATGCGCAGCGTTGCTGCCCGCAACAGCCAGCGGCCCTGATTTCTCTTGGCTCAAATACCCCCGCCGGAGGCGCTGCGGCGGGGCACGGCCTCCGGCGGGGGTATTTGAGCCAAGAAGAAATCGCCGGGCCGCAACCGGCACAACGGCTGGACTTGGCCGGGCGATGGCCCATATTGCGATCATGAGTCTGCCCCCCGGCTTCCTTGACGATCTTCGGACCCGAACCTCGCTGGCGCAGGTGGTCGGGCGCAAAGTCATGTGGGACCAGCGGAAGTCCAACCAGGCAAAGGGCGACATGTGGGCCTCCTGCCCGTTTCACGTCGAAAAATCCGCGTCTTTTCATGTAGATGACCGAAAAGGCTACTACTACTGCTTCGGCTGCCATGCCAAGGGCGATGCCGTCAGTTTCATCCGTGAAACCGAGAATGTCGGGTTCATGGACGCCATCGAGATTCTGGCGCGCGAGGCGGGAATGCCGATGCCGGAACGCGATCCGCTAGCGCAAGCCAAAACGGACCGGCGCGGCAGGCTGGCCGAGGTGATCGAGGCGGCGGTCAGGTTCTACCGGCTGCAGCTGAACACCGGGGCGGGTGCGGCGGCCCGGGCCTACATTGCCCGGCGAAGGCTGAGCGCTGACAGCCTGACCCGGTTCGAAATCGGCTTTGCCCCGGACAGTCGCACCGCGCTTTGGTCGCATCTGACCGGACAGGGGATCAGTGCCGATCTGATCCTTGATGCCGGTCTGGTGGCCACGCCGGAAGGCGGCGGCCCCGCCTATGACCGGTTCCGCGACCGCATCATCTTTCCGATCCGCGACGCGCGGGGCCGCTGCATCGGCCTTGGCGGGCGGGCAATGGCGGCGGAAGCGCGGTCCAAGTACCTGAATTCGCCCGAAACCGAACTTTTCGACAAGGGCCGCAGCCTGTACAATCACGGCCCGGCGCGCGAGGCGGCGGGCAAGGGTCAGCCGCTGATCGTGGCCGAAGGCTACATGGACACCATCGCGCTGGTCGAGGCCGGGTTCGGGGCCACCGTCGCCCCGCTTGGCACCGCGATCACCGAGGATCAGTTGCGCCTGATGTGGCGCATCCACCCCGAACCGGTCATTGCGCTGGACGGCGATGCCGCCGGCCTTCGTGCCGCGATGCGGCTGATCGATCTGGCGCTGCCGCTGCTGGAGGCCGGCCAGTCGCTGCGATTCTGCATGTTGCCCGATGGCAAGGACCCCGACGACCTGATCCGGGCCGAGGGCCCCGGTGCGATGCAGCAGCTTCTGGATCAGGCGCAGCCGATGGTAGCACTGCTCTGGCGGCGCGAAACCGAGGGCAAGGTGTTCGACAGCCCCGAACGCAAGGCGATGCTGGACAAGGTGCTGCGCGCGGTGATCCAGACCATCAGGGACCCGTCGATCCGGGCGCACTACGGCGACGAGATCAAGCGGCTGCGCTGGGAACTGTTCGGCAGCCGCAAACCCGCGCCCCGGTCCGAAGGCTTGCCCCCGTTCCGTGCGCGGCAAGCCGGCCGACCGTGGAAGGAACAGCCGCAGGCCGCCCTTGGCAGCACCAAAACCTCGGCGCTTGGCGCGGCCACCGGGCATGATGTCGAAGAACGGCTGCGCGAAGCGGTGATCCTGGCGATTTTCGTGACGCATCCGGCTCTGGTGACCGGCTTCGAGGATGACCTGCACCGCATCGACCTGCCAACCGACGAGCATGACCTGTTGCGCCACGCCATCCTGCGCCATGCCGGTGACACCGATCCGGCAACCTTTCGGCAAAAGCTGGAAGCCGAGGCGGGCCCGGCCCTTGAAAGGCTGCTGGCGGTGAACCATGTCAGCAGCTTCCCGGCCATCTGGAAGAAGGACGCGCAGGGATTGGCCGCGATGGCCTTGGCCGAATGCTTTGCCAAGCTTGAAGCGCGGCGCGGTGTCCCGCGCGAAATCCGTGACGCCATGGCGGAAATGGCCGGGTTGGCCGATGAGGGGCTGACCTGGCGGATGACGCGCGCCGCCGAGGCCAGGCAAAGAGCGGAACATTCGACACTGGACGATGCCGGCGACCTGGGCGAGGACCGCGCCACGCTGTCCCGGCATCTGCAAAGCCTGATCGATGGTGAGGTTTGGGTAAAGAAGACAAGGTAAACCAACCGTACGCCGGTGATTCGCTCCTGTGATTCGCCTCTGTGATTCGGGCTCGTGAATCGCTACATGTTCGATATGATTCGGTCCCTTCCCGCAGGAGCACCCATGGCTGCCAAAGACACCGACGACGCCAAACCCGAAGAGCAGGACGCCGACATGGCGCTGGACATGAGCCAGACCGCGGTCAAGAAGATGATCGCCGATGCGCGCGAGCGTGGCTACATCACCTATGACCAGCTCAATCAGGTGCTGCCGCCCGATCAGGTGTCTTCGGAACAGATCGAGGATGTGATGTCGATGCTGTCCGAAATGGGCATCAACGTCATCGAGAACGACGAGGCCGAAGAGGGCGAGCCTGCCGGCGGCGAACTGGTCGAAACCTCGACCTCGCGCGAAATCGCCGTGGCCTCCACCACCACCGAAACCCTTGACCGCACCGACGATCCGGTGCGGATGTATCTGCGCGAAATGGGCTCGGTCGAGCTGTTGAGCCGCGAGGGCGAAATTGCCATCGCCAAGCGGATCGAGGCCGGGCGCAACACCATGATCGCGGGCCTTTGCGAAAGCCCGCTGACCTTTCAGGCCATCACCATCTGGCGCGACGAACTGTTGTCCGAGGATATCCTGCTGCGCGACGTCATCGACCTCGAGGCGACCTTTGGCCGTTCGATGGACGAGGACGGCGAACTGGAGGGCCCGGTGGTCGACGGGCTGGATGTCGAGGCCGCCCCGCGCCGCCCGCTGTCGGACGAGCCGGAACTGGACGCCGACGGCAATCCGATCCTGCGCGCCGAGGATGACGACGAGGATGACGAGCAGTCGGCGATGTCGCTGGCGGCGATGGAGGCGGCGCTGAAACCGCGTGTGCTGGAAACGCTGGACACCATCGCCCGCGACTATGTGCAGCTGGCCGAGATGCAGGACCTGCGGATGTCGGCGACCCTGAACGAAGACAACTCGTTCTCGAAATCCGAAGAAGCCGCCTATCAGAAGCTGCGCTCGGAAATCGTCGAACTGGTCAATTCGATGCACCTGCACAACAACCGCATCGAGGCCCTGATCGACCAGTTGTACGGCATCAATCGCAAGATCATGTCAATTGACAGCAACATGGTGAAACTGGCGGATCAGGCTCGCATCAACCGCCGCGAGTTCATCGACGAATACCGGGGCTATGAGCTGGACCCGACCTGGCTTGACCGGATGGCGGCGAAAGCCGGACGCGGCTGGCAGGCTTTGCTGGAACGCTCCAAGGCCAAGGTCGAGGAATTGCGCTCGGATATGGCGACGGTCGGCCAGTATGTCGGCGTCGATATCCAGGAGTTTCGCCGCATCGTCAATCAGGTGCAGAAGGGCGAGAAGGAAGCGCGGCAGGCCAAGAAGGAAATGGTCGAAGCGAATCTGCGTCTGGTGATCTCGATTGCCAAGAAATATACCAACCGCGGCCTGCAGTTTCTGGATTTGATTCAGGAAGGCAATATCGGTTTGATGAAGGCGGTCGATAAGTTCGAGTATCGGCGCGGGTATAAGTTCTCGACCTATGCGACGTGGTGGATCCGGCAGGCGATTACACGGTCGATTGCCGATCAGGCCCGCACCATCCGTATTCCGGTGCACATGATCGAGACGATCAACAAGCTGGTGCGCACCGGCCGCCAGATGCTGCACGAAATCGGCCGCGAACCGACGCCCGAGGAACTGGCCGAAAAGCTGCAGATGCCGCTGGAAAAGGTCCGCAAGGTGATGAAGATCGCCAAGGAGCCGATTTCCCTGGAGACGCCGATTGGTGATGAGGAGGATTCGCAGCTCGGCGACTTCATCGAGGACAAGAATGCGGTTCTGCCGCTGGATTCGGCGATTCAGGAGAATTTGAAGGAGACGACGACGCGGGTGCTGGCGTCCCTGACGCCGCGCGAGGAGCGGGTGTTGCGGATGCG
Organism: Paracoccaceae bacterium; assembly: GCA_031401675.1. Taxonomy (GTDB): domain Bacteria; phylum Pseudomonadota; class Alphaproteobacteria; order Rhodobacterales; family Rhodobacteraceae; genus JANNRR01. The sequence continues at coordinate 29,597 of JANNRR010000097.1, forward strand.
GTTCGGGATCGGGATGAACACGGATCACACGCTGGAAGAGGTGGGGCAGCAGTTTTCCGTTACCCGCGAGCGGATCCGGCAGATCGAGGCGAAGGCGCTGCGGAAGCTGAAGCACCCGTCGAGGAGCAGGAAGTTGCGGAGTTTCTTGGATCAGTGATGCTGCCCGATTTCCTCGCCCTAGGTCTTTCGGTCATCTTCTGTGGGACAGCCGCAGGCAAAGAGTCTGCGGCTGTTGGCCATTATTACGCCAAGTCGGGCAATAAATTCTGGAAAACGCTTCACACTATTGGGATAACTGATCGAGTATTACGCGCTGAGGATGACAAGGATTGCCTTTCCTATGGGTTTGGATTTACTGATCTGGCCAAAGGTGTTGCTGGCATGGATAAGGACATTGGAAGGCAATCCTTCAAGCCTCAGAATGTTCATGCCATCATTCGCAACTATCGACCGCGTGCCATAGCCTTCAATGGCAAGAAGGCGGCACAAATTGCCTTCGACGAGAAGGCGGTGACATATGGCCTTTGGAAACTTGAAGGACCAACAAGCGTCTGGATATTGCCATCAACTTCAGGCGCTGCAAACCGCTATTGGTCGCTGACGCCTTGGGAGGACATGGCGAAGCTTTTGCGTTCAAAACAACAAGCGTAGCGAGCCGTAGGGTGCGTGATTTCACGCACCATCGCCATGCGTCCGCCAACGGTGCGTGAAATCACGCACCCTACGAAATCTTGACTTCCCGTACGCAATCACGTACATTCGTTCCATGAAAACCCTCTCCTCCACCCAACTCCGCGCCAACCTCTCTGCCGTTATGGACCGGGTGAACGACGACCATGAGCCGGTCATTGTCCACCGCGCCAAGGGCAAGCCGGTGGTCATGGTGAGCCTGGAAGACTGGGCCAGCATGGATGAGACAACCTATCTGATGTCCTCGCCTGCCAATCGGGCGGACCTGTTGCGGGGCATGGCCGAGTTGAATGCGGGCCGGGGTATCGTCAAGTCGATGGAAGAGCTTGAGGCCCTGGAGAAAGAGTGAAGCTGGTCCTTGAGTCCGATGCTTGGGAGTACTTGCTGTTCTGGCAGGAAACCGACAAGGCAACGGTCAGGAAGATCAACGCGCTGATCATGGAATGCCTGCGTCATCCCTTCGAAGGAACGGGCAAGCCCGAACCCCTCAAGGGTGATCTTGCCGGATATTGGTCGCGCCGCATCGACCGCGAACATCGACTGGTGTACCGGGTTGCCGGAGTTGATCTGGAGATCCTGTCCTGTCGCTATCACTACCAAAGTTTAGGCCCGCATGAACCTCCTCTCCCGCCTCTTCGGCAAATCCGCCTCCGGTTCGCCAGTCCAAATCCTGCACAAGGACTGCCGCATCTTTCCCCAACCCGTCAAAGATGGCGGCGCTTTTCGCATTGCGGCGCGGATCGAAAAGGACTTCGGCACCGAGACCAAGGTCCATCACCTGATCCGCGCCGATACCCGCCCGACTCTGGACGAGGCCACCGAGGCCTCCGTTTCCAAGGCCAGGCAGGCCATCGACCAGTTGGGCGATACGCTGTTCGCGTGACGGTTGGGTGCGTGCTTGCTCGCACCGCTGCTCCACGCCAAAGTTGCGCGACTTCAGGCAGGTTCCCCGACTCACCCCCTGCCGTGCTATCCTCCAACCACGCAACCCCATCAGGAGGATGCCATGACGGCGATGAATGTGGTGCATATGCGAGTGAAACCGGGAATGGAGGCGGAATTCATCCGCATTCACAGCGAGATGCAGATGAAGACCATGCCGGGGGGCCGCAACTTCTGGCTGGTCGATTCGGGCGGGCGCAGTTTTCTTGTGGTCGCGGAGTGGGACAGCACGGCTGCCATGGCCGCCGCCCGGCCGACCATGATCGCCAACCTCGACAAGCTCAGACCCATTCTGGAGGACCTCGGCGGCGGGCGCGGCGTGACCGAACCGTGGTCGGGCGATGTGGCATTGCACCTCGGGCCCTGAAGCCTGTCGGCAGCCCGAGGAGGGGCGTGATGTCACGCGCCCGGATGTTGTGATTTGCCTGGTCGTCAGTCCTCCAGGACAAATGTCACCATCAAGTTGACCTGATAGCTGGTGATCTTGCCATCGCGGACCGCAACCTTGTGTTCCTTGACCCAGGCACCGGACACGTTGCGCAGCGTCTTGCTGGCGCGCTTCACGCCCTTTTCGACCGCGTCCTGAAAGCTCTTTTCCGATGTCGAGGATAGTTCGGTAACCCGTGCAACGCTCATCACAACCTCCCTGGTTCTGTGACGGCAGCGTGACACAACTCTCCGGTGCGGAAAAGACGCAAGATCGAATGGTCCCGGGATGACAGAAACCTTTCCAAATCATGAACGGATTTGGAAAGGTTGTTGTAGTTCAATGCACTACCGGCCATAACACGCGTGTTACCGGGACCTGACCGAATGCGTTAAACCAGCTTTTCCTTGAAGAACGCCACCGTCCGATCCCAGGCCAGAGTCGCCGCCGCCTCGTCGTAGCGCGGGGTCGAATCGTTGTGAAAGCCGTGATTGACCTCGGGGTAGATGAAGGCCTGATAGTCGCTGCCCGCCGCCTTCAGCGCCGCCTCGTATTCCGGCCAGCCGGCGTTGACCCGCTCATCGAGGCCGGCATAGTGGATCAAGAGCGGCGCCTTGATCTTCGCCACATCGGCAGCGGCAGGCTGGCGGCCATAGAACGGCACCGCCGCCCCAAGCTCGGGATAGGCCACAGCCGCCGCATTGGCGACCCCGCCGCCATAGCAGAACCCGGTGATGCCGACGCGGCCCGTCGTCGCCTCGTGCCCCATCAGGAATTCGACGGCGGCAAAGAAATCGTTCATCAGTTTGGTGCCGTCGACGCCCGACTGCAGCTCCTTGCCCTTTTCGTCATTGCCCGGATAGCCGCCGACGCTGGTCAGCCCGTCCGGGGCCAGCGCGATGAACCCGGCCTTGGCGACCCGGCGTGCCACATCTTCGATATAGGGGTTCAACCCGCGGTTCTCGTGCACCACCACCACGGCGGCCACCTTGCCGGTCGCAGCCACCGGCCGGACCAGATAGCCGCGCACCTCGCCGTGCCCGTTCGGCGACGGATACATCACATAGTCGGCGACGATATCGGGGTCGGTAAAGCTGACCTGCTCGGCCAGCGCATAGTTCGGGCTCATCAGGTCCAGCACCGCCAGCGCCGTCAACCCGCCCACCGCATATTTTGCGGCGCGGTCCAGAAACTCGCGCTTGATGATCTTGCCGTGCGCATAGAAATCATACAGCTCCAGCAATTCCGGGCTGAAGTCCTTGGCTGTCATGCGGGTCATCGCGGCCTCCATCTGATCAGGTTGATATACAGTGTGAAGGCTAGCACGGCTCCGGTGAAATCAAGGTAGCAAGTCCCTGAATTCGGCCCCGCCACCGACAATCCCGTCTGAGTCTTCACGGCCACAGATCGGCCAGCCTGCATCTAGTGGCACCCTTTACCCCCTACCCAATCTTTGGACGCCGCCCTATAGTGTAGAGGATTGCCGGAACCAACACCCGAGGGATACGTCATGCGCTGCCCGTTTTGCGGAAACATCGATACGCAGGTCAAGGACAGCCGCCCGGCAGAGGACCATGTGTCGATCCGGCGGCGGCGGTTTTGCCCCGCCTGCGGCGGGCGGTTCACCACCTATGAAAGGGTGCAGTTGCGCGATTTGGTGGTGATCAAGACCAGCGGCAAGCGCGAGGATTTCGATCGCGGGAAACTGGAACGTTCGATCCGCATCGCCATGCAGAAACGCCCGATCGATCCCGAGCGGATCGACCAGATGATTTCCGGCATCGTGCGGCGTCTGGAATCGCTTGGCGATACCGATATTCCGTCGAAAGTGATCGGCGAGATCGTCATGGAAACCCTGGCCCGGATCGACACGGTATCGTACGTCCGGTTTGCCAGCGTTTACAAGAACTTCCAGGCAGCGGACGATTTCGACAAGTTCGTGTCCGAGCTGCGCCCGCAGGGCAATAGCGACGAGTGACGGCCGAGGCTGACCAGCGGTTCATGGCGCTGGCGCTGGCTTTGGGCAGGCGCGGGCTGGGCCAGGTCTGGCCCAATCCTGCCGTCGGCGCGGTCATCGTCAAGGGCGGACGGATCGTCGGACGCGGCTGGACGCAACCCGGCGGGCGGCCCCACGCCGAAACCGTGGCACTGGCACAGGCGGGCGATCAGGCGCGGGATGCCACCGCCTATGTCAGCCTTGAGCCCTGCGCCCATCACGGCAAGACCCCGCCCTGCGCAACGGCGCTGGTTTCCGCCGGGATTGTCCGCGTGGTCAGCTCCCTTCAGGACCCCGACCCGCGCGTTGCCGGTCGCGGCCATGCGGTGCTGCGCGCTGGCGGGATCGATGTGGTCACTGGCGTGCTGGCGGCGGAGGCCGGGGCCGCCCACCACGGTTTCCTGTCACGGATGCGGCTGGGGCGGCCGATGCTGACGCTGAAGCTTGCAAGCAGCTTTGATGGCCGCATCGCGACGGCTGCGGGCCAAAGCCGCTGGATCACCGGACCGCAGGCCCGGCGACTGGTGCATCTGCTTCGTGCCAACCATGACGCGGTGCTGATCGGCGGCGGCACCGCCCGCGACGATGACCCGATGCTGACCGTGCGCGATCTGGGCATCACCCGCCAGCCGGTCCGGGCCGTTGCTTCGCGCAACATCGACCTGCCGATCGACGGCGCGTTGGCCCGGTCGGCCCGTGATGTGCCGCTTTGGCTGCTGCATGCCGAAACCGGCGTTCATCCGCCACATCTGGACCGCTGGGCTGCGACCGGTGCGCGTCTGGTGCCGGTGCCAGTCGCGGGGCGGCAGCTTGATCCGGGCGGCATCATGGCCGCCCTTGGCGCCGCCGGTTTGACCCGGGTGTTCTGCGAAGGCGGCGGCGCGCTCGCGGCCTCGCTGCTCGCGGCCGGACTGGTCGACAGGCTGATCGGCTTCACCGCCGGACTTGCCCTCGGGGCCGAGGGGCAGCCGGGGCTGGGGGCGATGGGCATATCGGACCTGGGCGAAGCACCAAGGTTTCAGCTGGTCGATCTGCGGCAGGTTGGCGGCGACGTCATGCACTGCTGGGACCGCATCTGGCCTGCGTAATTCGGGCAAGCCCTGACGGGTACGCCGCGCCACTCTTGTTTTGCGCGCACTGTCACCGCTACAAGACGACAGGGCGTCACCTCGACCGCCGGGCAAACAAAGGAAACCGCATGTCGGAAACGATGGAATTTCATGATCGCCTGCTGTCGCTTGGCCTCGCCCGCGTGTCCGAGGCGGCGGCACTGGCCTCGGCCAGGCTGATCGGGCGCGGCGATGAAAAGGCGGCGGATCAGGCGGCGGTCGATGCGATGCGGCGGCAGTTGAACCTGCTGGACATCAACGGCGTGGTGGTTATCGGCGAAGGCGAACGCGACGAAGCCCCGATGCTGTACATCGGCGAAAAGGTCGGCACGGGGCACGGCCCAGCCGTCGACATCGCGCTGGACCCGCTGGAAGGCACCACCCTGACCGCCAAGGACATGCCGAACGCACTGGCGGTGATCGCCATGGGCCCGCGCGGGTCGATGCTGCATGCACCGGACGTCTACATGGAAAAGCTGGCGATCGGCCCCGGTTTCCGGCGCGGCGTGGTCACGCTGGACATGTCGCCGTCCGAACGGGTGTCGGCGCTGGCGGCGGCCAAAGGGTGTTCGATCACCGACATCACCGTCTGCGTGCTGGAACGACCGCGCCACGAGGCGATGATTGCCGAACTGCGCTCGACCGGTGCGGCGATCCGGCTGATCACCGATGGCGACGTGGCGGGCGTCATGCACTGCGCCGAACCGGCGGTGACCGGCATCGACATCTATATGGGCTCGGGCGGCGCACCTGAGGGCGTGCTGGCGGCGGCGGCGCTGAAATGCATGGGCGGGCAGATTTTCGGCAAGCTGCTGTTTCGCAACGACGATGAACGGGGCCGCGCGCGCAAGGCAGGCATCACCAATTTCGACCGGGTCTACACCCGCGACGACATGGTGACCGCCGACGTGATCTTTGCCGCAACCGGAGTGACCGACGGCTCGCTGTTGGCCGGGATCAAGCGCGAACCGGGACACTTGACCACGGAAACCATCCTGATGCGCTCGAAAACAGGGTCGGTGCGGCGCATGACCTACCGCGCCCCGGTCAAGTGACCGCTGACGCCTTTCTGGGCGTCAGCCAATCGCTGACGGCGCGCCGCTGGATCGGCCCGACGGCAGAACATATCCGGGCCGCCGACGCCATCGAACAGGCCAGCGGCCTGCCTGCGCCGCTGTGCCGGGTACTGGCGGTGCGCGGTGTCGACCCGGCGCATGCCGCCACGTATCTGACCCCCAGTTTGCGCGACCTGCTGCCAGACCCGCTGACCCTGCGCGACATGGGCAAGGCGGCGGCGCGGTTTCTGGCGGCCGTCAGCACCCGGCAGCGCATTGCGGTCTTTGCCGATTATGATGTCGACGGCGGCGCATCGGCGGCACTAATGCTGGTCTGGCTGCGGGCTGTGGGCCGACGGGCCACGCTTTACATTCCCGACCGGATCGATGAGGGCTACGGGCCGAACGAAGCGGCGATGGCCGGGTTGGCGGCAGCGCATGACCTGATCGTCTGCGTCGATTGCGGCACCCTGTCGCACGGGCCGATTGCCGCCGCTGCCGGCACCGACGTGATCGTGCTGGATCACCACCTCGGGGCCGAGACCCTGCCGCCCGCCTATGCCGTGGTCAACCCCAACCGGCAGGACGAAGCCGGCGATCTGGGGCATCTGTGTGCCGCCGGTGTGGTGTTCCTGCTGCTGGTCGAGGTCAACCGCCAGCTTCGCGCCCGGGGTCCGCAAGGGGCGGACCTGATGCCGATGCCGGACTTGATGGCGATGCTCGACCTGGTGGCGCTGGCCACGGTGGCCGATGTCGCGCCCTTGATCGGCGTCAACCGCGCGCTGGTCCGACAGGGCCTGATCGTGATGGCCCGGCGCGAGCGGGTGGGGCTGGTGGCGCTGTCGGATGTGGCCCGGCTGGATCAGGCCCCGACCCCCTATCACCTCGGCTTCCTCCTCGGCCCGCGCGTCAACGCCGGCGGCCGCATCGGTCAGGCCGATCTGGGGGCGCGCCTGTTGTCCACCGACGACCCGCATGAGGCGCAGGCGCTGGCCGAACGGCTGGACCAGCTGAACACCGAGCGGCGCGAGATCGAGGCGGCGGTACGGGTCGCCGCACTGGAGCAGGCCGAAACCCGCGGGCTGGACGGGCCGCTGGTCTGGGCCGCAGGTGACGGCTGGCACCCCGGCGTGGTCGGCATCGTTGCCGCCCGCCTGAAAGAGGCGGCACACCGGCCCGCCGTGGTCATCGGCTTTGACGGCGAGCATGGCAAGGGCTCGGGCCGGTCGGTGTCGGGCATCGACCTCGGTGCCGCAATCCACCGACTGGCCGGCGAGGGCCTGATCGAAAAAGGCGGTGGCCACCGGATGGCGGCGGGCCTCAGCCTGTCGCGGGCGCAGTTGGTCCCGGCGATGGCGCGGCTGTCAGAGTTGCTGGCGCGTCAGGGGTCCGGAACCGGCGGGGCCGCCGATCTGATCATCGACGGCCTGTTGATGGCCGGGGCGGCGACCCGGGCGCTGGTGGATCAACTGGAGGCTGCCGGGCCTTACGGCGCCTCGGCCCCGGCACCGCGTTTTGCCTATCCGGCCCAGACCATCCGTGCCCCGCGCCGGATCGGCGACACCCACCTGCGCTTTTGCTTCGGCGACGGCGCGGCCCAGCTGGACGCCGTGGCCTTCGGTGCGTTTGACGGCCCGCTGGGGCAGAGTCTGCTGGCGGCGCAGGGCCGATTTCATCTGGCCGGCCGTCTGGAAATCAACCACTTCAACGGCCGCAGCAAGGTGCAGCTGCGGCTGGAAGATGCTGCGCGGGCCTGAGGATTTTGGGCCCTTTCGGCTGCCGCCAGCAGGAGAAAATCCGCTTGCGAAGCGCCGCCCGATTGCCTAAAGAACGCCTCACGCCAGCTGCGGCCCGTTCGTCTATCGGTTAGGACACCAGGTTTTCAACCTGGTAAGAGGGGTTCGACTCCCCTACGGGCTGCCAGGGCTGCGGGCGGGATTTGGTGTCCAGATCTGGACAGATCCTGATTTCTCTTCAAAACAAGGGGTTGGGATTTTCCGGTAACCGGATCTTAAGGGATGGACGGTGCTTCGCTGACGAAGACTGCCCCGGCATGTCCGGCTGACGGTGGCATGCAAGGGGTTCAGGGCGGTGGTGGAGCGGGCGTAGGGTGCGTGATTTCACGCACCTCTTGCGGCGGGAATGGTGCGTGCGAGCACGTACCCTACGCTTGCTGGCGACGCACGACCCGGGTGCGGCGGTGAGGCTGGCAGAGGAAAATTGAACCCCTCCTCGGGGAACCTTTTGTCACCGGCCGAGTTGACAACAGTTGGTGGAAACAAAGGAGCACAAAATGAGTGATGCCAAAAACATCGAAATTGTACAGAGCTACGTCGATTCCCTTAGCAAGGGAGACATGGAAACGGTTGGCCAGTTGTTGGCCGACGATGTTGTATGGCACCAGCCCGGCAGCAGCCACCTCTCTGGCCTCTACAACGGCAAGCAGAAAGTGTTCGCCCATCTCGGCCAGTTCATGGAACTGAGCGGCAATACATTTCGTGTCAGCAAAGTTGAGGCGGTCATGGGCAATGGCAATATGGTGTCCGCGACTATGCACTTCATGGCAGAGAGACTGGGACGGAATCTGTCAATGGATGGCGTCGACGTGATGCGGATCGATGGCGGAAAGATCAAAGAGGTCTGGCTGTTTTCGAGCGAACAGGCAAAAGAGGATGCGTTCTGGAGTTGAGGTTGGCAATCCTAGCAAGAACATCTACCCCCAAACCCCCTCGAACTCTCGCCATTCCCCCTTGCTCATGCCCGAGGTTTCCTGCGTGACCTTCTCACCCTTGAGCATCCGCCGCACACAGTCAATCGCCTTGGACGAGAGTGTCACGCCGCCCAGCCTGTAATCCGCGAACGCCGCATAGGCCAGCGGCACCCAATCCCCGACCACCTTGCAGATCACATCGGCATAGACCCTTATCTCATATTGTGCATGCGCATCCGCCCGCAGCCGCAGGAAATGGAACAGGTTGTGCAGGTCGACCTTCCAATACCATTGGGTATAGATATTGGCGGGCAGGTTCATCCGGGCCAGTTCGCGGGCGAGGCCCTGCTGGCCGTCCTGGCTCAGCATCGCCTCGTAATGGTCATAGGCGCGGTTGGCGTCACCTTTCAGCAGGTCCAGCACCCGCGCGGCTTCTTCGCCCTGCAACACCGCGCCGCGGCCTTGGTTGTTCACCACGCTCTGCGCCGCCAGTTGCTCAGGCGCGGGAATATAGAACTCGCGGTCCAGCACCGAATAGCGCGCCGAATATTCGTTGACGTTGGCGGTGCGGTGCCTGATCCACTGGCGGGCGACAAAGACCGGCAGCTTGACGTGCAGCTTGATCTCGCACATCTCGAACGGGGTCGAGTGCCAGTGGCGCATCAGGTAGCGGATCAGGCCGTCGTCGTTCTGCACATGTTTGGTGCCAGCACCGTAGGACACACGCGCGGCCTGGACGATGGCGGCATCGTCGCCCATGTAGTCGACCAGCCGGATGAAGCCATGATCCAGTACCGGATGGGCAAGGTACAGGTGCGCCTCGGCCCCGTCGGACACCGCCCGCAGGGTCGGGCGCGGCGTGGCGCGGGCGGCCGCAATTTCGACAATCTGGTCCGGAGTCAGCGGCATGGCAGGGTCCTTTCGGGCAAGGGCGAGTCGGGGCATACCTTATCTATGCGCCAAATGGGCGTGAACCGCACTATGCTGTGCGCCACAAAAGCGCCGTGCTGGCATCGCAACCATGCCACGCTTGCGCGGAATATTTCCGTCCAAGTTGACTTTGGGCCGCAACGGGCGGATTCTCTTGGGCAATCAGGTAAAAACCGGGCAGAGGCAGTTATCATGAAGCAGTATGCGATCCCATTCGTCGCCCTGTTGGCGGCATGTACGGGAGGTGTCGGTGGCGGCGGCGGTGGCGGCACGCCATCGACGATTCCGGATGTTCTGAAGCAGAACCTGGATTCGGCGGCCTATGCACCCGGCGCGGGAACCATCACGGTGGATCTGGTTTCGCTCGACACATCCGGCACCACTTACACCCGCAGTCCCGGGTTGGATGTCGGCGGTTACGAGGCCTATGCGGTGCAGGACAATGCCCTGCAGCGCAATTTCATTGCCCTGTTCAAGCAAAGCGCGCGCGGCAATGTGCAGGCCGGTACCGTGGCCGACGGCGGCCAGTTCGTGAACTATTTCGGGGGCGGCACCTATGGCCGGGTCGATGTGTTTTCCCGTCCGGCCTCAGGGCTGGCGGTCTATGAAGGCAGCTATGTTGGGCTGCTGAACACCGGCGCCAGTACTGGACCGCTCGCCCCTTCGGCCCCCTACCGCGTCAGCGGCGATGCCCAGATCAACGCCGACTTCCGTCCCGGCGGGTCAGTTAACGGCGGGATCGTCAACCGCACCAACGTCGATACCGGCTTGCCGCTGGCCAATGTCTTTCTGGCAGCAACCGCCATCGATGCCAACGGCGAGTTTCAGGGCGAGGTTCAGTTCAGCGACCTGACGGTCAGCGGTGACTACGGCGGCCTGTTCGCGGGTCTTGGAGCCACCGACATTGCCGGGATCATGGTGTTCAACCCGGTCCAGGGCAATACCGATCTGGTCGAGCATGGCGTGTTCGTCCTGCCCTGCACAATCACCGGCAGCGGCGTGCCGTGCCCCTGAGGCGCTGGCTGCGCCGGGGGCTCCTGGCGCTTGGCCTGCTGATTGCCGCCCTGCCGCCGGCCGGGGCCGAGGCGGTGACGTTCGACATTCCCGCCGCCCGGGCGTTTGCGCGGCAGGCGGCGCTGTCGGGCCGCCCGGATCTGGCGCGGCAGGTGGCGCTGGCGTTGCTGGCGCGCGATCCCGGCGATGTCGAAGCCCTGATTGCGCTGGCCGCAGCCGAGGTGCAGCTGCACCAGCCGAAACTGGCACGGCAGGCGGCGGCCCGGGCGTTTCAGCTGGCGACAACCCGGGCGCAGCGCTATCTGGCGGCGCGGATGGCGGCCAAGGCGGCGTTCGATCAGCAGCGCCTGAGCCTGTCGCAATACTGGCTGCGGCGGGCGGTGCAGGTGGCCCCCGACCCGGCCAGCTACGCCGACACAGTGGCGGGATTTCGTCAGGTTTCGGCGCAGAACCCCTGGCACAACACGCTGGATTTCAGCCTGTCGCCGTCGAGCAATGTCAATCAGGGCAGCAGCAGCGACCGGCTGATCATCGACGGCGTGCCGACCATCCTGACCTTCAGCGGCGATGCGCAGGCGCTGTCGGGGCTGCAGTTCGGGCTAGAGCTTGGTACCTCGCGCAAGGTCAGGACCACGCCGCTGTCGCAGACCGAGGCCGGATTGCGCCTGATCTGGAACCGGGTCGCCCTGTCCGGCAGCGCGCAGTCGCAGGCACCGGCTGCCCGCGGTGCCGATTATGCCTATGCCGCGGCCGAGGCTTCGGTGACCCACAGTTCCCTGCTGCGCCCCGGCGGCGGCCCGGCGGTGCTGACGCTGCTGGCGGGGCGGAACTGGTATGGCGGCGATCCGCTCAGCACCTATGCGCGCATCGAGGCCAGCAAGCTGATGCCATTGGCGGCAGGGCAGTCGCTGCGGGCGCACCTGCTGGTCGAGCGGCAGTGGCACGAAACCGGCACCCGCCCCACCAACACCGTATTGGCGCTGGAAGCGCGCTATGACCGCGTGCTGGCAGCGGGCGACAGGATCGGGCTGCGCCTCGGCGTGGTCGACCAGCAATCCGACGATCCGAACGCCGAAAACCTGGCCTTCACCGGTGAAATCACCTATGCGCTGGCCCGCCCGGTCGGCCCGGCGCAGGTCAGCTTTGGCCTGACGGCCACCGCACGCGACTATCCGGTGTTCTTCAGCAACCTGTTCAACCAGACCGGGCGACAGGATCAACGGCTGGCGCTGACCATCGGGCTGACGTTCCCCAAGGCGCAGGTCTGGGGGTTCGCGCCGCAGGTCAATCTGACCGGCAGTCAGACCCGGTCCAACATCAGCCGGTTCGAGGGCGGCAGCTTCAGCGTCGAAATCGGCCTGCGCTCGGTTTTCTGACGCCCCGGCCCTTGCAGCACTGCCGGGCCGCACCCGGATCGGTTTGTCATGGCAATTGCGGGCAACCCGTCTATCCTGCCGCAATCCAGCAACAGGAGAGTCTGATGGCGATCAAATATCTTCACACCATGGTCCGCGTGAAGGACCTGGAAAAATCGATGGCATTCTACAAGCTGCTTGGGCTGGTGGAAGTGAACCGCATCGTCAATGACGGCGCGCGCTTCACGCTGGTGTTTCTGGCCCCGGCCGACCAACCGGACTGCCCGGTTGAACTGACCTTCAACTGGGATGGCGACGACGCCCTGCCCAATGACAGCCGGCATTTCGGCCATCTGGCCTACGAGGTCGACAATATCTATGACACCTGTGCGCATCTGCAGGCCAAGGGGGTATTGATCAACCGCCCGCCCCGCGATGGCCACATGGCCTTCGTGCGCTCGCCCGACAACATCTCGATCGAGCTTCTGCAAAAGGGCGCGCGGCTGGCTCCGGCGGAACCCTGGGCCAGCATGGCCAATACCGGGCATTGGTGAAGCGTGGCGGCGCAGTCGGGGCCACGGCAGCGGCGCTGGCCTTGTTGCTTTCCATCCTGATGGCCGCGCCTGCCGGAGCGGCCTGCCGGCTGGCACTGGCGCTTGGTTTTGACGTGTCGAAATCGGTGTCCATCGTCGACTATGCCATTCAGCGCGACGGCATCGTCGCCGCGCTGAATGCGCCCGAGATTCGCGCGGCCTTTCTGAAACCCCGCGACCATGTGGCGCTGGCGATCTTTGAATGGAGCGGACGCGATTTTCAGGAAACCCTGCTGGGCTGGACCGCAATCGAGCGCGAGGCCGATCTGGATTCGGTGGTGTCGCTGATGCTCGACCACCTGCGCGATCCCAAGGGGCGCGCGACAGCGCTTGGCCATGCCCTGATCTTTGCCGACGAATTGATGCAAAATGCCCCGGACTGTGCCCGCAGCACGCTCGACATTTCGGGTGACGGGCGCAACAACGACGGTTACACCCCGGCCGACATCTTTGCCGACCGGGCGTTTGCCGGCGTGACGATCAATGCGCTGGCCATCGGCGGCCACGAGGCCGACATCATGACCTACTACCGGGACCAGATCATCCGCGGCCCCGGTGCCTTCGTGATGGAGGCGCGGCGGCACGAGGATTTTCCCGGCGTCATCCGCCGCAAGCTGGAGCGCGAACTGATGGATGCATTGCTGGGCGATAGCGGGCAGCGGCCGGCCAACGGATGACCGACCGATTACCGACGACGGGCCCACCGGGCTGGAGGGCGATTCCCCGGCCGAAATCGAAATCCGAATCGCCGCCTCCGGTGTGGCCAGGGCGGTGCTGTTGCTGGTGCCGCTGGTCACGCTCGGGGTGCTTGGCGGCATGTTCATTGGCTTCGGTGCCATGGCGTTTATTGCGGCGACAAGCGGGGTGGAACTCAGCGGGCCGGTACGGTTGCTGGGCGGCGTGGCCTTCTGTCTTGGGTTGGTGCTGGTTGTGGTCGGCGGGGCGGAACTGTTCACCGGCAACGCGCTGATCGTCATGGCCTGGGCCGAAGGCCGGGTTTCCACGGCCCTGCTGCTGCGCAACTGGGCCGTGGTCTTGCCAAGCAATCTGGCCGGGGCGATTGTTGTGGCCCTGATCATGGATCAGGCCGGGCTGCTGCAAGGCGCTCACGGCGAGCGCGCGGCGGCCATTGCCGAAGCCAAGCTGGGGCTTGCGCTGGCCGAAGCGTTCTGGCGCGGGGTGCTGTGCAATTCGCTGGTCTGTCTGGCAGTGTGGCTTGCCATGGCCTCGCGCAGTGCCGGCGGCAAGATTCTGGCGATCATCTTTCCGATCACGACCTTTGTCGCGGCCGGGTTCGAGCATTCGGTGGCGAATTTCTACCTGATCCCGGCGGGGATGCTGGCGGGGACAAGCGGCGGCTGGACCGAGGTCTTGGCGAACTGGGTGCCGGTCACACTTGGCAACATCCTTGGCGGTGCCGGCGGGGTGGCGCTGTCCTACCGGCTGGCCTACGGGCGGCGGCAGGCGACGCTGGACAATTCAGGCGAACCGCCGACGACGTGAGCGGCCCACTGTCCGGGCCCCGCTCGTGACTCGCTAGAACCCGAAGCCGGGCCCGGATCCTGCCCTAGTAGATGTACCGGATCTGGTCCGCCCAATAGCGTTCCATCCGCTTCAGCGAGCCGTTGATCTCGTCAATGCCGTTCAGCCCCAGCACACCGCGCTTTTCCAGCCCCTCGGCGTGGCGGGCGAACAGGTCGCCGACGATGCCGCGGATGCGCCGCCCCTTTTCGGTCAACCGCACCCGGACCGAGCGGCGGTCGATCTCGGAGCGCTGATGGTGCATGAACCCCATCTCGACCAGTTTCTTCAGATTGTAGCTGACGTTGCTGCCCTGATAGTAGCCGCGCGATTTCAGCTCGCCCGCCGTCACCTCGTTTTCGCCGATGTTGAACAGCAACAGCGCCTGCACCGAGTTGATTTCAAGGATCGCCAGCCGCTCGAACTCATCCTTGATCACGTCGAGCAACAGCCGGTGCAAACGCTCGACCAGCGCCAGGCTTTCCAGATAGCCGGCCATGAATCCCTGCCGCGGGGCGTCCAGCATGGCTGCGTGAATACTCATCAAACTCTCCGTCCTTCGTGATCATGGCGAGATTGGCGCGGAAACGCCAAGATTCAGTTAAACCTGCACAAAACCATCTAAAATCCGACAGGCTTGGCCGGATCAGCCGGCGCGGCTGCCCCGACCGGCCCCGGCAAAGGCCGCGATGTCGGCGATCAGGGCGGCAAAACGCGGCGGGGCACCCGGCTGACCGGTGATCCAGGCATAGAGGTCCTGGTCATTTTGCCCCATCAGCGCGTCGATGTTTGCCAGATCCGCTGCGGACATTGCCGCCAGCCGGGCATCGGCAAAGGGGCCGAGGATCAGGTCCATCTCTTTCATGCCGCGCCGCCAGGCCCGCATCCGCAGGCGCTTCAGCCGGTCCGCATCCGTTTCAACTGCCACCGCCCCGATCCTTTCCGAACGCAAGTCCTGCTTGAATGCCAGCGGCCTGCGCCCTAAGACATGGCCGCCCGACAGGGCGCACGCAAGTTCCAACCGGAGTTCCCAATGCCGTTCCTTTCGAAAACGCTCGACCGGGTCAAACCTTCACCCACCATCGCCGTCACCACCAAGGCGGCGGAACTGAAGGCGGCCGGGCGCGACGTGATCGGGCTTGGTGCGGGCGAGCCGGATTTCGACACCCCGCAGAACATCAAGGATGCGGCGATTGCGGCGATTCAGGCCGGCAAGACCAAATACACCGCTGTCGACGGCATTCCCGAGTTGAAACAGGCGATCTGCGCCAAATTCGCCCGCGAGAACCGGCTGACCTATGTCCCCGCCCAGATCAGCGTCGGCACCGGCGGCAAGCAGACGCTGTTCAACGCGCTGATGGCGTCGCTCAATCCCGGGGACGAGGTGATCATTCCGGCCCCCTATTGGGTCAGCTATCCCGACATGGTGCTGCTGGCCGGCGGCGAACCGGTGGTGGTGACCGGCCCGTTGCAGACCGGCTACAAGATCACCGCCGACATGCTGGAAGCGGCGATCACCCCGAAAACCAAATGGTTCATCTTCAACTCGCCGTCGAACCCGACCGGTGCCGGATACACGCGGACCGAGTTGAAAGCGCTGACCGACGTGCTGGTGCGCCATCGCCAAGTCTGGGTGATGAGCGACGACATGTACGAACATCTGGCTTTTGACGGCTTCGAATTCTGTACCCCGGCCGAAGTGGAGCCGGGGCTTTATGACCGCACGCTGACCTGCAACGGCGTGTCGAAGGCCTATGCCATGACCGGCTGGCGCATCGGCTATGCCGCCGGGCCGACCAACCTGATCAAGGCAATGGCCAAGATCCAGTCGCAATCCACCTCCAACCCCTGTTCGATCAGCCAATGGGCGGCGGTCGAGGCGCTGAACGGGCCGCAGGATTACATCGCGATGAGCCGGGACGCGTTTCAGCGCCGCCGCAATCTGGTGGTGGCGATGCTGAACGCGGCGGAAGGCATCACCTGCCCGACCCCGGAGGGCGCGTTCTACGTCTATCCCTCGATCGCGGGCTGCATCGGCAAGACCAGCGCGGCCGGCACCAAACTGGTGGATGACGAAGCGTTCGCCACGGCCTTGCTGGAGGAAACCGGCGTGGCCGTGGTGTTCGGCGCGGCCTTCGGGCTTTCGCCCAACTTCCGCGTCAGTTACGCTACGTCGGATGCGGCGCTGACCGAGGCCTGCACGCGGATTCAGGGCTTTTGCAAGAGCCTGACCTGATCGGCGTGCACCCTGGGGCCGGCCTGACAAAGGGAACACTATGGCGGGCGATCTGCCGGACTATTACTTCCGCATCCGCGACAACGGTGCCACGGTGTTTCGGGTCGATACCGAAAACCGCCAGCGCCGGATCGACATGGATCAGATCGCCACCGTCAATGTGAAAAGCGGCGAGATCAAGCCGCATGGTGACCGGCAACTGACGGCCGAGGATACCAGGGCAATCCGCGACTGGACCGAGGCGCGGACGGCGCTGCTGGCCAGCCGCGACATCGACGACATCCACCGCGCCGTCGACTACATGAACCTGACCACGCACTGGGCGCAGACCAAGGCCGGCGACGATCAGCTGGAAAACGTCACCGACGCGCTGCTGCTGGCGATGCACGACCTGCGCTCGGTTCTGGTGCGCAAGAAGGCCGAGCGCCTGATGAAGGGGCAGCCGGGCGAGGATTGAACGCCTCAGGCTAGCGCGCCCTGCCGCGCCGGCCCCAGCCAGAACCGCACCGACAGCGCGATCCAGACCGTAGCCAGGCCAAGCACCAGCCCGGACCAGACGCCGATACCGCCCAGATCAAGCGTGAAGCCAAGGACATAGGCCGCCGGCATCCCGATCAGCCAATAGCTGACCAGCGCGATCACCATCGGCACCTGCACATCCTGTACGCCGCGCAGCAGGCCCAGCACCATCGCCTGCCCGCCATCGGCCAACTGAAAGATCGCCGCCATCGTCATCAGGGTGATCCCGGCAGCAACGACATTCGGTGTCGCCGGATCGGCCGGGTTCAGGAACAGGCGCACCAGAAACTCCGGGATCGCCAGAAACACCGCAATGGTGGCGGCGGCGAACAGGACCGACAGCACCACCCCGGTCAGCGCACCGTCGCGCAGGTCCTGCGCATCGCCGCGCCCGTGCGCCTGGCCGGCCCTGATCGTGGCGGCATTCGACAGGCCCAGATGTACCAGAAACGTGACCGCGGTGATCTGAGTCGCGATGCCGTGCGCGGCCAACATCTCTGCCCCCGCCCAGCCCATCATGATCGCGGCACCGGCAAACATCCCGACCTCGGCCAGCATCTGCATACTGACCGGCCAGCCGAGTTGAAAGATCCGCGACAGCGCTTCACGGTCCACCCGCCAGAAGTTGCGCAAGAGCCGGTGCTGCGGAAACTTGCGCAAGGCATAGGCCAGCAACACCAGCGTCACCGCCCCGTCGGTCAGCAGCGACGAGATTGCCGCCCCGCGAATGCCCAGTGCCGGCATCCCCATGTGCCCGAAGATCAGCACCCAGTTCAGCCAGGCATGCAGCACCAGCGCCGACAGGGTCACCACCATGATCGCCATGGT
>JANNRR010000098.1:0-3117 GCA_031401675.1 Paracoccaceae bacterium
GCGACTAGCGCCTCGGGAAGGTCTTCCCGCGTACGGCGGATCAGTTCCAGTGCGCCCTGCCAATCAAGCCCCATGCCGCGCTGCGCAGTGTCCATCGCCTCGGCGATTCCCAGGCCAAGGCCGTGAAGGTGGTGGCGAAACTCCATCGTCTTTTCCCAGTCCACCGCGGCACGGCCCGACGGGTCGTTCTCGGCGAATGGATCGGCGACCACATGCGCGGCAGAAAACACCACTCGGGCGGCATCGCGCCCGCGGCGACCGGCTGCAATCGGCTTGCCAGTCAGGGTATAATCCGACATCCGGCCAGTGGCATCGAGAAGCGAAATCTTCATGGCCTGTCCTTTCAGAACCGTGGGAGGAGCATGCCGCCATCGACGGAAATGACATGTCCGGTGGTGTAGGGAAGGCGGTTGGTGGCAAGGCTTGCCACGACGCGGGCCACGTCTTCCGGTTGGCCTATCCAGGGAAAGAGGCAAAGGCCACTGGCGGCGCGCTGCTTGTAGCCGTCGATCACAGAGGCGGTCATCGGGGTCTCGATCAGACCGGGCTGGACATCGTAGACGGCGATGCCTTCCGGGCCGAGGCGTGCAGCAAAGCACTTTGAGATCATTGCCGCTGCAGCCTTCGAGGCACAGTATTCGCTGCGCGGCACGGCGACGGCGGAGGCGTTTGACGAGGTGACGTTAATGATTGACCTTAGCTGCGACGGGTCTCTTTCCTGCGCCAAAAGGCGCCGAGTGGCGGCTTGGCAAAGGAAGAAGATTGCCTTCGCGTTGATCTGCATACAGCGGTCAAAGCTCGCTTCGCTGACGTCAAGCGGGTCGCCGCGCTCCATTACGCCAACGCCGGCGTTGTTGACCAGCGTCGTGAGCGGGCCGAGTTCGACGTCGATCTGTTTCAGCGCCGATTCGTGCATGTGCAGGTCGCTTACGTCGAAGGGCAAGGGCAAGGCACGGACGCCGATGGCGGTGATCTCCTTGGCAACGGTATCGAGGTCAGCGCTCGGAGTGGATCCGTTTACAGCCACATCGAATCCGTTGCGCGCCAGCTCTAGCGCGATGGCGCGACCGATTCCCCTGCTCGCCCCGGTTACAAAGGCCACGCATTTCGGCATAGTTATCTCCTGTACAGCGTCGATAGTGAATTGCAGAGCCCAGCCGAGCCTACGCGGCTTGATTCTCGGTTTCCCGCGCAGAAACCCGCCTGCATCGGCCGACCTAGAGCTCGATGTCGCATACGAAGATCCCCTCTGCCCCGCCTTCCAGGCTGGCCATGATCCGACTGCCGATGGCCTTGTGAGTGTCGTTGGCTAGGTACGCGTCGCGCGCCTCGACATCGCGGAAGTCAATCCAGAACATGTCAGTCAAACCGTGCATGAAGGGAACCTCGGGCGAAATGTTCCGGCCTGTGCGGAAATCCTCCATCCCGCCGATCTCGTTTTGCAGGCCTGCAAGGTCGCGCATCAGGGCGTCGCGCGCCTGCTGCGGCACGCAGTCGGCGTATTTCATGAAAACGAGATGCCTGATCACTTAACCACCCTTCCGATTCGCGAATTCTTGTCATGAGCGACGAACATTCACTTGATAACTCACCAGTGAGTGAGTTATCAAGTCGGAAAATGAAGGTGAGCCGGATCCTCTGGCGCGCCGCCAATCACGAGTGAGGACACATGTCGATCTATGATGTTGGGGTGTTTTCGCGCGGGTTCGGAACCTTTCCCTTGCGTGGCGAAGTTCTGGCCCAGGCTGTGCGCGATGCCATCGAAGTCGGCTATCGCGCGTTCGACACCGCGCAATGGTACGGCAATGAGGCAGACCTTGGCGGCGCGCTGATGACCGCCGGAGTGCCACGCGATGAGATCTTGATCACCACCAAGGTCCACCCCGAGAACATGGCTGCCGAGTACTTCATGCACTCTGTCGAAAAGAGCCTTCGGGATCTGCGAGCCGAGGTCATTGACGTGCTGCTTCTGCACTGGCCACCCAACGATGGGCCGGTCGAGCCGTCGCTCGAACTTTTACAAGAAGCGCATCGTCGCGGATACGCGCGGCATATCGGGGTGTCGAACTACACAACGACGATGATGCGAACGGCCAAGGCCGTAATGGACGTGCCGCTTGTCGTGAATCAGGTGGAGTTTCATCCCCTGCTCAATCAGGAAAAGGTTCTGGCGGCATCAGCAGAAACCGGAATTCCCCTGTCTTCCTACTGCTCGCTAGCCCGCGGTGAAATCTTCAAGTACCGGCTTCTTTCGGACATCGGCGAACGCCAGGGGAAGACCGCGGCGCAGGTGGCGCTGCGGTGGATCCTGCAGAAGGGAGTGGCACTGAACACGATGTCGACCCGCAAGAAGAACATGCAGGCGAACTTCGACATCGTGGACTTTCAGTTGAGTTCTAACGAAATGCGGCAGATCGATTCCCTTACCTTGGCAAACTTCCGGATCAGCAACATCGACGTCGTCCCCTATGCCCCGACTTGGGACTGAAGCGTCGTTCTAGGTGGCGCAAACGGGTCGTTGACAGATGATCGAATCTCTGTAACTCTCCAGTGAGTGAATAAGGCAATCCATGAGGAGCCCAACGTGATCGAAGTGACGGCCAGAGACGCAGCCGGGACCATCCTGGATGGCGACGTAGTCGCGATCACCGGAAATGGCGGCGGAATGCTGGAGGCGGACGAGATCTTTGCGGCCATCGAGGAACGGTTTCTGGCCACTGGCCATCCGCGCGATCTGGTTCTGGTTCATGCTCTGGGGGTTGGCGACGGCAAGGTGCGCGGAGTCAACCGCTTTGCCCATCCGGGCATGGTGCGGCGCGTGATCGGCGGCCATTGGTCTTGGTCTCCGCGGATGCAGGCCTTGGCCCGTGAGAACCAGATCGAAGCGTTCACCCTGCCCTCAGGAGTCATCTCGCTGCTGATGCGGGAAACCGGGGCGAACCGTCCGGGGCTGATCACGCGGGTCGGACTTAATACCGTCTACGATCCTCGCTTTGGCGGAGGGGCGGCGAATGAAGCGGCCAGAAGTGCGGGGCCGATCAGCGAGATCGTCACTCTCGGCGGCGAGGATTACATCCGTTATCTGCCGATCCGCCCGAATGTCGCGATCGTCCGCGG
>JANNRR010000099.1:0-12339 GCA_031401675.1 Paracoccaceae bacterium
GCGGTTCCGCGACAACGAGGTCCGGCTGCAACTGCACGCGCTGGCCTACAACCTGGCCACGTTCCTGCGCTGCATCGACCTGCCCGAGGCGATGGCGGACTGGTCGTTGACGAGCCTACAATTGAAGCTGATCAAGATCGGGGCCCGCGTCGTGCGCCACGCTCGCGCCATCACCTTTCAACTGGCCGAGGTGGCCGTCACCGGCCCGATGGTGCGCGCCATCCTCGCCGCGATCCGCCGCCTTCGAGCACCACCGCTATGCGCATGACCGCGATCCAGGTCAAAACTGAACGAAAGCCGCAGGACAGGTCCGTCCGCCGCGCTGAAAAACGGGCCCGCCGGGCCAGGATGATGAGGGTTCGCGGCCCGATCCGCCCATCTCCGGGCGTTTGCGCGACCACAGACACCGCTTGGGGCGGAAAACGCTTGTTCAGCGGGAAAAATCAGGCGATCTTGCCGTCAAGCGGCAGGCCACTTGGGGAATGTCGGTTCATATCGCGGCATGCAAGACCCGTCCCTGGACATTCCTTGAAAGGAGCCCGCCATGACCGAAGCTTTCTCCGTCCCCGCCGTCCCGGTGAAAACCCGCGAGATGCACAACCACCATTTCGACTCGACGATGCGGAACGATTTCGCCTTTCGCGGCGATGACGTGATCATCGCCAGCTATGCCAAGTCCGGCACGACCTGGACGCAGCAGATCGTCTCGGAACTGATCTTCAACGGCACTCCACCCGGCACGGTGGGCGACATCTCGCCCTGGGTCGACCTGCGGGTGCCGCCGCGCGAAGTGAAGCTGCCCGCGATCGAGGCGCAATCGCACCGCCGGTTCCTGAAGACGCACCTGCCGGTGGACGCTCTGAATTTCTCGCCCAAGGCCAAGTACATCTATGTGGCCCGCGATGGCCGCGACGTGGTGTGGAGCATGTACAACCACCACAAGAACGCCAATGACTTCTGGTATCATGCGCTGAACGACACGCCCGGTCTGGTCGGGCCGAAGATCGAACCGCCGACCACGGATGTCGTGGGTTATTTCCGCGACTGGATGGCCAAGGATGGCGCGCCGTTCTGGCCGTTCTGGGAGAACGTTCGCTCCTGGTGGGCGATTAAGGACTTGGACAATGTGCTGTTCGTGCATTTCGCCGACCTCAAGCGCGACATGGCGGCCGAGATGCGCCGGATCGCGAAATTCCTGGACCTTGAGCCGACGAACTGGCCGGCGATCCTGGAGCACTGTTCCTTCGACTACATGAAGCAGAATGCCGGGACGGTCGCACCGCTGAATGGTGCCTTCTGGGACGGCGGGGCCGAAGTCTTCATCAACAAGGGAACCAACGGCCGCTGGCAGGGCATGCTGAGCCCGGCGGATGTGGAAGCCTACAAGACCCGCGCGGACAAGGAGCTTGGGCGCGACTGCGCCTCCTGGCTGGCAAACGGCCGCGGCACCTGAGCAGCTGCCCTCTCCCGGTGCCCCATCGGCCGCCGGGAGATCATTTCAGTGCGACCAGCACCGCGCCTGACGCAATCAGCGCCACGCCCAACCAGTTGGTGCCCGACAGCTTTTCGCCCAGAAACAGCGTGGCGATCACTGCGACCAGGACCACGCTCAGCTTGTCGATCGGCGCGACGCGGGCGGCATCCCCGCTTGTATGCTTGGTGAAGGGGTTTATCGGCCCTCAAACCTGGAGACGCCCCACTGTTCATTTAGTTTGGCACATCGCGATGCCGTCAGGGGATAGCGGCATCCACACCTTCTCCAAGATCCAAGCCCTTGATATTCCTTCGATACGAAGTGGCCTGCCCGCGAGCTTCCATGCGGTTCGCCATATGTCCCGTCCTGCGGCCTCGAACGCCAAGCGCCGACCGGTCTCGACCGCTGACTTGGTCTCTCAGCGAAATCTGGTCATCGACACGAACTTCACCATTTGGCAGATCCCCGCATTCGCCGACCTCGGGCAAGGTTCGAAGAGGTGGGGGTTTCGGCTTGGTCGAGGGCCGACTGCTTGCCGCAAAGTCAGTTCTTCTGGTCGCCTAGGGTCCGGCGGAGGAAAGCAAGGGCTGTTCGTTCTCCCGTCTTCCGCGCGTCCAAGTCCTTTCGCGGCCAGCCGAAATCCGCATCTTCATGCTCGATGGCTATGGCGCCGTCGAAGCCGGAAGCACGCACCTGCGCAAGAAACTGCGGCCAGTCGATGAGGCCGTTTCCCGGCAGACGATACCGCCACCATCCCGTACCGTGGTAGCCGACCTTCTGCAGGCGGGCGCCGTCGATCGAGGTGTCCTTGCCGTGCACGATCTTCAGCCGATGCTTCACCTCTTCGAAGGCCGCATAGGGATCAATGCCAAGCCGGACGAGATGCGAGGGGTCGTACTCGAGGCCGAAGCGCTGATCGGGAACGAGCGCAAAGAGCATGCGCCAGCCTTCGGGCGTCGTCGCGATGTATTCGTTCGCGCCGCCAGGCCAGTTCTCGATGGCGAAGGAAAGCGTTCCCGGACGATCCTCAATCAATGCGTTCGCATGATCTGCGAAGCTCTTGTAGTTGTCTTCCTCGCTCGCCGAGGGATCGCGGCCCGGGAAAAACACCAGAATCGGAACATCCGCCGCATCGACCGCCGCCGCGAACTCGTGGGTCATTGCGCGAAGCTCCTTGCGCCACACCAGGTCGGGGTCAAGTTGATTTCCGACGAGCGTGATCGAACACACGAAGAGTCCGCGGTCGCGGGATGCTGAAACCGCAGCAGCCACGCCATCGGGTGTCTTGACGTGCCCACCGACGTCGAGCTCGATCGCATCGAAACCGGCCTCTGCCGCAAAGTCGAGCACTTCTTCAAGCGGCCGGTCGTTGAAGGTCGACGTGTAGAATCCGATTCTCATCTTGCGGCTCGCCTTCGCCTGACATCTGGTCCGACGCAATACTTCTGCAACGTTGCAGTTCCGCCGGCAAGTGGTATCGACAATCGCAAGACTTTGATTCTCGAGGGAGGAAAGATCTCATGCGACTGCTCATTCTTGGTACCGGCGGGATGGCCAACCAGCACGCTAGGAACTTCTCGGCCATCGCCGGCGTAAACGTCGTCGGAGGCGTCGATGTCGTGCCCGAAAGGCTCGCCGAATTCTGTGCCGAGCACGGAATCGAAAAGCAGTTCACGTCACTGGACGAAGCCCTGGCGTGGTCAGATTTCGACGCGGTCGCCAATGTGACGCCAGACGGAGTGCACCATGCCACGACGCTCGCAGCAATCGCTGCGGGAAAGCATGTGTTCTGCGAGAAGCCGCTTTCGACCGATGCGGGCAAGGCTATGGAGATGACGGAGGCGATCGAGGCGTCGGGCCTTGTCGGCATGGTCAACCTGACTTACCGCAACTCGCCTGCCCTTCAGCGTGGCCGCCAGATAGTGCTGGACGGCGACATCGGCACGGTCCGTCATGTCGAGGCGTCCCATCTCCAGAGCTGGCTTGTCGCGAAAGCCTGGGGGGACTGGAAGAGCGAATCCAAATGGCTCTGGCGGCTTTCGAGGAAGCACGGGTCGAACGGCGCCCTGGGCGATATCGGTATCCACATCGTCGACTTTGCCACGTATGGCAGCGGCCTCGACGTCGAACAGGTGTTCGGGCGGCTGAAGACCTTTGACAAGGCACCGGGCAACCGGATCGGCGAGTATGACCTTGACGCGAACGACTGCTTCGCGATGTGCGTCGGGTTCGGCGGCGGCGCCATCGGGACGATTCAGGCGAGCCGCACGGCGGCCGGTCAACTCGACCAGCTTCGCCTTCGGGTCTATGGCGACAAGGGCTCGATCGAGATTGTCTACGACACCGGGCGATCCTACCTGCGGGCCTGCATGGACCGCGACCTCGACACGGCCAACTGGCGGGATATTCCGTATGATCCGGTGCAGACCAACTACCAGCGCTTCGTCCAGGCCGTGCGGGAAGGCAAGTCCCTCGAACCCTCCTTCAGGCGCGCCGCGACGATCCAGAAAATCCTGGACATGGCGCAGGTCTCGGACCGCGAACACCGCGACGAGGTGGTCGCCTGACGGTCACCCGCACGGCTGATCCACGCTTGCGCCGACGGCCCGGACGCGACCATGCGCGCAAATGCAAAGCGGCGTTGCAATCGAGTCCGTATCGTTGCAATAATCTGGACATAACAAGACAAGACCACCGGCGGGCAAACCGTCGCAAGGATGTATGCCTCCGGGTGGACATCATAAACTGTATCGCTAGGGAGGACGATAATGAAGCGCCGCACCACATCAATTTCCGCACTTCTGGCCTCGACGTTGCTCGTTTTTGGCACTAGTGCCGGAGCCCAGGAATTGCTCACGGCTGATCGCATCGGCCTTGCCGACGCACCGAATTCGATGACTTTCCGCACAAATCCGCCCTTTACCCACACCAGCCCGACACCAAGCCAGGCTGAAGGCTTCAAGCAGCTTTTCACCACTTTCGCCGAAAACCACCCGGACTGGCAGATCAACCTGGAGTATTTCACTCCGGACATCGGAAGCGAGCACGCGCGGATGCTGGAACAGGCGCGCGCCGGTCGTGCGCCGGATTGTGCAACGGTCGACAGCTTCCAGTTGGCGCTCTTCATCCAGCAGGGCGCGCTGGCGCCCGTCACCGAGTACTTCACCCAGGATGAGATTGCCGACCTGTTCCCGTTCATCGTGGCGGGCATCACCGGCCCGGACGGCAACATCTATGCCTGGTGGTGGAACACGGACAACCGCCTGCTCTACCGCAACACCGAATTCGTTGCGGACGCACCGCAGGACTGGGCGGAGTTGAAGGCCGCAGCGCTCGATGCCGCGAGCAAGGGCAAGGAAGGCGTACTCTTCAACGGCGGCCGCTGGGAAGGAACCACCTTCGACTGGCTGGCCCAGTTCTGGGCACAGGGTGGCGAATTGGTGGACGCAAGCGGCAAGCCGATCTTCGGCGAGGGCGAGAACCGCGAGAAGATGCTGATTGCGCTGAACTTCTACAAGGACCTCGTCGACAGCGGCGCGGCCCCGAAGCGCGTCGCCACGATCAAGGACTACGCCGACTTCAATGCCGCGGCGATCGGCGACACGGCCGCCATGTTCATCGGCGGCCACTGGCAGTACTTTCAGCTTCGGGAGGCGATGCCAGCGGATCAGTTCGCCAAGTGGCAGGCGTCGGAAATTCCCGGTCCGACCGTCGACCAGCGCTCGACCGGCACTGGCGGCTGGACCCTGGCTTCCCTCAGCAAGGACCCCGAGAAGACGAAGCTGTGCATGGATCTTCTCCGCGAGGTCTACATGGGGCCGGCCAACAACGTGATGAGCCAACTGCCGACACGAAAGTCGCTCTTCGAAAGCCTCGATGCGTTCAAGGACCCCTTCTTCGCGATCGTCAACGAGGCTCTGGTCCACGGCCAGGCGCGCCCGGGCGTGCCGATCTATCCGGAGATATCGAACCAGATCCAGATCATGATGGGCGAGGTCTTGTCCGGGTCCAAAGCGCCGGACGCAGCGCTCGACGATGCGTGGGCACGGGTCAGCGACGCCTACAGCAAGCTCTGACCAGGGTGGCCGGGTTGGCTGGTTCGCCGCCCGGCCCCCAATTCGTCGGTTGGGCATGCGCCCCGCCGTGGGCCCTTTGATGATCCGGATCGATCGATGAACCAGGACGTCCTCGCCAAGACCGGCGGACTGCGGGAAGTGTCGTCCGCCGAGCGCTGGAGGTGGCGGCTTGCCGAACGTCCGATCCTATGGCTGTTGCCGCTAACGCTGCTGCTGGCCGTGTCCTACCTGTTCCCGGCGGTCGACGTCGTTCGCTTCAGTTTCACAGACGCGACGTTGCTCAATCGCGACTACCAGTACACGCTCGACAGCTACAGAATGGTGGTCCGCAACCCGGACCTCATGCAGATTCTTTCGGCCACGTTGATCTTCGTGATCAGCAGCGTGGTCATCCAACTCACACTTGGCCTGCTCGTTGCGATGGCGCTGCATCGCGGCGTGCGCCGGCGCCTTTGGGGCGTCTCGTTTCTGCGCATCGTGATCCTTGCATCGTGGATCATTCCCGGCGTGGCCAGCGGGATCGTTTGGCAACTGATGTTCAACGAGGCGAGCTACGGCTTTCTCAACGGCGTTCTCAGATCCATCGGACTGTCGCCGGTGCCGTGGTTGTCCGATCCCTCCGTCGCCATTTGGTCGGCGGTGCTGGCCAACGTCTGGCGCGGCACCGCCTTCAGCATGATCCTGCTCTATGCCGGCCTGCTGGTCATCCCGCGCAGCCTGTACGAAGCGGCCGAAGTCGACGGCGCCAACGCCTTCCGCCAGTTCCTCTATATCACTCTGCCGCAATTGCGGCCGATCCTTCTGGTGAATACGATCCTGATCTCGATCTTCACCCTGAACACATTCGATCTGATCCTTCCGCTTACCGGCGGCGGCCCGGGCCGCGCAACCGAAGTGCTGGCCCTCTACGCCTACAATACGGTGTTCCGGAATTTCGATCTTTCCAGCGGCGCGGTGCTTGCCGTGATGCTTCTGCTGATCAGCGTCGCCTTCACCGTCTTCTACGTCCGCCTTCTGCCCAAGGAGAGCTGAGCCGTGAAGATGTCAAGGCAGGCGGTCTGGGGCGATGTCGGCACATACGTTGCATATCTCGTGATCTTCCTTTTCTTCGCGGGTCCCCTCTTGTGGCTCGTGTCGATGTCCGTTCGCACCCAGGCGGAGATATTCGTCAGCGATCTCCGGATCATCCCGCAGCACCCGACCATCGAGAACTACATCGGCGTTCTGAACAATCCGCGGTTCCTGACCTATCTGTGGAACGGGCTGAAGCTGGCAGTGATCGGTGCCTTCGGCGCGATGCTCTTCGCCTTGCCAGCCGCCTATGCGCTGTCGCGCTTCCGCTTTGCTTCACGCAAGGTCTGGATGATCGGTCTCCTGGGTTTCCAGATGATCTCTCCGCTGGTCATCATGGTGCCGTTGTATCGTTACATGGACCGGATCGGCCTGACGGAATCGCATTTCGGCGCAAGCCTCATCTACATCGCGATCGCCGCGCCGCTGTTCACGTGGATGCTGAAAGGTTTCCTCGACACGATCCCGCAGAGCCTTGAGGATGCGGCGATGATCGACGGATGCACGCGCTTCGGCGCGTTCATGCGCGTTGTCCTGCCCCTCAGCCTCCCCGGGCTGACCTCGGCTTTCGTTCTGAATGCAATCCTCGGCTGGTCGCAGTTCATCATCCCGTTCATCCTGCTCAGCAAGCCCGCTCTGTTGCCGATCTCGGTCGGCATCTTCAATTTTCAGGGCACCTACAGCCAGACGTCAACGCAGATACTGGCCGCCGCGAGTGTGCTGTCCATCGTACCGGCGGTGATCGTCTTCCTTGCGCTCCAGCGCTTCATCATCGGTGCCCTGATGGCCGGAGCGGTGAAGGGTTGAGGCGGCGGAAACGAATTTGGAGACAGTGGACCGATGACCCAGACCTACCTCAGTCTCGACCAGCGGGTGCGGCGCCTCGTGAAACGCATGGTCGAACTCGAACATTGGGAGAAGCGGGCTGTCGTTTCTCTGGACGAATGGAAATTCAACGGCGCACCCATCGCTGTCGGCAGCGCTTGGCCTGATCGCAGGGGCGTTGCGCAATTTACACATCCCGAAATCGAAGTGCCGACCGACTGGCCACTCGAAACGACGCGCCTGCAACTCGATCTTGGCGGCGAAGCGCTTGCGACCATCGCGTCCGGCGGCGAGACGCGGACCTATGGCCTCGATCCTTATCACAACAGCTTTCCGCTTTACGGCCAGCGGGTTGCGGTGAACGTGGAAGCTGTCGCGCGCTCGCCGTTCGGTGTACCAAACCGTGACGCGCGGCTGGCCCGCGCCGAGCTGGTTCTGATCGAGCCTGGCCTGATCGGACTGACGATGGCACTCGGACAGGTGGTCGAACTCGCACAGACGCTTGGCGGCCACGCCGTCGATGGTCCGGGACAACCGCCGTGGCTTGCCTACCGCGCTCACCCTGATCACTCGGCGCCGCACGAGGTCGTCGAGGCAGTGTTGGACATCGCCGAGGAGGCCTTTCAGGCATTGGACTGGCCGACCGCGACGCGCGCCTATGTGTCCCGCGTGGCGCCCGGCCGAGAGGCGCAGACGATTTGGGAACTGCCGCGAGACCTTCTGCCTGACCCGCCCGGTCTCGACGACGACCAGCGCGCTTCGGTGTCGCTTGCGGCGGAAATCCTCCGTCGTGGTCTGGCTACCCTCAAGGGGCGCTATCCGAAGGTCGGCAGCATCGCGCTGACCGGCCACGCCCATATCGATCTGGCGTGGCTGTGGCCGCTGGACGAGACCAGGCGGAAGGCACGGCGGACATTTCACACAGCCATTGACCTGATGGACCGCTACCCCGACTTCCGGTTCAACCAGTCGACCGCCCAGCTTTACGAGTTCGTCGAGACCGAAGACCCGGAACTCTTCGCCGCGATCCGGGAAAAGGTCGCGTCAGGCCAATGGGAAATCATCGGCGGGACCTGGGTCGAACCGGACACCAACATGCCGACGGCTGAGTCGTTCTGCCGCCAGTTCCTCTACGGCACCGCCTATTTCGACAAGGCGTTCGGCAAGCGAAGCCGCGTCCACTGGCTTCCGGACTGCTTCGGCTTCTCTCCGGCACTGCCCCAAATCATGAGGCTCTCCGGCATCGACAGCTTCTTCACCATCAAGGTGACGTGGTCCGAGGCCGACCCGTTCCCCTATGACCTTTTCTGGTGGGAGGGCCTCGACGGCAGCCGCGTGCTGTCCCACACCTTCAGCAACCCGGTCGGCGGTTACAACGGCGACCTCGGCGTCCGCGCCGCGACCGAGACCTGGCGGAACTTCCGCGGCAAGCATCGCCACCCCGAGAGCCTCCTCTCGATCGGCTGGGGCGACGGCGGCGGAGGCACCACGGCAGAGATGCTCGAACGGGCGAAGATCATGGCGGATTTCCCCGTCGTTCCGTCGCTCCGCCAGGTCAGCGTCGGCGACTGGTTCGGCGATCTGCATCGGCGGACGGACGAGGGGCTGGACCTGCCGGTATGGGTCGGCGAGATCTACCTGGAGTTCCATCGCGGCACGCTGACGACCCAGGGCCGAACAAAGTATCTTCATCGCAGGGCCGAGCGCGACCTGATTGCCGCCGAGGTTCTTTCCGGCATGGCGACAATGCTTGGTTCGCCGACCGGACCTGGCCTCGAGGCGCATTGGCGGCTCCTCCTGCGCAACCAGTTTCATGACATCCTTCCCGGCTCCAGCATCCGCGAGGTCTACGAGGTTGCAGAGCGCGAACTCGCCGAGGTTGTCGCTGCCGCCGGCAGCGCCATCGGACGCGAGCTTGCCGGGATCGAAGACCGGGTCGTGGTGCCTGGGTCGCGGCCGGGACTGCTGGTGGTCAATCCTGACCTTTCGGATCGGCCGCTGCGCATCGAACTGCCGATGGCAGTTCCCAATGGCCAGAAGGTCGATGGCGGCTATGTCCTGTCCGACTCGCGCAAATTGCCTGGTCTCTCGGCATCGGTCCTTCTAGACGTTGGCGCGGCGTCGGGGCTCGCGGTCAGCACGAGCCATATCGAGAACGATACCGTCCGGGTCGAGATCGCGCCGGACGGGACGCTCGCCAGTGTCTTCGACAAGCGTGCCGGGCGCGAGTGCCTGATGGGTCGCGGCAATCAGATATGGACTTACGTCGACAAGCCGCGCGACTTCGATGCGTGGGACATCGAGGAAGACTACCCGCATCTCGGCGTCGAAATCGTGGCGAACGCATCCCCAGAGGTGGTCGAGCAGGGTCCGCATCGCGCCGCCGTGCGGATCGTCCGCCACTTCAGGGACAGCACGATCGTCCAGCTTGTCCGCCTCTGGGCCAATTCGGCGCGCATCGAATTCGCGACCGAGATTGATTGGCACGACCGTCGGCAACTCGTGAAGGCACGGTTTCCGCTCGCGATCCGTTCCGACCACGCGACCTTTGAATGCGCCGCCGGCATTGTCCGACGCCCGACCCAGCGGAACACCACCTGGGACCTCGCGAAGTTCGAGGTCGCCGCCCACCGCTTCGCTGACCTTTCGGAACATGGCTATGGCGTCGCGCTTCTGAACGACGGCAAGTATGGGTATCACGCCATCGGGAACGAACTCGGCATCAGCCTCCTGCGCAGCCCGGTCTACCCCGATCCTCTGGCTGACGAAGGCAAGCAGAGCTTCACCTACGCGCTCTATCCCCATACCTTCGACTGGATGACGGGCGGCGTCCTCGCGGAGGCGGAAGACCTGAATCGCCCACTGATCGCCAAGCCAATTTCGGCCGGGGGAGAGTCCGTTTTCCGCGCCGTCGAGATCGGCGGCCTTGCGGTCGCGCTGTCGGCCTTCAAACCGGCGGAGGACTGCAAGGGTCTCGTTCTGCGCACCTACGAGCCAGCCGGCGCGCGTGGCGCCGTTAGGTTGCGTCCTGCTGACGGGTGGCGGCTTTCGGGCGAGGTCAGTATCCTCGAGGAGCCGCTCGGGGAGCGGGAACTCTGGTTCACGCCATTCCAGATCCGCAGTTGGCGATTGAACTGGACGGGCGCATGAAAGAAGTATCACGCAGGACGCATTGCCGGAGGGGCCGCTGAATGGCGCATGTGGCGGTCAGAAACCTGATCAAGAAGTACGGTGAACTCGAGGTAGTCCATGGCGTCGATTTCGTCATCGAGAAGGGCGAGTTCCTTGTCCTTGTAGGGCCGTCGGGCTGTGGCAAGAGCACCATCCTGCGCATGATTGCGGGCCTTGAGTCGGTCACCGGCGGCGAGATTTCGGTCGGCGATCAGGTCATCAACGACGTCCCGCCACGTCACCGCAACATCTCGATGGTGTTCCAGGACTATGCGCTTTACCCGCACATGTCGGTACGCCAGAACATGGGCTTCGGCCTGAAGATGCGGGGCACCTCACGCTCGGGGATCGCGGCGGCGGTCCAGCGCACTGCGGCGATCCTGCAGATCGAGGAACTGCTCGACCGCAAGCCGAAGGAGCTTTCGGGCGGGCAGCGCCAGCGCGTCGCCATCGGCCGGGCCATCGCCCGGGAACCCGAACTTTTCTTGTTCGACGAGCCACTGTCGAACCTCGATGCCAAGCTCCGTGTCGACATGCGGACGCAGATCAAGCGCCTGCACATGGCCTTCAAGACAACCAGCATCTATGTCACTCATGATCAGGTCGAGGCGATGACCCTTGCCGACCGGATCGTGGTTCTCCGCGGCGGCGCGATCGAACAAATCGGGACGCCGGCGGAACTTTACGCGGCTCCGGTGAACAAGTTCGTCGCCGGCTTCATCGGTTCGCCGACGATGAACTTCCTCAAGGCGCGTATCCTCGATCAGAGCGGGACTCTGTCCGTCGTCGCCGAAGGCGGTGTCAGCCTTGCCGTCGCGCCGAGGCTCGTCGAAGCCTATCGGTCTCTTGCCGGTCGCGACGTTGTTTTCGGAATTCGGCCCGAGCACCTTACCAATACGGTGACCGGACAGGATGAGGATGCGCTGGTGCCGATCTCGCTCAAGGTCGAGATCGCCGAACCGTTGGGTGCTGACACGTTGATCTTTGGCCGCATCGGCAACCAGGAAGTCGTGTGCCGGATCACACCGCAGACCGACGCTTCGGCGGGTGCGACGCTGGCGCTCCGCGCCAACATGAACCACATGCGCCTGTTCGACCCGGAGACCGACCTCGCGCTCGATCGGGGAGGCGCCTGAACTGATGCGGTGGATGCGGTGCGGATCGCGCTGACCAGCGGGTTTTCACACAAACAGATTGCTGATGATCTTGGGGTCGGGATGTCGACGCTTAACAAATGGATCACGGCGCACCGCGACACGGATGTGGTGCCGCCTGAGGATCGGGAAATTGCGCTTGAGAACGAACGACTACGGCGCGAAAACCGCATATTGCGCGAGGAGAGGGACATCCTAAGAAAGGCCACCCAGTTCTTCGCGAGCCAAGAGCCGTGAGGTTCAGGCTTGTCGAAGAACATAATAGGGCGTTTCCAACCTAGCGGCTGTGTCAGGTGATGAACGTCAGCCCGCGCGGGTTGCGGGCCTTTCGCAGCCGTCCGGCCAGTCGCAGGCAACACATGGACATGGTAGTTCTGGCCCATATCAAGGAACAACCGCGGCTTGCACAACCGGGCAAACTGACTGCAAAGGCTTATCCCTCTGAAGCCGGTTCCTCTACATGTTGATTTGGCCGGGCAGCCTGTGAAGCCCGCTTTTGGGACGTAGTCGGGGTGAAAATGCTGCGACTGGTCGGTGGCGGCGGGTGCGTGGAGCCGGTTTCTGGCTC
>JANNRR010000100.1:0-4448 GCA_031401675.1 Paracoccaceae bacterium
GATGCAGAGCACGACGGGTCTGGGGTGGGGCATGGGCCGGGCTCCTGCGGGTTCGGGGGCTTTTACGCCGGGGCGCGGGCGGGGGCAACGGCTGGTGCGGTGGCGGGCGGGCCGGAAAATTCCTGGAAGAATTTTCGCAAATTCCTTGTGCAAGGAATTTGGATCGGCGCGGCCGGGTCGGTCAGGTCCGGTGGTAGGGCAGGCCGGCCAGAATCGTGGCGGCGCGGTACAGTTGTTCGGCCAGCATGACCCGGGCCAGAAGGTGCGGCCAGACCATGCGGCCGAACGACAGGCTGGCTGCGGCTTGTTCGCGAAGGGCAGGGGCGAGGCCGTCGGCACCGCCGATCAGGAACGCCGCATCCTGGCTGCCGCCGTCGCGCCAGCCGGCCAAGAGGGCGGCGAAACCGGTGGATGACATCTGGGTGCCGCGTTCGTCCAGCGCGCAGAGGATGGCACCGTCGGGCAGGGTGCGGGACAGCAGCGCCGCCTCGGCCTGAGGGCCGCCGCCCTTTTTGTCCTCGACCTCGTGCAGGGTGGCCGGGCCAAGGCCCAATGCCCGGCCGGTGCGGTCGAAGCGTGACAGGTAGTCGTCAAGCAATGCGCGTTCCGGTCCGGCCCGGAGGCGGCCGACCGCGCAGATGTGCAGGCGCATTCAGCCGTTCGCGGTGCGGGTACCGGCAAACGATGCTGTGGGCATCCACATCTTCTCAAGCTGGTAGAAGTCGCGCACTTCGGGGCGGAACACGTGCACGATGACGTCGCCGGCATCGATCAGCACCCAGTCACCGGTTTCCTTGCCCTCGACCTTGCAGTTCATGCCGAAGCTGGCCTTGAGCCGGTCCATCAGCTTGTCGGCGATGGACGCAACCTGCCGGGTCGAGCGGCCCGAGCAGACGACCATGAAATCCGCCATTTCCGACCGGCCGCGCAGCGGGATCGTGACGATGTCTTCGGCCTTGTCGTCGTCGAGGGAGGTGAGGATTGCCTGCAGCAGGGCGTCGCTTGCGGGGCTTTCGGAGGCAACTTTCGGGCGCGCGCTCATGCGCAGGCCGGTGGCAGGTGCCGGTGCGGTCGTCGGGCCGACCGCGCTTTCCGTGTATGACAGGACATTGTCCTCCTGATGGCATGCCGTCTGGACCCCGGCACTGGGCATGGGTGGAATGTAACACCGCCTGCATGAAATCTCAATGACGGGGCGGGACCTGAGTTTGGCGCGGGCAAAGTTCAGCGCGGGGCGGGTCTGGTCTGCAGTGTCATGTGATTTGATTTGGTTCGGCCGCTGCCTTGAGGGCGACAAGCTGGTCATCCCTGTCAGGCTTTACCTGATGGCAAACGCCACCTCGCTCCGCCGGTTCCAGGGCAGGGTCATCGGCGCGTCGTAGAAATAGTAATGCGGGCCCGATCCCAGCGTGATCCCCTGGGCTGCTGCCCAGGCCCGCAACTCTGCCGTGCGCTTTTCCAGCGTCGCCGTTCCGGGAATGCCCGAAAACCGCAGCACGACCTGACGCTCGGGACTGGTGGTGACAAAGCGGATGGTTGCATCCTTTGGCTTCGGCAATGTGTCGAGCGTGTAGGAGGACGGCATCATGAACTGCACCACCCATTCGTTTCCGGCGCCGCCCGATCCGGTCGCGCTTTGCGCCACCGGGGCCGTCATCGCGATCTGTTCCGACTGTGCCACCGGCACCGTCATCGCCAGCCTGGCCTGCGATTCATTGCCGCCGAAGATATAGCCCGCCAGAATGCGGAAGCCTCGTCCGATCGCTGTGGAGCGGTCGCCCTGGACCGTCACCTCGGCCAGAATGTGCGGCGCATAGGCCCGCACTTCCACCGCGCCGTTGATGCGTTCCACCCGGTAGGGCGGCATCTCGTAGCCCTTGCGTGTTTCCGCATCTGCCGTGCCTGCCATCATCGCCCCCACCAACGCCAAAACCCGCCACATCGCCTTGCACCCCATATTGCCACATTCCGCCAAACGGCCTACAACACCGCCCATGAACCGCTTTTTCGACATGGACGACCGCTCGCGCCTGCCCTGGCGTTTTTACGGGCTTTCGCTGTCGCTACGGTTGCACGGCTGACCGCGCCTGCCCCGTTCGCCTGTTCCAATTCCCTTACGCCCGGAGAGTGCCATGACTGGCCCGACCACCCTCTATGACAAGATATGGAGCGATCACCTCGCCCACCAAGCCGAAGACGGCACTTGTTTGCTGTATATTGACCGGCATCTGGTGCACGAGGTGACCAGCCCGCAGGCCTTCGAGGGGTTGCGGATGAGCGGTCGCAAGGTGCATGCGCCGGGCAAGACGATTGCGGTGCCCGACCACAACGTGCCGACCACGGCGGGGCGCGATGTGCATATCGACAACGAGGAAAGCCGGATTCAGGTCGAGGCGCTGGACAAGAACGCCCGCGATTTCGGGGTGGTCTATTACCCGGTGTCGGATGTGCGGCAGGGGATCGTGCATATCGTCGGGCCGGAGCAGGGCTGGACCCTGCCGGGGATGACGGTGGTATGCGGCGATTCGCACACGGCGACGCACGGGGCGTTCGGGGCGCTGGCGCATGGCATCGGCACCTCGGAGGTCGAGCATGTGCTGGCGACGCAGACGCTGATCCAGCGCAAGGCCAAGAACATGAAGGTGGAGATCACCGGGTCACTGCGGCCCGGGGTGACGGCCAAGGATATCACGCTGTCGGTGATCGGGGCTACCGGCACCGCCGGCGGCACCGGGCATGTGATCGAATATTGCGGCCAGGCGATCCGCGAATTGTCGATGGAAGGCCGGATGACGGTTTGCAACATGGCGATCGAGGGCGGGGCGCGGGCCGGGCTGATCGCGCCGGACGCGGTGACCTATGCCTATGTGAAAGGCCGCCCGCATGCGCCGAAGGGGGCGATGTGGGATGCGGCGCTGGCCTATTGGCAGACGCTGTTCACCGATGACGGCGCGCAGTTCGACAAGGTGGTGACGCTGCGCGGCGAGGATATCGCGCCGGTGGTGACCTGGGGCACAAGTCCCGAGGATGTGCTGGCGATCACCGATGTGGTGCCCGATCCGGCCAGTTTCACCGGTGGCAAGGTCGATGCGGTGCGCCGCTCGCTGGACTATATGGGACTGGTGCCGGGGCAGAAGCTTTCCGAGATCGCCATCGACACGGTGTTCATCGGGTCGTGCACCAATGGCCGGATCGAGGACCTGCGGGCGGCGGCGGCGATCCTGAAGGGCAGGAAGAAGAAGGACGGGCTGCGGGCCATGGTGGTGCCGGGGTCCGGTCTGGTGCGGGCACAGGCGGAAGCGGAGGGGCTGGCGCAGATATTCATCGACGCGGGGTTCGAGTGGCGGCTGGCGGGCTGTTCGATGTGTCTGGCGATGAACCCGGATCAGCTTTCCCCGGGCGAGCGCTGTGCCGCCACGTCCTACCGCAATTTCGAGGGCCGGCAGGGGCGCGGCGGGCGCACGCACCTGCTGTCGCCGGCGATGGCGGCGGCGGCGGCGATTACCGGGCGGCTGACGGATGTGCGCGAGATGATGTAACAGCATGACAGGCCCAAAGCGTCTCGCAGGAATAGACGGTTGTTCCACTGGCTGGGTCAGCGTGATTGCGGAAGC
Organism: Paracoccaceae bacterium; assembly: GCA_031401675.1. Lineage (GTDB taxonomy): Bacteria > Pseudomonadota > Alphaproteobacteria > Rhodobacterales > Rhodobacteraceae > JANNRR01. Next base: position 3,615 of record JANNRR010000100.1, read on the forward strand.
GGGTAACTTTTCTTCAGCAAGGTTGGCCCATTCTGAAAGCCTGACCGATCTCCTGTCTCGTGAGGTGATCGATTTCGCTATAGTCGATATGCCCATCGGCCTTGTGGACGGCCCCGCATCGCGTGACGTCGAGTTGGCCATGCGCAAATATTTACCAGGTAAGGCAAGTTCGGTTTTTCCTACTCCCGCCCGGCTGGCTATTGCTGAATGGGTCTATTTCGACGCCTCGTTTGTCAATCAACAAATTCTCGGGAAGGGACTGCCGAAGCAAACGTTCGCTTTGTTCCCGAAGTTGAGGGAGGTCGACAAAGCTGCACGTGACTTTGGTCAATCCAGGCTTCGCGAAGGCCATCCAGAGGTTTCTTTCGCAGCGCTGAAAGGGATGCCGGTACTTTCCAAAAAGCGTGAGCTGGAAGGACGATCCGAGCGGATTGCCCTGCTGCAAAGCCAAGGAATCCCGGCCATGGAATTGTTGCAAGCGCGGATTAGGGGTGCGATGGCCGACGACGATATCCTTGATGCCTCTGTACTTCTCTGGTCTGCTTCACGTTTCAACTCAAGCCAACACATCACCCTCCCACCGGTGCCTCAAAGTGATTCGGCGGGCCTTGAAATGTCGGTCATCGCCTAGTCGAAAAGACAGAAAACGGATAAGTTCGCCACCTTGACCGGCGTACCTGCGCAAATGGATCTGAAGGCTTATCCCTCTGAAGCCGGTTCCTCTACATGTTGATTTGGCCGGGCAGCCTGTGAAGCCCGCTTTTGGGACGTAGTCGGGGTGAAAATGCTGCGACTGGTCGGTGGCGGCGGGTGCGTGGAGCCGGTTTCTGGCTC
>JANNRR010000101.1:0-1704 GCA_031401675.1 Paracoccaceae bacterium
CAGATCGGCACCGGCGGCCATTTCAAGCACGAAGCGCAGGCCGGCTTCGGTATCCGGGGCGATCGGCATGAGCCGCGCCTCGCCACCCTCGGCCTCGATCATGGCGGCCAGCGCAAAGCAGTTCGACGCGGTGATCTGGTCGGCCCTTGGCACCTCGCCCGGCATCACCAGTTCATCCCCCGTGGCAATCAGCGCCACCACAGGGCGGCGGGCCACCGACAGCGTGCCATGGTTCATCGCCGCCAGCAGCGCCAGATCCGGGGCGCTGAGGCGGCGCGGTGCCTTCAGGTCGGTGCCGGCCGCAAAATCGGACCCGGGCGGGCGGACATTGTCAGCCTCTTCCAGCTTGTCGCCCAAGATCACCCAGCCGCCTTCGGGTGTTGCGTCTTCCTGAATGATGACCCGGTCGGCCCCTTTGGGCATCGGTGCCCCGGTAAAGATGCGCACGGCCTGACCGGGGCCGACGCTGCCGTCAAATCCATGCCCGGCGGCGGCTTCACCCGCCAGCTTGAAGCGGGCACCGGGTTTCACGCGGCTGCCGCGCAGCGCGTAGCCATCCATCGCGGCGGCAGCAAACGGCGGCTGATCGCGGGCCGCCGTCACGGTTTCGGCCAGCACCCGTCCGGCAGCATGGCGCAGCGCCACCGGTTCGGCGGCCAGCGGCTGCGACAGAGCCAGAACCCGGGCCAGCGCATCGTCGACGCTGAGGAGCGCATTCACCTGTTCACGCGGCGTCATACCGGCCCGGCTTTATACTGGCCCGACTTTCCGCCATCTTTGAGCACCAGCCGGATGTCGCTGATCCGCATCGATTTTTCTGCCGCCTTGACCATGTCATAGACGGTCAGCGCCGCCACGGTGACGGCTGTCAGCGCCTCCATTTCAACGCCGGTCTGGCCAGAGGTGCGAACCTCTGCCTCGATCCTGATGCCGGGCAGCGACGGATCGGCCACAAGATCAATGCGGACCGAGGTCAGCGGCAGCGGATGGCAAAGCGGGATCAGATCGGCCGTGCGCTTCGCGGCCATGATCCCGGCAAGCCGGGCCACGCCCAGAACATCGCCCTTTTTCGCGGTCCCGCCGGTGATCAGCGCCAGGGTTTCGGGCAGCATCTGCACCGTTCCTGCGGCCACAGCGACACGGTCGGTGACCGGCTTGCCCGACACATCGACCATGTGGGCCCGGCCCTGTTCGTCAAAATGGCTCAGCATCAGATGCCCCCGGCGGTCAGAGGATGCGCCAGGATCGCCCGCGTTGCCGCCGCGACATCCGGCTGCCGCATCAGGCTTTCGCCGATCAGAAAGGCCCGCGCCCCATAACGCGCCAGATCGGCAAGGTCGGCGGGGGTAAAGAGCCCGCTTTCCGCGACGATCAGCCGATCCTCTGGCACCAGCCGGGCCAGCGTCCGCGTGGTGTCCAGATTGACCTCGAAGGTGTGCAGGTTGCGGTTGTTGATGCCGATCATCGGTGATTTCAGCCGGGTCGCCCGTTCCAGTTCCGCCACATCGTGCACCTCCAGCAGCACATCCATGCCAAGGCCAAGGGCGGCGGCCTCCAGTTCGGCCGCCTGGGTGTCCGAAACAGCGGCCAGGATGATCAGGATGCAATCGGCGGTCAGCGCCCGGCTTTCGACGACCTGATAGGGATCATAGAGGAAATCCTTGCGCAGACAGGGCAGGGTGGTCGCCTGACTGGCGGCAACCA
>JANNRR010000102.1:0-29654 GCA_031401675.1 Paracoccaceae bacterium
TCGGGCCTGCCGGAATGGACGGTGATCGCGGCGGGCACCGTGCTGTTCCTGTTGCCGGTCGCGATTTTCACCTTCCTGCTGCGCAACCATTTGCTGCGCGGCATGTCATTCGGAGCGATCCGCAAATGAGCTTTCGCGCCCTGAACCAGCGCTGGCTGATCCCCCTGTCCCAGACCGTGATGATCCTTGGCATCGTCGCTTTGTGCCAGCCCTGGGTCGAAGTGCTGCACCGCTTTGGCATGACCATCACCCTCATCGGGCTGGTCAGCTTCATGATCACCACCAAAATCCCCGCCCCCGCTGCAACCGACGAGGATGCGGTATGACCCAGATCGAACTGCGCGCAGTCGACAAGCATTTCGGGGCCAACCATGTGATCAACAACGTGAACCTGACGGTGCAGGACCGCGAGTTCGTGGTATTCCTGGGCCAATCGGGCTGTGGCAAGACCACGACGCTGCGGGCCATTGCCGGGCTGGAAACGATTGACTCGGGCGACATCCTGATCGGCGGCCAGCCGGTGCAGGACCTGCGGCCGGAAGCGCGCGACATCGCATTTGTCTTTCAGTCGTTCGCGCTCTATCCGCATCTGACAGTCTATGAAAACATCGCCTTTCCACTTCGGGCCGTCGGGGAAAAGGCTGACCGGATCGACCAGACGGTGCGCCGCGTCGCCGAGGTGTTGCAGATCACCGCACTGTTGAAGCGCCGCCCTTCTGCCTTGTCGGGCGGCGATCTGCAGCGGGTGGCCATCGGCCGGGCGCTGGTGCGCAACCCCAAGGCGATGCTGATGGACGAACCGATCGGTAGTCTGGATGCCAAGCTGCGCGAGGAGATGCGGGTGGAGTTGAAGCGGCTGCACGTCGAACAGGGCTCGACCACCATCTATGTCACCCATGATCAGATCGAAGCGATGGCGCTGGCCGACCGCATTGTCGTGATGCACGAGGGCCGGTTGCAGCAGGTCGGCACCCCCGAGGAGGTCTATGCCAACCCGGTCAATCTGTTCGTGGCGCAGTTCGTCGGCAGCCCGGTGATGAATGTGACCGAGGTGACAGTCAGCGGCGCGGCCGGGGCGGCGGCGGTGACGGTGGCCGGGGCCGACGCAGGCTTTGCCTTTCCCGCGACGCTGATCGAGCGACTGCAGACCGCAGGGGCTGCGGCCAGACCGCTGACTTTGGGGATACGGCCCGAGGCGATCGATCTGCGAACGGCGGCCGCCGACGGTTATCTGGTGGCCGAGGCGCATATCGTGGAACCGCTGGGCTCGCATGACATCATCGATGTGCGGATCGGCCCCGGCATGATGCGGGTGCGGACACGGTCGGGTCTGGTGCCCGGCCCCCGCACCCCGGTCTGGGTGCGGGCCGACCCGGAACGCGCGCATTTCTTTGACCGTTCCAGCGGGCAATCTTTGGGGATCAGGCTCTGATGGCGCATATCGAACTTCGCGGCGTCTCGAAAAGCTTTGGCGCGGCCCGGGCCCTGCAGGATGTCAATCTGCAGATAGCCGACGGGCAGTTCTTCGTGCTGTTGGGTGAAACCGGCGCGGGCAAGACCACGACGCTGCGGCTAGTGGCCGGGCTGGACAAGCCGACCGCCGGACAGGTGCTGATCGACGGTCAAGACGTGACAGGCTGGGGCGCGGCGGAACGGGACGTGGCACTGGTCCTGCAGCACTATTCGCTGTATCCGCGCTACACCGTGCGCCAGAATCTGGAGTTTCCGCTGAAGTCGCCGATGCGGGCGTCGGCGGCGGGCGATATCGCCGACCGCGTGGCGCGGGTGGCAAGAACCCTGCGGATCGAGCACCTTCTGGACCGCAAGACTGACCGGTTGTCGGGTGGCGAAATGCAGCGGGTGTCGATCGGGCGGGCCATCGTGCGCACCCCGAAGGTGTTCCTGATGGACGAGCCCTTGTCGGCGCTGGATGCCAAATTGCGCGAAGCGCTGCGGGCCGAACTGAAGGATCTGCAGATGAACCTGGGCGAAACCTTCCTGTTCGTGACGCATGATCAGGTCGAGGCGATGTCGATGGGCGACCGCATCGGCGTTCTGAACAAGGGCGTGCTGGTGCAGGTCGGCACGCCGCAACAGATCTATGGCAACCCCTGCAACACCTTTGTCGCGCGGGCCGTCGGATCGCCGGCTATGAACCTGCTGCCGGGGCGGCTGGTGGCCGGGCAGGCGGTGATCGGCGACGGTGCCGCCCTGCCGCATCCCGGTGCGCCAGGCGCCGAGGCGCGCAGCCTGATCTTTGGCGTCCGGCCCGAGGATGTGGAGGTGGCCAGAGGCGGGCCGGTGCAGGCCGTGGTCAACGATGTCGAGAACCACGGGGTGGAAAAGATCGTGACCCTGACCGCCGCCGGGCACCGGTTGCGGGCCACGGTGCCGGTGACGGTGCGGCTGGCAGCGCAGGACCGGGTACAGATCGGCTGGAACGCCGCCCGTGTGGCGGTGTTCGATCAGGCAACGGGGCAGAACCTGCGGCAGGGCTAGGGTCGGATGAGTCCGATGGAACCGACTTCCTGCTGCTCTGAGGACAGTGGGGGTTTTGCACCCCCACACCCCCGCAGGATATTTGATCCAGAGTGAAGCGAAATTTGATTCAACTTGTATGATAACCTCTGATGCGGTGGTTCCATCAGACATGACCCCGCTTCAGGCCGGATGGTGCAGTGCGAACTTTTGTTCTGTTTGACAGGTTTGGTCCGCCCTTCCATGCGCCGGGCCGGCGGACCATATGCAGTCCTGATCGGGCCGCCGGGTGCCCGCATGCCCCCAGTCCTGCATCCCTTCAGTCCGGCAGCGTCGCCAGCGCCCGGGTAAAGACCCCGGCATCGACATTGCCGCCCGAGGCGACCGCGATCACTGCGTCGCCTTCGATCTGATCGTGGCGGAACAGAGCCGCAGCCAGCGCCACCGCCCCACCCGGTTCCAACACCAGTTTCAGCCGGGCCCAGGCCAGGGCCATCGCCTGCAACGCCTCCTCATCGCTGACGACCAGCCCGGGGCCGCACAGGCGCTGCAGGATCGGAAAGGTCAGGCGGCCCGGTTCCGGTGTGACAATGGCATCGCACAGGCTGCCCGCCGCCGCCGCATTGCGCTCGATCCGCCCGGAGGCCAGCGAGCGGGCAACATCGTCGAACCCCGCGGGTTCTGCCGTGCGGGCCCGCAGCCCGCCGGCCCGCGCCTCCAGCGCCAGCGCGATCCCCGAGGTCAGGCCGCCACCGCCGCAGCACACCAGCACATCTGCCCGGGTGATCCCCTGCTCCGCTGCCTGCGCTGCAATCTCCAGCCCGGTGGTGCCCTGACCGGCGATCACCTGCGGCTCGTCATAGGGCCGGATCAGCGTCAACCCGCGTTCGGCGGCAACGCGGGCACCCAGCGCATCGCGATCCTCGCTTGCGCGGTCGTACAACACGACATCGGCCCCGAGGGCACGGGTGTTGGCAATTTTCATGCGCGGCGCGTCCGACGGCATCACGATCAACGCCGCCACGCCATGCTCGGCCGCCGCCAACGCCACCCCCTGGGCATGGTTGCCCGACGAATAGGCGATCACGCCCCGCGCCCGAATGTTCGGCGGCAGCGCCGATACCGCCGACCTCGCCCCGCGATACTTGAACGAGCCGGTATGTTGCAGACATTCCGCCTTGACCCAGAGCCGCCGCCCGGCAATCTGATCGAGGAACGGCGACGACAATAGCGGCGTCAGTCGGGCGTGGCCCGCCAGCCGAACAGCGGCGGCTTCGATCATGGCGATGGAGGTCAAGCGCAGCGCTCCAGAAAGGTGCGGATCAGCGTCAGGCTTTCCGGCTCGTCCAGGAAAGGCACATGCGCCCGGTCAGGTACATCGCTAAAGTGCATGTCGGGGCGGCGGCGGCGCATTTCCGCAGCGGTTGCCGCCGACAGCAGGTCGGAGTTGGCACCCCGGACCAGCGCCAGCGGCAGGCCCTCTGCCGCATCGAACAGCGGCCAGAGACCGACGGGCGGCGCGTCGAAGCCCGCCAGAAATGCCGCGCGCAGGGCGGGATCGTAGCGGATCACCAGCCCCTCCGGCGTTTCGTCATAGAATCTGCGCGCCTCGGCCAGCCAGCGCTCGGCGGGCACGTTGGCAAATCCGGGGTTCAGGCCCGGCATCGCTGCGGCCACCGCCGCATGGGTCCGGGCTGACGGATTGCGCCCGACATAGGCCGCGATCCGGTCCAGCCCGGCGCGCTCGATCACCGGGCCGATGTCGTTCAGACACAGGCCCCGCAGCCGCGCCCGGGCGGTCGCCGCCAGCACCATGCCGATCAGCCCGCCGCGCGAGGTGCCGAGGATGGCGGCCTGCGCCACCCCCAGAAGATCCAGCAGCGCCAGCGCGTCCTGCGCCTCCTGCGCGACGGTATAGCTGGCGGCCCCGGTGTGTTCCGACCGGCCCCGCCCGCGATAGTCCATCCGGATCAGCCGCACGGGCGGCAGGTGCGGGGCCAGATCGTCGAAATCGGCATGGGTGCGGGTCAGGCCTGCCAGGCACAGAAGCGGCAGGCCTGCGCCCTCGTCGGTGTAGAACAGCTGTGCGCCATCTGCGGCGGTAAAGTGCGGCATGCTTATGCCGGTGCGGCGGCGCGCTGCGCCCGCATCATGTCCAGATCCATGTGCAGCGGTTCCCAGACGTGGCCGTCGGGGTCGGCAAAGGCGCGTGAATACATGAAGCCGTAATCCTGCGGCGGGCGCGTCTCGGTCCCGCCGGCGGCAAGGGCGGCCTCGGTGATGGCATCGACCCCGGCCCGGTTGTCGCGCGACAGAGCCAGCAGATGCGCCGTGCCGTCCCTGGGGTCCATGATCGGCTGCGAGGTGAAGTTGGCGAACATCGGATAGGTCAGCAGCATGGCAAAGATCGTGTCGGAGATGACGAGGCAGGCGGCAGTGTCGTCGGTGAACTCGGGGTTGAAGCTGAAGCCAAGGGCTTCGTAGAAGGCCCTCGATTTTGGCAGGTCATGGACGGGCAGGTTGACAAAGATCATTTGCGGCATGGCGGGGTCTCCGGGGTTGATGGGGCGAGTTTGGCAGGTTGGGTTGGGGGAGGGAAGGGGGAACCGGGCGGGGTGCCCACGATGGGACGGTTCGTCAAAGCATTGATATCGTTACATTGTGGAAAAAATCTTCATGATTTGCTTACCAATTGGCCGGATGGATTTGGGGTGCGCCTGAGGCGGCGGAAAAGTGAAGGGCTGCTCTGACCCAGTCACTTCGAGGCGGCGAAATAGGGTGGCGCAGCGGTTGATGGTGGTGTTGGTGCAGGGTGTGCATTCATGCGCACCCCTGGAAACTCACAAATTCTCCGGCTGCGGCATCCCCAGCACGTGATAGCCGCCATCCACCCGGATGATCTCACCCGTGGTATGCGCGCCGTAGTCGGACGCCAAATACACCGCCGTGCCGCCCACCGATTCCAGCGAGCCGTTGATGCGCAGCGGCGCGTTGGCTTCGGACTGGCGGAAGGTGGTGCGGCCCCCGGCAATCGCCGCCCCGGCCAGCGTTTTCATCGGACCCGGTGAAATCGCGTTGACCCGGATCTTCTGCGGGCCCAGGTCGTTGGCCAGATAGCGCACAGCACTTTCCAGCGCCGCCTTGGCCACACCCATCACGTTGTAATAGGGCGTGACCCGGTTGGACCCCTGATAGGTCAGCGTCAGCAGCGTGCCGCCGTCCGGCATCATCTCGGCCGCGCGCCGGGCGACGTCGATGAACGAATAGCAAGAGATGCAGAGCGAGGTCTTGAAGTTTTCCTTGCTGGTGTTGATGAAGCGGCCGGCAAGTTCGGTCTTGTCAGAAAAGGCGATGGCGTGGACCAGAAAATCCAGGGTGCCCCAGCGATCCTTCAGCGTGGCAAAGGCGTGGTCGAGCGAGGCATCGTCCATCACATCGCAATCGACCAGAATATCCGACCCTACCGAGGCGGCCAGCGGCTGCACCCGTTTGCCGAACGCCTCGCCCTGATAGGTAAAGGCCAGCGCCGCCCCTTCGGCAGCCATGGCGCGGGCAATGCCCCAGGCGATCGAGCGGTCGTTCGCGACCCCCATGATCAGGCCGCGCTTGCCGTGCATCAGATCTGCCATAGGGAAAATTCCTCGATCCGTGGGTGAAACTGGCGGGGGCGAAACTGGTGGAGAAAAAATCGGCTATTCGTGAAACTTGCTGAGCAGCAGCGTGGCATTGGTGCCGCCGAAGCCGAAGCTGTTCGACAGCACCGAATCCATGGGCACATCTTCGCGCAGCGTCGTCACGATTTCATCCGGGTGCAGTGCCGGGTCAAGCGTGGTGACATTGGCCGAAGCGGTGATGAAGCTGCCCTGCATCATCAGAAGTGAATAGATCGCCTCGTGCACGCCGGTGGCCCCGAGCGAGTGGCCGGTCAGCGATTTGGTTGACGAGATCGGCGGGGTGGAGCCGGTCCCGAACACCCGGCGGATTGCCTGTACTTCGGACACGTCACCGACCGGGGTCGAGGTGCCGTGGGTGTTGATGTAGTCGACGTGATGGTCGCGGCTCAGAGTGGACAGCGCCAGCCGCATCGCCCGTTCGCCGCCCTCGCCCGAGGGGGCGACCATGTCGTACCCGTCGGACGTGGCACCGTAACCGGTGACTTCGGCATAGATTTTCGCGCCGCGCGCCAAAGCGTGCGAAAGCTCTTCCAGCACCACGACGCCGCCACCGCCGGCAATCACGAAACCGTCGCGCGTCGCATCATAGGGGCGCGAGGCGGTGGTCGGGGTGTCGTTGTATTTCGACGACATCGCGCCCATCGCGTCGAACAGGCAGCTGAGCGTCCAGTCCAGTTCTTCGCCACCGCCGGCAAAGACGATATCCTGCTTGCCCATCTGGATCAGTTCGACGCCGTTGCCGATGCAGTGCGCGCTGGTCGAGCAGGCCGAGGTGATGGAATAGTTGACGCCCTTGATCTTGAACGGCGTGGCGAGGCAGGCCGAATTGGTCGAGGACATGCAGCGGGTGACCATGAACGGCCCCATCTTTTTCGGCGCGCCCTTTTCCTTGACGGCGGTGAAGGCCTGAAAGAAGTTGGAGGTGGACGGCCCGCCCGACCCCATGATCAGGCCGGAGCGGACATTGGATATGTCGGCCTCGTCCAGACCGCTGTCGGCGATCGCCTGTTCCATCGCCAGAAAGTTGTAGGCGGCACCGGGGCCCATGAAGCGCAGGTTGCGCTTGTCGATATGATCTTCAAGCACGATCTGCGGTGCGCCGTGCACCTGGCAGCGAAAGCCGTTTTCGGCGTAGTCCGGTGCAAACACGATGCCCGATCGTCCGGCGCGCAAGCTGGCCTCGACCTCGGTTACGTTGTTGCCGATGGACGAGATGATCCCGATCCCGGTGATGACGACACGACGCATGCCAGCCCTTCCTTTGCCCCAAAGCCGTGCCCCGTGGGGGCGGTCAATCCGTGAACAGCGCCACCTTCATGTCGGTGGTGGTGTAGATTTCGCGGCCGTCGGCCAGCATGCGGCCGTTGGCCATGCCCAGCTTCAGCTTGCGGTCGATCACCCGGGTGAAATCCACCAGATAGGTAAGCATCCGGGTCGCGGGTGTCACCATGTCGCTGAACTTCACCTCGCCGACGCCAAGGGCACGGCCGCGCCCGGGCATGCCGCGCCAGCCCAGATTGAAGCCGGTCAACTGCTACAGGGCATCAAGGCCAAGGCAGCCCGGCATCACCGGGTCGCCGGGAAAGTGGCAGGCAAAGAACCACAGCGCCGGCGTGATGTCGAATTCGGCCACGACATGGCCTTTGCCATGCAGCCCCTGATCGGCGGATATTTCGGTAACGCGGTCCATCATCAGCATCGGCGGCTCGGGCAGTTGCGCATTTCCCGGGCCGAACAGCTCGCCACGAGCGCATTTCAGCAATCCGTCCCGGTCGAAGCTTGTCGGATAGTCTGGCATTCAGCCCGCACCCCTGTCGGTTGGTCCCAGCCCGCCTCACCCCGCTGCGGCTGGTCTTTGACCCCCTGTAGCACCGGCATCAACGCTAGGGCAAGTGTGCCGGATTGCCCGTCGCCTCTGCGGCTGGTAGCGGCGGGCATTGGAAATCCGATTGAAAAGTCATGTTTTCCCGCTGTATAGTGCCACAGGACCACAAGGACCCGCCCCGAAATGACATCGACTGCTGCAGATCTTGGAACCAGCTGGCTGGCCGAGGCTGGCCTGCGCCCGACCCGGCAGCGGCTGGCGCTGGCCATGCTGCTGATCGGCGATGGCAGGAACCGGCATGTCACGGCGGAAAGCCTGCATTTCGCCACCCGGAGCGCGGGCGCGCCGGTGTCGCTGGCCACGGTCTACAATACGCTGCGGGCGTTCTGTCAGGCCGGGCTGATGCAGGAAGTGGTGGTGAAGGGCTCGCGCAGCTATTTCGACACCAGAATGGACGATCACCCGCATTACTACTGGGAAGACACGGCGGAACTGACCGATGCCCCGGCGGATCAGCTGGACATCGCGCGGCTGCCGGCGGCACCTGCCGGCACCGAGATCGCGCGGGTGGATGTGGTGATCCGGCTGCGCCGGCTGTAGATCGCCGCAGCAACCAGCGCAGAAGGGCAAGCGGCCGACCTCTGCCAGCAGCCTGCGCTGGACCGGCCTTGCGGATCGGACCCTGCTGACTGCCGCGCCGCGATGACAAGACCGGCCCGACAGCTTGCCAAGCCAGAGGCGATCCTTGATGGTCGGCGCGAACATAGGGTCGGCCGTTTCGGCCAAAAGTCCCGGGGCCGGAATGCTGTCCTATCAACATCACTACCATGCCGGGAACATGGCCGATGTGCACAAGCATGGGTTGTTGTGCTGGGTGCTGGATTATCTGACCCGCAAGGACAAGCCGCTGAGCTATCTGGAGACACATGCCGGGCGCGGGCTCTATGACCTTGACGCCCCCGAGGCGCTGAAAACCGGCGAGGCGGCGCAGGGGATAGACCGCTGTCTGCAACGCGGCTGGTTCGCCGCCGATCACCCCTATCTGCGGCTGCTGGCGGTGGTGCGGGCCGAGCACGGGCCGCGCGCCTATCCCGGATCGCCGCTGCTGGCCGCGTTGGCGCTGCGCCCGACCGATACGCTGCATCTGGCCGAACTGCACCCACAGGAGTTTGCGGCGCTGCAACTGGCGATGATCCGCTTTCCCGCGCTGTGTCAGCGTCACGACGGGCTGGCACTGGCGCTGGCGCTGACGCCGCCGACCCCGCGCCGGGGGCTGCTGCTGATCGACCCGAGCTACGAGGTCAAGGCGGACTATGAACTGCTGCCGAAACTGATCGGCCAGGTCCACCGCAAATGGAATGTCGGGACCATCATGCTGTGGTATCCGGTTCTGGCCAATGCCGCGCATCTGCCGATGCTGCAGGCGCTGACCACCGCCCATCCCGAAGGCTTGCGGAGCGAAACAACCTTTCCCGCCGCCCGGCATGGGCATGGCATGGACGGGTCCGGGCTCTTTGTGCTGAACCCGCCTTACGGGCTGGCCGACGAAGCGGCGCGGCTGCAGCAGGCGATCCGGGGCTAGGAGGGCGCGACACAGGGGCCGGACCAAAATCCTTTGAAGGATTTTGCGAAAATTGTTGCAACAATTTTCTGTCCGGTTGCGGCGCGGGCTGTGCTCAGAACCACTGTCCCGGTTCCATCAGCCCCAAATCCATCAGTTGCTGCGAGTGCCAGTTGAATTCCGCCGAGTTGTGCCACCGAAAACTGGCAATTTCGAACATGCTGCCGGGATTGGTCTTCAGCGCCTTGGCGGTTCGGAAGGAACACAGGCTGATCGTGACATTGTGGTGCCAGGGGCAGGCGTAGGTGTTGTATTCCTCGTCCGACAGGGTGTGATCGTCGCGCAGCCGCAGACCCTTGGCGGCCCGGAACAGGGCGATCCGGTCGATCTTGCGTTTGCGGACCGGGATATGTTCCTCGAACCGCCAGCGCAGCCCGCCAAAGAAATCCAGTTGCCGCTCCCTCGGGTGGCTTTCTTCATCCTGACGGGCCAGCGCGTAGTAGCCCGACCGGTCAAGAAGCGCGGCTTCCAGGTTGACTGCGTTGGGCGTGGCCTGCAGGTCACCGGCATAAAGGTCGATCACATAGGTCAGCAGCGCGTCGCGGCGTTCCTCGGCGTGAAAGGCGATCAGTTCGCGGACATTCCGGGTCTCGCAGAACGGATAGAACAGATATTCGGCGTTGTAGCAGTAGAACAGCCAGATGCCGGGGGCGGCATCGATTACGGCATTGACCGCAGCCTCGACCGCGCCGTCGGCTGCGACATCATAGGTGACCCGGTGCAGCTTTTCCTCCAGCCCCTCGGCCAGGGTCAGGTCGGCCGGCGCAAACAGCACCAGTTCGCGAAAGCCAGACAGCTGATGGTGGCGGATGGTGGTTTCAACCTCGACCATATCCTCGACAAAGATCAGCGCAACCGGCCCTTTGGCCAGCGCTGCCTTGCCGCGATCCAGAAATTGCTCCAGCCCGTTGTACCGCATCTGTCCGTCCCTGATCCGATCCTGCCCTGCTGCGGTTAAGGTTCCCCCAATCCGGTTGGCAATCCCGGCCGGCGTCGCACCGGGCCAGGACCTGTCGCAACAAGACTAGCGCAAGCCGTTGGCCAAGGCCAGAGTGGGCCAAAACCCGAAACCCGAAACCCGAAACCCGAAACCCGAAACCCGAAACCCGAAACCCGAAACCCGAAACAGCGCGAAATCCCGGAGACCGCGATGACCGAAACCCATTCCGGCTCCTGCCTGTGCGGCGCAGTGCGGTTTCTTACCGAGGGGCCGCTGCGCGCGGTGGTCTATTGCCATTGCAGCCAATGCCGCAAGCAGTCCGGGCATTTCCTGGCCGCCACCAATGTCACCACCGCGAACCTGACGATCACGGGCGCAGAATCGGTCAGCTGGTACGCCGCCTCCGACTTCGCGCGCCGGGGCTTTTGCAAGGCCTGCGGATCAGTGCTGTTCTGGCAGCCGAACGAAGGCAGCTATACCTCGGTGATGGCAGGTGCATTCGATCAGCCGTCCGGACTGCTGGCCGCCGAACATATCTTTGTCGCCGACAAGGGCGATTACTACGGGATCACCGACGGATTGCCGCAACATGACAAGTCGCCTCCCGGTCTGGCTGTCGCGCCGCAATAACGGGCCAAGCGGCGTTGCGATAGGGAGCGGGGCGGTATAGAAGCCGGGGCTGATCCCAGGAAGGCATCCAACGATGGACGCGCCGAAGAAGCTTTTCATCAAGACCTACGGCTGTCAGATGAATGTCTATGACAGCGAGCGCATGGCCGAAGCCCTGGGCGGTGCGGGCTATGTGGCCACCGATGTGGCGGGCGACGCCGACATGATCCTGCTGAACACCTGCCACATCCGCGAAAAGGCGGTGGGCAAGGTCTATTCCGACATTGGCCGCCTGCGGCCGTTGAAGGCGGCAAGGCCGGATCTGAAGATTGCGGTGGCGGGATGCGTGGCGCAGGCCGAAGGCGGCGAGATTCTGCGCCGGATGCCGCTGGTCGATCTGGTGGTCGGGCCGCAAAGCTACCACCGGCTGCCGGGGCTGGTGGCGCAGGTGCAGGCCGGGGCCCGCGCGCTCGATACCGACTTTCCGCCCGAGGACAAGTTCGACCATCTGCCGGTGCGCACCGGGTCCGGCCGCCCGACCGCGTTCCTGACCGTGCAGGAGGGCTGCGACAAGTTCTGCGCCTTCTGCGTCGTGCCCTATACCAGGGGTGCCGAAGTCAGCCGCCCGGTTGACCGCATTCTGGCCGAAGCCGAGGGGCTGGTAGCCAGGGGCGTGCGCGAAATCACCCTCTTGGGACAGAACGTCAACGCCTACCGGTCCGGGGGCGCCGGAGGCTACGGTCTGGCGCGGCTGGTGCGGGCGCTGGCCGAGATCGACGGGCTGGCGCGTATCCGCTACACCACCAGCCATCCCAACGACATGGAGGATGACCTGATCGCGGCACATGGGGATCTGCCGAAACTGATGCCCTATCTGCATCTGCCGGTGCAGTCGGGTTCTGATCGGGTGTTGAAGGCGATGAACCGCAAACACACTGCCGCCGATTATCAGGCGCTGGTTGCCCGCATCCGGGCAGCGCGGCCCGATCTGCTGCTGTCATCGGATTTCATTGTCGGCTTTCCCGGCGAAACCGATGCCGATTTCGAGGCGACGCTGGCGCTGGTGGCGGCGGTCGGTTTCGGCATGGCCTATTCCTTCCGCTACTCGGCCCGCCCCGGCACCCCGGCCGCCGACCGCGCACCGGTGCCCGCACCGGTGTCCGATGCGCGGTTGCAGCGGCTGCAGGCCCTGCTGAGTGCCCAGCAATATGCAACCCAGGATGCCATGGTCGGCCGCGAGATGTCGGTGCTGATCGAAAATCCGGGGCGGATGCCTGGGCAGATGGTCGGCAAATCCGATTATCTGCATGCGGTGCATGTGCTGGATCCCACGCTGCAGCCCGGACAACTGGTCCGGGTGCGCATTACCGCGTCGACAACCAATGCGCTGGCCGGGGAACGAGTGGGATAACGTGGCGGAATTGTGGCGATGTTTCCCAGTATCACGCAATCATCAGTCTGGCCGAGGTTTGGTGACTGATGCAGGACAGTTCATTGATTTCTTGAGGAAAACCACAAAGGTTTAGCTTTACTTAATGGCAATTTGACGGCAATTCTGCGTTAACTAATCGACGACTTCGTGGTTTTTTCAGGGGGGTTGCTGCTGTGGCAGATTGCATGTCCAAAGCAGTGCGGTTGCTGACTGGCAGTTTGGTGCTGATGGTCGGGCTGTTGGGCGCGGTCGAAGTGACGGCGCAGACAAGGCCAGGCGCTACCGCGCGGATTCAGTGGGGAATCTGGGTTGACCAGGACGGTTGTCAGCACTGGTGGGCCGATGGCGGCACCGAAGGTTACATGGTCAACCGGGTGAATCCGCAAACCGGAAAGCCGGTTTGCGTCAAGCAGAACAACTGCCTGACCGCCAACACCGACACGCTTTTTGCCACCGACAGCGCACGGCTGACGGCAGACGGGCGGCGGCGGCTTCTGGATTTTTTCACCAACGCCGGCGCATTCGGCTATGCCGTCTATGGCCATACCGACAGCCGCGCCTCGGACGAGTACAACATCAGCCTGTCGCAGCGCCGGGCCGGGGCGGTTGCCGATGTTGCGCGCTCGCTCGGGGCCATGGTCGAACGGGAAATCGGTTATGGCGAACGCCAGCCGGTTGCCACGAACGGCACGGCTGCGGGCATGCAGAAGAACCGTCGCGTCGAAGTCGTTTGTTACAGGTGGTAAGATGAAATCTGGATTTCTGGCCTTGTCCGGCCTGGTGATGGCAACCCTGCTGTCGGGCTGTGAAGGCACGACGGGATCGTTGGACGGTCTGCCGCTGATCGCAATCCCCGCTGACCGCGGCATCTTTGACGGCCAGGCAAGCAAGCTGGCCGACGGGCAGGCGGGCATCGCCTATGACCCAGACGGCTGTCAGGTCTGGGTGATCGATGACGGGGTCGAGGGCTATTCCGGCCGCCGGGTCGATCCGGTGTCGGGCCTGCCGGTGTGCAACGATGCCTTCCCACCCGGAACTGTCGTCGGCAATTACAAGACCAACAACATCCCGGAACTGCTGCCCAACCAGCAGGTGAACTGAACCTTGCCGGAAAACCGGACGCCATCGGCCGCAGCCCCGCGCTGCGGCCGAGTTTGTTTCAGGTTTGTGAAATTCTCGTCAATCGCTCAACGTGGGCTTGCGTTGCGGGCAGGCTCGCGCCACCATCCTTGGTAGAAACCCTTCCACAGGAGTCATTCTTGGGCATCAGCGCGCTGACCCCCCCGCCCCGGCCCGAAGACGTGCAGGAAACGCTTCTGGAATTCCCCGACAACCGTCGCCTGATTGACCTGTGCGGCGAGCATGACCGCAATCTGGCGCAGGTCGAACAGAAGCTGGGGGTTACCATCATCCGCCGCGGCAACCAGCTGGCGATCATGGGTGGCACCGGTGCGCGGCTGCAGGCGATGGAAGTGCTGCAGGGGCTCTATGCGCGGCTGGAAGCCGGACGGCCGATCACGCCGGGCGATATCGACGGGGTGATCCGGATGGGTGTGCAGCCGGCCGGAATGCGGCACAGTGACCAGATGGACATGTTCGGGTCAGGCCCGGTCGAGATCAGGACCCGGAAGAAAGCGGTAGAGCCACGCACCGAGGCGCAAAAGGCCTATGTACGCGCGCTGTTTTCCAGCGAACTGTGTTTCGGCATCGGCCCGGCAGGCACCGGCAAGACCTACATGGCGGTGGCCGCTGCCGTGACGATGTTCCTTGGCGGTCACGTCGACCGCATCATCCTGTCGCGCCCGGCGGTCGAAGCCGGCGAGCGGCTTGGCTTTCTGCCCGGCGATGCCAAGGAAAAGGTCGATCCCTACATGCAGCCGCTTTACGACGCGCTGAATGATTTTCTGCCCGCCAAGCAGGTGCAGAAGATGCTGGAGGAAAAGCTGATCGAGATCGCACCCCTGGCCTTCATGCGCGGTCGCACGCTGGCCAATGCCTTTGTGGTGCTGGACGAGGCGCAGAATTCCACATCGATGCAGATGAAGATGTTCCTGACGCGTCTGGGCGAGGGCAGCCGGATGGTGATCACCGGCGACCGCACGCAGGTCGACCTGCCGCGCGGCGTGACTTCGGGCCTGTCGGAGGCCGAGCGGATTCTGGATGGCGTCAAGGGGGTCAGCTTCAACTACTTCACCTCCAAGGACGTCGTGCGCCACCCGCTTGTCGCGCGGATCATCGAGGCGTATGAGCGCGACGATGAGGTCAAGGGTTGAAATCACCGTGGCGGACCGGCGCTGGACCGGGTTCGGTCTGGCCCGTCTGGCAAGACGCGCAGCGGCAGCGGTGCATGCCGAACTGGGGCTGGTGCGGCTGTTCCAGATCAGTCTGCTGGCCTGCGACGATGGCCGCATCGCCGAACTGAACGCCAGCTTTCGCGGCAAGCCGCAGCCGACCAACGTGCTGTCCTGGCCCGCCCTCGACCTGTCAGCCGAAGAGCCGGGCGGCCAGCCGCAGCTTCTGGAACTGCCCGACGAACTTGGCGACATCGCGATCGCTTGGGAAACCTGTGCCCGCGAAGCCACCGAACAGGCCAAGCCGATGGCCGATCACGTCACGCATCTGATCGTTCATGGAACTTTGCATTTGATGGGGTATGATCACCACGACGATGCGGACGCGGCCCTGATGGAACGGCTGGAGGCAAAGGTACTTGCCTCGCTTGGCATTTCCGACCCATATCTTTGTTGAGACGGCGACCGGGCCGGCCGCTCTGCTGCAAACTGGAAAGGAACCATGGGCGAATCATCTGACGGGTCTAGTGCAGCGCAAAGCGCGCCGGACCCGGAACCAAGCGGAACGCAGCGGTTTTTCAGCCGCATCCTCAGCGCCCTTGGGTCCACCCCCGAATCCCCCGAATTGGCCGTTGCCCGGCAGGATGCCGAAGCCCGTGCCGGCACGGCGATGCCGCTGCCCGGTCTGGTCAACCTGCGCCGGATGCGGGTCGATGACGTATCGGTGCCCAAGGCCGAGATCGTGGCGGTGCCGGTCGATATCAGCAAGGACGCGCTGGTCCAGGTGTTCCGCGACAGCGGCTTTTCGCGCCTGCCGGTCTATGAAGACGCGCTGGACAAGCCGCTGGGGCTGGTGCTGCTGAAGGACCTGGCGCTGCAGTTCGGCTTTGGCAGCGGCGGCGCGGCGCGCTATGATCTGCGCACGATGCTGCGGCCGCTGTTGTACGTGCCGCCGTCGATGGCGCTGGGGGTGCTCTTGCAAAAGATGCAGGCCGCCCGCAGCCACATGGCGCTGATCATCGACGAATATGGCGGCGTCGACGGGCTGGTGACCATCGAGGATCTGATCGAACAGGTGATCGGCGAGATCGAGGACGAGCATGACACTGCCGATGGCGGCTATTGGACGCTGGAAAAGCCCGGCATCTATCTGGCGCTGGCCCGCACCCCGCTGGATGAATTCGAAGCGCAGATCGGCCTGCGCCTGCTGGAAGGCGACGAGGACGAGGAAATCGATACGCTGGGGGGGCTGGTCTTTGTGCTGTCCGGCCACGTGCCGGTGCGCGGCGAGGTGGTGCAGCATCCGCTGGGCGTGACGTTCGAGGTGGTCGACGCCGATCCGCGCCGGATCAAGCGGTTGCGGGTCCGCGTGCCCGAGGGTGTGGGCAGCCCGGCGTGACGCGCGCCCGACCCGTGCCGCCGCCCGCCGACCCTGATCGCGCCGAACCTGTGCGTGCCAAACCCGGACGCGCCAAACCAGTACGCACCAAACGAGGACGGCGGGCCGCACCCGCGCCTGCCGGGTCGCGCCCGCCCCTGCGGCTTCTGGGGTTGGCGGCCCTGACCGGGGCCGGGATGGCGACGGGACAGGCCCCGCTGGGCTGGTGGTTCGTGGCCCTGCCGCTGCTGGGCCTGCTGATCTGGCTGACCTCGGGTGAGGCGCGGCCGCTCAGGGCAGCCTGGCTGGGCTGGCTGGGCGGTGCCGGCTATTTCGCTGCCGCGATGTTCTGGATTGTCGAGCCGTTTCTGGTCGATGTCCCCCGGCACGGCTGGATGGCACCATTCGCCCTCGCGTTGATGAGCTTTGGCATGGCGCTGTTCTGGGGGCTGGCCGCCTGGGTGGCGGCCTGGCTTGGCATCGGGCGGGCCGGGCGGGCGCTGGCGCTGGCGGTCACATTGGCCGGGGTGGAACTGCTGCGCGGCACGGTGCTGACCGGCTTTCCCTGGGCGCTGATCGGCCATATCTGGATCGATACCAGACTGGTGCAGCTGGCGGCGCTGATCGGCCCGGTCGGGCTGACGCTTCTGACCACGCTGGCCGCTGCCGTGCCGGTGGCGCTCCTGGCCCGCTCGCGGCCGGCGGCCGGGGCGGGCGGGCTGCTGGTGACGGCCGCGCTGGCCGCCACCGCGCTTTGGGGGCAATGGCAACTCGATGCGCCGGTGCCGCCGCGCAGCCCGGTGCTGACCGTGCGCATCGTGCAGCCGAACGCGCCGCAGGCAGAGAAATGGCGCGAAGACCGGGCGCTGGTGTTTCTGGAACGCCAGCTGGCCTTTACCGCCGCCGTCGCCGACCCGGCGCCCGACGTGACGGTCTGGCCGGAATCGGCGGTGCCCTATTTCCTGGACGGCTCGGGCCGCGTGCTGGAACTGGTGGCCGAAGCCGCACGGGGGGGGCCGGTCATTCTGGGCCTGAACCGGGCCGAGGGGCAGCGCTATTTCAACAGCCTGATCGTGACCGGGCCGGCTGGCCCGCCGACCGCGATCTATGACAAGCACCACCTGACGCCCTTTGGCGAATACATGCCGTTTGGCGACATGATGGCGATGGCCGGGATCACCGGGATGGCGTCACGGGACGGCAACGGCTTCAGCGCCGGGCCGGGGCCGGTGGTGCTGGATCTGGGGCGCCTAGGCCTCGTGATGCCGCTGATCTGCTATGAGGCGGTGTTTCCACAGGATCTGCGGGGCACGCTGCGCCCCGGCTGGCTGGTGCAGATCACCAACGACGGCTGGTTCGGCAGCCTGTCCGGCCCGTATCAGCATCTGGCGCAGGCGCGGCTCAGGGCGGTGGAACAGGGGCTGCCGCTGGTGCGCGCCGCCAATACCGGCATCTCGGCCGTGATCGATGCCCGGGGGCGGGTGGTGCGGTCACTGGCACTGAACACCGCAGGCTACGCCGATGCCACCCTGCCCGCCGCGCTGCCGCCAACGCTTTATTCCCGCACTGGTGACACACCGGTGACAATCCTGCTGGCCGTCGCCGCATTGGGGTTTGCCGCGTTTCGGCTTCGCAAGAAAGCGGTTGACCGTCGTTCGGTGCGGGTCTAGGGGTCGCGGCTGAACTGTCACAACGGCTTCCTGGCGTGGCAGATTTTCGCAACGGAGCACGTCCCCATGTCACGACCGAACTACACCTTTACCTCCGAGTCCGTCTCGGAGGGCCATCCCGACAAATTGTGCGACCGGATTTCGGACGCGGTGCTTGACACCTTTCTGACCGAGGAACCCAACGCCCGGGTCGGCTGCGAGACCTTTGCCACCAGCGGCATGGTCGTGATCGGCGGCGAGGTTGGCCTGTCCAATCAGGAACGGTTGCGCGACTACATGGGCCGGATCGGTCAGATCGCGCGCGATTGCATCCGCGACATCGGCTATGAACAGGAAAAGTTCCACTGGAACACCTGCCATGTGCTGAACTTCCTGCACGAACAGTCCGCCCACATCGCGCAGGGCGTAGACAAGGATGGTGCCGGCGATCAGGGCATCATGTTCGGTTATGCGGTGAACGAAACCCCGGAACTGATGCCGGCCCCGATCCAGTATGCGCATGCCATCCTGCGGCGGCTGGCCGACGTGCGCAAGGCCGGGCTGGAACTGACGCTGCGCCCCGATGCCAAATCGCAGCTTTCGGTGCGCTATGAGGACGGCAAACCGGTCGAGGTCACCTCGATCGTGCTGTCGACCCAGCATTCCGACGTGCGCCAGACCTCGGACGATATCCGCGCCATCGTCGAGCCCTATATCCGCGAGGTGCTGCCCGCCGCCTGGATCACCGCCGCCACCGAATGGCATGTAAACCCGACCGGCACCTTTGTCATCGGCGGCCCTGACGGCGATGCCGGCCTGACCGGGCGCAAGATCATCGTCGACACCTACGGCGGTGCGGCTCCGCACGGCGGCGGCGCCTTTTCCGGCAAGGACCCGACCAAAGTCGACCGCTCGGCCGCCTATGCCGCGCGCTATCTGGCCAAGAACGTGGTCGCGGCCGGAATTGCCGAACGCTGCACCATCCAGTTGTCCTACGCCATCGGCGTCGCCAAACCGCTGTCGATCTATGTCGACACCCACGGCACCGGCAAGGCCGACGCGCTGGCGATCGAACGCGCCGTGTCGCAGGTGATGGACCTGACCCCGCGCGGCATCCGCGAGCACCTGCAACTGAACCGCCCGATCTATGCCCGCACCAGTGCTTACGGCCATTTCGGCCGCGCGCCCGAGGCCGACGGCGGCTTCAGCTGGGAAAAGACCGATCTGGTCGCGGCCCTGAAAAAAGCACTCTGACTGCCCGCTTTGTTCCGGCACAAATATCCCCGCCGGAGGCATCCGGCCCGGCCGCAAGAGCCTCCGGCGGGGATATCTGTGCCGGAATGAAGGCCAGGCCGGGGGCAAGGTACGGTCCGTGGATTGCCGGGCACCAAGGCTGCCAAGTTCTTGCCAGCGGGACTGATCCCGGCAAGCGGCAGCAGGCGAGACGCGGCACCCTGAGCCGGATGCCGCACCTTGTGGAGTTGGCTGATGAACGAACCAGCGGCCTTTGTGCCGGGGCGCAATTTCTACGGGCGCAGGCACGGCAAGACGCTGAAGGACAGCCACCGCACCTGGCTGTCCCAGGACCTGTCGTCGCTGACGCCTGCCGGAATCGCTCTGGCCGACAACCCCGGGCGGCTGCCGATTGACCCGTCGGCCCTGTTTGACGATGCCAGGCCGCTGTGGCTGGAGGTGGGTTTCGGCGGCGGCGAACATCTGGTGCATATGGCGTCCAGCTATCCGCAGGTCGGCCTCATCGGCTGCGAGCCGTTCGTCAACGGCGTGGCGATGCTCTTGGGCAAGATCAGGGCGGCGGCAGTGGCCAATCTGGCGATCTATCCCGGCGATGTCCGCGATCTGTTCGACGTGCTGCCGGATGCCAGCATCGCCAGGGCCTTCCTGAATTACCCCGACCCGTGGCCAAAACGGCGGCATCACGACCGGCGCTTTGTCAATCCCGGCTATCTGCAGGCACTGGCCCGGGTGCTGCAGCCGGGGGCAGAATTCCGGGTGGCAACCGACATTCCCGATTATGTGCGCCAGGCCCTGATCGAGGTGCCAAAGGCCGGGTTCATCCGTGCGGACCTGCCGCTTGATCAGCCGTGGGCTGACTGGATATCCACCCGTTACGAGAAAAAGGCGCTGCGCGAAAAGCGGGTGCCGCACTATCTGACCTTTTTCCGCTGAGCCGTCGGGCCGATCCGGGCTGGACCGGACCGGGGCCATTCGCTAAGCCTGCCCGCGATCCCGAAAGGAAGCAGCGCATGTCCGGCCACGATACACCCATCCCGATGACCGCCCGCAAATCCGGGCCCTTGCGCGGCTTGGCCGAGGTGCCGGGCGACAAGTCAATCTCTCACCGCGCCCTGATCCTCGGCGCGCTGGCGGTGGGCGAAACCAGGGTGACCGGGCTGCTGGAAGGGCAGGACGTGCTGGATACCGCATCGGCGATGCAGGCCTTTGGCGCCGAAGTGATCCGGACCGGCGCCGGGGTCTGGTCGGTGCACGGTGTCGGCGTCGGCGGCTTTGGCGAACCGGCGGACGTGATCGATTGCGGCAACAGCGGCACCGGCGTGCGGCTGATCATGGGGGCGATGGCTACCACAGCGATCACCGCCACCTTTACCGGCGATGCCAGCTTGTGCAAACGCCCCATGGGGCGGGTGACCGAGCCGCTGGCGCTGTTCGGCGCGCAGGCTTACGGGCGCAAGGGCGGGCGGCTGCCGATGACCGTGGTCGGCGCGGCGGACCCGGTACCGGTGCGCTATGCCACGCCGGTGGCGTCGGCGCAGGTGAAATCGGCGGTGCTGCTGGCCGGATTGAACGCGCCGGGCCAGACTGTGGTGATCGAACGCGAACCGACACGGGATCATTCCGAGCGGATGCTTGCGGGGTTCGGGGCCGAGGTGACGGTCGAGCAATCGCGCGAGGGCCGGGTGATCACCTTGACCGGTCAGCCGGAACTACGGCCACAGTCCGTGGCGGTGCCGCGCGATCCGTCGTCCGCTGCTTTTCCGGTCTGCGCCGCGCTGATCGTCGAAGGCTCGGACATCGAGGTCCCCGGCGTCAGCCAGAACCTGACGCGCAACGGGCTGTATCTTACGCTGGTCGAGATGGGGGCCGACATCACCTTTGCCAACCCGCGCAGCGAGGGCGGCGAGCCGGTGGCCGACTTGCGGGTGCGGTTTTCCGGAACCATGCAGGGGGTCGAGGTGCCGGGTCACCGCGCCGCCTCGATGATCGACGAATTCCCGGTCCTGTCGGTGGTGGCGGCCTGTTCGGCGGGCAGGACCGTGATGCGCGGCGTGAAAGAGCTGCGCGTCAAGGAAAGCGACCGGATCGATGCGATGGCCCGGGGCCTTGAGGCCTGTGGCGTGCGTGTCGAGGAGGACGAGGATACGCTGATCGTGCATGGCATGGGGCCGGGCGGCGTACCGGGCGGGGCCACATGTGCCACGCATCTGGACCACCGGATTGCCATGAGCTTTCTGGTGTTGGGGCTGGCCGCGATACGGCCGGTGTCGATCGATGACGGCGCGCCGATTGCCACCAGTTTCCCGGTGTTCGAGGCACTGATGCAGGGGCTTGGGGCCGCAGTCAGCCGCGACAACCGCTGAACGCGCCTCAGGGTGCTGTCAACAGGGCCAACCCGATCTGGCGGTGGGCGGCGGCGACACCTGCCGGCATGTCGCGAACGCCGCGTTCGCCGGGGTCATCGATGCCGCCGACCCAAGAATAGCCGATGACCGCCTTGATGTCGCTGCGGCTGGTGGCAAGGTCGGCATAGGCGCGGGCGACCCCGGCCATGTCATCGAGGCCAAGGCCGCGATCCTGATGCATCCAGAAATGCGTGGCATCCATGACCAGCACCAGCTGCTGACCGGGGACTTTGGTTGCCGAAGCAAGGTCCAGCGCCGCGACATAGGCCGGGACCGATGCCGGATCGCGGTGGCCATAGTCGAAAAACCCCCAATAGCTCAGATCCGGCGGGATCGTCGGATAGCGTTTGATCAGCGCATCGATGCTCATGGTGCGGATGCCGGGATAGGTCTGGCGGACAAACTGCACGGCGCGCGACACTTCCCCGGCCGGCAGCAGCCGCAGCGCCGGTTCATCGACGATGTAGAGGATGATCCGGTCGGTCGGAACGCCGCTGAGCCGGATGCCCTCTGTCACCAATGGCCACAGGGCGTCGCGCGTGTCCGACACGACCACGGCAGGTCCCTTGAATGCGAACAACGCGCCCTGCACGTTCAACAGGACTTCTGATCCTATGGCGTCCAGCGCCCTGATCCGGGCGGCGGTCACCGCCGGGTCGGCATCGACGCAGGCCATGTTCAGGTTGGTGAACCCCGCCACTTCGGCGCTGTAGCCGTCTTCGGTGGCAGCGGTCGCGGGATCGTCAAGCCCGCATTCGATCGCGGCATAGCCGAAGTAACGCGGCGCTTCGGCATAGGCAGCCACGGCCACGGCGCAAAACGCAGTGCAGGTCATCAGGATTGCAGCGGGCCGTGGCATGGTGACGATGCTAACCCGGATCGGCGGGGCAAAGGGCCGGAATTCCACCGTCTACACGGGTTCTTGAACCGCTGCCGCCCGGTCGGCCCGTTTCAGGCGGGCCAGCGCATCCTCGGGCAGCTGCGCGCCACTGCCCCAGAACGCTGCGACGCTTTGCGGGGTGCTGCGTCGGCGAGTCAGAAAATCGCGGACCTCGGTGACCACCACCCTGCGGCCCATCCGAGTGTACCATTGCATGGCATGGCGGATGTCGGGGTCGGGGTGCAGATAGTTCCGCCATACAGTGTTCCGGCAGGTTCCGTAGCTGGCCACATAACCCAATGAAATATGGCGCTTTACTCTGGCACCATTCCCCTATGTTCCGTCGAATTCCTGTGTTATCCTGCGCCAACTGGGGGATATGATGGGGGATGCAATGGCAACCAGGGGACTGCGCAAGCCGGAAAAGGCGCTGACCGCGAAAGCCGTGGCGGCGGCGACGGAGCCGGGCAAATATTTCGATGGCCATGGCCTGTTCCTGCGCGTCCAGCCGAACGGCGCACGGCAATGGGTGCAGCGCATCACCATCCGGGGCAAGCGGTGCGAACTCGGGCTTGGCAACCCGTCGCTGGTGTCACTGGCCGAGGCGCGGGATATTGCCTTGAGGAACCGCAAGCTGGCGGTGGCCGGGGGCGACCCCATGCGCGCCAAGCGCGAGGCCGAGGCGGTGCTGACCTTTGAGGAAGCCGCCCGCAAGGTTCATGCCCTGCATTTGCCGACATGGCGCAACGCCAAGCATGGGGCGCAATTCATCAGCACGCTTGAGACCTACGCCTTCCCGCGCCTTGGCAAACTCAAGGTGGCCGATGTGACAACCGCCGATGTGCTGGCCGTCCTGTCGCCGATCTGGACCGACAAGCCGGAAACGGCGGGGCGCGTCAAACAGCGCATTGGCACAGTGATGAAATGGGCGGTGGCGCAGGGCTGGCGGCAGGACAACCCGGCCCTGTCGATTGCGCAAGCCCTGCCCAAACGCGACAAAAGCAAGATCGAACACCGCAAGGCGCTGACCTTTGCCGAGGTGGCGGGCTGCATCAAGGTGGTGCAGGCATCTGGGGCAGGACCGGCCACCAAGCTGGCCTTTGAATTTCTGGTGCTGACCGCGACACGTTCGGGCGAAACCCGCGAGGCGGATTGGTCTGAAATCGACTTTGGCACCCCTGCTACTTCCGCTACTTCCGCTATCCCGGGCACATGGACCATCCCGGCCAGCCGGATGAAAGCCAAGGTTGCGCATCGGGTGCCGCTCTGCGCGCGGGCCGTGGCGATATTGCGTGAGGCACAGGCCTTGGGCGATGGGGCCGGGCTGGTGTTTCCCGGCACCAAGCCGGGGCGACCGCTTTCCGACATGACGCTGTCGAAGCTGGTGAAGGAACTGGGGTTCGCCGCCGACATTCACGGCTTTCGCACCTCGTTCCGCACCTGGGCGCAGGAGCGGACCAACACCCCGCGCGAAGTGGCCGAGGCGGCGCTGGCCCACACCATCCGCGACAAGGCCGAGGCCGCCTATGCCCGTTCGGATTTGTTCGACAAACGGCGGACCTTGATGGAAGGATGGGCGGGATATCTGGCGCAGGAGGCGGGGAAAGTGGTGAGGATCGGGTGAGAACACGACCTCGGGTGCCATTAACCTGTTCTTAAGGGGGCTTTTTCGGTTATTGTCCGAATCGTGCCAAAGCGTAACCGAGACCGCTTGGTTGGCCCCCCAAAGGCGGTGGAACGCCGATGAGGAGCCGAGGTTGGACTGGAAATGCTGTTCCCCGTGTCCATCTTCAAGTCTCGCAAATTCCAAGGCCTTCCGCAACCGCCTTATGGACGGAGGCCAGAAAGCGACTTGAATTGGCTGAACGCATCATGCGCCGCCCCGAGGTGGAAAAGACCACGGGGCTTTCTCGTTCGTTGATCTACGCGAAAATCAACGACAAGACATTCCCCCCGCCGGTAAGGCTGGGCAAACGGGCCGTAGGTTGGCCGGAGTCACGGATAAGTGACTGGCTCGCCAGTCTGTCCGACCGCACTTCCAAATAAGAGCAGCCCCGCCAATCAGGGCGGGGCTGAGGCCTATGTTCGCACTTTCACAATAGCCTCGCCCGCCCTCACGCGCAACATCGCACGAGGCATCAGACATGCAAGACCAGCGTTTTTACAGCAACCCGACGCAGGTTCACTGGACCTGCAAAGCCTTGCTCGATGGCCGGACCACCAGCCACAAGACCGAAATCCGCGAGGTGCCGGAATGACCGGCGCGACCTTGTCCGCCCGCACCGACCATCGCGAAACCGCCGATGCCTATCGGGGCGAACTGTTCCGGCTTGGCGTCTACCGCGTGGCTGTCTGCGCCGATGGCAAGCAATGGCTGTATCAGCGCCAGAACCCCGGCAACGCGGTGGCCGGGGCGCGTTGGCGCACGCTTGGGTACTGTCGGACCCACGCGGCCCCGATGCGGTTGCACGCAAGGCATCTGCAACCACCCGCGCCGGAAATCGCATCCCTGCCGGAGCGGTTCAGCCGGATCGGCGGTGCGGCGTGACGCGGCTCCAAATGCTCTATCTGCGCCGCCTACAGGGGCTGACGGAATCGCAGGCGCTTGCCCTTGCGGCATTGATCTGGGGGGCGATGTGATGGCCGATGCGCGCACCCTTACTCTGGCCCTGAAAGGCCGCTGGCATGGCCACTACGGGCTGGCATTCTGCCCGGCCCATGCCAACACCCGGACCCCGGCCCTGTCCCTTGCGGATGGGGATGGGGGGCGGCTCTTGTGCACCTGTTTCGCCGGGTGCAGCTTTGCCGATGTGATGGCCGCCTTGCGCGGGCTGGGGCTGATGGAAGGGGGCGGCGCGTTTGTCGCCCTTGACCGGGCCTTGTCGATCAAGCGCCAAGCCGAAGCGCAGGCCATGGCCGACAAGAAATCGGCACAAGCCAAGCAGGTTTGGGCCGAGGCCGTTCCCGTTGATGGCACTATTGCGGACAAGTACGCGCGCGCGAGGGCCATCACCTTCGACTTGCCCGATACCTTGCGCTTTCATCCCGAATGCCGGCACCCGACCGGGAAACGCCATCCCGCTCTGGTGGCGCTGGTAGAGGGCGGCGCGGGCTTTGCCGTTCATC
This sequence comes from Paracoccaceae bacterium, assembly GCA_031401675.1. Classification (GTDB taxonomy): domain Bacteria; phylum Pseudomonadota; class Alphaproteobacteria; order Rhodobacterales; family Rhodobacteraceae; genus JANNRR01. The sequence continues at coordinate 25,563 of JANNRR010000102.1, forward strand.
GTACCTATCTGCGCGCCGATGGCAGCGGCAAGGCAGCGGTTGACCCGCCCCGCGCCATGCTGGGGGCAGTGGCCGGTGGTGCCGTGCGGCTGACCCAAGCCGAGGGGCCGCTGGTGGTGGCCGAAGGGATAGAAACCGCCCTGAGCCTCGCCAGTGGCCTGTTGCGCGTCCCCGCGACCATCTGGGCGACCCTGTCCACCAGCGGCATGTCCAGCCTGAACCTGCCCCCCCTCCCGGGGCGGCTGACCATCGCCACCGATGGCGATTCGCCGGGGCAAAAGGCCGGGCACGAACTGGCGATACGGGCGACCGCGCTGGGCTGGCGCGTGTCGCTATTGCCTGCGCCGCATCGGCGCGACTGGAATGACGTTCTGATGATGAAAGGGGCAGCGGCATGACCCTGCATCCCGATGAAGTTGAGTTTGTCGGGGAAGGGCCGCAACCGCTGTTGCGCGCCCTGCCGCCCGGTGCGGCCTATCCCGTTGCCGCACTTGGACCGCTGTGCGAGGCGGTGGAGGCGGTGCAGGGGATGACCCTCGCCCCCGTTGCCATTCCGGCGCAATCGGCGCTGGCCGTGGCCTCGCTGGCGGTGCAGGGCTTTGCCATGGTGGAAACGCTGGGCGGCTTCTCGCCCCCGTCGCTCTACGCGCTGACAATCGCGCAGTCGGGCGAACGGAAATCATCCTGCGACGCCCCGCTGATGGCGGCGCTGCGCGATTATGAGCAGGAACAGGCCAAGGCCCAGCGCGCGGAGATGACCAGCTGGCGCAATGCGCACGCGCTCTGGAAAGGCGACCGCGACCGCATCCTGGCCGAGGCCAAGAACGGCAAAGGTGCCAAACGAACGGCGGCACAGGTAGACCTTGACGCGATGGGGCCGGAACCCGCCGCGCCCCCATCGGCTGACCGAACGGTGACGGAGCCGACATTCGAGGGGCTGACAAGACTTTTTGCTGAGGGCCAGCCTTCCTTGGGCATCTTTGCCGACGAAGGCGGGCAGTTCATCGGCGGGCATGGCATGAACAGCGACAACCGCCTCAAGACGCTGGCCGCGCTGAATGACCTTTGGCAGGGCAAGCCGATCCGGCGCACCCGCGCCGGGGATGGTGCCTATACGTTGTTCGGGAAGCGGCTGGCCGTTCACCTGATGCTACAACCCGAGGCTGCGCAGGCCCTGATGGCCGACCGGATGGCAACCGGCATCGGATTTTTGCCGCGCTGCCTGATAACGCAGCCGCCCAGCACCATCGGCACCCGGTTGTCATCTGGCACGCGGCGCGATGATGCGGCGCTGGGCCGCTTTTCTGGCCGGTTGCAGTCCATCCTTGAAGCCCCGATGCCGATGGACCCGGACACGCGCGAATTGCACCCCCGCCCGCTTCCGCTTGCCCCCGATGCACGCGCGCTTCTGGTGGCCTTCGCAGATACGATTGAACGGGAACAGCGGGGCGGTGGCGGGCTTGCCCATGTGACCGGCTATGCCAGCAAGGCGGCGGAACAGGCGGCGCGCATCGCGGCGGTGCTGACCCTGTGGCATGATTTAGACGCGCCGGTGGTGCCGATGCAGGCGATGGCATGGGGGATAGAACTCGCGCAGTTCTATCTTGGCGAGGCGGTGCGCCTGTCTGATGCGGCAACCGTATCAGCGGACACCGCGCAGGCCGAGGCATTGCGGTGCTGGCTTCTTGACCGCTGGCCGGAACAGGCGCGGCGGATCAACCGCGACCCCGCGACCATCACGCCCAAGGACGCGGTGCAGTTCGGCCCGAATGCGCTGCGCGAGGCCAAGGCGGTGCGCAAGCTGATGGCCGTTCTGGCCGATCTGGGCTGGCTGGTGCTCTTGCCCGATGGCGAGGTTATCGACGGCATCGCGCGCAAGCTGGCCTACCGCATCGTGAGGCCCTGCCATGTGGTTTGATGTATCGGCGGCGCTGGGCGCGATTGAGGCGCGGGGGGATGCAATCCCCCCCGTGTCTGTGCCAACCATCACTCCCCCGGCCAAAGTAGCGGAAGTAGCGGAAGTAGCAGCCCGCCAGCATGAAATTCTGGGACGTGACGCGGCTAGCAGGGCCGAGGCAGCTATTCTGGCGGCAATTCACGCGGGCAATCACCGACCTGGCGTAATCGCCACGGCAACCGGACTTGGTGCAACCGTGGCCTATCAGTTTCTCGACCGGATGCAGGCGGCAGGGCTGGTGAGGGTGGCGCGGGATGGTGGCATCAGCGTGAGGGGGAGTCAGTTGAATACGGACCAAGAACATCAAGGGCTTAACCCGGCTTTGGCCCCCGGAAACAGTTAGGAGACACAAGATGCCCGCACCCGACCCCCACGGCGTTGAGCCCGGCGACAAATGGCCCCGCAGCGTGCTGTGGTATGAATGGCCTTGCGGCAACATTCGCCACCGATCAGCTCGCGCCCGGCGCATCCTGGAAAACGCTCGCTGGGGTGAATGGTCCTGTCGAGAATGCACGGAACCCGTGCCGTTGTTCCGGCGCGCCGACGCGGTCTATTGCCGGGAAGGCTGCAGGAAGCGGGCGGCACGGCGGCGGCGCGCATGGCGAGAAACATGACCAGTGAAGGAAGTGGATGACGAAACCGTTGAATGGATCGAGGCCGGGGCAGTGATCAACGAGCTGGCACGAGATGCCAGAGAGGCGGATCAGTCATCTTTCGCCCAAAAGGCCGTGCACCTCCGTCACTCATTGTAGCGTCTCGGCAATCGAATTGCAGAGGGTCAGATCGCCTTGGATTACATCGTCCTCGCCGAAAGCCTGTCCACCAGAGGCGTAATTGGCTTCCATTCGGGCAAGATAAAGATCGGCGATGTTGCGCACATCGCGAACCGCCAACTCTACCCGGAGCTCAGTTGTGCCGCCGCTGGCGTCTTGGGCGATCAAAGCAGAGAACATAATCAGGCTTTCGCGGGCAGTATCCATCGTTTCCCATGTTTCATCGCCCATGCGGTCAATTCCGATCCATTCCATCAGGGCCTGAAAGAGGCCAGCGCAGCGCGCCGTGGCGTATGGCGCAGCAGCGTTCACGGCAACTTCGGCAAGCGGTCGCATGTCCTGAGAGGCTACTGGCCCTGCAAGCGCAAGTACGACAGTGAAGGCGACGGGCAGCATCCGCATGTACGACCCCCAAAGAACCAACAATCAGCCGACATTCCCCAATTGGAACGCCTTCTACTGGATGTTGGCGCTGTTTTGAGCCCGGATCAAGCCTACCTGCCTTTCGCCTCGCAGTCATGGTGCCAGGACGTATGGTCTCTGCAACTGGCTTCGACCTTTGCCGGGTTTATTGTGCACTGTACGCGCGCGCGTGGGGATGGGGTGTTACCTTGGAAAACGGATTCGCCGCGGCGGCGGATGCTTTGGCCGCGCTGAAGTATGCCGAACATCTGGCCCGCAAGGCATTGCGCGAAGCATCGATGCGTGCGCCCCTGCGCGTGGTCTGCGGGGCCAGAACACGGAAAGACCGACCCTGCCGCAACATGAGCGAACCGGGCAAGCGGCGGTGCAAGTTTCATGGTGGCAAAAGCACCGGCCCGCGAACTCCGGAGGGGCGGGCGCGGATTGCGGCAGCGCAGCGGGTGCGCTGGGCGTCGCGGCTGGCGGATCGGTGATTGCCTGCTATCGCGGTTTCCGCCACAACGGGGAAAAGCGACAAGGGCGAGGGGCGGGCATGCCGACGTTGGACTGGATCGGCAAGCAGGCGGTGGTGAACCATCACCGGGAAGTGCCCTATCGGCTGATCCATTGTGACGGGGCCTTGTCTGCGGGGGATGCAGAGGCGGGCAATCTGCTGGTGCAGGGGGATAATTTGCAGGCGCTGCGGGCGCTGTTGCCTTATTATGCGGGGCGGGTGAAGTGCATCTATATCGACCCGCCCTATAATACCGGCAACGAAGGCTGGGTGTATAATGACAATGTGAACAGCCCTGAAATCCGGGCATGGTTAGGCAAAGTGGTTGGGCGCGAGGCCGAGGATCTGTCCTCGAGGTCGAAATCCTTCGGTGCGAGCCCGAGCAGCCAGTCGCGCACGCCGCCGCCGACCAGCCGCGGCCGGCCGGCACGACGCACCGCGTCGAG
>JANNRR010000103.1:0-1676 GCA_031401675.1 Paracoccaceae bacterium
CGCCGCGGGGTGCGGATCGCAGGCAGAGCGCGTGCGATGTGGCGGTGCCACTGCACCTCGGCCCCCTCCAGCGTCAGGCGCTGCAGCAGTGACGCCCCCATGATCTCGTCATCCTCGACAAGCACGATGATGCGCCCGTCATGATTGACGGGCGCACCATAGTGCTCGTCGAGGATGACGAGATCATGGGGGCGTCGCTGCTGCAGCGGTTGACTCTGGAAGGGGCCGAGGTGCAGTGGCATCGCCAGATCGCCCGGGCCCTGCCTGCGATCCGCACCCCGCGGCGAACCATCGACGCCGTGATCTGCGACATCCGGCTTTCCGACGGCACTGGTGAGGAGCTCTACGAAACGTTAACCCGCTTTGGCACGCCGCCGCCGTTCCTGTTCATCACCGGTCAGGGTGGCATTGATCAGGCCGTACGGCTGATCCGGTCGGGTGCCGCCGATTACATCACCAAACCGTTCGACATCAGCCGCTTCTTGGAACGACTTGCCATCGTCATGCGGCCACGGGGTTACACGGAGATGCCGCCCGAAACAGGTGTTTCCACCGCCGCGCGCAGGGTGGACCGGCAGACGAGGGAGGCTGCCGATCGCGACGGGCATGTGCTGGTTCGAGGGGGACATGGGCTTGGTAAGGCGCGCCTTGCCCGCCGTGTCCATGACCAGTCAGACCGGCGCGCAGCCCCTTTCGTGGTCTGTGATGCGTTGCGCCAGCCTGTGGATGATGGAGGTATCCGCGCGGCGGTTGACGAGACCCGCGATGGCACGTTGCTGGTCATCGGCATCGGGCGGCTGATGCCAGCGGCGCAGGATGTTCTGATGCAGACGCTGCGCGCGCCCGCCTTTCGCCTGATTGCGACGGCTGGCATGGGCATCGAGGAAAAGATTGCCTCGGGCGGATTTCGTGCCGATCTGTTTCATCTGTTGCAAAGCCACGAAATCGTCATCCCGCCACTGGCTGACCGGCCCGAGGATGCGGTTTGGCTCGCGACCCGGCTGTTCCCCGGCTTCAACGCCCGACGCGCAACGCCGTTGGAAGGGCTGGCCGCCACGACCGAGGACGCCATCCGCGCGCATGACTGGCCGGGAAACGGACGCGAGTTGCGCGCCCGCCTGATGCGGGCAGTCGAGCAGGCCGAAGGGGCAAGGGTACTGCCGTCTGACCTGTTTCACGAACGGGCGGGGCAGGACGTGATCCGCCCACTTGCCGCCGTCCGGGATGCCGCCGAACGGGCGCAGATCGTCGCGGCTCTGGAACGGACGCATGGGCAGGTGTCCGAGGCCGCCCGTCTATTGCAGGTGTCGCGCACGACCCTTTGGGAAAAGATGCAGAAACTGGGTCTTTAGGCACCCTTGCCTGTTCGGAAATCCGAACGCCGAAAATTCAGGCGTGGAATGAACGGCTTGCCGCAGCGCGGCACGGCCATCCCGACCGTATCTCTCCCCCGGGCAACGTCATTAAACTGACACAAAACGAAACGTCAGGGAGGATTCTTGCCATGAAATGCAACAAGCTGGTTGATGTCGGCAGACGTCAATTCCTGCGAGGCGGTGCGATCAGCGCCGTCGGTGCGGCCGCAGCCACCCTGATCGCACCTGCCCCCGCGCAGGCGCAATCTCTCGCGATGGTCAGCTATCCCGCCAACCGTCTGGCCAACCTCGCAGACCTGC
>JANNRR010000104.1:0-14803 GCA_031401675.1 Paracoccaceae bacterium
CGGATACCTCGCAAGGTCCTACTTCCGAACCGGCTTCACCTTCCTCAGAAACCGCCTCCGCTCAGATCACCCGAACATTCTTGTCGAATGGATCAACCTCCCAAAAACACTCAAAAACCTGGGAGTCGTGTAGTGTGAAAAACCCCTTAACCAGACCACCCCAACCCCTTGACTCTAAACGACAATAAAAATGTCTCGGCGCGAGACGCCCGCCTGTCCCCCTCAACCCGCCCCACCAAGGATCCCCCGCCAATGACCCCACTCCACGGAAAATGGTCGCTCGTCACCGGTGCCAGCCGCGGCGTCGGCCTGCATATCGCCGACGGCCTCGCCCGGCTCGGCTCGAACCTGATCCTGCACAGCCGCGACCCCGCGCACACCGCCGCCCTCGCCGACCGGCTCAGGGGGCTGGGTGTCCGGGTGGCCACCGTCGGGGCCGAGCTTGCCGACCCGGCGCAGGTCGATGCCATGCTCGACCGGGTGCAGAACCTGGCGCAGGTCGATATCCTGTTCAACAATGCCGCGATCGGGACACCCCGCCGCGACGACCCCTGGTCGATCCCCGCCGGAGACATGCGGCAAAGCTTCGAAGTGAACGTCATCAGCCTGGCCCGCATCTGCTACCGGCTGGTGCCGCCGATGCTGGCGCGCAGATGGGGCCGGGTCGTCAACCTGACCTCGGGCATCAGGGATCAGCCGCACCTGACCGCCTATGCCATGTCCAAGGCGGCGGTCGACAAGTTCGTGCGCGACTTCGCCCCCGCCCTTGCCGGGACCGGCGTCCAGATGAACCTGCTCGACCCCGGCTGGCTGCGCACCGATCTTGGCGGCCCCAACGCCCCCGGCGACCCGGCCTCGGCCCTGCCCGGCGCGCTGGTTCCGGCGCTGCTGGACAACGGCGAAAGCGGGCGCTTCTTCCGGGCCGCCGACTATGTCGGCCTGACGCTAGAGGCTGCCCTGCAAAAGGCCCGTGCCCCCTAGACCCGGCGGTCCGACGACCAAACCGCAGCGCGCCACGCTGCGGCCCCTTGCCGTTGCCGCCTGCTGCCCGGTCCGGCAGCAGCGGTATCTGCGCATTTCCGCGCCGCGCCGCTTGCAGGCCCGTCCCGACAGGACTAGGTGCGAACAAACCGCACAGAGGCCGCCATGTCCGATCAATTGCAAACCCTGACCGCCGCCCTGTTGCAAGCCGCCCGCCAGGCCGGCGCCGACCATGCCGACGCTGTCGCCGCCGAAGGCACCGCCCTGTCGATCGACGTGCGCAATGGCAGCCTCGAACAGGCCGAACGCTCCGAAAGCATCGAGATCGGCCTGCGGGTGCTGATCGGCACTCGGCAGGCCTGCGTCTCCGCCTCCGACACCAGCCCCGCCACCCTCGCCACCATGGCCGAACGGGCGGTGGCGATGGCGCGCGAGGCCCCGCCTGATCCCACCGCCGGTCTGGCCGACCCCGCCCAGCTTGCCAGCCACTGGGACCTCGCCGCGCTCGACCTGGCCGACCCGTCCGCCGAACCGTCGGCTGCGGAACTGGAGGAGGATGCCCACCGCGCCGAAGCCGCCGCCATGGCCGTCACCGGCATATCGCAGGTCGACTCCGCCTCGGCCTATTACGGCCGCCAACATATCCACCTGTCGGCCAGCAACGGCTTTTCCGGCGGCTATGCCCGCACCTCCCGCGGCCGCTCCTGCGTCGCCATCACCGGCACCGGCACCGGCATGGAGCGCGACTATTATTCCGACAGTCGCACCTACCAGTCCGACCTGATCGACGCCGCCACCATCGGAAAACTCGCCGCCGAACGCACCATCGCCCGCGCCGGATCGCGCCAGCCGAAGACCGGCGCCTTTCCCGTCCTCTACGACGAACGCGTGGCCGCATCGCTGATCGGGCATCTGTTGTCCGCCATCAACGGTGCCGCCATCGTCCGCGGCTCCAGCTGGCTGCGCGACGCCCTGGGTACCCAGGTGCTGCCGGCCGGCCTGTCGGTCACCGAAGATCCGCACCGGCGCCGCATCGGCAACTCGCGCCCGTTCGATGCCGAGGGCCTGCCGACAGCGCGCCGGACCATTGTCAGCGCCGGCACCCTGACCGGCTGGACGCTGGACCTTGCCACCGCGCGCAAGCTTGGGCTGGCCAGCACCGCCAACGCCAGCCGCAGCCCCGGCAGCCCACCGTCGCCCGCCGCCGGCAACATCGCGCTGAGCCAAGGGTCAGCCAGCCGCGACGACCTGATCCGCGACATGGGAACCGGCTTCCTGATCACCTCGATGATCGGGTCGTCGATCAACCCGACCACCGGCGACTACTCGCGCGGGGCCTCGGGCTTCTGGGTGGAAAACGGCGCGCTGGCCTATCCGGTCAACGAATGCACGGTGGCGGGCAACCTGCGCCAGATGCTGTTGACCCTGATCCCGGCCAACGATGCCCGCGCGCATCTGTCAACCGTGGTGCCGTCGCTCTTGGTCGAAGGCCTGACCCTTGCCGGTGCCTGAGGCGGGGCCTGAGGCCGACCCGGACCTTGCCCTGCTGACCGAGGCTGCCCGGTGCGCCGGGCAGATCGCCCTGCGATACTGGCGGCAGTCGCCGAATTCCTGGGAAAAACCCGACGGCAGCGGCCCGGTGACCGAGGCCGATATCGCCGTCAACGACATGCTGCACGCCTTGCTGACCCGAGCGCGCCCCAACTATGGCTGGCTGTCCGAGGAAACCCCCGACAGTTCCGACCGTCAGCACCGCGCCCGCACCTTCATACTTGATCCGATCGACGGCACCCGCGCCTTCATGGCGGGCGAGGAGCATTTCGCCCACTCGCTGGCGGTGGCAGAGGCGGGTCAGATCAGCGCCGCCGCCGTCTATCTGCCGGCGCTTGACCGCATCTATACCGCCACAAGGTCCGGCCCGGCCCGCTGCAACGGCCAGCCGATCCGCTGCGGTTCGGCAGCGCTGGACGGCGCGACCGTGCTGGCCAGCCGCCCGGCTCTGGCGGCCGAGCACTGGAAATCCCCGCCCCCTGTCCGCCGCGCCTTCCGCGCCTCGCTGGCCTACCGGCTCTGTCTGGTGGCCGAGGGGGCGTTCGACGCCATGCTGACCCTGCGCGACACCTGGGAGTGGGATGTGGCGGCAGGCGACCTGATCGCCCGCCGCGCCGGGGCAACCGTGACCGACCGGCACGGCGCGGCGCTGGCCTTCAACAACCCCGGTCCGAAAGTGCAGGGGGTGCTTGTCGGCAACCCGGCCCTTCATCAAGCTGTGTCGCGGTTGCTGCTATGATCGCCCGCGCTTGTTCTGTAGGTCAGGCGTGTCTGGGAAAAGCGGCTGCAGGCAATGCTGCCCGCCAGGCGAAGTATCAACGGGTCAAAGCCCGTCTGGCGTGCCGGTCATCGCCAGACAGGCTGTGGTGTAAGTGTGACAAGTGCTGCGATCAAGGTTCCGGACTGCGCTGATTGCCATCGGGCTGGCGGTCGCAACCCTGCTGGCGGCCGTCCCCAGCGATACTCTGAGCGACTATCTGCAGCGCGGCAGCGGCTGGCTGCGTGATCTGGCCGCGCCGCGCAGGCTGTCGCTGCAGTCGTGCATCCGCGCGGCAAGTTTGTCGGCAAACCGCCCGCCGGGGTCCGCCCTTCACGTCGTCCTGACCCGCTTGGCCGATGACCCCGACGATCCGGGAAGCCTGCAGTTGCAACAGGCGGTGCTGTCGCTGATCGGCCAGTCTTCGGGGGCGATGACTCTCGGCCTTTTTCCCTGCCACTTGCCGGACGATGCCGGGCCGCCCGCTGCACCGGCCCGGGTCGCGGAAACCGCCGCCGCACAGATTGCCGGCCTGACTGGGGCCGATCTCGTGGTTTGGGGCGACACCTTGCCAGCCCTGCCATCGGGCGGGGTCTTCCTGACCGGGCTGCCCGACGTCACCGCCGTTCCCGGGCCGCCCGCCGGTCAGATGCTCGACCTTGCCGCCCCCGAAACTGCTGCCGCCGTCCTGGTGTTGCTGTCGCTCGATCAGAGCGACCTCCCGGCCAGCTACCACCCCGCTCTGCTGCCAACGATCCGCGCGTCCGAGGCGATCCTGGCTCCAACCATCGCCGCCCCGCCCGCCCGCCTGACCGACCGTCAGCTTGGGGCGCTCTATCACGCCTTTGCCCACGCAAATCAAAGCCTCGCCGCCGAACCGGGACAGGCCACCCGGCTCGACCTTGCCGCGGCAGCCTTTGAACGGGCCGCCGACCAGTTCGCCGCCGCCGATGACCGCTGGCGCTACGCCGCCGCGCAGGTCGCCCTAGCCGACACGCTGGCGATCCTTGGCAGCCGCGACACCGGCACCGACCGGCTGGAACAGTCCGCCGCCGCCTTCCGCGCGGCGCTGTTTCAGGGCGCGCTGCCGGCCACATCGCTGCAAGGCGCGGCGGTGCAGACCAGACTGGCGGCCGTGCTGCGGCGTTTGGGCGAACGGACCGGCAGCGCCGAATGGCTGGAACAGGCCATCGCCGCCTACCGGGCCGCCCTTGTCGCCTACCAGCCCGACCTCGTGCCCCCCGACTGGGCCGCCGTTCAGTCCGCCCTGGGGGAAACGCTGGCAGAACTTGGCACGCTGCAGGGTGCGCCGATCCGGCAGGAACAGGCGGTTGCCGCTTTTCGACTGGCGCTGCTGGTCACCGCACCTGACCGCGAACCCCAGCTTTGGGCCCGCACCCAGGTCAGGCTTGGCGACACCCTGCGGCTGCTGGCGGTCAACGATGCCCGGACCTGGCGGCTGGAACAGGCGGCCACGGCCTACCGCGCCGCGCTGCAGGTCTTCACCCCCGAAGCCGCACCCGAGGACAACGTCGGCATCCAGATCGAACTTGGCGGCACCCTGCAACAGATCGGCGACCGCACCGCAACCACCGGCCCGCTGGAAGAGGCCGCCGCTGCCTACCGGCTGGCCCTCACCCCCCGGAGCCGCAGCCAGACGCCGATGGTCTGGGCCGCGACCCAGGTGCGGCTGGGCGGCGTGCTGCAGGCCCTCGGCGCCGCGCACAGCAGCCCCGGCTGGCTGGAACAGGCGCTGCTGGCCCATGATGCCGCCCTGCTGGAATACCGGCCGGACCGGCTGCCGCAGAACTGGATCGCAACCAAGGCGCATGTCGGCGATACGCTGGTGTCGCTTGGCCTGTTGATGGGCAGCCGCGACCGGCTGGAACAGGCCGTGACCACCTACAACGAGGCGCTGCGGGCCGACACCGGCACCCTGGCACCGCTGGAACGGGCCGCACTGCTGGAACGCCTCGGCCATGCCGAACTGCTGCTCTTCACCTGGTCCGCCGATGCGGCCCGGCTGGATCAGGCCATGGCCCACGCCACCGCCGCGCGCGACCTGTTCCTCGCCCATCAGGCCGCCGACCGCGCCGCCGCCAGCAGCGACCTGCTCGCCCGGATCAAGGACAGGCGCAGCAACTGACCCGGCCCGCCCCGCAGCCGCCGCCCCGGCTTGACCCGTTGCAATTTGCACCGCACTCTGGCCGCAGCAACCGGGGCCGCCCCATGTCAGCCATTGCCTTCGCCGTCCCGACCATCAAGCTTCTCTTGGCGGCTGGCGCGTTCTTCCGGAACGGCGGGCTGGAGGCTGGGGCAAAAGCCTTTGCCGACCTGCTCGACAACGCCACTAAACTCGACAAGCTGGTCGGCGACCTCGGCCTGCGCGACCTCGCCGCCAGCCTCGCCGCCACCGCCGACCAGACCGCCACCGCCTTCCTCGCCGGCCAAGCCGCCACCCCGGATCAGATCGCCGACGCCCGCGCCCTGTTCGACCAGTGCGCCCCCCGCGCCATCCCGACCCCGGATCAGTTCGCCACCCTCGGCCTGAACCCCGACCGCACCTTCGCCTACATGGAAACCGCCGCCCGCCAAGACCGCGACTTTGCCCGCAACGACCTCGCGCAGAGCCTGTTCCGCGCCGTGATGACCCCGGTGCTTGAAAAACTGTTGTCGGACCCGGCATTCACGGCAAAGATCGAACCGGCGCTGTGGCGGCAGTCACTTGGACTTCAAATGGCGACCAATGACGATACTGCCGCCATCCGAGAGGATACCTCCAGTCTGAAGGCCATGGTGCTGCAATTGCTGGAACAGAGTGGCGATGCCGCCGCTGCGCGCACTTCCGGCTACACTGACGCGGCACTGATCGAACTGGCCCGGCCCATCGTCGCCGATGTCTCTGACCCGGGCCAGGCGTTCCGCGAACTGAGACGCGCGGTGGAAATTGCCATCGAAGTCCAGACCAGAGCCGCCGCCGGAACCAACTCCGGCGGCTTCGTGGCCGAAGTAATACGCCAAATGGCAGCCCTGTCCGCTCAGGGCCAGTATGACGCCGCCGCCCAGACCGGGCGCAGCGCCTATGACCAATGGAAAACCTCCGAAACCGACCGCCAGCAAGAGGCCCGCGCCGTCGGCCTGCGCCTGCTCCGCGCTGAATTCGACCAGCACTATCTGCGCCGCGATCCCGGGGCCGCGGCATCGGCTTTGATGGAGCAAGTCAGGCTCGAAACTCCCTACCCGATGCAAGAGTTTGATAGGCAAAGAGAGCTATGGTTTGAGTATTTTACCAAGGGCCGAGAACTAGGCAACCACTTCTATTTGAGAATTGCAGAACATATCGGGCATCACTGTCTGGCAATTGCGAAGGATCCAGAGCGACGTGGCCTGGCTTTTGCAGACCTTGGTTTTACGCAAGCAACCTTGTATGAACGCAATGGTCTCGAAGTAGATTACTTGCGCGCAAGTCAAACGTACAAGAATGGACAAGCAGGGACTTCCAGTGTTCCAAGCGTTCAGTCAGAAATTCAACATCGCTTTGGAAATCTTTTGCGACTTGCAGGTGATAGGCACCGAAGTACTATCCATTACGTGGACTCCATTGCACTATTTCAATCGGCAATAGAAATTCGGGAGAAACTTGGCCTAGAGTACGAATGGGCGACATCCTTGGGGAACCAAGGATCGACAAAGGGTTCGCTCGGCTTCCTAATGCGCGATCCGACAATCATTGCGGACGGAATAGCTTCGATAGGGGCTTCCCTAGGTGTCCGAACTCGAAAGCGAAACCCGCTGGATTGGGCTCACACACACCATAATTTAGGAACCATCTGCTTCCTATTGGCTTCCCTAACCAAAGTTCGCGAACATTTTGTAGGAGCTGGTACTTCTCTTTTTGCTGCGCTAATGGAGCGGACCATCGAGTACAGGCCTGCATTCTATGCTGCTTCTCAAAACTCCCTCGGAAGGGTTTTTTGCGCCCTTGGGGTTCTTGAGCGCAGAGCGGAGCTTTTCGAAAGGGCCGAGCAAGCGTACCTGAAAGCAAGCGCAATCCAGACAAGGGCAGAAATGCCTGCTCAGTTTGTTACGGTAATGGGCGACCTTGGGGCACTCTCAATCCACTGGTTTGATTTATCGCAAGAGGTCACCCATCTGGACCGGGCTGCGGCCTATACGCTGGCGGCGCGTGAGGTGCTCGTGCTATCCGGGGCCGATCACTACATCGGTCTAGCAGACCTCCAGCTTGCGGACATCGCAGCGCGCCGGGAAAGGCTTCCGTAGGGTGGGGTTTAACCCCACCGCACCCCCACCCCACCGCACCCGCACCGCTTTCACCCCCCGGCCCGTCGCTTGCGCGCCGCGCGTTCGGCGCTGATCGACGAGGATCGGGCGACGATCCGGGGGATCGTTGCCCCGAGGAGGGCGCCACCGGAGCGTTTTCCGGGCGCGCCTCACCCCCCAATTCCTAACAAATCCCTAATTCGCCCGCGTAACCCTTTGAAATTCCACACCTCGAAAATGTCCCGGGTCGGGACGCTCGCCTTCACCCGCCTGTAACCCGCCCGACCTATCCTGCGGGCCGTCCTTGACCCGCCCGGCGCTTTCCGCCACCCTGACCGCAACCGAACCGGAGCCCACCCATGCCCAACCGCCTTCACCTCGTCTTCGGCGGCACCCTTGTCGATCCCGCCCGCAACCAGTTCCGCGACCCCGACAACCTGCATGTGGTCGGCATCTTTCCCAGCTACGCCAAGGCCTACGCCGCCTGGAAAGCCGAAGCGCAGCGCACCGTCGATGACGCCCACGCCCGCTACTTCATCGCCCACCTGCACCGCCTGCAGGACGCCGCCAACCAATCCAGCCCGACCGAAGAAATCGGCGGCTGATCCAGCACATCATGGGCCAATCCCTCGGGCTCGCGCTCTACCTTCTGACCCGGTCGCGGCTGCCGCGCCCGCGCCGCCCGTCCGACGAGCCTGCCCGCCCGCGCCTCAAGGGCTTGCTGATCTGGCTGGCCGTGCCCGGCCCCGACGCAGTGCCGGCGGTGGCCGAACTGATCAGCCGGATCAAAGCCGAACAGGGCGACATCGGCTTTCTGGTCACGCTGCCCCCCGCCCCGTCCGAACCCGCCCTGCCGCACGGAACTCATGTCATCCCGCCGCCCGCCGACACCCTGCCGCAGGTCCGCGAATTCCTCGATCACTGGCAGCCCGATCTGGCGGTGTTCGTGCAGGGCAACCTGATGCCCGCGCTGATCGACCAGACCCACGCGCGCCGCATCCCGTTGTTCCTGATCGATGGCCAGCCCGGCACCGTTGCCCGGACCTGGGCGCACTGGAACCTCGGGATGTCGCGGTCGCTGTTGCAGCGGTTCGACCGGATCCTGGCGCAGGACGCTGCCGCCGCCCGCCAGTTCCGCCGGATGGGCGCACCCGCCTGGCGGCTGGAGGTGGCCGGCAAGCTGGAGGCGAGTTTTGCCGCGATGCCCTGTACCGAAGCCGAACGCAACGCCATGGCCGGGTTCCTGCGGTCGCGCCCGGTGTGGCTGGCGGTTTCGGTGCCGGAACGCGAGGAGGTCAGCGTGATCAACGCCCTGCGGCTGGCGTTGCGCCTGTCGCACCGGCTGCTGCTGATCCTGGTGCCAGAAGACCCGGGCCGCGGTCCGGCGCTGGCCGACATGATCGAGACCGAACTTGGCCTGAGCGTGTCGCTACGATCCCTCGACGAGGACCCGGATGAAGAGGACCATATCTATATCGCCGACACCGAGGGTGAGTTCGGCCTGTGGTACCGACTGGCACCGGTCTGCTACATGGGCGGAACTCTACTGGGCGGCAGCCGCCCGCGCCATCCCTACGAGCCGGCGGCCCTTGGCTCGGCGATCCTGCACGGACCGCTGACCGAAGCCTTCAGCCTCGGGTACAGCCGTCTGGCAGACGCTTCGGCCAGCCGACTGGCCCGCAATGCCATGGAGTTGGGCGAGGTGGTCAGCGATCTGCTCGCACCAGACAGGGCGGCGCAACTGGCGCACAATGCCTGGTCGGCTGCGACGGCGGGAGTTGAAGTGACCGACCGGGTGGTGCGGATGCTACTGGCGGCCCTGGCCGGGCGCGGGCCTGCCACCGCGAAGGTAGAAGCGAAAGCGCCGGCGCCGCCGCTTCCGCTCGGCAGCGCCCCGCAAACCGGCCGGACCCCGGCCTGATGCGCGCGCCGGGCTTTTGGTACACGGCGCCCGGGGGATTGGACTGGCGGGCCCGGCTGCTGTCGCCATTGGCAGCATTTTACGCGAAGGGGACGGCGCGACGGCTGTCGCAGGCAGGTGGGCTGAAAGCCGATGTGCCGGTGATCTGCGTCGGCAACCTGAATGTGGGTGGCACCGGAAAGACCCCGACTTGCATCGCGCTGATCCAGCGCCTGCAGGCGCGCGGGGTGACGGTGCATGTGGTCAGTCGCGGGCACGGCGGCCGCTTGAGCGGGCCGGCAAGAGTGGACGAGCGAACACATGTGGCGGCCGATGTCGGGGACGAGCCGCTGCTGTTGGCGGCCTTTGCGCCGACCTGGGTTGCACGTGACCGAGCCGCCGGGGTGCGGGCAGCGGTGAGGGACGGGGCCGGGGTGGTCGTACTTGATGATGGGTTTCAAAACCCGACGGTCGTCAAGGATCTGTCGCTTGTCGTGGTGGATGCCGAAGTAGGGTTCGGAAACGGTCTTGTCCTGCCTGCCGGGCCGCTGCGCGAACCGGTTTCTGTTGGGCTGGCGCGGGCCGGGATGCTGCTGTCGATCGGCCCACCAGAGTCCCAGGCACGTTTTCGCGCCGTCTGGGGCGAGCTGATCCACCTGCCGTATCTGACCGGCGCCCTGCAACCGCTGGCGACCGGAATGGACTGGCGTGATCTCAGGGTTCTGGCCTTTGCCGGCATCGGCCACCCTGAAAAATTCTTTGCGACACTGCTGGCGCAAGGCGCTGTCGTCGTCCGCACCAAAGCGCTGGACGATCACCAGCCGCTGTCGGACACCCTGATGGCGCGGCTGGCGTTCGAGGCGGCCGCCCTGGGCGCACAACTGGTCACGACTGAAAAGGATGCAGTGCGGCTGCCAGTGGCCTATCGGTCCAAGGTCCTGACCCTGCCGGTCCGCCTGCAACTGGACAATTGGTCCGGGTTTGACACGGCCATTGTTCGGTTGGGACTTTAGGCGGCCACTGCCTGTCGCCGAGCTTGCCAGCCGTTGCCGGCGCAATCGCGGTGGTCAGCCACGGGCGATCATGCTTAGATCATCGTGTGCCGGTGCTTTCGGCGTTGTAACCCGGGGGGCAAGCCTCCGATCCGATGGACCTCGAATGCCGCAACTGGAGCTGACCGGCCTTGTGAAAACCTATGGCGTGGCGCGGGCGCTGGATGGGGCAGCGCTGGAGCTTTGCGGTGGAGAAATTCATGCCCTGATGGGGGAAAACGGCGCAGGCAAGAGCACGCTGATCAAGGTGCTTGCCGGGCTGATCCGCGCCGATGCCGGGCAGGTCACGCTGGACGGCATACCCTTGCGCCTGTCCAGCCCGGCGGAGGCCGAAGCCGCGGGCCTGCGCTTTCTGCATCAGGAATTGCAGGTGGTACCGGGCATTTCAGTTGCCGAGAACATGCACTTGGCGCGACCCTATCCGACCCGGCGCGGGCTGGTACGGTGGCGATTGCTGCGACGGACGGCGGCGGTGGCATTGGAGAGGCTGGGGGTTCACCACATCGATCCTGCCGAACCGATGTCCCGGCTGGGCCCCGGGGATCAGATGTTGGTCCGGATTGCGGCGTCGCTTATCCCCGGTGCGGCCCCGCCCTGGCTTTACGTTCTGGATGAGCCGACAGCGGCGCTGAGCGGTGCCGAAGCCAGCCGTCTATTCGCGGTGATCCGTGAGCTTGTCGAGGCCGGGGCCGGGGTGCTGTATGTCTCGCACCGGATGGACGAGGTTCTGGCACTGGCAGACCGCATCACCGTCTTGCGCGACGGGGCCCGCGTCTCGACCCTGCTGCGATCCGAAACCGGACAGGCGCGGATCATTCAGGACATGACCGGGCGCAGTCTTACGACCCTGTTTCCGCCCAAGTCCGGGCAGTTCGGCCCGGTGGTCCTTGGCATCAGCGGGCTTTCGGCCGGAACGCTGCGGTCGCTCAGCCTTGATCTGCGCGCTGGCGAAGTGGTCGGGATCGCGGGACTTGTCGGGTCTGGCCGCAATGCCGCGCTCAAGGCTCTGATCGGTGCCGTCCCCCGGCAGGGTCGCGTGCTGCTGAATGGAAGTCCGCTGGCAACCCGGCCGGCAGAGGCCTGGGCGCAAGGTTTGGCCTATGTCCCGCGTGAGCGCCGGACCGAAGGGCTGATGCTGTTGCGCTCGATCACCGAGACGGTCAGTCTGCCGCACCTGGCGTCGCTGGCGCGGGCAGGCTTTCTGAAACCCGGCAGGGCGCGGCGCCAGACCCTGCACCATGCTGCCGAGGTTGGGCTGAAAGCACAGGGGCCGGATCAGCCCGTTGGGCAACTGAGCGGCGGCAACCAGCAAAAGGTGCTGTTTGCGCGGGCATTGGCCGGCAGCCCGCAGGTGTTGCTGCTGGACGAACCGACCCGCGGGGTGGATGTCGGGGCCAGGTTCGACATCTATGCGCTGATTCGCGATCTTGCCAGGCGGGGCATGGCGGTTCTGGTCGCCTCGTCCGATCTGCCGGAACTGATCGGGCTTTGCGACCGGATCGCCGTCCTGCATCAGGGTCATCAGACCGGCATGCTGGCAACATCCGGATTGACCGAGGCCGCACTTTTACAGGCATGCTACCGTGGGCCGCAGCCATGATCGGCCGCATCCTGCGCGGCTATGGCACGATCATAGGGATTGTACTTTTGATCCTGTTCTTCTGGATCAGTCTGCCGGATACGTTCATGACGGCGCGCAACTGGCTGAACATCAGCCAGCAGATGTCCATGTTGGCCGTCGTCGCCGCTGCCATGACAGTCGTGATGGTGATGGGCGATTTCGATCTGTCGGTCGGGTCGACGGCGTCGCTGGCCGGAGTTGTGGCGGCGGCGATGTTTGTGAACGACTATTCGGTAACGGCCGGGATTGCTACGGCACTGGCCATTGGCCTGATCGGCGGCGTGCTGAACGGCGTTCTGGTCAGTGTCATAGGCATCCTGCCATTTGTCGCGACCTTGGCCACTCTGACGATGTATTCCGGGCTGGCCTTTGTCATTTCAGGTGGAAAGACCATCTTTGGCCGAGATATTCCCGCCGGTTTTGCCGATTTCGCCCGGGGGGGGATTGCGCTCGGGTCGCCGGATGGCAAGCCGCTGATCCTGCCGCTGTTGTCGCTGACCGCGCTGGCGGTGGCGGCGCTGATCTGGCTGCTGCTGGAGCATACCACCTTTGGTCGTCGCCTGTATGCCATCGGCGGCAACTTTGAGGCGGCACGGCTGGCCGGGGTCCGGGTGACGCTGTTGCGGTTGACGGCCTTTGGCGTCACCGGGCTTGGTGCGGCCGGTGCGGGGCTGATGTACGCTGCCCGCGTCGCTTCGGCCAATCCGACGCAAGGGTCCGGCCTGATGCTGAGCGCGATTGCCGCGGTGTTTCTAGGCATGACCATGTCAGAGCACGGCCAGCCGCGCGTGCTGGCGACGCTGGCGGGCGTCCTGGTCCTGGGCGTGATGGACAACGGTTTGACCCAATTGCAGGTTGACAGCTACATCCGCGAGGTGCTGGTGGGTCTGATGATCCTGTTGGCGGTGTCGATTTCGGCCCTGGGGCGGCGGGCGATATTGCGGCGATAGGCCGATGCCAGCCCCTGGCTGGCGTACCTGTAACAAAACCACAGGATTGGGCATGTCACGGGCTGATCTGCAGTTTTCATTGCTTCTGCACTTCGATAGCAACATCCTGTCGTCCTTTCGAAGGCCGCTGATGCAACCGGTTCGCGCCATCACCCTGAAAGTCGCCTCGGTCGTGGTGTTCATCACCATGGCTTCGCTGATCAAGATCACGGGCGGCCGGGTTCCGGCCGGCGAAGTGGTGTTTTTCCGGTCGCTGTTCGCGATCCCGGTGATTGTGGCGTGGCTTTGGTGGACGCACGAGCTTGGCATCGGATTTCGCGCGGTCAGCCCGATGGGGCATGTGTGGCGCGGCATCGTCGGCACAACGGCGATGGGGCTGGGGTTCGCCGGTCTGATGCTGCTGCCTTTGCCAGAGGTGACGGCAATCGGCTATGCTGCGCCGCTGCTGACGGTGGTATTCGCCGCGATGTTTCTGGGCGAGGAAGTGCGGGTCTTCCGTCTGACCGCCGTCGGGCTGGGCATGGTCGGTGTGATGATCGTGCTGTCACCGCGTCTGACCGCCCTGTCCAACGAAGCGATTCAGGCGCGTGAAGCCTTGGGTGCGATGGTGGTGCTGACCAGTGCGGTTTGCGCGGCGTTGGCGCAGGTGTTCGTGCGCAAGCTGGTGCAGACGGAACGAACATCGGCAATCGTCTTTTGGTTTTCTGTCACCGCAACCGTGCTGTCACTGGTCACCTTGCCGTTCGGCTGGGTGTGGCCAACCCCGCGCGAGGCCGGGCTGCTGGGTCTGGCGGGGCTGCTTGGCGGAATCGGGCAAATCCTGCTGACGTCGGCCTACCGCCACGCCAGCGCATCGGTCGTGGCACCGTTCGAATACAGTTCGATGATCCTGGCGCTGGCGATCGGGTTCCTTGTGTTCGGCGAGGTTCCAACTCTGGTGATGCTTGGGGGTGCCGCTCTGGTGGTGGCAGCCGGCGTGCTGATCATCTGGCGCGAGCGGCAGTTGGGGATCGAGCGCGGGCAGCAGCGCAAAGCGATGACGCCTTAGGGCGGTAAGCGGCCGATGGCCAGGAACGGCGTTAGGCGAGAATCGCATCGTGTGGCATTATCGTCAGGCTCGGCATCGCCGGGCTGCCACCCAGGAGCATCGCATGACCCGTCACATCATGGACCATTCCATCCTGAACGAAGACCGGCACGCTTTGTGTCGCACGGTTGCAATCCGCCGCTCCAGCGGCGAGGCCGGGCTGCATCCGGCGATAGATTTCCTGTCCCGCCGTGCCGGTGTCGCGGTGCAGAACCCCGCACCTCTTCGCGAATTCCTTCGTATCCAAAGAGAACGGACCGCCTGAAGCTGTTGACTGCGTGTTGCCAAAGGTCGGACCCGACCCTTGGTTCAGTTCCTCGCCGCAAACGCGTTGGCAGCATTGCATTCGTTCATGCACGCACCAGTTTTTCGTAGCTGACCGCGATATCCCTGGTCAAGGCACCGACCTCGAACATGAAGTCGCCGATCTGCCCGACCGGGGTCACTTCTGCCGCCGTGCCGGTCAGCCAGCATTGCTCGAAGCCTTCAAGCTCGGAGGGCATGATGTGGCGTTCGTGCACAGTGACCTGCCTGTCGCGCAGCATGCCTACCACAGTCTGCCGGGTCAGCCCGTTCAGGAAGCAGTCGGGCAGCGGCGTATGCACCTCGCCATCCTTGACGAA
>JANNRR010000105.1:0-98631 GCA_031401675.1 Paracoccaceae bacterium
GAGCCAGAAACCGGCTCCACGCACCCGCCGCCACCGACCAGTCGCAGCATTTTCACCCCGACTACGTCCCAAAAGCGGGCTTCACAGGCTGCCCGGCCAAATCAACATGTAGAGGAACCGGCTTCAGAGGGATAAGCCTTACCTGTGGTATGAAGTGATCTAATGGCATTTGGCCTTTGGCGTTCCCCGATCTTGACTATTAATAACGTGGCCTTGTGTAAGAATTGCTTTGTATAGCTTGTGTGGATACCTTTTGCCTGCGAGGTGCGTGAAATCACGCACCCTACTTGTCGCCGAACTGATCGATCTTGATGCTGCGGTCCGGGAAGCGGGCGATGATGTCGAGTTCGCCGCCCATGGCTTGGATGAAGCGGCGCAGGGTGCCGACGTACATGTCGGTGCGTTTCTCCATTTTGGCGACGGAAGCCTGATTGATGTGCAGGGTTGCGGCGAGAGACTCTTGCGTGAGGTCCAGCAGGCGACGCAGGTCGGCGAGGGCCATTTCGGTTTCGAGGGTCTGCGATTTTTCCTGCGCGGTTGCCCGGGCCTCAAGGGTCATCCGGGCGCGCAGGGTGGAGAAGGGGGTGTGGCCGGTCATTGTTCTGGCTTTCCTTCGGCGATGAGGGTTTCGATATGCTGGTCGTACAGGCGATCGGCGTGCGGAATCATTTCGTCGTAGAAGCGGTCATTCCCGGTTTTGTCGCCGCCGATCAGGAGGATGGCGGTGCGGGTGGGATCGAAGGCGTAGAACACCCGGAGCGGGTGGCCGTGGGATTGCACGCGCAGTTCGCGCATATGGTCGTGGCGGCTGGTCTGGATGCCGCTTGAATAGGGAAAGGGCAGGTTAGGCCCTCGCGCCTCCAGTCGTTCGACATAGGCGGCGGTGTCTGCCTGTTCGGTTTCGGTGAGGCTGGCCCACCACGTGCCGAATTCATCGGTCTATTCGACAGCCCATGTCATGGGAGGGATATATTCCTTTGGAGGAATAACGCAAGAGGTCAGGTGCGGCGCTCCGACCATCCACACCGCCGCGATGGTGCGGTCGTCGCCGGGCATGGTGGTGGGGAAGAGCGGCTCCCGGAAGCTCTCGGCGCAGGCGGTGCGCCCGGCGATGGCCAGGGCGGCGGCCGGGGTGGCGGTGGGGAGGTCGGCCTTCATGCCGGGAGCGAGGCAGCCGATCCTGTCGGGCAGGTGCCGCGCGTGGGCGGGGCCCGCGGCGGCGAGGTGCCGCAGGGCTGCCGGGTGGCGGGAGTGGCTGCGGAGTTGCGCCGCAACCGCACGCGCTCCAGAAAGCCGCACGCCGGGACGCCCGCCCCGGTCCCCGCCTAGACCCGCCCCCTCGCGTCCTTTTGCAACTGCATCGAATAGGAAAACCGGTCCCCGGGGTGATCGTTGACCGAAACCAGCATCACCATTCCGCCCGCATCCAGATAGCGCCGCACCACCTGCACCGCCCAGATCCGGCGCGATACCCCAAGCTCTGCCGCTGCCGGAGCCGAAATCGGCATCGCCCGGATCTCCTGCTCGACCCGCTCTACCATCACGCCGTAGCGCTCCTCGATCAGCCGGTAGATCGCCCCCGGCGGCGCGGCCAGATCCGGCATTATCCCGGCAAACGCCCGGTTGATGTAGATCGACGACCAGCAGATCGGCACCCGCCCCGCCGCGTCCAGCCGCAGCCCCGCCACCTGCAGCCAGACCTGCCCGGCATCGACCCCCAGCATGCCGGCGGGCACCGCATCCGGCACGCTTTCGGTAATCCGGTCCACCCGCAGCCTGGTATCGGCGGCATACTGAAACAACTCGTCGAGCGAGCGCATCGAATGCACATAGCCACCTTGCGGATTGGCGGCGATCACCTGGCTGCCCGAACCTTGCCGCCGCTGCACAAGCCCCGCCTCGGCCAATCGGCGCAGGGCATCGCGCACAGTATGCCGGCTGATGCTGAATTCCTGGCACAGTTCTGCCTCTGTCGGCAGGAAGCCCGCGACCGGATAGGTTCCCGCCGCAATCCGTTGCTGCAGGATATCGCTGACCTGCGCATAGCGCGGCCCGGGCTTGCGCGCGTCCATCAGAGCCTTTCCCGCAACCACGCGCGGTGGCGCGGGTCGGCGATCCCGATCAGGGCTTGCGCCCGCTCTGCCAGCGACAATTGCCCCAACCGTGCCACGCCATGTTCCGTCACCACGATATCGACATCGGCCCGCGTCACGGATACCGGTGTGCCGGGCGAAAGGTGCGGCACGATCCGACTGACCGTACCGCCCTGTGCGGTCGAGGCAAGTGCCAGCACGGCCCGCCCGCCGACCTGCGACCGGGCGCCGCGGTGAAAGTCCAGCAACCCGCCTTGCCCGCTTACCTGCTTGCCGCCCAAAACCTCGGCATTGGCCTGGCCCGACAGATCCATCTCGATGACCGAATTGACGGAAACGAAGTGCCGGGTCGCTGCCAGAACCTCCGCCGCATGGGTATGACCGACCGGGGCAAAGGTCAGGCCCGGGATGGCGGCGACGGCCGCGTAAGAGTCCGCGTCGCCCAGTGCCACACCTGTCACCACTCCGCGCGCAAACTGGCCCCGCCGCAACGGTTCCAGAATGGCCGGCGAGATCATGCCCGCTTGATACCCAAGCCCCGACAGGCCCGAACCGGCGAGTTCGCCCAGAACCGCCGCCTGCATCCTGCCCAGCCCAAGTTGCAGCGTATCGCCGTCGCGCAGCAAACCGACGACACGGGTCGCCATCCGCCGCAAGTCCTCGACGATCGGTCCGGGATCATAGACCGGCAAAGGGTCGGCGGCATCGACCAGGCCCGCGAACCGATCCAGCGGCAGCCGGGGCCCGGCGGGCACGTCGGGCATGTTCGGATTGACGATTCCAACCAGCCTTGCCCCGGCTGCAATCGGGCTTGGCGCGAAATCACCGGCCACCCCGAGCCCGACCGTGTCGTCGCGTCGGGGAGGTGGCACGGTGATGTAGACCAGATCGACAAGGCCTCTGGTCCCCAACCTGTCCCAGAACTGGCTGTAGTGCAGCGGCAGGTGCGCCACGGTGCCTGCGGGCGTTTGCAGCCCCTTGGTGGAAAAGATCGTCTCGACCCGGGTTCCCTGTCCGATCGCCGAAAAATCCGTGTCATTGACGCCGGGAATGAAGGCGCCAGTCAGTGTTACGCCGCGCCAGAGCGAAGGATCTGCCAATACGGCGTCCAGAATGGCCCTGGGCTCCCCGGCGCCGCCGCCAAGGAACGCGCGCCCCCCGGCAGGCAGCAACGCCGCCGCCTGCGCCGCAGAAAGGAAAGTGGGCAAAGCCATGGATCGGGGCGTTTCCTGCTTGCGATACGATTGTCCCTGTATGAATATGTCCGGACAAATTTTCAATCAAGCCGACAAAAGGTTGGGATGACGTCGCCGACTTCCGCCGCTGGGCAATCATTGACCGAAGGGCTGTGGGTCCGGGCGGCAAGACCGTCCGATTCTGCCGACAGGGCGCGGGCGGCGCTTCACCTTGTCGACTGGCTGGGCTGCGCGCTGGCCGGGGCATCATCGCCGACCGGGCGCGCCATCACCGAAGCCGCGGCGGCAGGTACCCGCGCCTTTGCCCTGACCGGCGCTGCCGGTGCCGGTGCGATGGGCGGGCTTGGCAGCCTGTTCGAGATGGATGATGTGCACCGTACCGCTTTGTTGCATCCCGGCCCGGTTGTGATCCCGGCCGCACTCGCCGTGGTGGGCAAACCCTGCGCGGACCTGCTGGACGCCATCCTTGCAGGATACGAAGCGATGATCCGGCTTGGTGCTGCGGCGGGCCCGGGTCACTACGCGTTCTTTCACAATACCGGCACCTGCGGCGCAATCGGGTCTGCTGCCGCCGCCGCAAGAATGCTGGGGCTGACCGACACGCAGGCCGTCTGGGCGATGGGACATGCGATGAGCAGCACGGGCGGCCTGTGGCAATGCCGCAACGAGCCGACGGCCACCAAACACCTGCACGTGGCCGAAGCGGCGCGGCGCGGGGTGCAGGCGGCACTTTGGGCCGCGGCCGGTCTGGCCGGCCCGCGCCGGATTCTTGAGGGCCCGCAGGGGTTCTTTGCTGCCATTGCCCGCGACGGCGATGCAAGCGCGGTGCTGGCGGGGCCGGAGACCTGGCGCATTCATCAGGTCAGCTTCAAACCCTGGCCTGCCTGCCGCCATGCCCATCCGGCGATTGATGCCGCCATGAGCCTGCGCGCCGATCTGAAAGGGCGTGAGATTACGGCGATCCGGGTCCGTACCTTCGCCGACGCCCTGTTGTTTTGCGACTGTCCCGACCCGCAAACCGAGGCGCAGGCGAAATTCTCGCTGCAGCATTCGGTGGCTGTCGCGCTTTTGTCAGGGGCCCCGACCCTGGCCGACTTTGCCCCGGGCCGCATCGCCGACCCCCAGCTTGCCGTGCTGCGCGGGTTGACCACTGTTGCCGCCGGGCCGGAGTTTACCGGCAGCTACCCTGCGCATTTCGGCGCAACGGTCGAGGTGGACACAGCCGACGGCGCCCGGCTGAGCGCCCGGGTCGCCGATGCCTGGGGCGACAGCGAAAACCCGATGAGCCAGGATGCCGTACTGGCCAAGTTCCACGCGCTTGCCGATCATGCCGGCGTTCCCCGCCATCAGGCCGACGACCTTGCCTCGGCGGCATTTGCGCTGACAACGGGTGCGACCGCCGACCCTCTGCGCGCGGCGCTGGCCGCCCTCGCCTTTCCCCCTGCTTGACCGGAAAAAAGCAATGGCCCCGCCGAATTACTTCGACTCGATGGACTACCCCGCCCTGCTGACCGAATACGGCCGGCCCGAGGAGTTCGTCGACCGGGTCGGCCGATTGTCCCCGGACCGCTTGCGCGCCGTGCAGAACGCGCGCTTCCTCCGCGTCATGGCGTTCGCCTGGAAGGTGCCGTTCTATCAGCGGCTTTGGGGTGGTGCCGGGGTCCGGCCCGCCGACATCCGATCGATCGACGATATCACCCGATTGCCCACCTATTCCAAATCCGACCTGATGGCCTCGGTCGAGGCGCACCCGCCGCTGGGCGATTTTCATGGGCTGGATACCTATCCCGCCGAAAGCCGCCCGACGCTGATCCTCCAAACCACCTCTGGTACCACCGGGCGCCCGCAGCCCCTGCTGTTCGGACCGAGGAGCCGCGAGGTGCAAAACCTGCTGCTGGCGCGGTTCTATGCGTTGCAGGGCATCAGACGCTGCGATGTGATTCATTCGGTCTATGGTCACGGCATGGTCAACGGCGGGCATTACGTCCGAGAGGCGATCCTGCACTGGACCGGCGCGCAACTGCTGACGGCCGGCACCGGGGTCGAGACGCGGTCTGCCCAGCAGGTCGCCATGATGCGCGATTTCGGGGTCACGGTGATCGTGGGCTTTGGCGACTACATCAAGCGCCTGTCTGAAGTGGCCCGTGAAGAAGGATTGGAGCCGGGGGTTGACCTGAAAATCCGCGCCATCGTCGGCCACATCGGCGCGGAAAGCCATGCGGCGATGTCTGCGGCCTGGGGCGGGGCCGAGGTGTTCGACTGGTACGGCGTCGGCGATACCGGTGCCATAGCCGGCGAGGGCCCCGATCATGCCGGCCTGTACATCCAGGAAGATGCCCAGTTCATCGAGCTTCTGGATATCACCACCGGCCAGCCGGCGCCGATGGGCGAAAAGGGCGATATCGTCTGTACCTGCCTGTTCAAGGATGACCTGTTCCCGATCATCCGCTTCAACACCCATGACGTATCGGCGTTGCGTACCGATCCCTCGCCGATGGGGCTGACGCTGAAGCGGCTGGTGGGCTTTCTGGGCCGGTCGGACAACATGGTCAAACTGCGCGGCATCAACGTGTATCCCACCGGCATCGGTGCAATCCTGACCGGGACCCATGCCGAGTTGTGCAGCGAGTACATTTGCCTGGTCGCACGGAACGAGGGGCGCGACACCATGACGGTGCGCATTGAAACCCGCGGGCGGCTGGATGCCCCGGTTGCGGCGTACGAGGCGCTGTTGCGGAGCCGGTTGGGGGTCGAGGTTTCGGTGCAGCTGGCGGCTCCGGGCACATTGGCCGGGCTGACCCAGATCGAGACGCGCCAGAAACCGATCCGTCTGATCGACAGCCGCAAGACCGGGGAATGAGCCCGATTGCGACCATGCGTGCGGCACTGGCTGCCGGTGCCGCCACCGCCGCAGGCCTGACCGGGACCGCGCTGGCCCGGATTGCCGAACGCGATGGAACGATACGGGCCTTCATCAGCCTGGCCCCTGATGCGCTGCAGCAGGCACAGGCGAGCGACAGCCGCCGGGCGGCCGGACGGATCGGCGCGCTGGAAGGAATTCCGGTGGCGGTCAAGGACAATATCGATGTGGCGGGGCTGCCCACCACCGACGGCACCGCCCATTTCGCCGACCGCATGGCGCGGAAGGATGCAAGCGTCGTGGTTCGCCTGCGCGCGGCCGGGGCGATCATCCTGGGCAAGGCGAACATGCACGAAGGCGCCCTGGGCGCGACCACCGACAATCCGTTCTGGGGCCGCTGCGACAATCCTGCCGCGCCGGGCCATACGCCGGGCGGATCAAGCGGCGGCTCGGCGGCGGCGGTTGCGGCCGGGTTTGTGCCGCTGGCCGTGGGCAGCGATACGCTTGGGTCCGTGCGTATCCCGGCGGCGTACTGCGGGCTTTGGGGGCTCAAACCCACACGCGGTCTGATCGGGCGCAGCGGCCTGTCGTACTTGTCCTGGACCCTGGACAGCATTGGCCCCATCGCTGCCAGCGCCGCCGATCTTGCCCTTGCGCTTGGTGTGCTGGCCGGGCCCGATCCCGGCGATCCGGCATCGCTTGATGTCGGAATGGCCGCTGCGCCCGTTCCGGCCCTGAACAGGATCATCCTCGGCATCCCCGATCTTGACGGCACGCCGCTTCTGCCAGAGGTTCGATCCGCCTTTTCAGGCTTCTGTGACCGGCTGACCGCGCAAGGCGTCCGGCTGGTCACCGTTACCGTCGACGGCTGGAAACCGCCCGCGCTGCGCCGCGCCGGATTGCTTTTGGCCGAGGCCGAGGCCGGGCATCTGCTCGGCGGCGCGATGGATGCCAACCCGGCCGGATTTTCCGACAGCTTCCGTGCCCTGGTCGGTTATGGCCGCACGGCCGCAAATGCCAAGTTGGTGGCGGCGCAGCATCTTGTTCACGGGATGCGCCCGGCTGTGCTTGCCGCACTCTCGGGCGTCGATGCGCTGCTGCTGCCGACAACGGCGGAGCCGGCTTTTTTGCATGATGCCCCTGTTCCGCAAGGGCAGGCTGATCTGACAGCGCTCGCAAGTGCCGCCGGGTTGCCCGCAATCGCATTTCCGATTCCTGAGCAGGCTGGCCACCTGCCGGTTTCGGCGCAGCTTCTGGGGCTGCCCTTCGCCGACAGGTATGTGATCGCCCTTGCAGACGACCTGACCCGTGGTCCCGATGCCGCCTGATCCCGCCGAAACCGCCAGTGCCGCCGCCCTGATGGCAACATCCGTCGAGGGGATCGTGCAGGACTCCATGACGGTTCTCTGGTCCCGATTGGGCGACCGGACTGCCCATCTGGTGCCCGGCGCGCTTGGCCCGGACCAGCATCAGTTCTTTGTTGCCGGTGCCTTCTTCGTTACTCCGGGTCGGCAGCAGCAGATGCTGGTTGGCAATACCGGCTTTCCGCCCGACCAGAAGCGCCTTTGCATCCCGATTGATGGCGGGCACCCCGGCAAAGTCATCGCCAGTGCTGCGCCGCTGTTGCTGGAAGACACCCGCCAGCACACCGAGTTCCGCCAGTATCTGCGCACCGCCCGCATGGGTTCTGCCGCCTATGCGCCCCTGACGTGGGCGGGGGCCGCGCAGGGACTGCTTATCATGGCAGCTCAGGCAGCGGGCACGATGCGACCAGACGATCTTGCCGCTTTGGTCAGGCTTGCAACGGTGGTTTCAAGGCAATGGTGCGCGCGCGGCGGCCCTGAATGGCTGGAACGGGAATTCAGGGCGGTAAAGACAAGCGGATGATCTGGCGGGGCGGATCAGCTTCGGGCCGGGAACCGACAAGCCTCGGGATCGCCGGGCAGTCTGGTTCCAGATAGAAGCGTCCCGGCGCGGGACAATTTTTTGTAGTTATAATACAATTGGTTAAGGTGTTCGCGTTAGAGGATTTTTGAGGATTCTGGCGGGGATAAGCTCATGCACAGGACGGCCAGTGCTGGTAACGCGCGCCGACATCTGGTCGTGGTGTCGCCGGGGATATTGAGAACCCGGCGTGACCAGACGCCGGTCCGGTGCATGAAACGCGCCAAGAACCCGGCTGGCGCGCCGCCCGCGCGCCGCCCGCGCGCCGCCCTTGCCATGCCCGTGCGGGCAGGCCATTCCGGTGCCGGCTGCGACCGATGGGCAATGCCCGTCGCCCGGCGCTCGAGCCACGATCCCGCTCGACTGTCTGGCCGATACCTCCGACACTGTGCTACGCGGGCGCTGGCAGCCGGCGCTTTGCCATCGGTTGGCCAGCAGACGGCGAAACCGCAGATCGGGATACGAACGATGACCGAAACCAGCAAGGGCCCCTGCATCCTCTGCGTCGCCATCACCGGTTCCTTGCCGACCAAGGCCGACAATCCGGCGGTGCCGATCAGCATTGCCGAACAGGTGGAAAGCGCGCACGAAGCCTTTGAGGCCGGTGCCACTGTCCTGCATGCCCATGTCCGCGACGACGACGGCAGGCCGACCGCCGACCCCGAACGCTTTGCGCGGCTGCAGGACGGTGTGAAGAGGCATTGCCCCGGCATGATCCTGCAGATGTCGACCGGCGGCAGGTCCGGCGCCGGGCTGGCGCGTGGCAGCATGCTGCCGCTCTGCCCCGACATGGCCTCGCTTTCGGTCGGGTCGAACAACTTCCCCACCCGGGTCTATGAGAACCCGCCGGATCTGGTGGACTGGCTGGCGGCCGAAATGCTGAAGTACGATGTGAAGCCCGAGATCGAGGCCTTTGATCTGTCGCACATCCTGAAGGCCGCCGACATGAAGTCAAAGGGGCAATTGGCCGGCACGCCCTATGTGCAGTTCGTCATGGGCGTGAAAAATGCCATGCCCGCCGACCGCGAGGTGTTTGATTTCTACATCCGGACCGTGAACCGCCTGTTCCCCGGCGCGCCGTGGTGTGCCGCCGGCATCGGGCCGGCGCAGATCGTGCTGAACGACTGGGCGATTTCTGCGGGGGGCCATGCCCGCACCGGGCTGGAGGATAACGTGCGGCTGGACCGGACCACGCTGGCCCCGTCCAACGCCGCACTGGTCCGGCGCGCCGCCGACCTGTGCGCCCGCCATGAACGCCCGGTTGCGACCTCGGCCGAGGCGCGCGCCATATTGGGGCTGCGGGCCGCCGCCTGAAAGGCATGACGCAAGCGCAAGCCGCTTGACGGGCGCGGGCGCGCCGGCAGAGTGTTCGTGCAGCCGCAGCCCCGTCGCAAGGAACCTCCGCCGATGCCGCCCGAGACCACCGACCCCAACCCCAGAATGCCCTATCAGCTGCCGTTCCCGCCCGATGCCCTGCCCGAGATCGTCATTCCCAGGGCCATTCCCGAGGATGAGCGGCTGTGGGTGCCACAGGCCGACAACGTCTGGTTCCGGCCGCTGTGCCTGAACCGGTCGCAGGGCTACTGGATGAACCTGCTGCGGGTGCGCAAGTCCGGCGTGCTGTCGCGCCACCGCCACCCGAACGCGGTCCACGGTTTCGTGCTGAAGGGGCGCTGGCATTATCTGGAACACGACTGGGTGGCCGAGGAGGGCAGCTATGTCTTTGAACCGCCGGGGGAAACCCACACGCTGGTGGTGCCGGACGGGGTCGAGGAGATGATCACCTATTTTCAGGTCAACGGCATCATGTATTACGTCGATCCCTGGGGCAAACCGCTGGGGTACGAGGATGTATTCACCAAGATCGAGATGTGCCGCAAGCATTTCGCCGCTGTCGGGCTGGGGGCGGGCTATGCCGATCAGTTCATCCGCTGACGGCGGCGCGGGGCAGGGGCGATGACCGGGCCGCTGGCGCTGGTCACCGGTGGCGGCACCGGCATCGGCCGGGCCACGGCGGAACGGCTGGTGGCCGATGGTTGGCGCGTCGTGGCCGTGGGGCTGGACCGCGATGACGATCTGTCGCCGGCAGTCGAATTCCACACGGTCGATGTGACCGATACCGCGGCGGTGCTGGCGCTTCTGTCGGGCGAAGATCGGCTGGCGGCGCTGGTCAACTGTGCCGGCATCCTGCGCCATGAACAGGAATGGCGTGCGCCATGAACAGGAATGGCGTGCGGACGTGTTTGCCGAGGTGATGCGGGTCAATGTGACGGCGGGGTTTGCGCTGGCGACGGCGCTGTTGCCGCGGCTGTCGGCGGCGGGCGGGTCGGTGATCATGCTGGCCTCGATGTGGTCGATCTTTGGCGCGCCGGGCGCCCCGGCCTATACCGCCAGCAAAGGCGCCGTGGCGGCGGTGACCCGGTCGATGGCGGTGGCGTGGGCGGGCAAGGGCGTGCGGGTCAACGCCGTGGCCCCGGGTTGGGTCGAAACCGCGATCTCGGCGCGCGCCCGGGAGGACCCCGAACGCGCCGCCCGCATCGGCGCGCGCATTCCGCTGGGCCGCTGGGCGAAACCGGCCGAGGTGGCCGCCGTCATCCGCTTTCTGGTGTCGGCGGATGCCACATACGTCACCGGTGTGATGCTGCCGGTCGACGGCGGCTATTCGATTGCGTGATCCGGGGTCTGGCGCGCTGCTTTGGCGACTCTGTCGGCCTGCGGTGTGGCCGGCGGCGGAAGCCTTGCCCGGATCAGCCCGCCAGCACCAGTTGCGTCACCCCGTCGAACAGGTGCAGCCGGGCCTGATCAAAGCTGATCCACACCGTCTCGTCCGGGTGGATCGGCACCTGCGGTTCCAGGCTGACCACGATGATCGAGGTGCCAAGGTAGACCTGCACGAAGGTCACATCCCCGGTCGGCTCGACCGTGTAGACCTTGCCCGCCACCGCCCCTGCCACCGTCGAGCGGGCCAGCCGGATCGTGCTGTGCCGCGCCCCGAGAACGACCCGGGGCGTGCTGGCACCAAGTGCCTTGCGGGCGTTTTCGGGTGACAGCGCAATCTCCTGCCCGTCCTCGCTGACCAGCACCACATCCTGACCGCGCCGCACCGCCTGCATCGGCACCAGCGACATTGCCGGGCTGCCGACAAAACTGGCGACAAAGGTATTAACCGGCTGGCCGAACACCACCGACGGCGGCGCATACTGCTGCAGCACGCCGCCGTTCATCACCGCCATCTTGTCGGCCATGGTCACGGCCTCCAGCTGGTCATGCGTCACATAGATCACGGTGGCCTTGAGATCCTGATGGAACCGCTTCAGTTCCGAGCGCATCTGGACGCGCAGCTTGGCGTCAAGGTTCGACAAGGGCTCGTCCATCAGGAAGGCCCGCGGGTCGCGCACCAGCGCCCGGCCAAGCGCCACACGCTGTTGCTGGCCGCCGGACAGTTCGCGCGGCTTGCGTTCCAAGAGGTGCGTGATGTCCAGCACCCGCGCCGCCTCGTTCACCTTGCGCGCAATCTCGGCGGTAGCCAGCTTGCGCATCTGCAACGGAAAGGCCAGGTTCCTGAATACCGTCTTGTTGGGGTAAAGCGCATAGTTCTGGAACACCATCGCGATGTCGCGATCCTTGGGGTCCAGATCGTTCACCAGCCGGTCGCCGATGTGAATGTCGCCGCCCGACATCGGGATCAGCCCGGCGATCAGGTTCAGCGTCGTGGTCTTGCCGCAACCCGACGGACCGACCAGCGCCACGAACTCGCCGTCCTCGACCGTGAACGACACGTTGTCCACCGCGCGGACGGGGCCATAGGTCTTGACCACATCCTTCAGGATCACCTGGGCCATTGATCGGGTCCTTTCAGGGGGGCACTGCCGTGTGCGTGCCGGGTCACGACTTGACCGCGCCTTCGGTCAGGGCGCGCACGAAATATTTCTGCAGGATCAGGAACAGCAGCACCACCGGCACGCTCATCAGGAATGTCGCTGCCATCAGCCCGGGCCAGTCGGTGGCAAACTCGGCAAAGAAACGCTGGATGCCGACCGGCAGGGTCAGGCGTTCCTTGTTGTTCAAGAAGGTGACGGCATAGACATACTCGTTCCATGCGCCGATGAAGGAAAAGATCGAGGTGGCGATGATGCCCGGCGTCGACAGCGGCATCACGATGTAGATGAAGGCCTGAAACCGGGTGGCGCCATCGATCCGCGCCGCCTGTTCCAGCTGGATCGGAATGTTGTCGTAGAATCCCTTGAGCAGCCAGATCGACAGCGGCAGGCCAAAGGTCAGATAGGTCAGGATCAGCGAGCCGTGGGTGCCGACCAGCCCCATCCAGCGCATCAGCAGAAACAGCGGCATCAGGAACACCACCGCCGGGAACATGTTGCGCAGCAGCACGGCAAAGAACAGGAAGGTGCGCCCGGGAAAGCGGAAGCGCGAAAAGGCATAGGCCGCCGGCACCGCCACGGTCACGCCGAGTATCGTGGTCGCGACCGCAACATAGAGGCTGTTCCAGAAATACCGCAGGAAGTCGGCCCCGACCGAATTCGACGGGTCCAAAAGCTTGGTGTAGTTCTGCAGCGTCGGTTCGGCCGGCCACCATTGCGGCGGGTACTGCATGGCGGCGAACTGGGTTTTCAGCGATGTCAGCACCATCCACAGCATCGGCAGCACGGTGAAGATCAGCAGAAACACCAGGAACAGCCGCCCGCCCCAGCGCCACCAGTCGACCGGTTTGCGGGTGGTTGCGGTCATCCTGCCCTCGACTCGTCGCCGCGCGTCAGCGCCTTTACGTAGAAATATCCCAAGGTCATCATCACGATGAACAGGATCACCGAATAGGCCGCGGCCAGCCCCCAGCGCTGCCGGCCAAAGGCGATCTGATAGATATGGGTGATCCAGATGTCCGACGCTCCGGCCGGACCGCCGCCGGTCATGATCCAGGGGATGATGAACGAGTTGAAGTTGGCGACCATCAGCAACAACAGCGTGACCATCGACACGTTCTTCAGATGCGGCATCGTCACATGCCAGAACCGCTGCCAGGCATTGGCGCCATCGACCTGCGCCGCCCGCAACAGCTGATCCGGCACCGTCTGCAGGCCCGCCATCAGCATGATCATGGCGAAAGAGAATTCCTTCCAGATGTTCACCACGATCAGCGACGGCAGCACGGTGTACAGATTGTCGAGAAAATTGATCGGCTTGTCGGTCAGCCCCAATTGCACCGCCAGCGCGCCGATCACCCCGAAATCAGAATGATACAGCCATTTCCAGACATAGGACGCCGCGACGGCGCTGACGACATAGGGGATCAGCAGGATTGCCCGCAGCACGCCGCGCCCGGCAAATTCGCGGTGCAGCGCCAGGGCCGCGCCAAGGCCCAGCAGGAACGCGACGACCGTGGAACAGAAGGTCCAGATCAGCGTGTTGATGGTCACGTCAAGGAACGCCTTGCTGGTCAACAGCGTGGTGTAGTTGTCCAGTCCGACGTAGATCTTGTCCTTCATCTGCAGGTTGGGCGGGGTTTTGTAGAAGCTGAGCTCGACCGTGTAGTAAATCGGAAAGGCGATCACGATCAGCATCACCACCAGAGCCGGCAACACGTACAGATAGTCCTCGCGGTGCCGGATCACCTGACGCAGCAACCCGGTGCGGCGCGGGCGCAGAACCGGTGCGGGCGCGGCGCCCACCTGTCCCGACGCGATGCTCACGGGTGAATTCCTTTGCAAGGCAAGAGGGCGACCGGCGGCACATCGGCCGCCGGTCACCGCATCAGGGGAGGCTCAGAGGCCGCCCAACAGGGCTTCGACCTTGGCGGCGGCATCCTCGGCCGCCTCGTCAACCGTCATCTTGCCGGTCAATGCGTTCTGCAGCATGTCCGGAATGATGATGTTCATGATTTCCGGCGCTTCCGGGATCACCGGGAACGGGATGCCGTTCGGCAGCATCGAGGTGGTCACCTCCAGGAACTTGATGGTTTCAAGCCGTTCCTTCATCCACTTGGTCTTGAAGCCGCGCAGGTTGCCGGGGTTCGATCCGGTCCAGGCCAGCTTGGTCGACCATTCCGGTCCGGTCCAGAAACAGACCAGCGCCTTGGCCGCCATTTCGTCCAGCCCGCCGTCGACATACTCGCTTTTCAGGATGTGGATGTTCGAACCGCCGAACACCACGGCCCGCCGGTCCGGCCCCGCCGGGATCAGACCATAGCGCATGTTGGCCACCACCTCGTCGGCCACCGCCTTGTCGGCCCCGGTTGCCTTGCCGGCCAGATCGACCATCTTGGCATACTCCGACGGGTGCGCGATCATCATCGCCAGTTGCCCGGCAATGAAGGGTGCCTGATTTTCGTTCTGGGTGTTGGTCAGCGCCGACACCGGCACCGACTGGTCTCGGACATACATGTCATACGACGCCTGCAGCGCCGCCTTGGCACCGGGGCTGTTCAGTCCGACACTGCCATAGGTCGGCGCGTCGGTGTTTTCATCCAGCGCCGAGCCGCCGTAGGCCCACATCTGCGGCATGAAGCGGAACGGCGTGTTGCCGGCATTCTGCTTGGCGACCATGCCGTAACCGGCGACCCCCAGCTTGTCCTTGATCTGCTTGGAATAGGCGACCACGTCATCCCAGGTTGCGGGCGGATTTTCCCCGTCCAGCCCGGCATCGTTGAACAGCTTGGCATTCCAGATGAAGGCCATGGTTTCGTTGTTGGTCGGAATGCCGTAGGTGGCACCGCCATAGGTGACCGATTTCATCGCGCCCGGCCAATAATCGGCGGTGGCGTAGCCGACATCCTCGGGCTTGAGTTCCTGCATGTAGCCCTTGGCACCGAACTCGACCCCGCCAAGGATCTGCAACCGCACCACCATCGGCCCGGCATTGCCCAGGAGCGAGGTGCGCAGCTTGTCCAGCAGGTCGTTGTAGTTGATGTTCTGCGCGTCGGTCTCGATGTTGGGATAGGTGGCTTTCCATGCTGCCCAGAACTCGTCGTTGATCTTGCGCTCGATATCGGGCGAGGCGTCGGTCGGCCCGGTCCACCACACCGATACCTTGCCGGCATAGTCCAGCGGCACCAGCTTGGAACAATCGCCGGCCGTGTCCACTTCCTCGGTTCCGGCGATGCTCTTGATGTAGTCGGGCGACCACTGCGACAGGTCGACGCTTTGCGCCAGCAGCGGCAGCGGCATCACTGTCAGGCTTGTGGCCACCAGCGCGGCAACGGTGTTGCCGAGGAGCGCGCGTCTTTTGGGCTTGCGGTCGCTGACGCGACCTCGCTGTTCGATCATCTGAATTCCTCCCGGAAGATTTGTGTGAATCTCAGCTGGTCTTGGTGCCATCTGCCGTCACGCTGGGGCAACGGCCCAAACCTGTCAACAGACAAATCCGGATCGCGTTGGCGGCCCGTCGCCCGGCACATCCCGGTCGCGATCCCCGGTTTCGTTGACGCCCCGGGCAAGCTTGCCTAAGGTTGCCCCAACCTGTCGGCCCCGCGTCGGACCGAGAAGGGCCGGGCAGGGCAATGTGGCGCGCGGGAGGCCGGGATGAAGATCGTCGATTGCAGATGTGCCGTCATCGGCAAAAGCCCCATCGTCCGCATCGTCACCGATGCCGGCATCAGCGGCTACGGCGAGGTCGAGGTCTACAAACCCTATCTGAAACCCTACATCCTGCAGTTCCGCGAGGCGCTGATCGGCGAAGACCCGACCGATGTCGAACGCTGCATGCTGAAGATACGCCAGCGCGGTGCCTTCAAGCCCTATGGTGCTGCGGTCAGCGTGATCGAGATGGCGCTGTGGGATATCGCCGGCAAGGCGGCGGGGGTGCCGGTCTACAAGCTGCTGGGCGGCAAGGTCCGCGACCATGTCCGCACCTACAACGGCTCGCTGCGGGTGCCGATGGGCGGCACCACCCCGGAACATTATGCCCGCGACTGCCAGCGGATGATGGACCTGCCCGAAGGCTTCGGCATCATCAAGCAGGGTGTGGCCTTTCACAGTTCGCAGAAAACCGACTTTCCGGATTTTCACCTTGGCATCCGCCAGTCCGGCCGGTTTCACGGCGCATCGGAAACCGGCC
Organism: Paracoccaceae bacterium; assembly: GCA_031401675.1. Classification (GTDB taxonomy): domain Bacteria; phylum Pseudomonadota; class Alphaproteobacteria; order Rhodobacterales; family Rhodobacteraceae; genus JANNRR01. The sequence continues at coordinate 16,161 of JANNRR010000105.1, forward strand.
TGATGACCGAACGCGCCCTGAACCATGTCGTGGAATGCGTGGCTGCGATGAAGGAGGTGCTGGGCGACAAGGTCGGGCTGGCGCTGGATTGCGGGCCAGGCTGGATGCCGACCGACGCCCTGCGCTTTGCCCGCGCGGTCGAGAAATACAACCTGATGTGGCTGGAGGACATGCTGACCGGCGACTACACGCCCTATGTCAACGCCGATGTCTACCGCGACCTGACGCATGCCACCACCACGCCGATCCATACCGGCGAGCAGATCTATCTGCGGCAGAACTTCAAGGACCTGATCGAGCGCCACGCCGTCAACATCGTCGGCCCCGACCCGTGCGATGTGGGCGGCATTGCCGAACTGAAATGGATCGCCGAATATGCGCATCTGCACGGCATCCTGATCGCGCCGCACGGCACCGGCAACGGCCTGTTGGGTCTGGCGGCGCTGGTGCAGGTCTGCGCCACATTGCCCAGCAATTTCATCGCGTTCGAATATCCCAGCGGCAATCCCGCCTGGTGGTACGACATCGTTGATGGCCTGCCCGACCCGATCGTGAAGAACGGCCTGATCGCGGTATGGGACCGGCCCGGCATGGGGGTCGAGATCGTGCCCGAACGGGCGCGCCGCTATCTGGCTGCGGAAGACTCGGGGTTTTTCGACTAGGCGGCGGCGCACGGGAAAAATGCGCTCAAGCCGACGTTTTCCCACGGAATCGGCTTTGTTGGACAAGTCGTGAGGGCTGCCCTGTGTGGCTGCGGGATGTTGGTCGGGGAGTATGAGCTGGCCCACGCCCCCAACCTGCTGCTTGACTTTGACAGGCAGGTGGCCGAGGTGCCGATGGGAGACTTCGCGGGTTCAGGCGAGCCCGTGGCGTTCACCCGTTCAGTCCCGAACCGCTTCACGGCCCCTGCAACGCCGCAAATCCGCCGCGCGGTTGCGGCTGGCGGCAGGCTGAAGCGGATGACCGATGACCCGTATTCCTGGTAGCACCGGCTGCAGCTTGCCGATCCCGGGGCGTTGATGATGTGACCACCCCCCGACCGCATCGATGTGCCAAGGTGGGTCAGTGAGGATCCTCAAAGGAGGACGGTCACGTCGGGGCGCGGTCACATCAACAGAGCCAGTCCCATGCCGTCTATCGCCTTCGTACTTGCCGGGGGGTCTTCCTTAAGCGTGCGCGAAACGCCCGTGTCAGGTGCTGCTGGTCCGAAAACCCCGTTTCGATCGCCACATGTACTATCGGCATGTCCGTGGTCGACAGGAGTTGCACCGCCTTTCGCAGACGCCGGTCGATGACATACGAATAGGGCGTCGACCCGGTATGTTGCTGGAAGCGTGTCGTGAGCTGCGTCAGGCTGAGCCCGGAGGCCTGACTGATATCGGATAGGGAGATATCCTCGGAAAACCTGCTTTCGATGAACTCAATCGCCCGTTTGACCCGTGCGTCCGGACCGCCACCCAACTCGGGCAGCCGCATCGGCTCCGACCAATGCGAGACGGCGATCTCGAGCATCAGCAATCGCATGGCTGCATCGGCAAACAGGCGCCCGCATCTCAGGCCGGGGGCAATCGCGCGGCTGAGCATCATGGCAAGATTGGTGAGTGCCGGACGCTCCGTATAGTTCGCGGGACGCAGGCGGCCGGACGCATATCGGTCCTTGTCGAAGTCCGGGAGATAGGCGGCGAGGGCATCGGAATCAAACTCCAGTGTTAAGCTCGTCTGCCGTTCGCCTTTTACTTCCCAAGCCAAACGGACTTCCAGGCCCGGCGGAATCAGACAAACGTCGCCGGGCCGGGTCGGTGTATCATCCAGAATTCCGTCCATGCGAGTCAGGTGTTTCGATGTACCCGAAAGGTCGACCACCAGCGCGTTCCGGTTGGTGGACGTGAATGTCACATCGCTTGATGTTTCTGACAGCAACCCAATGCGGAAATAATCGCCCTCGTATTTACGGAATGATATTTCCTGATCCAGATCATGATAATCCTGAAGAGTCTTGTACTGCTTGGGCATGCGCTTGCTCCGCTGGTCGCGGGGTAAAGCTACTCAGCAGTACGTAGTCTCTCAAGCCCGCCCACAATTGTGTGATTGCCAGCGCTCACCGTGATCACGCCGATTTCAATTGCGTTTGAAACAGCTAGTCACGATGATGTGAAAAGAATTGATCCCCAACGTCAGGTTCCGAGTATTTGCGCCTTGCAGGAGATGACTGCCTGAAACATTAGAAAACTCTGCGGGCAGAAACAGAAATTTGAACTGCTGAAATGTTTCAGGGCGGCCGCCGGGATATGCGCAGGAAGCACCCATTCGCCCCAAATTTGTTGCAACGGTTGCTTGAGAAACTGCACCGCAGACGAGAGTAGCCCCAACCCGATCGGGGGTTGGGGCCCAAAACAAGCACAGAGTCGATCCGTGCGCTGCAAGTAGCGCTCAGCGCCGCAGCGCCGCCTCGATCCCTGCCTTGATTTCCGCTTCGGTGTTCGAGCTCGTCATCACACCGTTGATCTCGGCAAGCTGGCCGAGAGACAGCGTCATCACGTCGCCTTCCAGACCATACTTCATCAGCGCGAGCTTGGCTGAAGCCTCGAGCATCGAAATGCCGCTTCTCATCATCGAGCCTTGCATTTCGTCCATCATCTTGCTGTCTTGCGCAGTTGCGACCGTCGCCGACAGTGCCAGAATTGCCGCCAGTATTGTTAGACGCATCAGGAATCCTTTCCACGTTTTCTTAGAAGTAGTAGTCAAGCATCCACAGCGGCCCGAGTCAAGCGTCCACAGCGGCCCGAGTCAAGCATCCACAGCCGCCCGAGTCAAGCATCCACAGAGAGCTCAGTCAAGCATCCACTGCCGCCCGAGTCAAGCATCCACAGCGGCCCGCCCCGGTCAGATTGCACCATCGGCGCGATATCTTCGTCATAGCGTGAGGTTCGGAGGCTCTTGTCCCTGAAAAACACATTCAACGCAGTTCGGTTCGAGACCGCTGTTTCGCTGGCCGAGTCCTCGCACAGACCCCGAAGGCGTTATTGTCGAATTCACCCGGGTTTTTGTACAATAATTCGGAAGACGCCTCCGATTGCCGTCTTGCACGGCCCGGGCTTGCGCCCGGCCACTGGCGCCTGGAACGGCGCGAGCATACAATGCGCCGCACCGGTCCGACCGTCGCCTTCCCGGACCGCAGGAGTGTCACCCGTGCCCAAAAGCGAAGGCGGAGCGGCAGCGAGGCTGTCCGTCGCCCCGATGATGGACTGGACCGACCGGCATTGCCGGATGTTCCACCGGCAGATGAGCCGGCGGGCGCGGCTTTATACCGAAATGCTGACCGCCGCCGCCGTCATCCACGGGCCGCGCGACCGGCTGCTGGGCTTTGATCCGGCCGAGCATCCGGTGGCGGTGCAGCTTGGCGGCTCGAACCCGGCGCAATTGGCGAAAGCCACCCGGATCGCGGCCGATCATGGCTATGACGAGGTCAACCTGAATTGTGGCTGCCCGTCCGACAAGGTGCAATCGGGATGCTTCGGGGCGGTGCTGATGCGGCAACCGGGGCTGGTCGCCGACAGTGCGGCGGCGATGATTGCCGCCAGCCCGGTCGAGGTCACGGTCAAGTGCCGGATCGGCGTCGACGATCAGGACCCCGAGGCGGCGTTGCCGGCATTTCTGGCGGCAGTGTCGGCAGCCGGAGTGACGCGGTTCCAGATCCACGCCCGCAAGGCCTGGCTGCACGGGCTGTCGCCCAAGGAAAACCGCGACGTTCCGCCGCTGGATTACGATCTGGTATTGCAGATGAAGCGGGAGTTCCCGCACTTGCATCTGTCGTTGAACGGCGGGGTGACCTCGCTGGCGCAGGCAAAAGCACTGCTGGATCAGGGGCTTGACGGGGTGATGATCGGCCGCGCCGCCTATCACGCGCCGAACGCCGTGCTGATCGGGGCCGATGCGGCGCTGTACGGCGATGCGCCGGGGCCGGACGCCTTTGCCGTGCTGGACGCGATGCGCCCCTACATCGCCCGGCATCTGGCCGGGGGCGGGCGGCTGCATTCGGTGACCCGGCACATGCTGGGGCTGTTCAACGGGCAAGCGGGCGCGCGCGGCTGGCGGCGGGTGCTGTCGGAACTGGCACCCGCCAATGGCGCCGGGCTGCAGGTGCTGGACCTGGCTCTGGCCCGGGTGCAGGAGCGTCAGGCGGCGTAGGTCAGTCGCAATCGTACAGCGCCGCTCATGCGGTTGTTGCCGATGCTTGTCCCAGCACCAGCCGCGACAGAACGAACGCCACGACACCGCACAGCGCAATCGCCGCCAGCATCGGCACCACGGTGCCGTCAAAGAACGGCCCCACCGCCGCGATCATCACGCCGCCGGCCAGCATCTGCAGGGTGCCGCCAAGCGACGAGGCCAGACCGGCAATCTCGCCGTGGTCATCCAGCGCCATCACCATCGTGGTCGGGATCACCAGACCAAGGCAGGCGTTGGCGGCAAACAGCCCGCCGATCACCACCGGCAGACTGGCGAGGCCGGCCATCGCAACCCCAAGGAGGATCACGGTGCACAGGGCAAATCCCGCCGTGGCCAGCGCCACCACCCGGCGCGGACCAAAGCGTTCGCCCATGGGTGCGGCCAGTTGCGATGACGAAAAGAAGCCGAGCGCGTTCACGGCAAAGGCCAGCGAAAAGCCGGTGGGCGAAAGGCCGTAAGTCCCGGTATAGACAAAGGCCGCCGAGGCGATGAACACGAAAAAGCTGGCCATGCCGCAGCCGCCCAACAGGGTCAGGCCCATGAACATCCGGTCGCTGAACAGAACCCCGGCACCGCGCCACAGGTTGGCAGCATTGACCGCAACCCGGTCCTTTGCCGCCAGCGTTTCCGGCAGCACAAACCCGGTCATCAGCAGGCTGGCCACGGCGGCCAGGCCCAGCACGGCAAAGATCGCCCGCCAATCCCACAGCGCGATCAGCCCGGACCCGGCCAACGGGGCCAGGAACGGCGATACCGAGATCACCAGCATCACCAGCGCCATCAGCCGCGTCGCCGCCGGGCCGGTGTGCAGATCGCGGATGATGGCGCGCGGCACCACCATCAGCACCGCCCCGCCCGCCCCCTGCAAGGCCCGTCCGGCGATCAGCAGTCCGATCGACGGCGCGAGCGCACAGGCAACCGAGCCTGCGATGAACACCAAGAGCCCGACATACAGCGGCAGCTTGCGCCCGGCCTGATCGGCCCACGGACCATAGATCAGCTGCGCCAGCCCGAACGTCACGAAATAGGCGGTGAGGGTCCATTGTGTAGCCGAAATCGAAGCCCCGAGGTCGCTGCCAATGGCCGGCATCGCTGGCAGGAACATGTCGATGGCGAAGGGTCCGACTGCGGACAACAGCCCAAGCACCAGCGCCGAACGGAACAGACCGATGGTCATTGCTGCAGGCTTTTCAAAGCGGGAATCCGGGTGGGGAAGTTCACCGGCAGGCTAACCAGGTTCTGCGGTCATGGCCAGACCCGATCGGCGGCGCTGGCACTCGGCCCATGGCGGCGCTATCACCAACCGAAAGGAGCACCCTGATGCCCGACTGGTCCGACCTGTTCCTGATGCTGGGGTTCCTTTTGGCCATCGGCGCCTTTGCCGGTGTGATCGCCGGTCTCTTGGGTGTCGGCGGCGGCATCGTGCTGGTGCCGGCATTTTTCTATGCGTTCAGTTACCTCGGCTACGACAGCCCGCACCTGATGCAGATCTGTCTGGCGACGTCGTTGGCCACCATCATCGTCACTTCGGTCCGCTCGGTCACCGCGCACAACCGCAAAGGTGCAGTAGACTGGGGCATTCTGCGCAGCTGGGCCCCGGGGATCGTGGTCGGGGCCGCCCTTGGCGTGCTGGTCGCGACCGGGCTGAAAACCACGGTGCTGCAGGCGATATTCGGCGGGCTGGGCATGGTGGTCGGCCTGTATCTGGGTTTCGGTCGCGCCGACTGGCGGCTGGCGCAAGCGATGCCGGGCCGGTTCACCCGCTCGGTCCTGTCGCCGGTGCTGGGGTTCCTGTCGGTGCTGATGGGCATCGGCGGCGGCTCGTTCGGGGTGCCGCTGATGAGCCTGTACGGCGTACCGATCCACCGCGCCGTCGCCACCGCCTCGGGCTTTGGCGTCATGATCGCGGTGCCGGGCGTGCTGGGGTTCCTGTTTGCCGAGGTGGCCCCGGCAGGCCGCCCGCCCTTTACCGTCGGGGCGGTCAATCTGGTGGCTTTTGTCGTCATCGTGGCGGTGTCGTTGCAGACCACCAGCTTCGGCGTCAGGCTTGCACATGCGATGGACGCGCGGCCGCTGAAACGGCTGTTCGCCCTGTTCCTGACGCTGGTCGCGCTGAACATGCTGCGCAAGGCGGCGGGTTGGTAGGTGACAGAGCGGTCGCTGCCGGATAACATGTCGCGTCAATACGGGATCTGTCGCCCCGTTCACCTGACAGGAGCAGCAACATGCAGAAAATCACCCCGTTTCTGATGTTCAACGATCAGGCCGAGGCGGCGCTGACGCTTTACACCGCGATCTTCAAGTCGTCGAAGGTCGGCGCGCTGACCCGCTTCGGCGATGGCGGGCCGCTGCCGAAGGGCACGCTGATGAGCGCCTCTTTCGAACTCGAGGGGCTGAAGTTCCACTGCTACAACGCCGGGCCGCATTTCCAGTTCTCCGAAGGCATCTCGCTGTACGTCGACTGCGTTGATCAGGCCGAGGTGGATTACTACTGGAACGCTTTCTGCAAGACCGGCACCCCATCCCGCTGCGGCTGGCTGAAGGATGCGTTCGGGGTTTCCTGGCAGATCATCCCCTCCGCCCTGCCGCAGCTGTTGAACGATCCGGACCCGGCGCGGGCCGGACGGGCGATGCAGGCCATGTTGCAAATGGGCAAGATCGACGTGGCCGCGCTGGAGGCTGCCGCGAACGCGGGATGACGGGGCCGTGCGGGCCGGGTACTGCTTGTCCGGGTCTGTGCCGAAAGGGATGATTTCGCCCCAGACAGACCGAAAGGTGTAGGCATGGCCACACAGCCGGCGCGAAGGTCGGCCTGAGCCCTATGTGAACAATGCGGCGCTGGTGACGAATGTCCGCAATCACGTCGTTCACACCAACGCTGGCTGCAACCTCATTTTACAGCTTGCCAAACTTCTTCAACCACAGTTCGCACCATCATAACATCTGCGCGCGTGGTGTCGAACTGGCCAACTTGAACACGGATGATCTTGCGACCTTCAAACGCGGCTTGGGTCAGGTAGATGCGCCCATCGTCGTTGATCGCATCCACCAGTCTTTGTTGGGCGGCATCATCGCCGGGACAGCGGAAAGAAAACAGGCTGAGGATCGGCTCTGTCACGATCTCGAACCCATCGAGCGCGCGGATTTTCTCGGCCAGTTCCTCGGCCCAAGATACATGATTGCGGATACGGGTTTGCAGGCCTTCCAGCCCATATGATCGGATCAGGAACCACAACTTGAGCGCCCGAAAACGGCGACCAAGCGGAATGGTCCATTCCGAGTAGTTGGTCACCTTGTCGCCACTGGTCTTCAGAAATTCGGGCTCGATCTTCAGGGTTTTCAACTGCGACGTTGGATCACGAAGGAATTGAACCGAACAATCAAACTGTGCGCCTAACCATTTGTGAGGGTTAAAGACGATGCTATCGAACCCATCAACACCGCGCCAGAAACGGTCCCGAAATTCGGGACAGATCATTGCTGCCCCTGCCCACGCGGCATCGACATGGGTGTAAAGATCATAGGCACGCGCAACTTCAAGGATTGGGGCAAGGTCATCAGAGCCTCCCACGCCAGTCCCTCCGGTGATAGCGATGATCCCCGCAGGGGTATGGCCTGCGGCCAAGTCCGCCTTGATTGCCGCATCAAGCCTGGCTGCATCCATACCAGCAAGCGGGCCGGTGCCTGTGATTTTAACAAGGTTTTCCTGACCAATGCCAGACACCCAACAGGCCCGATCAATCGAGGAATGGACCTGATCCGAACAATAAATACGGAGCTTTCGTCGACCTGAAAGACCCGTCCGGTTGCCTGTAAATTCCGTGGCACTCTCGCGCATTGTCAGGACCGCAGAAAGCGTGGCGGATGACGCGCTATCTTGTATCACGCCGGACATACCGTCAGGCAGGTCAAGTGCTTGGCGCAACCAATCCACCATAACCCCCTCGACCTCGGTTGCCGCGGGAGAGGTCTGCCAAAGCATACATTGCGCTGCCACGATGTTGACAAGCTGTTCTGCAAGCATTGACGGCGGAGATGCATTGGCCGGGAAATAGGCAAAAAATCTTGGGTGCTGCCAATGAGTCATGCCAGGCATGATGATGGCATCGAAGTCACGCAGGATTGTCGCCATATCCTCTGGCTGATACGGCGGTGATTTGGGAAGCTGGGCTGCGATTTCGCCGGGTTTGGTTTGCGCACGTACTGGTCTGCTTCGAAGGGTCTTGTGATACCTCGCGCCCCAATCGGCGATTTCTTTACTCCAGTCTGCAAACTCATCCCAGTCCATAACTCATTTCCTGTTTTGGATCACTTACGAGCGGGACTTGGCCGGTCGCTTCCAGGTATCGCGTTAGTCTGTCATCAATATCATAGGCAACAAAGCAAGAAACGCCGACATTCGAGCCGATGCGGCAAAAGCCCGCAAGGTCCGCAGAACAGCCATTCGGGGTCAGGTCAAGAACCCCGGGACAGAATGGCGTGGTCACGACCGATCCTCAGCGGTCAAGCCGTCCGGCCCGGCCACCGCGCCGGACGCGCAGACCGGGGGCGCGGGTCGGCAGATCGGCCATGATTTCGGCCCGGGCCGCCGGCGACAACCGCGACCAGACCGAGATTTCCTCGATGGTGCGAAAGCAGCCGACGCAAATGCGTTCTTCGGGGTGAACGACGCACAGCTTGATGCAGGGGCTTTCCACCTCGGCCCGGCTCCAGACTTCATCGTTCACGTCGCTGCCCCGTCCTGGTTGGCGTCAAGATTTGCATCCCGGTCTCGCGCCGCGTCGCGCCGCATGTGACCGATCCGGTCCAGCAGCCCCTGCAGGATATAGCCTGCGGCGACATGGTCGATCACTTCTTTACGACGCTTGCGCGACGTATCCGCCTCCAACAGTGCCCTTTCTGCCGCAACCGTCGACAGCCGCTCGTCCCAGAAGCCGATAGGCAGATCGGTCAGGCGGCTGAGGTTGCGGGCAAAGGCGCGGGTAGACTGGCAACGCGGGCCTTCGGACCCGTCCATGTTGCGCGGCAGACCGAGGATCAGCCCGCCCAGATTGCGCCCGGCGACAATGGCCAGCACCGCCGCCGCATCAACCCCGAACCTGGTCCGCCGGATGGTCGACAGCGGCGTCGCCACCGACAGCGTCAGGTCCGATACCGCGACGCCGATGGTCTTTTCGCCAAGGTCCAGCCCGGCCAGCGCCCGCATCGGGGCCAGTGCGCCGGCAAAGGCGGCGACATCCTCGAACACGCTCATTCCGCCACTCCGGCCTGTTCGGCTGCGGCGCGCAGCAGCTGCATGTCGCCGGCCCGTCCGGCAAAGACCGCTTGCGCCTCGGTCCAGACCCGGGTTGCTTGCGCCGTGTCGCCCAGCACGCCATAGGCGGTGATCAGGCGGGCCCATTCCTCGGCAGGCCCGCCGTCGCTGGCCAACCGGGCCGACAGGCCCTCGACCATGCCCCGGATCATCTCGGTCCGCGCTTCCGGCGTCATGTCGGCGGCGGCTTCGACCTGATCGGCGGACGGCCCGGCCAGCGGCGTTTCCGGCGGCACCTCATAGCGCACCCCGGCCATTGCCGCGATCTGGCCGATCTGGGCGCGCAACGGTGCCACCCAGGGGTCCTCGGGGCGGCTTTCGTCCAACAGCGGTTTCCACAGCCGAAAGGCCAGGTCGGGCCGCCCGATCTGGGCGAACAGCAGGCCGGAATAGTAGCGGGCGGTCGGATCGCGCGGATCGCGGGTCAGCGCCGCCGTCAGCGCCACTTCGGCTTCGGGCGAAACATAGCCGCCGGCGGCAAGGATCAGCAATTCGGCCAGCACGACCTGATCGCGCGCCGTCGCCTGATCGCCGCGCAGCCGGACCACGCTGGTCTGCGCCCGGGCGGCAGCGGCAAAATTGCCAAGCGCCGCCTCGTGCTCTGTCAGCAGGCTCTGGCCCTGCAGGTCGTCCGGCCGGCTGGCGACGGCCTGGCGCAGGTCGGCGATCTGGTCGAGATAGGCGGGATCGGCGGGCGGTTGGGCTGGCGCGGTCCCGGCAGGCGTGTTGGCGGAAGCACTGGCCCCGGCAGTCGCGGCCTGCGCCGCCATCTCGGCCTCGGCTTCGGCCTGCACCGGACGCGTGGCACGAAAGCCTTCCGCCTGCTCAATCCGGGTGGCATGGGCCATATCCGGATAGCCCGGCGCCCCGATCCGCAGATAAAGCACGGCACCAGCCGCCAGCAGCAGGATCAGCACCAACACCAGCGCCCGGGTCTGGCCGGGCGGCGCGGCCATCGGGCGGCCATCGGCAGTGGCGACGCGGTCCGCCTCCAGCACCCGGCGCGACACCTCGGCCTTCAGGCGCGACGCCGTTTCCGGGTCGACCAGCCCACGCCCCTGGTCGCGCTCGATCTCGCGCATCTGGTCGCGGTAGACGGCCAGGTCCTGCTGCCCGGGCTGCATCGTCCGCCCGCGCGCCAAAGCCGCCAGCAGCAGCAGCAGCGCCGCGCCGGTCAGTGCCAGTGCCGCGATCCAGAACCCCCAGAATTCCATGCGCCCTCCGCCCTCCGTCGTGCCCCATGTAAGGCCTGTGGCCGCAGCGCAAAAGGCCCAAATCGACGCGGCAGCGCCGGGCACGCTGGCGGCACACCATGTCGCATTCCGCCCGATTGTGCCGAATTGCACCTTGGACCGGGCGGTGGCGCATTGCATAACACCACCAGGATGCCGCGACCGCACGCGAAAGGCCGACCCGATGACGCGCTACTCTGCCTTTGCCATTGCCCGCGAAGCCCTGCGCCATCACCTGGGGTGGGAAAGGGCCTGGCGCGCGCCCGAACCGAAACCGGCCTATGACGCGGTGATCATCGGTGCCGGCGGGCACGGGCTGGCCACCGCCTATTACATTGGCAAGAACCACGGGCTGACCAACGTCGCGGTGCTCGAAAAGGGCTGGCTCGGCGGCGGCAACACCGGGCGCAACACCACCATCATCCGCTCCAACTACCTGCAGGACCCCTCGGCCGCCATCTACGAAAAGGCCCGCAGCCTGTATGAAACCCTGAGCCAGGACCTGAACTACAACGTCATGTTCTCGCCCCGCGGCGTCATGATGCTGGCCCAGACCCACCACGAGGTGCGCGGCTACCGGCGCACCGCGCATGCCAACGCGCTGCAGGGCGTGGAGACCGAGTTCATCACCCCCGACCGGGTCAAGGAATTGTGCCCGATCATGAACATCTCCGGTCCGCGCTATCCGGTCCTCGGCGCGCTCTGGCAACCGCGCGGCGGCACGGCGCGGCATGACGCCGTGGCCTGGGGCTATGCCCGCGCCTGCTCCGCCATGGGCATGGACATCATCCAGGAATGCGAAGTGACCGGCGTGCGGACCGAAGCGGGCGAGGTGCGCGGTGTCGACACCACCAAAGGCTACATCGGCTGCAAGAAACTGGGGATCGTCGTCGCCGGCCACTCCTCCCGCGTTGCCGAAATGGCCGGATTCCGGCTGCCGGTGGAGAGCCTCGCCCTGCAGGCGCTGGTGTCCGAGCCGATAAAGCCCTGCATGGATGTGGTGGTGATGGCCAACACCGTGCATGGCTACATGAGCCAGTCCGACAAGGGCGAGATGGTGATCGGCGGCGGCACCGACGGCTTCAACAACTACACCCAACGCGGCTCGTTCCACCATATCGAAGAGACGCTGCGGGCGCTGATCGAAACCTTCCCGATGATCTCGCGGCTGAAAATGCTGCGCCAATGGGGCGGCATCGTCGACATGACCGGCGACCGGTCCCCCATCATCAGCAAAACCCCGGTCGGCAATGTGTTCATCAACTGCGGCTGGGGAACGGGCGGCTTCAAGGCCATCCCTGGGTCTGGTTGGGCGATGGCGGAACTGATGGCAATAGGCGAGCCGGGGCCGCTGGCGGCGGCGTTCGGAATGGAGCGGTTCCGCGAGGGGCGGTTCATCGACGAGTCAGTGGCGGCGGGGGTGGCGCATTGATCCTACTGCCCCCAATGCAAGATAACGCCGAGACGATTCGGCGATTGCGTTTGCTTGGTGGAGCTTCTGCAATTCTGGGTGGGGTTGACCAAGACGAAACCTCGTTTGATTCTGATCGCGAACTGTTTCGCGGAGCACTCTTCTGTGCTATGCATTCCACATTTGAGTTTGGGATGCGCCAGATCATTCACTTTCTGGCAATGAGCTTGTCAATTGACCCTGCCGACCTTTGGAAGTTGAACGCTGGTGGAATAAGGCAGCTAGCGACTTATCTGAAAAGGAAGAGCTATTTTCTGGAATTATTTTCGAGTCCAAGTTGGCAAAACGTCGAGTCCCTTGCTGATTTGCGCAACCTCTATTCTCATTCCGATGGTTGGAGCGATGTGAATTGGACCAAGGCTGAGGTCGATTTTTTCACGGGTATTGGATTCAAAGAGATGGTCGGGCTTCATGCATCGGGAGTGACGCGGCGCTTCATGATTGGGGCGTCCGCACTTGAAAGGCTTACCGAGTTCTACGCAGGTTTGATTGAAAGTGCTCACGAAGAGATGAGGACTGCCCATGCTCACCCTTGAATGCCCCTACTGCCGCGCGCACTGCGATGAAACCGAGCTTGCCCCCGGCGGTCAGGCGCACCTGAAACGCCACGGCCCGGGCGCCACCGACGCCGACTTCGAATCCTACATGTTCGCCCGCTCCAACCCGCGCGGCGTGCATTTCGAACGCTGGCGGCACGCCTATGGCTGCGGCAAATGGTTCCTTGCTGCCCGCTGTACGCTGACCCTCGAAGTGTTCGGCACCTACAAGGCGCAAACCCCGGAACCGCCGCCCGAAATCATTGCAGCCATCAAAGCCAAAAGACCCGACTGGAATCCCGCACCATGAGCACCCGTCTGGCCAAAGGCGGCCGCCTGATCGACCGCAGCGCGAAGCAGGATTTCACCTTCAACGGCAAGCGCCTGAGCGGATTCAAAGGCGACACGCTCGCCTCCGCCCTCCTCGCCAACGACCAGCTGCTGATCGGCCGCAGCTTCAAGTACCACCGCCCGCGCGGCATCGTGGCGGCGGGACCGGAAGAACCGAACGCAATCTTCAACATGGGGGCAGAGGGGCGGTTCGAGCCGAACCAGCGCGCCACCACCACCGAACTCTACGACGGCCTGACCGCCGCCAGCCAGAACCACTGGCCCAGCCTCGAATGGGATATCGGCGCGCTGAACGGCCTGTTCGCGCGGTTGCTGCCCGCCGGCTTCTACTACAAGACCTTCATCCACCCGCGCGCCTTCTGGAAACACGTGTTCGAGCCCTTCATCCGCCAATCGGCAGGGCTTGGCCGCGCCCCGAAAGATCGCGACGCCGACCGTTACGAACATATCCATGCCTTCACCGACGTGCTGGTGATCGGTGGCGGCATTGCGGGGCTCAGGGCCGCCCATGCCGCCGCGACGGCGGGTGCAAAGGTCATGCTGATCGAACAGACCGCCAACTGGGGCGGACGCGCGGCAGTGGACGAAGAGGCCATCGACGGCCAATCCGCGCAGGACTGGATCGACGCGACCCTCACTGCCCTGCACCTGATGGACAACGTCACCCTGCGCAGCCGCACTACGGGGGCAGGCGTCTATGACCACGGCTACATCCTGGCGGATGAGAGGGTCGCCGACCATACCCCCGGCGATGGCCGCCCGAAGCACCGGCTCTGGCGGATACGCGCTGCCCGCACCGTCATTGCCACCGGGGCGATCGAGCGCCCGCTGGCCTTCGCCGGCAATGACATTCCCGGGGTGATGCTGGCTGCCGCCGTGCGCGATTACGTGGTGAACTACGCCACCTCGCCCGGCGACCGCACCGTGGTGGTCACCAACAACGATGATGCCTACTGCACCGCCATCGCCCTGCATCAGGCCGGGTTGACCGTTCCGTTGATCATTGACGCCCGCGCCAAAGCCGACGGCCCGCTGCCTGCCCGGGCCCGGGCCATGGGTATCCGCGTCGAAACCGGCAAGGCCATCGCATCGGTCAAGGGCGGCAACCGTGTCACCGGCGTGTCGCTCTGCGCCCAGGCCGGTGAAGGTGCCGGGCTGGAAGATGTCGCCTGCGATGCAGTCGCCATGTCGGGCGGCTGGTCGCCGGTGGTGCACCTGTGGTCGCACTGCGGCGGCAAGCTGATCTGGGACGCGGCGCAGGCGCATTTCCACCCCGATCCGGCCCGCCCGCCGACCGGGGCCGATGGCACCGGCATAGTGCTGGCCGCCGGGGCCGCCAACGGCATTCTGACCACCGCCGAAGCGCTGGCCGATGCCACCGAGGCCGGCGGGGTCGCGGCGCTGCAGGCCAAAGGCCAGACCGGTGCGGCGCGCCAACCCTATGCATCAAACCTGCATGAAAGCTGCATGGAACCCATATGGGTGATGCCGCAGGGGGCGGGCATCCGGAAACGCGCCAAGATGTGGCTCGACTATCAGAACGACGTCAAGGTTTCCGACGTGCAACTGGCCGCGCGCGAAGGCTACGAAAGCGTCGAACATACCAAACGCTACACCACTTTGGGGATGGCGACCGATCAGGGAAAGCTGAGCAACATCAACGGCCTGGCCATACTAGCCCAGTCGCTGAATGCCCCGATCCCGCAGGTCGGCACCACCACCTTCCGCCCGCCCTACACGCCGGTGACGATCGGCGCCTTGGCCGGCGAGGCGCGGGGCGATCTGTTCCAGCCGCTGCGGCGCACCCCGATCCATGAATGGCATGAGAAATCAGGGGCTTACTTCGAACCCGTCGGCTTCTGGCGCCGCCCCTACTGCTTCCCGCGCGGCGCGGAGTCGCACGCCGAGGCTGTGATCCGCGAGGTGAACAACACCCGCCAGGCCCTTGGATTACTTGACGCTTCCACCTTGGGAAAACTGATCGTCAAAGGCCCTGATGCCGGCCGCTTCCTCGACATGCTCTACACCGGCGTCATGTCCAGCCTGCCGGTCGGCAAGTGCCGCTATGGCCTGATGTGCACCGAAAACGGCTTTCTGTCCGACGACGGCGTGGTGGCGCGGATTGATGAAGATACCTGGCTTTGTCACACCACCACCGGCGGCGCCGACCGCATCCATGCCCATATGGAGGATTGGCTGCAATGCGAATGGTGGGATTGGCAGGTCCATGTCGCCAATGTCACCGAACACTATGCGCAAATTGCAGTCGTCGGCCCCAACGCTCGGAAACTGCTGGAGAAAATCGGCGGCATGGATGTCAGCCAAGCCGCATTGCCGTTCATGGGCTGGGCCGATGGCGTGCTGGGCGACGTGCGCGCCCGGGTCTTCCGGATCAGCTTTTCGGGCGAGTTGAGCTATGAGGTTGCGGTTCCGGCGTCGCAGGGGCTGGCGTTCTGGCAGCTTCTGCATGACGCCGGTGCCGAATTCGGGGTGATGCCTTACGGCACCGAGGCGCTGCATGTGATGCGGGCGGAAAAGGGCTTCATCATGATCGGCGATGAGACCGACGGCACGGTCATTCCGCAGGACCTCGGGCTGGGCTGGGCGATTTCCAAAAAGAAGCCGGACTACCTCGGCAAACGCGGGCAGGAACGCACCCACATGACAGATCCCGACCGCTGGCGGCTGGTGGGGCTGGAAACCGAGGATGGCTCGGTGATCCCGGATGGTGCCTATGCGGTGGCACACGGGGTCAACGAAAACGGCCAGAGGAATACCGAAGGTCGTGTGACATCAACCTATTATAGCCCGACACTGAAGCGCGGAATTGCCATGGGCCTGATTGCGCGCGGGCCAGAGCGGACGGGTGAAACCGTCCGCTTCGCCACGCTGACCGGCAAGGATGTGCCGGCCAGGATCGTCGATCCGGTGTTTTATGACAAGGCGGGAGAGAAGCAGAATGGCTGATCCGGTCAGTGCCCTGCAAGGCGCGCGCTTCGACGGCTATGCGCAGATAAGCGAGGTCGGGCCGGTCGGAATGATCAGCCTGCGCGGCAATCCTGCGGAACTGGCGACGGCGGTTCAGGCCGTTGTCGGTCTGGCCATGCCCGGCCCGCGCCGGATCGAGACGGCGGGGGAGCGCGGCGTCGGCTGGATGTCACCGGACGAGTTTCTGCTGATCATGCCCTATGCCGAAGTCCGGGTTGCGTTGGAAAGGCTGCACACCGCATTGAAAGGCCGGCACTTTCTGGCAGTCGATGTATCAGACGCCCGGGCAGTGTTCCGCATCAATGGGCCGAAAGCCCGCGAAGTTCTGGCCAAGCTGTGTCCGGTCGATCTGTCCCCCGGCGCGTTCCAACCCGGCGAATTGCGGCGCACGCGGGCGGCGCAGGTGGCGGCAGCGATCTGGATCAGCGGGCCGGACGAATTCACCCTGGTCAGTTTCCGGTCGGTGGCGGCCTATGTGTTCGGCATTCTGACTGCCTCGGCGACACCGGGGGGCGAGGTCGGACTGTTCTGACGCACGCCCCCTTGACCTTGCCCGCCCGAAGGCCCTTATTCCACGTGAATGCGGCAACAATTCCCTGCTTGAAAAGGATACCCGATGGCCTTTACCCTTCCCGATCTGCCCTATGCCCACGATGCGCTCGCCGCACTGGGCATGTCGAAAGAAACCTTTGAATATCATCACGATATCCACCACAAGGCCTATGTCGACAACGGCAACAAGCTGATCGCCGGGACCGAGTGGGAGGCCAAGTCGGTCGAGGAAATCGTGGCGGGCACCTACAATCCGACCGCCGTGGCGCAATCGGGCATTTTCAACAATGCCAGCCAGCACTGGAATCACGCGCAGTTCTGGCAGATGATGGGGCCGGGCGGCAGAGCGATGCCGGGGGCGCTGGAAAAGGCCCTCACCGACAGCTTCGGCTCGGTGCAGAAGTTCAAGGATGATTTCGCCGCCGCCGGCGCCGGCCAGTTCGGATCGGGCTGGGCCTGGCTGGTCAAGGACAAGACCGGCGCGCTGAAGGTCACCAAGACCGAGAATGGCGTGAACCCGCTGTGCTTCGGGCAGACGGCGCTGTTGGGTTGCGATGTGTGGGAACATTCATATTACATCGATTTCCGCAACAAGCGCCCGGCCTACCTTGCCAACTTCCTCGACAAGCTGGTGAACTGGGAAAACGTCGCCTCACGGCTTTGAGGTGACGTCAAGACGCGGTTTTCTGAAGGGCCTGCTGGGGGTGACTCTCGCGGGCATTTTCGTCGGACTGTACGGCGCGCTGATCGAGCCGGGCTGGCGGTTGCGGGTGCAGCGCTGGCAGGTCAGAAGCCCGGGCTGGGGCAGCAATCAGCCGATCCGCATCGTGATGGTGGCCGATCTGCATGCGGGCGAGCCGAACATGGGCCCGGCCCGCATGGCGCGGATCGTGGCACGGGCCAATGCGCTGGGCGGCGAACTGATCCTGCTGATGGGCGACTACCGCGCCACCCACCCCTATCAGACCCGCTATATCTGGGTGGAGGAACTGGCCCCGATTGTTGCCGGACTGACCGCGCCGATGGGCGTCTATGCCATCCTGGGCAATCATGACTGGCGTGAGGATGATGCGGCCCTGCGCAGCAAAGCCGGGCCGACGCGGGTGCAGCGCGGGTTGGCGGCGGCGGGTCTGCAGGTTCTGGCCAATCGGGCGGTGCGGCTGGAAACCGCCAAGGGGCCGTTCTGGCTGGCGGGGTTGGACAGCCAGGCCGCCTTCAGCTTTCGGTTCGTGCCCGACCGCCCTGGGGCCGATGATCTGCCCGGCACGCTGGCGCAGATCAGCGACGATGCCCCGGCGATCCTGCTGGCGCACGAGCCGGACATTTTTCCCGAGGTACCCGACCGGATCGCGCTGACCCTGTCGGGACATACCCATCGCGGTCAGGTCCGCCTGTTCGGCTGGGCCCCGGTTGTGCCATCGCGGTTCGGGGCGCGCTATCTGTACGGCCCGGTCGTCGAGAACGGGCGGACGCTGGTCGTATCCGGCGGGCTTGGCTGCTCGGGTCTGCCGATCCGCTTTGGCAGCCCGCCGGAATTGACGGTGGTGGAATTGAGCAGCTGAGCAAAGGCTGCCGTACGTGCGGTCCTGTCACTGCAAGACGGACATCAGGCCAGCGCGCGCAAGGCGCCGGTCAGCGCCTCCAGCCCGTCGATCACCGTCACAAAACCGCGCAGGGTGGCATCGGCGAAGCCCTCGGCGATCAGATGGTCGATCAGCACGACCAGTGGCGACCAGTAGCCCGCGGTATTCAGCAGATAGATTGGCTTGGCATGCAGCCCAAGTTGCCGCCAGGTCAGCACCTCGAAGAACTCGTCCAGCGACCCGGCACCCCCGGCCAGCACCACGATGGCATCAGAATTCATGTGCATCACCTTCTTGCGCTCGTGCATGTCTTCGGTGATCACCAGCGTGTTCAGATCGGTCTTGCCGACCTCGCGGTTCATCAGATGGATCGGAATCACGCCGAAGGTCGCGCCCCCGGCAGTCTGGGCGGCGCGGGCGACCGTGCCCATCAGGCCGACGTCGCCTGCACCATAGACCAGCCGCAGGCCAAGCGTCGCCAGCAGCGTGCCCACAGACCGGGCGTCCTGTTCAAACGCCGGGTTTTGCCCCATCCGCGATCCGCAGAACACGCAAACCGAACGCAGGGGGGGCTGACTTTCGCGCAACATATGGGGATTCTTTCGGAAAAGGGTGCTTTGACCCCTGATAGCTGGGTTGATATGGTCGCTCAAGCGCGGGCCAAAAAAACTTGGGGAAGGGCACCGCGCATCAGGAAAGTGCCAATGGCAATTTGGAAAAGTCTGGGGACTGGCGGTCAGGTTGCGGTGGGGGCCGCAACTGCGGCGGTGGTGGCGGTGATCGGCTGGTTGGTCGTGCAGGACCCGAAAATCGTCCCGGCAGGGGATCAGGCGGCAGACGGCAAGATGCTGGCGGAACCCGCCGAAACCGGCGACGGCGCTGCTGCGGGTCCTGAAACGGTCGTCACAACGCCCGCTCCCGTCGAAGTGGCAGCGGAACCTGCTGTCGACGCGGTGGCCGAGCCCATCGCCGAGACCGTTGCCGAGCCGGCACCGCCAGCGGTGGCCGAGGCTCCCGCCGCTGCGGCGGAAGTGGCGGCAGAGGCTGTCGCGGCGACTGATCAGCCTGCCGGGGCAACCGAACCGCCGCCCGCCCCGACGGTGGATGTGGTCCGGGTCGATCCCAAGGGCAATGCCCTGATTGCAGGCTCGGCCGAACCGGACAGCGACGTCTCGATCCAGGTGGATCAGGCCGAAGTCGCGGTGGCAAAGGCCGACCGCAAGGGCAAGTTCGTCGCCATGTTCACGCTGGCCCCCAGCGACATTCCGCGCGTGATGACGATGACGATGCGTCTGGCTGACGGCAAGCAGATCCGCGCCACCGGCGATGTGATCCTGGCCCCGACGCTTGGCCCGGTGATTGCCCCGGCCGCGGTGGCATCCGCCGATCCGGCAGTGGAGCTGGCAGAGGTGGCGGCTGCCGAACCGGCGGCCGAGCCCGCGGCAGACTTGGAAACCGCTGCCGCCGACACTCTGCCGGCCGTTGTGGCTGCCGCAGAGCCGGAGGCACCGGCGGTGTTGCTGGCCGAACCCACCGGCATCAAGGTCCTGCAGCCGGCAGGCGATGCGCTGGCCGAGAATGTGGTGATCGACACCATAACCTACGATCAGGCGGGTGCTGTGCAACTGGCCGGGCGCGGCCGTGCCGACAGCGGGCTGCAGGTCTATCTTGACAACGCCCCGATCGTCACCACCCGGATCGAACAGGACGGCAACTGGCGCACGCCGCTGCCCGGAGTGATCGGCGGGCTCTACACCTTGCGGGTCGATCAGCTGGACGCCCAGGGCAAGGTCACCTCTCGCTACGAAACGCCGTTCAAGCGCGAGGAGCCGCTGGCGATTGCCGCCCTGTCAGAGCCTCCGGCCCCGGTCGCGGAACCCGTGGCCGAGGCGCAAGTGGAACCGGCCACGCCGCCGGAAACGACGGCCAGCATCGCAGCAGAGCCGATGTCGGCCGACCCGAATGCAACGCTGAAGGCCGAGGCGGTCGCCGAACTGGCAGCCGAGGCTCCGGTTAAGGAAGTTCCGGTTGAAGAGGCCCTGCCAGTCGAACCTGCCGCCTCGGAAGCCGTTGCCGAGGCGGATGCCGTTGCCGCAACCGAACCGGCCAAGCAGGCCGAAACCGAGCCCGAGGTGGCACCTGCGCTGGAGGCCGCCCCCGAAATCGTGGCCGAGGCTGAACCGGCCAAGACGCGAAACGCGTCACCGGGCGCGACGCCGAAAGCCGAACCGGCTGTTGCGGCAGATGAACCGGCTGCGTCCGCCGAAGTGGTGGTGGCGGAACCCGCTCCTGCTCCTGCTCCTGCTCTTGCTCCTGCGCCGGCACCGCCTGCGCCGGAGCCCGAAGTCGCGGAAGCGGTGGTTGTGCCGGTGGAGCCGGTGGCGGAACCGGTCGCGACCAAAGGTGCCGAAGCCCTGGCCGAGGCTGCAGCCGAACCCGTCGCCGAACCCGTCGCCGTTGCCGAAGCCGTCCCGGAAGCTGCCCCGGAAACGGCCCCGGAAGCTGCCCCGGAAATGGCCCCGCCCGCCGAACTGGCACTATCCGAACCGCAACCGGCGCCAACCCCCGAGGTGCTGGCGCCGGAGCCGCCAAAGGCTGCCGACAATCTGGTCGTTGCGGCAGCCGAAACCGCCACCGAGCCCGTCGCTCAACCCGTCACCGAACTGTCACCGGCAGCGGTGGTCGAGGGTCCGAGAGTGACGATCATCACGGTGCAGCCCGGCTATACCCTGTGGCAGATCGCCAGCGAGGCTTACGGCGAAGGCGTGATGTATGTTCAGGTGTGGGATGCCAACCGCGAAAAGATCCGCGACCCCGATCTGATCTATCCGGGTCAGGTGTTTACGGTTCCGGCCCCGCCCGACTGACGCGCAGACTGACGCGCAGAATGACGCGCAGAATCACGCGCAGACTGACCGCCAACTTGCGGTCTGGCCCAGGCACGGGCGAACCGCCTGCCCGCCGCCTCTGGCCTTTTGCCGCCTGCGCTCTTAGGTAAATGGCGAAGCGGGATCGGGGCAGGCAGAATGACGGATGTGGCAGGGGCGGATGCCAGAAAGGCCGAGCGGCGCAGCGCCTGGAACGTGATCCGGGGGGTCGGCCCCTATCTGTGGCCCGACGGTCAGGGATGGGTGAAACGCCGGGTGGTGTTTTCGCTGATCGTGCTGGTTCTGGGCAAGTTGATCGCCGTCGGCTCGCCGCTGTTCTACAAGGCGGCGGTTGACGCGCTGGCCGGGGATGCCGGGTCCGCCGCCTGGCTTCTGGCCATCGGTGCGGTTGGCCTGACGGTGGCCTATGGCATGTCGCGCCTGCTGACGACCGGCTTTCAGCAATGGCGCGACGTGATCTTTGTCCGGGTCGGCCAGCGCGCCCTGCGCCGCATCGCCATGGAGACCTTTACCCACATCCACCGCCTGTCGATGCGCTACCACATCACCCGCAAGACCGGCGGCCTGTCGCGGATCATCGAACGCGGTGTCAAGGGCGTCGATTTCCTGCTGCGCTTTCTGATCTTTTCGGTCGGCCCGCTGATGCTGGAACTGGTCCTGGTCGGGACAATCCTGTTTTTCTATTTCGACGCCCGCTATCTGGCCGTGGTCGCTGTCATGATCGGTCTGTACATCTGGTTCACCTTTGCCGTTGCCGAAATGCGGGTGCGCATTCGCAAGGAAATGAACACCCAGGATACCGACGCCAATCAGAAGGCGATCGACAGTCTGCTGAACTTCGAAACCGTGAAGTATTTCGGGGCCGAGGCCCTCGAGGCGCGCCGCTATGATGCGGCAATGGCGCTCTATGAGGTGGCTGCCATCAAGACCAACAATTCGCTGGCGTTTCTGAACTTCGGTCAGGGCCTGCTGATCACCGTGGGGCTGGTGATCGTGATGGTGATGGCGGCGATTGAGGTGGAGCAGGGCACCCTGACGGTCGGCGATTTCGTGATGGTGAATGCCTACATGATCCAGATTGCGATGCCGCTGGGCTTCCTTGGCACCGTCTACCGCGAGATCCGGCAGGCACTGACCGACATGTCCGAGATGTTCGACCTGCTGGACCAGCCGGCCGAGGTCAAGGACCAGCCGGGGGCACCGGCATTGGTCGTGACGGGCGGCGAAGTTGTGCTGGACAACCTCAGCTTTCACTATGACGCCGCCCGTCCGATCCTGAAGAGTGTCAGCCTGACGATCCCCGCCGGGCAGACCGTGGCGATTGTCGGCCCGTCGGGATCCGGCAAGTCGACCATCGGGCGGCTGTTGTTCCGGTTCTACGACGTGACCGGCGGCGCGATGCGGATCGACGGTCAGGATGTGCGCGCGGTGACGCAGGACAGTCTGCATGCCCAGATCGGGGTGGTGCCGCAGGATACCGTGCTGTTCAACGACACGGTCTATTACAACATCGCCTATGGCCGCCCCGAAGCGACGCGCGACGAGGTGGAGGCGGCGGCCAAAGCGGCGAAAATCCACGATTTCGTGCAGCGGATGCCAAAGGGTTACGACACCCAGGTCGGCGAGCGCGGGCTGAAACTGTCGGGCGGCGAAAAGCAGCGGGTCGGCATTGCCCGGACCTTGCTGAAAAACCCGCCGATCCTGCTGTTGGACGAGGCGACTAGTGCCTTGGACAGCCAGACCGAACGCGACATTCAGGACAGTCTGAAAGACATGGGGCATGGTCGCACCGTCATCACTATAGCGCACCGGTTGTCGACCATCGTCGATGCCGACCTGATCGTGGTGCTGGAGGATGGCCGGATCGTCGAACAGGGGCGGCACGAGCAACTGCTGGGCAATGGCGGGCGCTATTCGGCGATGTGGCTGCGCCAGAGCAGCGATGAGGAAGAGGCTGCGGTGGCGGCGCAATAGGGCGGTGCGGGTTGCGGGTTTGTCAGACCGGACGCCGCCCTGTGCGTTGTAGATTGTCGGGGGCCAAACTTCCTTGGAGTTCTGACGGTCCTTCGCTGTCAAGCTGTGCTATGGGCCGCCGGAGGCTGGTTTTTGCCGACATGATCGCGGCAACCTTCCTTTCCGCGTAACGAGGTGGGGTCTGCCGATTGTGATGGACTTGCGTTAAGAAAGTATGAAGCAGATTCTATATATCGCTCTATTACAATGGCTTAACTCGAATAACACGCGTGTTACGCCCCGTTGCGCCGCCTTCAAGTTCGCCCGGTCGTCCGGTCGGTCTTTCCCGGGGGCAGGGCTTGGCAAGCTGTCGGGTTTCAGGGTAAGACCTGTGAAAAGTGCGCCCGGACCGGGCCTCGGGCGGAGAGACGGCGCGTGAGCAATCCTGACAGTTTCATCGACGAGGTCACCGAAGAGGTGCGCCGTGACCGCCTGTTCGGCCTGTTCCGCCGCTATGGCTGGATCGCAGTCGTTCTGGTTCTGCTGCTGGTCGGCGGTGCCGCCGTTCGCGAGTGGCAGAAGGCCCGCGCCGAGGCCGAGGCCGAGCGCTTCGGCGATGCGGTTCTGGGGGCGATCGAGGCACCCGACGGCCCGGCGCGTACCGAAGCCCTGGCCGCGATATCGGCCGATGGCGGGCGCGGGGCTGTGCTGCGGTTCCTGATCGCCGCCGATGCGGTGAACGCCAAGGACCGCGCCGCCGCCCTGATCGCATTGGATGGCATCATCGCCGACACCAGCCTGTCGCAGAGCTACCGCGACCTGGCGGCGTTGAAACGGGTGATGCTGGCCGGAGCCGACCTGCCCGCTGCAGACCGTATCGCCGTACTGGAAGGGCTGGCCACCCCCGGCCGCGCCTTTCGCCCGCTTGCCCTGGAACAGATCGCGATGATCGCCGTCGAGACTGGACAAACCGCTGACGCGATTGCCGGGCTGCGTGACGTGCTGAAGGAACCGCAGGTCACCGAAGGCTTGCGCCGCCGGGTGACACAGGTAATGGTGGCGATGGGCGCGGACCCCGAGGCCCAATGATCCCGGCCCGCAATCGAATTCATTTCGCGGGCGCAACGAGGCAGGCGCGGTGAAGCGGACCCGGACGAGAGCGATTGGCGTGGTGGTTTTCGCGGCGCTGGCCTTGATCGCCGCCTGTGCGGATCGCGAGGAGATTCTGCAAGGCCAACGGCTGGACCTGCGGGCCCCGCCGGACGCCGCCGCAGAACCCGAAGCCCCGCCAGTCGCAACTGCCGTAGCGATAAGCCTGCCGCCGCAAACCGCCAATGCCAGTTGGACCCATCGCGGCGGCAGCGTCGAACATCGGCTGACCCATCCGGCACTTGGCCAGAACCTGACGCTTGCGTGGCGGGCCGGCATCGGTGCGGGCGACGGGCGCAAGCAACGCATCACGGCGGAACCGGTGGTCGCGGATGGCCGCATCTTTACGCTGGATGCGGCCGCCACAGTCACTGCCGTCGGGTTGAACGGCGCCGTGCTTTGGTCGCGCGATCTGACCCCGTCGTCGGAAACCGCAGGCGAGGGGTCCGGTGGCGGGCTGGCCTTTGACGACGGACGGTTGTTCGTGACCTTGGGTTTCGGGTCGCTGACCGCGCTTGATCCGGCCACCGGTGCCGAAATCTGGGTGCAGAAATTCGACGCCCCGGTGTCGAGCGCGCCAACGGTACAGAATGGCCTGGTCTTTGTGGTGGCCGAGGACAGCTCGGCCTGGGCAGTCGATGCCGGCAATGGCAAGCTGCGCTGGCAGCTGCCGGGAACCCCGTCGGTGGCCGGCATGGTGGGCGGCTCGGGGCCGGCGCTGGCCGGCAGGCTGGTGATCCTGCCGTTCCCGTCCGGCGAAGTGCAGGGGGCGCTGAGCGACAGCGGCCAGCCGGTCTGGACCGCGAACGTGGCGGGAAAAAGGGTCGGGCGGGCCTATACCGGTGTGCCCGACATCACCGGCGCCCCGGTCGTGGTCGGCGAGGTGATCTATATCGGCAACCAAAGCGGGCGGGTAGCGGCGCTGGAGGCCGGATCGGGCAAGCGCATCTGGACCGCGCGCGAGGGTGCCTATTCGGCGCTGTTGCCGGTTGGCGGGTCGCTGTTCCTGATCAGTGACGAGGCAAAGCTGGTGCGGCTGGATGCCGGCACCGGCGCGCCGATCTGGTCGGTGGACCTGCCGTACTTCACAGCCGACAAGGTCAAGAAGCGCAAGGGCGTGTTCGCGCATTACGGGCCAGTCTTGGCAGGCGGGCGGTTGATCGTGGCGTCGGATGACGGTCTGATCCGGCAGTTCGACCCGGCCTCTGGCGCGCTGATCGCCACGGTTGCTTTGCCCGGCCCGGCGGCAACCGACCCGGTGGTGGCGGGCGGCGTGCTGTATCTGGTGTCCACCGACGGCGCGTTGCAGGCATTTCGCTGACCGGTTCGCCCTTTCCGATGACCTGATCCGGGTGTAAGGCGGGCGCTTGCGCCGCCCCGGAGGTACCGATGAGTTTCACCCTTGCCATTGTTGGCCGCCCGAACGTGGGCAAGTCGACGCTGTTCAACCGGCTGGTCGGGCGCAAACTGGCGCTGGTGGACGATCAGCCCGGGGTGACGCGTGATCTGCGCGAGGGCGAGGCCCGTCTGGGCGATCTGCGCTTTACGGTGATCGATTCGGCGGGGCTGGAGGAGGTGACCGATGACAGCCTTCAGGGCCGGATGCGGCGGCTGACCGAACGGGCGGTGGAAATGGCCGATGTCTGCCTGTTCCTGATCGACGCGCGGCAGGGCGTGACCCCGACCGATCAGGTGTTTGCCGAGATCCTGCGCAAGAAGAATGCGCATGTGATCGTCGCCGCCAACAAGTCCGAAGGCAAGGCCGCCGATGCCGGGGTCCTGGATGCCTATGCGCTTGGGCTGGGCGAGCCGGTGCGACTGTCGGCGGAACATGGCGAGGGGATGGACGAGTTGTATTACCAACTGCGCCCCCTGGCCGAACAGTTCGAAGCGCGGGCTGCCGCCGATGCGCCGGATGTGGATGTGGATGTTTCTGACGAGGTGCCCGACGGGCCACGGGTGCCGACGCTGGCGCGGCCGCTGCAAATCGCGGTGATCGGGCGGCCCAACGCCGGAAAATCGACGCTGATCAACAAGATCATCGGCGAGGAGCGGTTGTTGGTCGGACCCGAGGCCGGGATCACCCGCGACGCAATTTCGGTGCAGACAGTCTGGGAAGGAACTCCCTATCGGATTTTCGATACGGCCGGCATGCGCAAGCGGGCCAGGATCGAGGACAAGCTGGAAAAGATGTCGGTTTCCGACGGCATCCGGGCGGTGAAGTTTGCCGAAGTGGTGGTGGTGCTGCTGGATGCGGCGATTCCGTTCGAGACCCAGGATCTGCGGATCGCCGACTTTGCCGAGACCGAAGGCAGGGCGGTGGTGATCGCGGTCAACAAGTGGGACCTGGAGGATGAAAAGCAGGACAAGCTGCGCGAAGTGCGCGAACTGTTCGAGAAGCATCTGCCACAATTGCGCGGTGCGCCACTGGTGACGGTTTCGGCGATCACCGGCAAGGGGCTGGACCGGTTGCAGGCCGCGATCATCCGGGCGCATGCGGTCTGGAACCGGCGAGTGCCGACGGCGCGACTGAACCAGTGGCTGGCCGCGATGGTCGAGGCGCATCCGCCGCCGGCCCCGGGCGGGCGTCGGATCAAGTTGCGTTACATGACCCAGGTGAAAACCCGCCCGCCGGGTTTCGTGGTGATGTGCGCCCATGCCGAAAAGCTGCCGGAAAGCTATTCGCGCTATCTGGTCAATGGCTTGCGCGAGAATTTCGATATGCCGGGCACGCCGATCCGGTTGACGTTCCGCAGCCAGACCGACAAGAACCCATTCAAGAACCGCAAGAAGGACGCGCCGTCCAAGCTGCGCAAGCACATCAGCGGGCGCGCACCGGACTGACCGGCCGCCCCATTCAGGTGTCGGACACGGCGAGTGTTGCCCGGGCAGGTCGACCGTCAGGGTGTGCAGGTCATTCGTCGCCGGCAATCAGGAAAATCTCGCCCGCGGCCTCGCGTTCGCGGATTGCCGAAACGATGGCATTCATCGCTTCTTCCCCGGCCTTGTCGCGCACCTTGCCAAGACCGGCCATTTCCTCTTTCAGCGTTCCGGCCATCCGCTGCGACATGTTGGCCAGAATGAATTCGGCGGCGGCCAGCGCCGGCCCTTTGGCGGCGGCAAGTGCGGTGACCAGAACCGCCTGCGGCACGCCGCGAATGATTTTGGGCACATCGCGGGCGTCAATTCGCGCTGGGATATTGGCAAAGGTAAAGATCGCCTTTCGCACTTCCTCGGCAAACACGGCGTCGGTTTCCTCCAGGCCCCGCAGCACATCCTCGCGGGTTTGCGCCAATGAGAAGTTGAGGATTGCCCCGATGCGTTCGACCGGATTGGCGTCGAACGCGCGCGGCGGCGTCGCGTCCAACTGGCTGGACAGGGATTGACCGATGCGCAACACCGTATCGGGCTGCACGTTTCCGGTCAGCGACACGGCATAGGCGATGCGCCGCGCCCGTTCGCCGGGCAGTCGGCCAAGCAGATCGGCGGCTTTGGAGACCGGTAGTTTTGACAGCATGACCGCGCCAACCTCGATGCTTTCCTCATCAAGCACCTTGGCCAGAACCTCGACATCCAGCCCGGCGATGCGGTGCCACGGGTCGGCGTCCGGATTCTGCCCGACCATCCGGCGCAGGCGGCTGACGGCATTGGCCGAGATATGGCCGTCCATGATTTCCAAAGCGCGTTCAATTCCGCCGGGGAAGGCCAGCCCGGACCCCTCCAGCTCTTCCAGGAATTCCTCGCACACATGACGCAGTGTTGCGCGGTCGATGCGGCGCATCATCGCCATCTGCTCGGTCAGGTCGGTCTGCATGTTGTCGGTCATGCTGGCAAGAGGCACTGGCGCGCCTTCGGCCAGCAGCAGTCGCACGATGATCGCTGCCTTTTGCCGCCCGGTCAGATCGCGGCGCGGCGATTCGGCCAGGGAACGGGTCGAGGTTGCGGCAAGGGGTTGCTGCCCCTGCCGCAACGGCGCTATCGCGTTTTCCAAGAGCGTGCTCCCGCTTTTTGCCTGTGCCATAGCGGCACGTTGCCATCGCCCGAGGAAACCAGAACGAGCTTAAGGCAAGGTTAGGGAGCTTCAGAAAAAACCGCTCAATATGTATAGGTTACGCCGGTTTCAATCGCCCTGCGCAGAGAGGTTTCGGCCCAGGTGCCAGCACCGCCACGTGCGCCGATCTGGTCAAGCTGCAGCTGCGCCAGCTCAATCTCGCCTTGCTCGACAAGCCCCTGACCCATGTAAGAGCGGGCAAGGATGTTGTCGGGATTGATCGCCAGCGCCAGCTGATAGAAGTCCATGCCGCGCTCGAGATTGCCCATCTTGCGATTGATGAAACCCAGGTAGGTCAGAACTCGGTCGTCGGACTGGTCGGACATTCCTGCCAGAACCGACAGCGCCGCGTCATACTTGCCGGCATAAGCAAGCTCTCGCACCGCCTGATACAGGGTGTCGTCATCCAGACGGCCTTCGACCGGCGCCAGGCACTTCTTGGTCTTTTCATCGAAGACCAGCCCCTCTTCGCACTTCGTCGTCGTGGCGGTCGGCGTTGGCGGCGTGGTGTCGTCGCTGCCGGCGGCAAAGGACGCAAATGGGGTCATGGCCAGTGCCAGAACCGGAAACAGGTATTTGTTCAGCATGTCGTCATCTCCAATGCAGAGGGTCAGGAATGCGGAATCATTGCACCATCAGATCTGCGGACAATCTGGCCTGGGCAGACAAATTGTTCGCGCAGAAAGCCCGGTTCGTAAAGTCACAAGCACGTCACCGGCAGTTTCCCGCCGTGCTGTGCGCGCGGGTTTCCGGCCTAGCTGACCGGATTGATGCAGGTGTTGGTTGCGGGGTCATAGGTCTGGGCATCGGTGCATTTCGGCTTTTCGCTTTCGCACCTTTGTTGTGCCACAACCGGCAGCGACAGCAGCGCGAGCGAAATGACGGCCGCGTGCAAGGGACGGATCATGACTGGCTCCTTTCATCGGCCATGCCCCTACAAAACGCCCGCAGACAGATTCGGGCAAGGGTTTTGCGTGGCCTGAAGGCGCGAAAGCCTAGGGATGCCCGAAAACGCGGGCAAAAATCGTGTCGACATGCTTGGTATGATAGCCAAGGTCGAACTTTTCCTCGATCTCGGTGGGGCTCAGGGCGGCGCAGATCTCAGGGTCGGCCTTGAGTTCGGCCATGAAGTCGGCGCCCTGATCCCAGACTTTCATCGCGTTTCGCTGCACCAGGCGGTAGCTGTCTTCGCGGCTGACACCTTTTTGCGTCAGGGCCAGAAGGACCCGTTGCGAATGGATCAAACCTTTGAACTGGTTCAGATTTCGCAGCATGTTGGCGGGATAGACCAGCAGCTTTTCCACCACTCCGGCCAGCCGGTTCAGCGCAAAATCCAGCGTGACCGTGGCATCCGGGCCGATATTGCGCTCGACCGAGGAGTGGCTGATATCACGCTCGTGCCAGAGCGCCACATTTTCCAGCGCCGGGATCACCATCGAGCGGACCAGACGCGCCAGACCGGTCAGGTTCTCGCTGAGCACCGGGTTGCGTTTGTGCGGCATGGCCGAGGAGCCCTTTTGGCCGGGGCTGAAAAACTCCTCGGCTTCCAGCACTTCGGTGCGCTGCAGGTGGCGGATTTCCGTGGCAAGGCGCTCGATCGAACTGGCCACCACGCCAAGCGTGGCAAAGAACATCGCGTGCCGGTCACGCGGGATCACCTGGGTCGACACCGGTTCGGGGGTCAGGCCCAGCTTCTGGCAGACATGCTCTTCGACGCGCGGATCGATGTTGGCAAAGGTGCCGACGGCACCGGACAGCGCCCCGGTCGACACCTCGGCCCGTGCCAGCACCATGCGGGCGCGGTTACGGTCCATCTCGGCGTAGGCTTGCGCCATTTTCAGCCCGAAGGTCACCGGTTCGGCGTGGATGCCGTGGCTGCGACCGATGCAGACCGTATCCTTGTGTTCATAGGCCCGCCGTTTCAGCGCGGCCAGCAGGCGGTCCAGATCGGCGATCAACAGATCTGCGGCGCGGACCAGCTGAATGTTGAACGCAGTGTCCAGCACATCGGAACTGGTCATGCCCTGATGAATGAAGCGCGCCTCATCCTGTCCGATGATCTCGCCCAGATGGGTCAGGAACGCGATGACATCATGCTTGGTCACCGCCTCTATTTCATCGATCCGGCTGACGTCGAATTCCGCGTCGCGGGCTTTCCAGACGGCTTCGGCATTGGCCTTGGGGATCACGCCGAGTGCCGCCATCGCATCGCAGGCATGCGCCTCGATCTCGAACCAGATGCGGAAACGGGTTTCGGGCGACCAGATCGAAACCATCTCGGGACGGGAATAGCGCGGGATCATGGGGGCCTCTTGTGCATTGTCGCGGTGGTCGTCTGCGGCTTAATCTTGCGTGCCGGGGATTGCAATCGGGGGCGGAATGCTGCGCAGGGCATGGTTGATAGCGGTTCTGGTGAATTGGGTCTTGGCGTTCCGGGCGACGGCATGGGAAGCGATGCCGGTCGCAGACCTTGCCGGGCTCGACATCCGGTTTGGCAGCGGGTTGCAACATTTCTATGCTTCGGGGCGCAGCTTGCATGTGCCGCGCGCCGACAACCCGTTCGCGAACGGCCCGACCTGGGGCTATTGGCGCGAAGTAGCGGGGCGCTACTGCGCGCAATGGCCGCCGAACCGGCGCTGGCTGTGCTTTGATCTGGACCGGGATGGCGCAACCGTCCGGTTCCGGGCCGACGACGGCGGCGAGGTGCTGGGGCTGATCGAATGAGCGCCGGTTGCCCAGGCAGCGCCGTGTGACTAGGTTGCCGGGCAGGAGTGCCAGGGAGGGTACGATGCGCACGGCGACGCTACTTGGCCTGATGGTGTTTGCGACGCCCGCCTTGGCATGGGAGGCGATGCCGGTTGCAGATCTGGCGGGGTTGACGGTGCGTTTTGCCGACGCGGTGCAAAGCTTCGCGGCAGACGGCAGGACCGTCTATACCGGCAGCGAGCCAAGCGACGGTCACTGGCGCGATCAGGGCGGGCTGTACTGCTCGGTCTGGCCACCCGGCGACAGCTGGAATTGCTATTCGCTGGAACGCGACGGCAACACGGTCCGGTTCATTGCGGATGACGGCACAGTGACCGAGGGCGTGATTGAATAGCGGCGGGTCCGGGGTGCGGCTGGCGGAATTCGCCGGCGACTGGCTGCTGACACGGCGGATCGAGGATCGACGCGGGCCGGGCGGGCAACTGGATGGCCGGGCGTCGTTCGTCGTAGCGGCTGTGGGGCTCGACTATCACGAAGCGGGGTTGCTGCAGCTTGGCAGCGCGGCGGCGGTGCGGGCCGAGCGGCGTTATCGGTGGCGGGAGGAAGCGGGGCGGATCGTCGTGACTTTTGCCGACGGGCAGGCGTTTCATGACTTTGATCCGGCGGAGCCGCAGTCCGAGGCTGAACATCACTGCCCGCCAGACTTCTACAAGGTTCGTTACGATTTCATCAGCTGGCCCGAGTGGTCGACCGAATGGCAGGTGCGCGGGCCGCGCAAGGACTACCGGATGCTGTCGCGGTTTCGCCGGGCCTGAAGCAGGTCGGATAAGTGCTTGCACGCACTTGGGGGTTGGGGCAGAAACGACGACACGAAGTCTGAACGGGAGGGCACGATGGCGCTTGGAGCGACGGAAATGGTTCTGGCCGAACGGGTCTTGCCGGGCAGCGGTACGGGGCTGCTGCTGAAACGTGCGGCGCTGGTTTTTGCCGGGATCGCGCTGCTGGCGGTGGCGGCCAAGATCAAGTTTCCTCTGCCGCCGTCGCCGGTGCCGGTGACGATGGGCACCTTTGCCGTGCTGACGATTGCGGCGGCCTATGGGCCGCGGCTGGGGCTGGTGACGATTTTGGGCTACATGGCGGTGGGTCTGGCCGGGCTTGACGTGTTTGCCGGGTCTTCGGCCGAGAAGTTCGGCTGGGCCTACATGAGCGGGGCGACGGGCGGCTATCTGCTGGGCTATGTACTGGCGACGCTGGCGCTGGGGCTGTTTGCCCGGCGCGGCTGGGACCGTTCGGTGCTGCTGATGGCGGTGGCGATGCTGGTGGGCAACGTGCTGATCTATCTGCCGGGTGTGGCGTGGATTCATCAGGTGATTGCAGCCGGTGCTTTCAACGCCGAGAAGTATGCGTCGGTCTGGGAGCAGACGCTGGTCTGGGGTCTAACCCCCTATCTGATCGGCGACGCGATGAAGCTGGGGCTGGCGGCGCTGCTGCTGCCGGGGCTGTGGAAACTGATCGGCAACGCCCGGGCCTGAGTTCCGGGTTTGATGCAATGGAGAAGCGTGGCCCCGGGAGGGCCGCGCTTTTTCTTGGTTTGGAGGAGGCAGGTAGGTGAGGGGAACAGGGCGTCCAGATCTGGACGGAAAGTCAAAGCATTGATATTCATGTACATTTCATTTTTCATAAACCAAATCTTCATAGTCTTTCGGACAACTGGATTCCAAGTTTGTGGTTCACTCGCGGGCCGACAGCGCGGGTTTTGTGCCGCAGGTCAGGTTCCTACGGCTGGTTTCCTTGACCCGTTCTGGTGATCCGGGGCCGGTCCGCGACAGGCCTCAGCCGCCGGTGTGGCTCATGTGTCGGGTCATCTGGCCAGCCACCACCTGCCGGGTATAGTCGAAATCATGGCCCTTGGGTTTGCGGGCGATGGCGGCGCGGATCGCCTGTTCCAAGAGGGCGTCCTGCGGGCTGGCGCGCAACGGCGCGCGCAGGTCGGCCATATCCTCTTGCCCCAGGCACATGTACAATTCGCCGGTGCAGGTCAGCCGCACCCGGTTGCAGCTTTCGCAGAAATTATGGGTCAGCGGCGTGATGAAGCCGATCTTCTGCCCGGTTTCGGTCAGCCGCACGTAGCGGGCCGGGCCGCCGCTGTGCTCGGCCAGATCGACCAGCGTGAAGCGGCTGGCAAGGCGGGCGCGCAGATCCCTGAGCGGCCAATACTGATCCAGCCGGTCTTCGTTGCCGATATCGCCCATCGGCATGACTTCGATGAAGGTCAGATCATGGCCTTCGCGGGCGCACCAGTCGGCGAGGGTGAACAATTCGTCCTCGTTGAAACCTTTCAGCGCCACAGCATTGATCTTGACGCGGAGCCCGGCTTCGGTGGCGGCGGCGATGCCGTCGAGCACCTGCGACAGCCGGCCCCAGCGGGTCACTTCGGCAAATTTCGCCGCATCCAGCGTGTCGAGGCTGACATTGACGCGCTTGACGCCAAGCGCGGCAAGATCGGCGGCGTATTTGCGCAACTGCGAGCCATTGGTGGTCAGGGTCAGTTCCTTCAGCGCGCCGGTTTGCAGGTGCCTGGCCATTGCTTCGAAGAAACTGAGGATGCCGCGCCGCACCAGTGGCTCACCTCCGGTGATCCGCAGCTTTTCCACGCCGAGGCGGATGAAGCTGGCGCAGAGGCGGCCCAGTTCCTCGAGCGTCAGAAGCTCGGCCTTCGGCAGAAAGGTCATGTTTTCCGACATGCAATAGACGCAGCGGAAATCGCAGCGGTCGGTCACCGAAACCCGCAGGTAGCTGATCGGCCGGGCGAAGGGGTCGATGAGGGAAGCCATGCCATGTAAGGTAGGCGTGCGGCAGAGGGCGCGCAAGCGCAGAAGCTTGGGGCTCTGCCCCAAACCCCGGGATATTTATGGAAAACGAGAAAGCCGGGCAGATCAGGGGAGATACTGGCCGGCCTCTTTGCGGGCGAAGGCTTTCATTGCGGGGCCGTGTGCGTCCAGGAAGGCCCGGGCGCGGTCCGGGGCATGTTTCGACAGATCGCGGAGCCACCAGGCGACGGCTTTCTGGATGAACCATTCCGGGTCGGCGACATAGGTTGCGGCCCAGCCAAGGACGCGTTCGCGGATGGCGATGTCAGCCGCTTTGGGGTGGTTCAGCCGGGTCCATGGCAGGGTGATGACCAGAGCCGCCCGGCGGACCCAGAACGACGGGTCGGTGGTCCAGCGCGCCACCGCATCGAGGCGGGTCGGGTCGGCGACAAGGCGGCGGCGACCGGCGTCGCAGGCGTGATCGGCGATGGCCCAGCCGTCGAAGTCGGGCACCCAGCTGACGATCAGCGCCCAGACCGGACCGTCATCGGCGATGCGAGCCTGGGTCAGCAGTTTGGCGGCGGCGATGCGGGCTTCGTGAATATTCGTGCGCCAGAGGCCGTCGGCGAGCGCCACCCGGCCCGGCACGCCAAGCCCGGGCACGTCAAGTTCGGCGCGCCAG
Organism: Paracoccaceae bacterium; assembly: GCA_031401675.1. GTDB lineage: Bacteria > Pseudomonadota > Alphaproteobacteria > Rhodobacterales > Rhodobacteraceae > JANNRR01. Next base: position 50,657 of record JANNRR010000105.1, read on the forward strand.
ACCTTCGCCAGATCGGTCAGGACCGGAACCCGGATGCCGAGATAGGGGCGCGGCACCTTGTGATAGGCGGCGGCGCCGGCGGCCAATTCCGGATTGGCGAGGGCTGTCAGTTGGGCAATGGCATCGTCTGGCGTCACAGGTTGGCCTCGATGCCGGTGGCAAATCCATCGATGGTCGCACGGTTCTTGTCGCCCCAATAGGCGCGAATGCCGTCGGGGCCCTTTCCGGCCGACCACTCCTCGGCGTCGGGACGCTCGCCTGCGTAGCCCATGCGGGGCACGCCGAAGCCGCACGAGGTCTGGACCAGATCCACGGTCATGTCGAACAACTGCCGCGCCGCCGGATCGGGCGGGAAGGCGCTGGCTTCGTCCCAGCCGTCTTCGCCGATGTGGATGGCCGTGGCGGTGCCATAGCAGCGCAGGATCAGCGGTTGGGCGTCGAACGAACACCACATCAGCGTCATCCTTGGATTGTGCCGCAGATGGCCTGCGGTTTCGTTGCCCGACCCGGTGGAGTTGCGCCAGATGATCCGGTTCGGGCCCAGCACGCGCAAGCAGTCCATGCCTTTGGGCGAGGTGTTGACGCGGCCGGTCGCGGCGGCGGTCGCCACGAAGAACAGATGCTGCGCCGCGATGAAGGTGCGGTGGGCCAGGGCGATGCGGGTGAATTGCCTGGCCATCATTCTACCGTGACGGATTTTGCGAGGTTGCGGGGCTGATCGACATCGGTGCCTTTGGCGATGGCGGTATAATAGGCCAGAAGCTGCGCCGGGATGGCGTAGAGGATCGGGGCCAGAAGCGGCGAAACCTCTGGCATCTGCAGGGTTTTCCAGGTGCCCTCGGCGGCTTCGCGCACCCCCTTGGCATCGGTGATCAACAGGACCTGACCGTGGCGGGCCATGACTTCCTGCATGTTCGAGACGGTTTTTTCGAACAGGTGATCGCGCGGGGCCAGGACGATGACGGGAACCTGGCGGTCGATCAGGGCGATGGGGCCGTGCTTCAGTTCGCCGGAGGCATAACCTTCGGCATGGATGTAGCTGATTTCCTTCAGTTTCAGCGCGCCTTCGAGGGCGAGGGGGAACATGGCGCCGCGACCCAGGAACAGGATATCCTGCGCCTCGGCCAGCTTTTCGGCGATGGCGGCGATGTCGGGGGCGAGGCCGAGGGCGTGGTTCATCAGACCGGGCAGGTTGCGCAGCGCGGCATGGTGCCCGGCGCGGGCGGCCGGGGTCAGGCGGCCGCGCTGTTCGGCGGCCTGCAGCGCCAGGAGCGCCAGAACTGTCAGCTGGCAGGTAAAGGCCTTGGTCGAAGCGACACCCACTTCGACCCCCGCCAGGATCGGCAGGGCGATATCGGATTCGCGGGCGATGGAAGAAGTGGCGACGTTGACCACGGCGATGATTTTCGCAACCTTGTCACAGGCATAGCGCAGGGCGGCCAGAGTGTCGGCGGTTTCGCCGGATTGCGAGACGAAAAGCGCGTAGCTTTGGGGCGACAGCGGCGGCTCGCGGTAGCGGAATTCCGAGGCGATATCGACATCGACCGGCAGGCCGGCCAACTGCTCGAACCAGTATTTCGCCACCATGCAGGCAAACGCGGCCGTCCCGCAGGCGACCAGGGTCAGGCGGTCGCAGGCGGTGAAATCGATCTGCGGCAGGGTGGTGGCGTCGCCGGACAGGTAGTGGTTCAGGGCGTCGCCGATCACGGTGGGCTGCTGCGCGATCTCTTTCGCCATGAAGTGTTTGTAGCCGCCCTTTTCGATGCGGGTGGCGTCGATCTGGATGGTGGTGACGGGGCGGTTGGCGCGGCGGCCGCCCGCGTCGAAGATCTGCACGCCGGCGCGGGTCACCTCGGCGCGGTCGCCTTCTTCCAGATAGGTGATGCGGTCGGTCATCGGGGCGAGGGCGATGGCGTCGGAGCCCACGAACATTTCGCCGTTGCCGTAGCCTATGGCCAGGGGCGAGCCCTTGCGGGCGGCGATCAGCAGGTCCTCCTCGCCGTCGAACAGGAAGCACAGCGCAAAGGCCCCGTGCAGGCGGGCGATGGTGGCCTCGGCGGCCTGTCGCGGGGATTTGCCGCTGGCCATGTGGTGTCGGGCCAGGAGCACGATGGTTTCGGTATCGGTATCGGTTTGCGAGCCGATGCCTTCGGCCGCCATTTCCTGACGCAGGTCGCGAAAGTTCTCGATGATGCCGTTGTGCACGACGGCGACCGGGCCGGATTGATGCGGGTGCGCGTTGGTGACGGTGGCGGCCCCGTGCGTGGCCCAGCGGGTGTGGCCGATTCCGGCCTTGCCGGCCAGGGGTTCATGGACCAGAAGATCGGACAGATTGACCAGTTTGCCGACCGCCCGGCGCCGGTCGAGCCTGCCTTTGTTCACGGTGGCGATCCCGGCGGAATCATAGCCGCGATATTCGAGCCGTTTCAACGCTTCGACAATGATCGGCGCCACTTCATGGTCACCCAGGACCCCGACAATACCACACATTACTCGACCACTTTCTGCCGCAATACCTTTGCAGCTTTATACTTTTCGAACAATTTGCGCGCGAGGCCCGGTTTCACGACCTGTTTGGCGCGGGCGATGGCCAACGCATCGGCGGGCACGTTGTCGGAGATGACGGAACCGGTGGCGGTATAGGCACCCGCCCCGATGCTGACCGGTGCGACCAGCATGGTGTTGGAGCCGATGAAGGCCCGGGCCCCGATGTCGGTGCGGTGCTTGTTCACGCCGTCATAGTTGCAGGTCACAGTGCCAGCACCGATGTTGGCAGCCTCGCCGATATGGGCGTCGCCGATGTAGGTCAGGTGGTTGATCTTGGCACCGCGATCGACGATGGCATTCTTTACCTCGACAAAGTTGCCGATCCGCACATCTTCGGCCAGTTCGGTGCCGGGGCGCAATCTGGCAAACGGGCCGACCACGGCCCCCCGGCTGATGTGGCAGCCTTCGAGGTGGCAAAAGGCCCGAACTTCGGCACCCGATTCGATGGTGACGCCGGGACCGAAGACCACGTTCGGGCCGATCACCGCATCGCGCCCGACCACGGTGTCAAAGGCAAAGAACACGGTGTCCGGCGCGGTCAGGGTCACGCCGTTGTCCAGCGCCTCGGCGCGGGCGCGGGATTGAAAGGCGAATTCGGCGGCGGCCAGGTCGGCGCGGCTGTTGACGCCCAGGGTTTCCGCCTCGGGACAGGTGACAAAGGTGGCGGAAAGACCGCGGGCCCAGGCCAGTTCGACGATGTCGGTCAGGTAGTATTCGCCGGCGGCATTTTCGTTGCCGACAGCCGCCACCAGATCGAACAGGGTCTGGGTCGAAGCGCAGATCACGCCGGAATTGCACAGGGCAATTGTGCGCTGCGCGTCCGTTGCATCCTTGTATTCCACGATCCGGCGCAAGAGCGGCCCCTCGGTAACCAGCCGGCCATAGCGACCGGGGTCGGCGGCGTGAAACCCGAGGACGACCACGGCATGCTGCTGGCGGGCGGCCAGCATCGCCTGCAAGGTTTCCGGGCGGATGAAGGGGGTATCGGCGTAAAGCACGATGGTATCGCCGGGCGTGCCCGCCAGAAGTAGTGGTGCGGCCATCGAGACGGCATGGGCGGTGCCCTGTTGTTCGGCCTGTTCCACCACCGCTACGCGCACGTCCTGCGCCTGCGCCGCCACGGCGACCTCGGCCAGTCCGACACCGGCCACGACAACGATCTGGTCCGGATCGACGGCGGCACCAGCCTGCATTGCATGGGCCAGAAGCGGTGCGCCGGCCACATGATGCAGGACCTTGGGCAGGTCGGAGTTCATTCTGGTACCCTGTCCGGCGGCGAGGATGATCAGGCTGACGGGCATGGGAGCGGCTCTTTTCTTTGGGCTGGTCTTTGGGTTGGCCCCGTTTTGGCGATGGGCCCGTTTTGGCGATGGCCCCGTTTTAGCGATGGGCCGGGGCGTGGCAAGGGTGACGGCTAACAAAAGGCGTTACGCGACGTTACAGCAGGGGCGGCAAAAGCGCCAACAGGGGCGGCAGCGTGGGCAGAACAGCTATTTTTGATCTGGATGGAACCTTGGCAGATACCAGTGCCGATCTGCTGGCAGCGGCGAACGTGTGCTTTCGCGGGCAGGGTGACGGCGAGGTTCTTGGGCCAGGGGATGCAATGACGGCATTTCAGGGCGGGCGGGCGATGCTGCGCCTGGGATTGTCGCGGGTGCGGCCGGGCTGGACCGAGGCAGAGGTGGACGAGAAGTATCCGCTGCTGTTGCAGGCTTACGGCGAGAGCATCGACCGCCACACGAGGCTGTATCCCGGGGTCGAGGCGGCCCTGACGCGGTTGCAGGCGACGGGCTGGCGGCTGGGCATCTGCACCAACAAGCCGGAGGCCTTGGCCGAAACGCTGATGCAGCGGCTTGGGGTGCGAGGGATGTTCGGGTCGTTGATCGGGGCCGATACGCTGGCGGTGCGCAAGCCGGATCCGGCACCTTACCGCGCGGCGGTGGCGGCGTCGGGCGGCGCGGTGGCGCGGTCCATCCTGATCGGCGATACGGTGACGGACCGCGATACGGCGCGGGCGGCGGGGGTGCCGGTGGTGCTGGTAAGTTTCGGGCCGACCGGTCTGGCGGTGGCGGCGTTACAGCCCGATGCGATGCTGGATCATTTCGACCGTTTGCCGGACTTGCTGGATACCTTGACGCCGCATTGACCGCCGCACGAGGGGCGGTCAGAATTGTACGCGCAAGGGGGCGATCATGGAAAAATTCACCGGCAGTTTCACCCAGCAGGAACCGATCCCCGAGGAAGGCATCGCGGCGGCAATGGCCGTGCTGCGGCATGGGCGTCTGCACCGCTATAACGTCGCCCCGGGCGAAGTGGCCGAAACCGCGTTGCTGGAGGAGGAGTTCGCCGCGTCTGTCGGCGCGCCCTATTGCCTGGCCGTGGCTTCGGGCGGTTATGCTCTGGGGGCGGCCCTGCGGGCGGTCGGGGTCGGGCCGGGCGACCGGGTTCTGTCCAATGCCTTCACGCTGGCACCGGTGCCGGGGGCGATTGCAGCCGTGAACGCGGTGCCGGTGTTTGTCGAGGTGACCGAGGCGCTGGTGCTGGACCTTGACGATCTGGCCGCCAAGGCGGCGGGCGCCGGGGTGCTGCTGCTCAGCCACATGCGCGGGCATATCTGCGACATGGACCGGCTGATGGCGATTTGCCGGGGGGCCGGGATCACGGTGATCGAGGATTGCGCCCATACCATGGGGGCAAGCTGGCGGGGCGTGCCGTCGGGGCGGCATGGGTTGGTGGGGTGCTATTCGACGCAGACCTACAAGCACATGAATTCTGGCGAGGGCGGGTTTCTGGTGAGCGACGATGCTGAAGTGATGGCGCGGGCGGTGATGCTGTCGGGGTCATACATGCTGTACGGTCGGCACCGGGCGGCACCGCCGGCGGAAGTCTTTGACAACATCCGGTACGAGACGCCGAACGTGTCCGGGCGGATGGACAATCTGCGGGCGGCGATCCTGCGGCCGCAATTGCGGTTGCTGGCCGGGCAATGTGCGCGCTGGAACGAGCGCTACCGGACCGTCGAGGCCGGGCTGCAAGGCACGCCGGGGCTGACGGTGATCGCGCGCCCCGCCGAGGAGGCGTTCGTCGGGTCGTCGATCCAGGTCCTGCTGGCGGACTGGGCAGGGGACGACGTGCGGACGGTGGTGGCACGGTGCGCGGCGCGCGGGGTCGAGCTGAAATGGTTCGGTGCTGCGGAACCGGTGGCCTTTACCTCGCGCCACGACAGTTGGCGCTACGCTCCGGTGCAGGCCCTGCCGCAAACCGACCGGGTGTTGGCGGGGCTTTTGGACATGCGGTTGCCGCTGACCTTCAGCCTGGAGGATTGCGCGCAGATCGCCCGGATCATTCGGGCCGAAGTGTCGGGTGTCTGGCAGGCGATGGCGGCGGCGTGATGTATGAAACGCTGGTGCTTTCGGTCGATGCGCGCGGGGTTGCGACGCTGCGGCTGAACCGGCCCGACCAGCACAACACGCTGTCGGGGCGGATGATTGCGGACCTGACCGAAGCCGCGGCGGCGTTGGCGGCGGATGCGGCGGTGCGGGTGGTGGTGCTGACCGGCACAGGCGGCAGTTTCTGTGCGGGCGGTGATCCGGAGTGGATGAAGGCGCAGGTGGCGGGGGATGCGGGGTCCCGTCGCGCGGCGGCAACCGGGCTGGCGATGATGTTGCACGCGCTGAACGGCTTGCCCAAGCCATTGATCGGGCGGGTGAACGGCGCGGCGTATGGCGGCGGGGTCGGGTTGTTGGCGGTATGCGACGCGGCGATCGGGGTGCAGGATGCGCTGTTCGGGCTGACCGAGACCCGGCTTGGCCTGATCCCGGCCACCATCGGGCCCTATGTGCTGGCGCGGATCGGCGGCACGGTGGCGCGGCGCTATCTGATGGCAAGCCGGGTGTTCGGGGCGCAGGCGGCGGTTGACATGGGGCTATTGGCCGGCGTGGTCGCGCCCGAGGCGCTGGACGGCGCCGTCGAGGCCGAGGTGCTGCCCTATCTTGCCTGCGCGCCGGGCGCGGTGGCCGAGGCGAAATCGCTGATCCGCCGGTTGGCGGGGGCACCGGACGAAGCCCTGATTGCCGAGACAATTGAACGGCTTGTAAGGCGTTGGGAAACGGCCGAGGCCGCCGAGGGAATCGCGGCGTTTCTGGAAGGCCGCAAGCCGGAATGGGCGCTTTAGGCGCGTCTGGCACGGGATATCAGCTGTCGCGTGGACGCACGGCCCGCTGCTGTCATTCGGCTGTCGGCAAGCTTTTGCCAAGCCTTTGCCAAGCCTGCGCAGCGGCAAATCAGCCGGAAACCGGCAAAGCCGGGGCATGGCCGCCGGTTTCCGGCCCGCATTGGTTGACCGCGCCGGGGGGGCAAGGTAAACCCGAAGCCAAGCCAGACCAGCACGCGTCATGCGTGAGCACGAGGGAGCTGACCGTGAGCCAGATGCTTGCAGAATATCTGCCGATCATGATTTTCCTCGGGTTGGCAATTGGCTTGGGGCTGGTGCTTATTCTCGCGGCGGTTGTGCTGGCCGTGCGCAATCCGGACCCCGAGAAGCTTTCGGCCTATGAATGCGGGTTCAACGCGTTTGACGACGCCCGGATGAAGTTCGATGTGCGGTTCTATCTGGTGTCGATCCTGTTCATCATATTCGATCTGGAAGTGGCGTTCCTGTTCCCCTGGGCGGTGGCGTTCGGGGAAGGCAGCATGACGGCGTTCTGGTCGATGATGGTGTTTCTGGCGGTGCTGACCGTGGGCTTTGCCTATGAATGGAAGAAGGGAGCGCTGGAATGGCAGTGATCGCGGGGGCTGCGGCAGGGGTGCAGGCTGGTGCCAACACGGCCGCGGCCGACGCCGACGTTGCAGTGCGCGCCCTGAACGCCGACCTGCAGGACAAGGGCTTTCTGCTGACCTCGACCGAAGACATCATCAACTGGGCGCGGATCGGTTCGCTGCACTGGATGACGTTCGGGTTGGCGTGCTGTGCTGTCGAGATGATGCATACCAGCATGCCGCGCTATGATCTGGAGCGGTTCGGGACCGCGCCCCGCGCGTCCCCGCGCCAGTCCGACCTGATGATCGTGGCCGGCACCCTGACCAACAAGATGGCCCCGGCGCTGCGCAAGGTCTATGACCAGATGCCGGAACCGCGCTATGTTATCAGCATGGGGTCCTGCGCCAACGGCGGCGGCTATTATCATTACAGCTACTCGGTGGTGCGCGGCTGCGACCGGATCGTGCCGGTGGATATCTATGTTCCCGGCTGCCCGCCGACTGCCGAGGCGCTGTTGTACGGCATCCTGCAATTGCAGCGGAAAATCCGCCGCACCGGCACCATCACCCGCTGAGGTCCCCATGTCTGAAGCACTGAACGAGCTGGCCGAAATCATTGCCGCCAAGCGGGGCCAGGCGGTTGCGGGCTGGGCTGTGTCGTTTGGCGAGCTGGCCGTCGAGGTCCGGCTGGCCGGCATGGTCGAGTTTGCCGAGTTCCTGAAATCCGATGCCGCGTGCCGGTTTTCGACGCTGGTCGACATCACGGCGGTAGACCATCCGTCACGCCCGGCGCGCTATGATTTGGTCTATCACTTTCTGTCGATGTACCGGAACCACCGCATCCGGGTGAAGGTGCTGGTCGGCGAGCGGGATGTGGTGCCGTCGATCAACGCCAGTTTTCCGGCGGCAAACTGGTTCGAGCGGGAAGTCTTCGACATGTTCGGCATCCTGTTTTCCGGGCACCCCGACCTGCGGCGCATCCTGACCGACTACGGCTTTCGCGGGCATCCGCTGCGCAAGGATTTTCCGACCACGGGCTATACCGAGGTCCGTTATGACGAAGCCCAGAAGCGGGTGGTCTATGAGCCGGTGAAGCTGGTGCAGGAATACCGGCAGTTCGATTTCATGTCGCCGTGGGAGGGGGCTGAGTATATCCTGCCCGGCGACCAGAAGGCGGGGACCAAATGATGGAAGGTGATTTGCGCCGCAACGCCTATGACGACGGGTCGATGGATATCGAGACCGGCGAACAGCGCATCCGCAATTTCAACATCAACTTCGGTCCACAACACCCTGCAGCGCATGGCGTTCTGCGGCTGGTGCTGGAACTGGACGGCGAGATTGTCGAACGTTGCGACCCGCATATCGGGCTCTTGCACCGCGGCACCGAAAAGCTGATGGAATCAAGGACCTATCTGCAGAACCTGCCGTATTTCGACCGGCTGGACTATGTGGCGCCGATGAATCAGGAACATGCCTGGTGTCTGGCCATCGAAAAGCTGACCGGGGTTCAGGTGCCGCGCCGCGCATCCCTGATCCGGGTGCTGTTCTGCGAAATCGGCCGGGTGCTGAACCATCTGTTGAACGTCACCACGCAGGCGATGGATGTGGGCGCGCTGACGCCGCCGCTGTGGGGGTTCGAGGAACGCGAAAAGCTGATGGTTTTCTATGAACGGGCTTGCGGCGCGCGGCTGCATGCCGCCTATTTCCGGCCCGGCGGGGTTCACATCGATCTGACGCCGCAACTGATTGACGATATCGACACCTGGGCAGTGGAGTTTCCGCGGGTGCTGGACGATATCGACGGTTTGCTGACCGAGAACCGGATTTTCAAGCAGCGCAACGCCGACATTGGGGTGATCACCGAGCAGGATATCCTCGACTGGGGATTTTCCGGGGTGATGGTGCGCGGCTCGGGTCTGGCCTGGGATTTGCGGCGCGCGCAACCCTATGAATGCTATGACGAGTTCGCGTTCAAGATACCGGTTGGCAAGAACGGCGACTGCTATGACCGCTATCTGTGCCGCATGGCCGAGATGCGGGAGTCGACCAGCATCATCCGGCAGGCGGTGGCCAAGCTGCGGGTGGAACCCGGCGACGTGCTGGCGCGCGGCAAGATCACGCCGCCGCCACGCGGCGAGATGAAGACCTCGATGGAGGCACTGATCCATCATTTCAAGCTCTATACCGAGGGCTTCCACGTGCCGGCTGGCGAGATCTATGCCTGCGTTGAGGCCCCCAAGGGCGAGTTCGGGGTGTATCTGGTGGCCGACGGCACCAACAAACCCTACCGCGCCAAGATCAGGGCGCCGGGGTTCCTGCACCTGCAGGCGATCGACTTCATGTGCCGGGGGCACCAGTTGGCGGACGTGTCGGCCATCATCGGCTCGATGGATGTGGTGTTCGGGGAGATTGATAGGTGAGGGTGTCGCGCGTTGGTCCGTGTCTTGCCCTTTGCCTTGCGCTGTCGGCGGCGGCCGCAGTTGCTCAGGAAACCGCGATCGAAGCGCAGACCGGCGAAAGCGACGAGTTTGACCGGGTGATCTACCCGTTCGCCAAGGTGCAGGGCCAGATGCCGTTCATCGCGCAATGGGAAATTGCCACCAGCGCCTACCGGCTTTACGGGCCGAACGGGCCGGCAAGCGGTGAGTATGTCGTGTGCGAGTTCACCCGTGGAACCGGTGCGTTCCGTCCCGCAGCAGAATGTGTGAGTTTGAAATAATGCTACGACGCCTGCACGCCCTTCAGCCCGCCGCCTTTGCGTTTACCCCCGCCAACCTGGCCTGGGCACAAGCTCAGATGACCAAGTACCCCGAGGGGCGGCAGGCTTCGGCGATCATTCCGTTGCTGTGGCGGGCGCAGGAGCAGGAAGGGTGGCTGAGCCGCCCGGCGATCGAATATGTCTCAAACTTGCTCGGGCTGGCCTATATCCGCGGGCTGGAAGTGGCGACGTTCTATTTCATGTTCCAGCTGCAGCCGGTCGGGTCGGTGGCACATGTGCAGGTCTGCGGCACCACGTCCTGCATGATCATGGGCGCCGAGGACCTGGTAGAGGTCTGCAAGGCCAGGATTGCCAGATCGGCGCATGCCCTGTCGGCCGATGGCAGGTTCAGCTGGGAAGAGGTCGAGTGTCTGGGGGCCTGTTCGAATGCGCCGGCGGTGCAGATCGGCAAGGACTATTACGAAGACCTGACCCCGGCGCGGCTGGAGGCGATCCTGGACGAACTTGCCGCCGGGAAGGTGCCGGTGCCGGGACCGCAGAACGGGCGCTATGCAGCGGAACCGCTGAGCGGGTTGACCAGTCTGACCGATTTCGAAAGCGGGCGGCGGCAGTACAACTACAGCGCTCAGGCGGCGGTTGATCTGAAGGATACGGTCAAGCGGATCGATGGCAGTGAAGTGGCATTGACCGCGCCGTGGCTTGGCCGGGCGCAGAACCACCCGGCGGCCGATGTCACGCCGGCGACGGGCGTCCCGGTCGAGCCATTGCCCGGAAAGGACAAACCGGCAGACGCGACCGGCGTGTTGAAGCAGGAGGCGCAGGCGATATCGACCGGATCGCCCAAAGCCTCGTCCCCGGGTACCCCGGCGGCTCCTTTGACGATGACGCAGCCGCAGGGTCTGGCGGCGGCCCGCGACAACAAGCCCGACGATCTGAAGCTGATCAAGGGGGTCGGCCCCAAGCTGGAGGCTTTGCTGCAACGGCTGGGCTACTATCACTTCGACCAGCTGGCGGCCTGGACCGAGACCGAAGTTGCCTGGGTCGACGACAACCTGGAAGGGTTCAAGGGCCGGGTGACCCGTGAAGGCTGGGTGGTCCAGGCCCGGGTACTGGCGACGGGTGCCGAGACCCGGTTCTCGACCCGCAAGAAAAAAGGCAAGACTGACTGACGGATCACGAGATCAGGGAGGGTGTGGTGCTGGGCAAAGATGGGGCGATAAGCTGCACGACGGGCAGCTGGCTGATCGGGGCGGCAGTCGGGCTGCTGGCCCTGATCCTGTTGCTGTGGCTGACCGGGACCGGCTTTCTGCTGGCGGTTTTTCTGGGCGTGATCGTGTTCTGGGCGGTCGGGTACCTGATTTCAACCTATTACTGCGAGGACGCTTCGGCGTCGGGGATCACGCCCGGCGTGGGCTCCGTTGCTGCGCCGCGACCGGCTGCGCCAGCCAGCGCTGCGGGTCCTGCATCAATTCCCGGGCCAATTCCTGGGCCGGTTCCTGCACCGCAACCGCCCAAGCTGGTGGTTGCGCCAACGGTGACAGTGGTGCCAGCGGTGACAGCGGCCGCATCGGTACCAGTGGCGCCTGCATTGCCGGATACTCCACCCACGCCGGCACCGCCGCCCGTGGTCGTGCCGACGCGGGTGGTGCCGGGGTCGGTGCCGGTGGCGCGACCGGCCGAGGATCTGGCGGACGGCAAACCGGCGATGCTGACCGCCGCACGCGGCGGGCAGGCCGACGATCTGAAGATCATCCGGGGCATCGGGCCAAAGCTGGAACAGATGCTGCACGGCATGGGGATTTTTCATTTCGACCAGATCGGCAGCTGGAAAGCCGCAGAGCTTGCCTGGGTGGATGACAATCTGGAAGGCTTCCGGGGCCGGGCCAGCCGCGATCACTGGGTGGCTCAGGCCAAGGTACTGGCCAGCGGCGGCACCGAGGCCGAGGCGTTTGCCGCCGCTGACGCGGCAAAGGGCTGACGCATGGCAGGGGTCAGCGATCTGGACCGGCATCTGGCGCGGCAGGCGCGGCTGGTGGCCGTGGTCATTGCCGTGACGGTGGTGGCGTGGCTGGCCGGTCAATGGCTGGGCGGCCGCCTGGGATGGCAGGCGCGCTATGCCTTTCTGTTCGATCTGGCCGCGCTGGCGGCGTTTTTCTGGGCGCTGGTGGTGACATTCCGGGTCTGGTATGCGCGTCGGGCGAACGGGGGGCCGAGCGATCAAGGCCAGAGCGATCTGGGCCAGAACAATCAAAGCGCGGCGGGGCAGGTCGCTGCCAAATTGCACCCTGCCAAATCGCACCCCGCCAGACAACGCCCCGCCAGACAACGCGCCAAACCGGCCGCCGCCAGCCATGCCAGGGCCAAACAACGCCCGACCAATTGAGGAATTGAAGATGCTGAAGGATCAGGACCGGATCTTTACCAACCTGTACGGGATGCACGACCGCTCGCTTGCCGGGGCGCGCAAGCGCGGGCATTGGGACGGCACGGCCGGGTTGATCAAGCAGGGGCGGGACTGGCTGGTCGAGCAGATCAAGGCGTCTGGCTTGCGCGGGCGCGGCGGGGCGGGGTTTCCGACCGGGCTGAAATGGTCGTTCATGCCGAAGGCGTCGGACGGGCGGCCATCCTATCTGGTGGTGAACGCCGACGAATCCGAGCCCGGCACCTGCAAGGACCGCGAGATCATGCGGCACGATCCGCATCCGCTGGTCGAGGGCTGCCTGATCGCCGGGGCGGCGATGGGGGCGGTGGCGGGCTACATCTACATTCGCGGCGAGTATATTCGCGAGAAAGAGGCGCTGCAGGCGGCGATCGACGAGGCCTATGACGCGGGATTGCTGGGCAAGAATGCCTGCGGGTCAGGCTATGACTTCGACCTGTATCTGAACCACGGGGCCGGGGCTTACATCTGCGGCGAGGAAACCGCGCTGTTGGAAAGCCTGGAGGGCAAGAAGGGGATGCCGCGGATGAAGCCGCCGTTCCCGGCGGGGTCCGGGCTTTTTGGCTGTCCGACCACGGTCAACATTGTGTAATCGATTGCGGTGGTGCCGACGATCCTGCGGCGGGGGGCGGCGTGGTTTGCCGGGTTCGGCCGGCCGAACAACACCGGGACCAAGGTGTTCTGCATCTCGGGGCATGTGAACCATCCTTGTGTCGTCGAGGAGGCGATGTCGATCCCGTTGCAGGAGCTTCTGGACAAGCATTGCGGCGGGGTGCGGGGCGGCTGGAAGAACCTGAAGGCGGTGATTCCGGGGGGGTCGTCGGTGCAGATGCTGCGGGCCGAGGAATGCGACGAGGCGCTGATGGATTTCGACTGGCTGCGCGACAAGAAGTCGGGGCTGGGGACGGCGGCGGTGATCGTGATGGATCAGTCGACCGACGTGATCAAGGCGATCTGGCGGCTGTCCAAGTTCTACAAGCACGAGTCCTGCGGCCAGTGCACCCCGTGCCGCGAGGGCACCGGCTGGATGATGCGGGTGATGGACCGGCTGGTGCGGGGCGAGGCCGAGATCGAGGAGATCGACATGCTGCTGTCGGTGACCAAGCAGGTCGAGGGTCACACGATCTGTGCCCTGGGCGATGCGGCGGCCTGGCCTATACAGGGGCTGATCCGGCAGTTCCGGCCCGAGATCGAGGACCGGATCAAGGCCAAGAAGGCCGGGCGGTCGATGGCGGCGGAGTGAGGGGAAAGATGTCTCACGCTGGGACATTTTTTAGTTGAGGTAAATCAGATGGTTAGGCTACTTGCATTATCCAGATGTTAGGACTTTCAGGATCGAGACAGCTGTTATCATGATCTGTTCACGCCTTTGCCGTTCCCGAACCGACCGCGCGCTTTCCGGCGCGACTGGCGGCATGGCCGTGACAGACCGGCAGGGGATCAACGGGAGTACGGGGGCGGCAGGCTGTTATGGCATAACACGGTCCGACGCTTCAGAATGCGCGCTGCCGCGTACAAGGAGTTTCTTGATGATCCGGACCATTCTGACATGTCTGACGCTCGTGGTTCTGGCCGCCCCGGCCAAGGCCACCGCCACCGTCCTTGTGCCGCTGCGCGAGGACGCGCATGTGACGCAGTCGCTGGTGGCGGCGCAGGTCGGCGACACCATCCGCAAGACCTGCCCGACGATGTCGGCGCGGATGCTGGTGGCGATCTTCAAGGCGCAGGAGCTGGAACGCTATGCGCTGGACCAGGGCTACACCGCCGCCGATATCAAGGCCTTTCTGAAGGACAAGGACGAAAAGGCGCGGATCAAGGCGCTGGCGGCGGACTATATTGCCGGGAACGGCGGCAAGGCCGGGGACGCGGCCAGCTTTTGCGCCCTGGGGCAGAGCGAGATTGCCAAGGGGAGCCTGATCGGCTCGCTGCTGCGGGACGAGGGATGATGCTACCGACCCATCACCTTGCCGAACTGAACATCGGGCGCTTGCTGGCCCCCACCGATGACCCGCGCGTGGCGGAATTCATGAATGCGCTGGACCGGGTCAATGGTCTGGGCAAGCGGATGCCGGGGTTTGTCTGGATGTCGGAAGGCTCGGGCGAGCCGGGGACCGGGAACACGGCGATCAAGCTGGAGGGCGACGCACAGTTCGTGTCCAACCTGACGGTCTGGGAAAGCGTCGAGACGCTGGAGCAGTTCGTGTGGAACACGGTGCATCGGCAATTCTATGAACGACGGGCGGAATGGTTCGAGGTGCTGGGGCGGATGCATTTCGTGATGTGGTGGGTGCCGGCGGGGCACCGGCCAACGATTGACGAGGCGATGGCGCGGCTGGCGCATATGCAGGCGCATGGGGATACCGACGAGGCGTTCGGCTGGAAGCATCTGCCGCAGGCGCGGCTCTGGCAGACGCAGAATTGTTCGGGGATGGCGGCGGAATGAAGCAGCCGGCGGGGCATCATCTGGCGGAGTTCAACTTCGGCACGCTGAAGCACGATTGGGATGACCCGCGCGTGCGGGGCTTTGTCGATGGCCTTGATCTGGTGAACGGGATCGCGGCGCAGAGCCCCGGTTTTGTCTGGCGGATGCCGGACGAGGACATGGACCGGGCGCAGAACGATCCCGGGGGCGTGTTTGGCGGCCAGCTGCGGATTGCCTCGACGCTGTCGGTCTGGCGTGATGTGGCGAGCCTGGAGGGGTTTGTCTGGAATACCGTGCACCGGCAGTTCTATGCACGGCGGGGCGAATGGTATGATGCGGTCGGCAATTCGCATCTGGTGCTGTGGTGGGTGCCGGAGGGGCACCGGCCAGATGTGGCCGAGGGGATGGCGCGGTTCCAGCTGCGCGAGGCAAAGGGCGACAGTGACGCGGCGTTCGGCTGGGCGCATCTGACAGAAGCGGGCCTGTGGAAACGCAGGGCATGCGCCCAAGTGGCGGCGGAGTAGCGGCGATGTGTGCAGGCGGGATTGATCCGAAATACGGGCTGAGTGATCTGGAGGCCGGCTTTCGGGCCAGCCGTCGCGAAACCGTTGCCGAGCAACAGGATAACAACAGGAAACCGGGGCCCGGCCTGATCGGCTGGGCCATGGCGCTGATCGCGCGGTTCCAACGTAAGGAAGTGACCCATGGCTAACCTGCGCAAGCTGATCATCGACGGCATCGAGGTCGAGGTTGATCCGGCGCTGACGCTTATTCAGGCCTGCGAGCAGGCGGGGGTGGAAATTCCGCGGTTCTGTTATCACGAGCGGCTATCGATCGCGGGCAATTGCCGGATGTGTCTGGTCGAGGTGGTGGGCGGGCCGCCGAAACCGGCGGCGTCGTGCGCCATGCAGGTGAAGGACATGCGGGGCGGCCCGAACGGCGAGCCGCCGGTGATCAAGACCAACTCGCCGATGGTCAAGCGGGCGCGCGAGGGGGTGATGGAGTTTCTGCTGATCAACCACCCGCTGGATTGCCCGATCTGCGATCAGGGTGGCGAGTGCGATCTGCAGGATCAGGCGATGGCGTATGGCGTGGATTTTTCCCGCTACCGCGAGCCGAAGCGGGCAAGCGAGGACCTCGATCTGGGGCCTTTGGTCGAAACCCATATGACGCGGTGCATTTCCTGCACGCGCTGCGTGCGGTTCACCACGGAGGTGGCCGGGATCAGCCAGATGGGCCAGACCGGGCGCGGCGAGGATGCCGAGATCACCAGCTATCTGAACCAGACGCTGGACAGCAATCTGCAGGGCAACATCATCGATCTGTGCCCGGTCGGGGCTTTGACGTCGAAGCCCTACGCCTTTACCGCGCGGCCGTGGGAGCTGACCAAGACCGAGACCATCGACGTGATGGACGCTTTGGGGTCGAACATAAGGGTGGATACCAAGGGGCGCGAAGTCATGCGGATCCTGCCGCGCAACCATGACGGCGTGAACGAGGAATGGATTTCCGACAAGACCCGGTTCGTCTGGGACGGGTTGCGGCGGCAGCGGCTGGATGTGCCCTATGTCCGCGAGAACGGCAAGTTGCGGAAAGCCGGCTGGGGCGAGGCTTTGGCCGCTGTTGCTGCGGCGATGAAAGGCAGGCGCGTGGCCGGGCTGATCGGCGACCTGGTGCCGGTGGAAGCGGCGTTTGCGCTGAAGCAGCTGGTCGAGGGGCTGGGGGGCCGGGTCGAGTGCCGGGTAGACGGCGCAAAGCTGCCGATCGGCAACCGGTCGGGCTATGTCGGCACAGCGGCGATCGAGGAAATCGACAGCGCCGAGATGATCCTGCTGGTGGGCACCAACCCGCGTCTTGAGGCGCCGGTGCTGAACGCGCGCATCCGCAAGGCCTGGACCGGAGGCGCGCGGGTCGGTGTGATCGGCCCGCGGGTCGATCTGACCTATGAATATGAGCATGTCGGGCTTGCGCGGTCCGATCTGCTGGCGCTGAGCGCGCTTGACCACACCGCCGATCGCGACATTCCGAAAGTGTTGATTGTCGGTCAGGGCGCCTTGAACGAGGCGGACGGTGCTGCCGTGCTGGCGCAGGTAATGCGACTTGCCGAGGTCACCAACGCCAAGCTGCTGGTGCTGCACACGGCGGCGGGCCGGGTCGGGGCGATGGATGTGGGCGCAGTGACCGAAGGCGGGCTGGCCGTGGCCACCGAGGGGGCCGAGGTGATCTACAACCTTGGTGCCGATGAAGTGGACATCGCCGCCGGGCCGTTCGTGATCTATCAGGGCTCGCACGGCGACCGGGGCGCGAACCGGGCCGATGTGATCCTGCCGGGGGCGGCGTGGACCGAGGAGAACGGCCTGTTCGTCAATACCGAGGGCCGGCCGCAACTGGCGCTGCGCGCCGGGTTCGCGCCGGGCGAAGCCAAGGACAACTGGGCGATCCTGCGGGCGCTGTCGGCGGAACTGGGGGCGACGTTGCCCTATGATACGCTGGCGGCTCTGCGCAGCGCGCTGGTGGCGGCGGTGCCGCATCTGGGGGCGATTGACGCGGTGCCGGTGAACGATTGGCAGGCGGTGCCGCTGGCGGCCCCGGCGCAGGCGGCGATTCGCAATGCCGTGGCGGATTTCTATCTGACCAATCCGGTGGCCCGCGCCTCGGCGCTGATGGTTGAGCTGTCGGCGGCGGCCCGGGCGCGGGGCGCGCCGGCGCTGGCGGCGGAATAGGATGCGGGTCGCAGGAGCCGTTACGCTGATGCTGGCGGCGGCGGGCTGTGGCGTTGACCCCGGGGTGACCGGGGACCGGTTCGACCCGACCTATCTGGGGGTGGAAACCCGGCTTCTGGACGGCGATCTGGTGAACTTTCTGGTGTCGATGCGGGGGGCGCGCAGCCGCGACGATGTGTCGAACTATGCGCTGTGTGCTGCGGCGCAGTATACGCTGATCCGGGGCTTCGGTTTCGCGCGGCATCTGCGCACGAATGTCGACGAGAAGGGTGGCATTTGGCGGGCGGATGCTGTTTACACCATCTCGCCCGGTCTGCCCGAGGGACTGCGGACCATCGACGCCGAAGTGACAGTGGGCGACTGCGCCGACCAGAAGATACCGACGGTTTGAGGGAACAAGATGACCGACTTCTTTGCAACCGGGCTGGGGATCGGGCTGATCATGGCGGCGCAGGGGCTGCTGGTGATCGGGTTCGTGATGATCTCGCTGCTGTTTCTGGTGTATGGCGACCGCAAGATCTGGGCGGCGGTGCAGATGCGGCGCGGCCCGAACGTGGTGGGCGTGTTCGGCCTGCTGCAGACCGTGGCCGACGCGCTGAAATATGTGGTGAAGGAAATCGTGGTGCCGGCCGGGGCCGACCGGGCGGTGTTCTTCCTCGCCCCGATGCTGTCGTTCGTGCTGGCGGTGCTGGCCTGGGCGGTGATCCCGTTTGCTGACGGCTGGGTGCTGAGCGACATCAACGTGGCGATCCTGTTCGTGTTCGCGATCTCGTCTTTGGAGGTTTACGGCGTGATCATGGGCGGCTGGGCCTCGAACTCGAAATACCCGTTTCTCGGAAGCCTGCGGTCGGCAGCGCAGATGATTTCGTACGAGGTGTCGCTGGGGCTGATCATCATCGGCATCATCCTGTCGACGGGCAGCATGAATTTCGGCGATATCGTGCGGGCGCAGGACGGCGATTACGGGCTGTTCAACTGGTACTGGCTGCCGCATTTCCCGATGGTGTTCCTGTTCTTCATCAGCGCCTTGGCCGAAACCAACCGGCCGCCGTTCGATCTGCCGGAAGCGGAGTCCGAACTGGTGGCGGGGTTCATGGTCGAATATTCCTCGACGCCGTCTCTCTTGTTCATGGCCGGCGAATACATCGCCATTTTCCTGATGTGCGCCCTGACCAGCCTGTTGTTCTTCGGCGGCTGGCTGTCGCCGATCCCCGGTCTGCCCGACGGCGCGCTGTGGATGGTGGGCAAGATGGCATTCTTCTTCTTCATGTTCGCGATGGTGAAGGCGATCGTGCCACGCTACCGCTATGACCAGCTGATGCGGATCGGCTGGAAGGTGTTTTTGCCGATGTCGCTTGGCTGGGTGGTGATCGTGGCGTTTCTGGCGAAGTTTGAGGTGTTCGGCGGGTTCTGGGCGCGTTGGCCCGACCTGCTGCAGACGGTGGGGGGGTAGTCGGTGGGGATTGATCATGCCTTGTTCGTGAAACTGGCCGCACTGTCGGGGCGGTGGCGACCGCAGGGGCGGTTGCTGATGCTCGGGCGGCAGGCCTTGCGGGCCAACCCCAAGAACAAGCCTGCGATGATTGCGGCGCTGCGGTCGGCCGGATCGGCGCTGTTTGTCCGCGACCTGATCCAGGACGACGGGTTCAGCGAAACCATGTGGGATCAGCTGGGCTTTCCGGGGATGGAGACCATGGACGCTTCGGCCTATGAAGGGGCGACGATTGTCCATGATCTGAACGAACCGGTGCCGCAAGCATTGCATGGGCAGTTCTCTTTCATCTTTGACGGCGGCACGCTTGAGCATGTGTTCAACGTGCCGGTGGCGCTGCGGTCGGTGTTCGACATGCTGGCACCGGGGGGGCGGTTCGTTTCGGCCAACGGCCTGAACGGCTGGGCTGGGCACGGCATGTACCAGTTCAACCCCGATCTGGTGTGGACGTTCTGGAAACGCGGCTGCGGCTGCACCGTGCATGAAGTGACCGGGCTGGCGCGGGACGAGGTGGCCGATCCGTTTTCCTTTCCGGATGTGGCCGAATTCGGCACCCGCCTGCGGTTGAAGGGGCGTTTGCCCAAGACGCGGGTTTACCTGTACTACGAGGTTGAAAAGACGCCGGATTCCGCCTGGCGCGGGCTGGTCCAGCAAAGCGACTATAGTGAGAAATGGGCGGAAACGGTGGCTGCCAAGCAGGAGCGCGTCGAATGAGTGCGATCGACTGGACCCGGGCGACCAAGTATTTTTTCCTGATGGATTTCATCAAGGGCTTCGGGCTGGGGATGAAATACTTCTTCGCCCCCAAGGTCACGCTGAACTATCCGCATGAAAAGGGGCCTTTGAGCCCACGTTTCCGCGGCGAGCATGCGCTGCGCCGCTATGCCAATGGCGAGGAGCGCTGCATTGCCTGCAAGCTCTGTGAGGCCATTTGTCCGGCGCAGGCGATCACTATCGATGCGGAACCGCGCGAAGACGGGTCACGGCGCACGACGCGGTACGATATCGACATGACGAAGTGCATCTATTGCGGCTTTTGTCAGGAAGCCTGCCCGGTCGATGCGATTGTCGAGGGGCCGAATTTCGAATTCGCCTCGGAAACCCGCGAAGAGCTGTATTACGACAAGGCCAAGCTTCTGGCCAACGGTGACCGCTGGGAAGCCGAGATCGCCCGCAATCTGGAAATGGATGCGCCGTACCGGTGAGGATGGGATGAACGAAAACGTTGAAAATCTGATCCTGACCCAGCTTCGGGATATTCGGGCCGAAATGGCCGAGATGAAAGCGCAGGCGACGCTGGACAAGCACGAGTTGGTCGAGCGGCTGGAGAATATTCAGACGGCGGTCGGCGGCCACAGCGTCATGTTGAACGCGCTGGCCGGGTACATCGGCGGGATGGAGCACCGGATCGAACAGCTTGAGGCCAAGCATGACGCGTAGGGCTATTCGGAAAGGAAATGAGGAATGACCGTCGCGGATTTCGCCTTTTACGTCTTTGCGATCCTCGTGGTCGCGGCGGGGCTGTTGATGACGGTGGCGCGCAACCCGGTGCATTCGGTGTTGTGGCTGATCCTCGCGTTCATGTCGTCGGCCGGGCTGTTCGTGCTGTTGGGGGCCGAGTTTGTCGCCATGCTGCTGATGATCGTCTATGTCGGCGCGGTGGCGGTGCTGTTCCTGTTTGTCGTCATGATGCTGGACGTCGATTTTTCGGAACTGAAGGCGGAAATGGCCAAGCATGTGCCGCTGGCCGGGCTGATCGGGGTGATCATCCTGATGCAGCTGGCGCTGGTTTACGGGGTCTGGACCACGGCGGACGGTGCGCAAGGTCTGCGGGCAGCGGTGACGCCGGATCTGGATCAGGTGCAGAATACCAAGGCCTTGGGATTGCTGCTCTATGACAAGTACCTGTACCTGTTTCAGGCGGCCGGGCTGATCCTGCTGGTGGCAATGATCGGGGCCATCGTGCTGACGCTGCGCCACCGGGTCGGGATCAAGCGGCAGGATATATTGCAGCAGATGTACCGCGACCCGGCCAAGGCGATGGAACTGGTGGATGTGAAGTCGGGGCAGGGGTTGTGAGGATGCGGTTGTGATCGTCAAGATCCTGATCGGCATCGTCGTGGTGGGGGTGGTGCTGGTGGTGATGCGGGCGCGCAAGACGGGCAAGAAGGACTGAGGCGATGGTGGGACTGGAACATTATCTGACGGTGGCGGCGGCGTTGTTCGTCATCGGCATTTTCGGGATTTTCCTGAACCGCAAGAATGTCATCGTCATTCTGATGTCGATCGAGCTGATGCTGCTGGCGGTCAACATCAACCTGGTGGCGTTTTCCAGTTTTGCCGGCGATCTGGTCGGCCAGGTGTTCACCATGTTCGTGCTGACGGTGGCGGCGGCGGAGGCGGCGATCGGCTTGGCCATTCTGGTCTGTTTCTTCCGCAACCGGGGCACCATCGACGTTGAAGACGTCAATGTGATGAAGGGCTGAGCCATGGAAACCATCATCCTGTTTGCCCCGCTCGTCGGCGCGCTGATCTGCGGGTTCGGCTGGCGGTTGATCGGCGAGGAGGCGGCGACCTATGTCGCAACCGGGCTACTGTTCCTGGCGATGCTGCTGAGCTGGGTGGTGTTTCTGGGCTTTGACGGCGAAGCGCGGCAGATCGAGCTGTTCCGGTTCATCCAGTCCGGCAGCCTTGATACCAGCTGGGCGATCCGGCTGGACCGGCTGACCGCGATCATGCTAGTGGTGATCAATACGGTGTCGGCGTTGGTGCATCTGTATTCGGTCGGCTACATGGCGCATGACGACAACTGGAAGCCGGGCGAGGTCTACCGGCCGCGGTTTTTCGCCTATCTGTCGTTCTTCACCTTTGCCATGCTGGCGCTGGTGACGGCCAACAATCTGGTGCAGATGTTTTTCGGCTGGGAGGGCGTCGGCGTCGCGTCGTACCTGCTGATCGGGTTCTATTACCGCAAGGCCTCGGCCAATGCCGCCGCGATCAAGGCGTTTATCGTCAACCGGGTCGGCGATTTCGGCTTTGCACTGGGGATTTTCGGGCTGTTCTTTCTGGTCGACAGCATCGATCTGGACGTGATCTTTGCCAAGGCCCCGGAACTGGCGGCGACAAATGTCGGCTTTCTGTGGACCGAGTGGAATGCCGCGAACCTGATCGGGGTGCTGTTGTTCATCGGCGCGATGGGCAAGTCGGCGCAATTGTTCCTGCACACCTGGCTGCCGGACGCGATGGAGGGGCCGACGCCGGTATCGGCGCTGATCCATGCCGCGACCATGGTAACGGCCGGGGTGTTTCTGGTCTGCCGGATGTCGCCCCTATACGAATTCGCGCCGGCTGCGGCGGTGATGATCGTGGTAGTCGGGGCCTCGACCGCGTTCTTTGCCGCGACCGTCGGGCTGGTGCAGAACGACATCAAGCGGGTGATCGCCTATTCGACCTGTTCGCAACTGGGCTACATGTTCGTGGCGGCGGGGTCGGGGGTGTATTCGGTGGCGATGTTCCATCTGTTCACCCACGCATTCTTCAAGGCGATGCTGTTTCTGGGGGCGGGGTCGGTGATCACCGCGATGCATCATGAACAGGACATGCGCAACTATGGCGGCTTGCGGACCAAGGTGCCGCTGACGTTCTGGGCGATGCTGATCGGCACGCTGGCGATCACCGGGGTCGGAATACCGCTGACCTCGATCGGCTTTGCCGGGTTCCTGTCGAAAGACGCAGTGATTGAAAGCGCGTTTGCCGGCGGCTCGATGTACGCGTTCTGGCTGTTGGTGCTGGCGGCGGGGATGACGTCTTTCTATTCGTGGCGGCTGATGTTCATGACCTTTTTCGGGCAGGCGCGGGGGGATCATCATGCGCATGATCATGCCCATGAAAGCCCATGGACGATGACGGTGCCGCTGGGGGGGCTGGCCATTGGGGCGGTGTTCGCCGGCATGGTCTGGTATGGCAGCTTCTTTGGCGATCATGCGCGGGTACTGACGTTCTTTGGCATGCCCGAGGCGCACGGCGAAGCGACGGAACAGGGCACTGAGGCTGCGCATGCCGAGGTGGCCCCGGCAGAAGGCGGTGCGGTGACCGAAGGGGCCCCGGCGGATGGTGCCGTGGCGACCGAGGCGGCCCCGGCGGACGGGCATGGCACTGCTGCGGTTGAAACCGCCGCCGTGGATGCGGCGGCGCTGCCGCAGGGCTGGACCCGGGGCGGCATCTACATGGCAGAAAGCAACCATGTGATCGATGACGCGCACCACGCGCCGGTCTGGGTCAAGCTGTCGCCGTTCGTGGCCATGCTGATCGGGCTGGGGATTGCGTATCTGTTCTACATCGTCAACCCAGGCCTGCCGCGCCAGTTGGCGGAACAGCAGCGGCCCCTGTACCTGTTCCTGCTGAACAAGTGGTATTTCGATGAAATCTACGACGCGGTATTCGTGCGGCCGATGATGGGGCTGGGCCGGTTTCTGTGGAAAAAAGGTGACGGCACGGTGATCGACGGCGGGCTGAACGGTGTGGCAATGGGGATCATTCCGTTTTTCACGCGGTTGGCAGGGCGGGCGCAATCGGGGTATCTGTTCCACTATGCCTTTGCCATGGTGCTGGGGATCGCGGTGCTGATCACCTGGATGACGCTAAGCGGAGGGGCGGAATGATGGATAACCTGTTGTCCATCATCACCTTTCTGCCGATGGCGGCGGCGGTCATTCTGGCGCTGTTCCTGCGCGGCGATGATCCGGCGGCGCGGCGCAATGCCAAGTGGGTGGCGCTGATTGCGACGTCGGTGACGTTTGTTGCCAGCCTGATCCTGCTGTTCGGGTTCGATCCGGCCAACACCGGCTTTCAGTTCGTCGAGGAGGGCGACTGGATCCTCGGGCTGAAATACAAGCTGGGGGTGGACGGCATTTCGGTGCTGTTCGTGCTGCTGACGACGTTCTTGATGCCCCTGACCATCGCCGCCTGCTGGGATGTCGAGGTCCGGGTCAAGGAATACATGATCGCGTTTCTGGTGCTGGAAAGCCTGATGCTGGGCGTGTTCGTGGCGCTGGATCTGGTGCTGTTCTATCTGTTCTTCGAGGCCGGTCTGATCCCGATGTTCCTGATCATCGGCATCTGGGGCGGCAAGGAACGGATCTATGCCGCGTTCAAGTTCTTCCTCTATACCTTCCTCGGGTCGGTGCTGATGCTGGTGGCGATGATCGCGATGTATGCGCAGGCCGGCACCACCGACATTCCGACGCTGATGGCGTTCAGTTTCGACAGCAGCCCGCTGACCTTCCTGGGCTTTACCATCGTCGGCGGCATCCAGACCCTGATGTGGCTGGCGTTTTTCGCCAGCTTTGCCGTCAAGATGCCGATGTGGCCGGTGCATACCTGGCTGCCGGATGCGCATGTGCAGGCCCCGACCGCCGGTTCCGTCGTGCTGGCGGCGATATTGCTGAAGATGGGGGGCTACGGATTCCTGCGGTTTTCCCTGCCGATGTTCCCGGTGGCATCCGATCTGCTGGCGCCGCTGGTGTTGTGGCTGAGCGTAATCGCCATCGTCTACACCAGCCTGGTGGCGCTGATGCAGGAGGATATGAAGAAGCTGATCGCCTATTCCTCGGTGGCGCATATGGGTTTTGTCACCATGGGGATTTTCAGCGCCAATCAGCAGGGGCTGGACGGCGCGATCTTCCAGATGATCAGCCATGGCTTCGTGTCCGGCGCGTTGTTCCTGATTGTGGGCGTGATCTATGACCGGATGCATACGCGCGAGATTGCGGCTTATGGCGGGCTGGTGGCGCGGATGCCGGTCTATGCGCTGGTGTTCATGCTGTTCACCATGGCCAATGTCGGGCTGCCGGGGACGAGCGGCTTCGTCGGCGAGTTTCTGGCGCTGATGGGGGCGTTTCAGGCCAATACCTGGGTGGCGACGGTGGCGACCAGCGGCGTGATCCTGTCGGCGGCCTATGCGCTGTGGCTCTATCGCCGCGTGGTGTTCGGCGACCTGATCAAGGGCGGGCTGAAGACCATCACCGACATGACGGGGCGCGAGCGGGCGATTTTCGCGCCGCTGGTGGTGATGACGATCCTGCTGGGCGTTTATCCGAGCCTGATCACCGACATCGTCGGGCCGGCGACGGCGGCGCTGGTGCAGACCTATGACACGGCGCTGGCGGCGGCGGATGCGGCCACGCAACTGGTGCAGAATTGAGGGGGCGGCGCGATGTCGGTTGACAATTACGGACCGCTGATGCCGGAGATTTTTCTGGCGATCTTTGCGATGGCGGCCCTGATGTTCGGGGCTTTCATGGGCAAGGACCGGGCGGCGCTGCCGATCCTGTGGGCGACGATCGTGGTATTCGCGCTGTTGGCGGCGTGGATCGGGCTGGCGGGCGGCAACGACCGGTCGGCGTTCGAGGGCATGTTCCTGAACGATGCCTTTGCCCGATTCGCCAAGGTGACGATCCTGTTGTCGGCGGCGGCGGTGCTGCTGATCGGGCAGGATTACATGGTCAAGCGTGACCTTTTGCGGTTCGAGTATCCGGTACTGGTGGCGCTGGCCTCCGTCGGCATGATGATGATGGTGTCGGCGGGCGATCTGATGGCGCTGTACATGGGGTTGGAGCTGCAATCGCTGGCTTTGTATGTGATCGCGGCGATCCGGCGGGATTCGGTGCGGTCGACCGAGGCCGGGCTGAAGTATTTCGTGCTGGGGGCGCTGTCGTCGGGCCTGCTGCTTTATGGCGCGTCGCTGACCTATGGCTATGCCGGGACCACGCTGTTTTCGGGCATCATCTCGACCCTGGGTGAGGGGCCGATGCCGATGGGGCTGCTGCTCGGGCTGGTGTTCCTGATCGCCGGGCTGGCGTTCAAGGTGTCGGCGGCACCGTTCCACATGTGGACGCCGGATGTGTACGAGGGCTCGCCGACGCCGGTCACGGCCTTCTTTGCCACCGCGCCGAAGATGGCGGCGATGGCGCTGTTTGCCCGGCTGGTGTTCGATGCGTTCGGCGCGGTGCCGGGGCAGTGGGGGCAGATCGTGGCGCTGCTGGCGGTGGCCTCGATGTTTCTCGGCGCAGTGGCGGCGATCGGGCAGCGCGACATCAAGCGGCTGATGGCCTATTCCTCGATCGCGCACATGGGGTTTGCACTGGTCGGGCTGGCGGCGGGGACGCAAGCCGGCGTCAAGGCGATGCTGGTCTATATGGCGATCTATGTGACGATGAACGTCGGCACCTTCGCTTTCATCCTGTCGATGGAGCGGGACGGGCGGCCGGTGACCGACATTCGGGCGCTGAACCTGTATTCGAAGCGGGAGCCGCTGCGGGCGCTGGCGATGCTGGTCTTGTTGTTCAGTCTGGCGGGGGTGCCGCCGATGGTCGGATTCTTCGGAAAGTTCTATGTCTTGCAGGCGGCGGTTGATGCCGGGATGACCTGGCTGGCGGTGGCGGGGGCGGTGGCTTCGGTAATCGGCGCGTTCTATTATCTGCGCATCGTGTTCTACATGTATTTCGGCGAGGAGACCGAGGCGCTGGACGGGGTGATGCCACGGGTGCAGTGGCTGTTCCTGATGGCGTCGGCGGCGGCGATGGTGCTGGGAGTGATCAACCTGTTCGGGATCGAGGCGCTGGCAGCGGTGGCGGCGGAAACGCTTGTCCGCTGACTGGCCCGAAGGTGTCGGGCGGCTGGTGCTGGACAGCGTTGACAGCACCAATGCGGAAGCGGCGCGCCGGGCTGCGGCGCTTGCCGGGCCGCTCTGGATCATGGCGATACAGCAGACGGCGGCGCGCGGGCGGCGCGGGCGGCCCTGGGCGATGGCTGCGGGCAATTTCGCCGCGACGTTGCTGATGCGGCCGCCAGAGGTGCCGGGCGTGGTGGCGCTGCGGTCATTCGTGGCGGCGCTGGCGCTCTGTGACGCGCTGGCGGCTGCGACCGGCAGGCCGGAATTGTTCCAGTTGAAATGGCCGAACGATGTGCTGCTGAACGGTGGCAAGCTGGCGGGCATCCTGCTGGAAAGCGCCGGGCGAGCGGATGGTGTGGGCTATCTGGCGATCGGGGTCGGGGTCAATCTGGCGGCGGCCCCGGTTCTGGTTGAGGTTGAGCCCGGAGCGCTGCGGCCGGTCAGTCTGCTGGGTGAGACCGGCGTGCGGATCGGGCCGGAGGCATTTTTGGGGCTGCTGGCCCCGGCCTATGCACGGTGGGAGGCGGTGTTTGCTGTTGAGGGTTTTGCGCCCGTCCGCACCGCCTGGCTGGCGCGGGCGGCGCGGCTGGGTCAGGCGATCACCGCCCGCACCGGCAGCGAGACGCTGAGCGGGCGGTTCGAGACCGTGGCCGACGACGGAGCGCTGGTGCTGGCAACGGCGGCGGGCCGGCGGCTGGTTGCGGCGGCCGACGTGTTTTTCGGATAGGGGGCGCGATGCTGCTGGCCATCGACTGCGGCAACACCAACACGGTGTTTTCGATCTGGACCGGGGAGGCGTTCCTGGCCACCTGGCGCATTGCCACCGACCACAAGCGGACGGCGGATGAGTATTTCGTCTGGCTGTCCAGCCTGATCGGGTTGAACAAGCTGGAGGTGGCGATCACCGGGGCGGTGATTTCATCGACGGTGCCGCGCGTGGTGTTCAATCTGCGGGTGCTGTGCAACCGCTATTACGACTGCCGCCCGCTAGTGGTGGGGCGGCCCGATTGCCGGTTGCCGGTGGCGCCGCGCGTCGATCAGGGCACCACGGTCGGCCCCGACCGGCTGGTGAACACGGTGGCGGGGTTCGCGCGGCACGGCGGCAACCTGATCGTGGTTGATTTCGGCACGGCGACCACGTTCGATGTGGTGGATGACGATGGCGCCTATATCGGCGGGGTGATCGCGCCGGGGGTGAACCTGAGCCTGGAGGCGCTGCACATGGCGGCAGCGGCGTTGCCGCATGTCGATGTGACCAGGCCGCAGCAGGTGATCGGCACGAATACGGTTGCCTGCATGCAGTCAGGTGTGTTCTGGGGCTACATCGGTTTGGTCGAGGGCATCGTTGCCAGGATTCGCGGCGAGCGGGGCCGGCCGATGAAAGTGGTCGCGACGGGGGGGCTTGCCTCGCTGTTTGCCAGCGGATTTGATCTGTTCGACGCGGTGGAAGAGGACCTGACCATGCAGGGGCTGGTTCTGATCAACCGGTACAACAAGGAACTGGAAACGACATGAGCAAGGACCGGCTGATCTATCTGCCCCTGGGGGGTGCCGGCGAGATCGGGATGAACGCCTATGTCTATGGCTATGGGCCGGAGGGCAAGGAACGGCTGCTGCTGGTCGATCTGGGCGTGACCTTTCCCGACATGGATACGACGCCGGGGGTGGACCTGATCCTGCCCGACATCGCCTGGCTGGTGGCCAACAAGGCCCGGCTGGAGGCGATCGTGATCACGCATGCGCACGAGGATCATCTGGGGGCGCTCGGCCATTACTGGGGCCAATTGAAGGTGCCGGTCTATCTGCGGCGGTTCACCGGGCTGCTGGCGGCGATGAAGATGGAGGAGGCGGGGCATCCCAGGGACGCGCTGACCGTGGTTGGCGCGATGCCCGACAGTTTCGAGGCGGGGCCGTTCAAGGTGCAGTTCGTGCCGGTTTCGCATTCGATTCCCGAGTCTTCGGCGCTGGTGATCGACACCCCGGCCGGGCGGATCGTCCATTCCGGCGATTTCAAGCTGGACGGCACGCCGGTGGTGGGCGAGCCGTTCGACCCGCTGGTCTGGAACGAGATTGCCAAGGCCGGGGTCAAGGTGCTGGCCTGCGACAGCACCAACATCTTCAGCCTGCATCCGGGGCGGTCGGAATCGACATTGGCGATTCCGCTGCGCGATCTGGTGAAAAGCGCGCGCGGCATGGTGGTGGCGACGACCTTTGCCTCGAACGTGGCGCGGCTGAAGACGCTGGCCGAGGCGGGCAAGGCCGCCGGGCGGTCGATCTGCGTGCTGGGCCGGGCGATGAACAAGATGGTGGCGGCGGCCAAGGAGGCCGGGGTGCTGACCGATTTTCCCAATCTGGTGCGGCCCGAGGATGCGGCAGAGGTGCCGCGCGGCAACCTGATGCTGATCGTCACCGGGTCGCAGGGCGAACGGCGCGCCGCCTCGGCGCAGCTGAGCCGGGGCAAGTATCTGGGCTTGCAGCTGAAGGAGGGGGACATGTTCCTGTTTTCCTCCAAGACCATTCCCGGCAATGAACGCGGCGTGATCCGGATCATGAATGCCTATTCCGAGATGGGCGTCGATGTGGTGGACGACATGGGCGGGCTGTATCATGTGTCGGGTCACGCCAACCGGCCCGATCTGGAGGCGGTGCATGACCTGTTGCGGCCGCAGATGATCCTGCCGATGCACGGCGAGCACCGGCATCTGCGCGAGCATGCCAAGCTGGCGCAGGCCAAGGGGATAAAGTCGGAAGTCGTCACCAACGGCATGATGGTCGACCTGTCGGGCAACCGGCCCGAGGTGGTGGAGTATATCGAGACCGGGCGCACCTATCTGGACGGCACTGCGCTGATCGGTGCCATGGACGGGGTGGTGCGCGACCGCATCCGGATGGCGCTGAACGGGCATGTGCTGGTGACGGTGATCATCGACGAGGCCGACGAGCCGTTGGGCGATCCGTGGGCCGAACTGATGGGCCTGCCGGAAACCGGGCGCACCGGCACGCCATTGGCCGAAGCGCTGGAGGCGGAACTGGGCGAGTTCATCGGCAAGGCCGACGAGCGCACCCTGCGCGATGACGCCAAGATGGACGAGGCGGTCAAGCGCATCGTCCGGCAGGTGGCGATGGAAGAGGTCGGCAAGAAGCCCGAGGTGACGGTGGTGATCAGCCGTCTGCTGGCCGAGTAGGGCGAAGAAACGGCAGAGTGCGTGATTTCACGCAGCTTATCCCGGGGCAGGGTGCGCGCAAGCCCGCTCCCTGCCGAATTCCTTTCATTCCCCCGACGGCGGGTTGAATGTGCGCATCAGGAAATCGGGGACATGGTCGCCCATGCCGACTACGCCATCCTCGCGCCGCTGGTCGCGGCTGTCGCGGCTGTCCTGGCGACGGTCATGGCCGCGGGTGTCGGCCCGGTCATTGCGGGGCGAGGGGCGCGGGTCGCGCGGTTGCGCCGAACCGCGGCGCGGATCGGCCGAGGAGCCGGTGGTGATCGGGCCGGAAGGTGCCGGGGTTGCGGCCAAAGGCGCGGCTGGTGGTGCGGCTGACTGCGGTGCGGCTGACTGCGGTTCGGCCTGCACCACGATCAGTTCGGGAGCATCTTCGCGCGGGGATTCGAGGCGCGACTCCGAGCGGGACTCGGGGCGGGGGTTTCGCGACACGGAGCGTGAGCGGCTGGGGCGTTTGCCGGGCTCTTCCCGCGGCTCGGGGCGATCAGACAGGGCGACAATCGGCGCGTCGCGGCGCGGGATCGTGGTTTTGATCAGGCTTTCGATCGCCGACAGGTACTTGTCGTCGTACGGCGTGGCGATGGTGAACGCCTTGCCGGTGCGCCCGGCGCGTCCGGTGCGACCGATGCGGTGAATGTAATCCTCGGGGTGGCTGGGCACGTCGAAGTTGAAGATGTGCGACACTGCCGGGATATCGAGGCCGCGTGCGGCCACGTCGGAGGCGATCAGGAGGCGAATGGTGCCATCACGAAAGCCGTCAAGCGTGCGGGTGCGGACCGACTGATCCAGATCGCCGTGGATCGGCTGCGCGTTGAAGCCGTGCTGTTTCAGCGACTTGGCGACCACATCCACATCCATCTTGCGGTTGCAGAAGATGATGGCATTGGTGCAGGCGTCGCCTTCGGCGCGGATCAGCTGGCGCAGCACGTCGCGCTTTTCGGCGAAGCTGGCGTCTTTGCGGCTGGGTTTGAACTGGAACAGCACCTGTTCGATGGTCTCGGACGCGGTGGCCTGACGCGCCACCTCGATCTTGGCCGGGTTCGACAGGAAGGTGTTGGTGATCCTTTCGATCTCGGGGGCCATGGTCGCCGAGAAGAACAGGGTCTGGCGGGTGAACGGGGTCAGGCTGAAAATGCGCTCGATATCGGGGATGAAGCCCATGTCGAGCATCCGGTCAGCCTCGTCCACCACCATGATCTGCACGCCGGTCAGCAACAGCTTGCCGCGTTCGAAATGGTCGAGCAGGCGGCCGGGGGTGGCGATCAGTACATCGACGCCACGGTCGATCAGCTTGTCCTGTTCGCCGAACGACACGCCGCCGATCAGAAGCGCCTTGGTCAGTTTGGTGTATTTCGAATAGGTGTCGAAGTTTTCGGCGACCTGAGCGGCCAGTTCGCGGGTCGGGCACAGCACCAGGCTGCGCGGCATCCGGGCGCGGGCGCGGCCCTTGCCCAGCAGGGTGACCATCGGCAGCACGAAGCTGGCGGTCTTGCCGGTGCCGGTCTGGGCGATGCCCAGAACGTCGCGGCCTTCCAGCGCCGGCGGGATGGCCCCGGCCTGGATCGGGGTGGGGATCGTGTAACCGGCATCGGTTACGGCCTGCAGGACCGCTGGGTCCAGCTTCAGGTCGGAAAATTGGGTCATGTACGTCCATCTGATTGCAGCATCGGGCTGCATGGTGAAGGGACGCATTCGCCGCGCGTCCCGGCGTCGGGTATCCGCACGCTGGCGGATTGAAGGGCACCTAGCGCATTTGGTGACGAAGGTCAAGGAAGCGGCGAGTCTGACGGGACTGGCGGGGCGGCGATGCGCGGATTGTCCGAACATGCGCAGCAATCGGCGCGGCGATGGCGGATCGGTTCGGACAGGATGGATTTGATTTTGACCTTCGGATCGGAAGTGTTAATAGTAAAGCATCAGAATTAAAGGGGAATTTCATAATGCCTGTGACCCAGACTTTCACCGACAGCGAAGGCAAGACATGGGATTTTGCCGCCGTAAATCCGATCGGCGGCCGTTTTCCCGGGCAGGCGGGGCAGGGTGTCGTCAATGGCACCTCGGATGCGTATGACGGCGGGCTGGCGCTGGCGGTGGGGCCGGATGTGAGCAACCCGGCATCGGGTGCGCTGATCAACCCCGCGGTCGGTTCGGTGGACGAGAACGGGCGCGAATTGAACACGGGCGCGGTGATCCAGAACGGGATTGCGGTGACGCGGTCGTTTCTGGTGTCGGACGCCTCGATTTCCACAGTGGGATTCTGCCGGCTGCTGGACAGTTTCACCAATACGACGAACCAGACCATGACCATTCTGGTGCAGATACTGTCCGATTTGGGCAGCGACGGATCGACGACGGTGGTGGCAGAAACCAGTGGCAACAACGCCATCGATCCGGGCGACCGCGGCTTTGTGACGGATGAGGTCTCGAACCAGACAGGGGGCGACAGTTCGGTGGGCTATGTCTATGGCGACGGGTTGGGTTTGACGCCTGTCGCTGCCCGCCCTTCGCTGGTATCGGGCGAGGGGGTGGATGAAATCACGGTGCAGTTTCACCTGACGCTGCAGCCGGGGGAAACGCAGCGGTTGCTGAGTTTTGCGTTTCAGAACACCACGGCGGCCGAAGGGGTTGCGGACCTGACCCTGTTTGACGACTCGCTGGCTGTGCTGGACACGCGCGGTTTGCTGGCCGGCATATCGGCGGCAGAGCGGGCCGGGATCGTCAATTATTCCGAAGCCGGCGTGCCGCCGCCAAGCCTGACGGTGAAGGACGGAACCGGGCAGGGCTGGGTGGTCAACCTTGCCAACGGCAGTCTTTCGACCGAGGGCACGACGGCGCTGATCAGCACGCGCTTTGCCGAGACCGGGTCCCTGCTGGCCAGTTTCACCGATCCGGTTTCGGCGGTTCTGTCAGAACTGGGGCAGGAAGCAACGGTCACATTCGGCTCCACCGCAGCGGGAACGGCCGGGTCCAGCGTGAGTTATTCGGTGATGGCCTCGCCGGTCGAGAACTATGCCCGGATGCTGGTCACCGTGCGGGCGGGGCAGGCACTGGATTTCAGCGATGGCCTCAGCGGGCTTCAGGCATTGTTCGGGGGGAGTTTTGCAGTCGGGGACCGCGATCTGGCAACGGGGGCGTCGAACGGCCTTGTGGACCTGCTTGACAGCGGAATCGTGGTGGATGACAGCAGCAGCGGGCTGGGCGGAACCAGCCCGGCGGTCAGCGTGGTGTTTGGCAACTACAGTCTTGGCAAGCCGGTTCAGCCCGGGGATCAGGTGACGTTCGGCAGTTCGACGCTTTTGGCGCAGGACGATGATTTCAAGCTGGTGGCCGGGGAAACCGCGTCTTTCCTGTTCTTCTTCTCACTGAATGGCGATTCCGGGCCGGGGCTCGGCGATCTTTTGCAACTGTCTTCGCCGGATTTTCAGGCACTGGCCGGGCTTTCGGCCGCAGAAGTGGCCTCGATCCGGAACTTTACGCTAACGGAAGCCGACCGGGTGGAAACCCTGGTGTTGACCGCAGCAGACGAGCAGACCGCAGGCAATTTCTGGGCTGAGTCGATCGACGGACAGGCGGGCGACGACGACCTGTTCGGCGGAGGCAGCGGGGATTTCCTGTTTGGCGGCATCGGGGATGATCTGCTGGACGGCGGCGATCAGAACGACGTTCTGGATGGCGGCGTGGGTCAGGACGTCTTGCTTGGCCGTGAGGGCAACGACGCGCTGCATGGTCTGGACGGCGACGATCTGCTGAACGGCGGCTTTGGGAACGATTCCGGCTTTGGTGGCTTGGGCAACGATACCCTATCGGGAAGCGGGGGTTCGGATCGCCTGACGGGCGACGATGGCGACGATGTCCTGAAAGGTGGGGCCGGGATCGACACGCTGACCGGCGGCATCGGCAACGACACGCTGGACGGCGGGTTGGGGGCCGACATACTGAACGGCGACACCGGCAATGACCAGATGTTCGGCGGTGGACAGGGCGACAGGCTGTCGGGGCTGGCGGGCGACGACACGTTGTTCGGTGGCAATGCCGCTGACCTGCTGAGCGGCAGTCTTGGCAATGACCGGCTGTTCGGCGAGACCGGGGTCGATTCGCTGCTGGGCGGGGCCGGCGACGATACGCTGGATGGCGGCAGCAACGGCGACACCCTGACCGGCGGCAATGGTGTCGACGTGCTGATCGGTGGGGCGAACGGCGATGTCTTCGATTTCAACACGGCGGGCGAAGCCGGGGTCGGGGCACTGCGCGACATCATCAATGATTTCATCAGCCTGGTGGATGTCATCGATCTGTCCGGCCTTGGTGCGCTTACGTTCATCAACACGGCGGCTTTCGGCAATGTGGCGGGCCAGGTTCGGCAGAACGCGGCGGGAGGCAGCACGCTGATCCAGATCGACCTGGACGGAAACGGCAATGCGGAGTTCGAGATCGCGCTGCTGGGGATATCGGGGATTCAGGCCAGCGATCTGATCCTGTAGCGGGGTCGGGCTGTCTGTAATCGGCCCGCACGGCTGGCGGGCTGCTGCTGCTGAATGTCAGGCAGGCGTGGATGCCGGTCTTGCGGCCCAGCTGGGGTGAAACCGCACGCTCGGACCCGGTCTGGTGGTTTCCGGCATCGCCCGGCAGGCTTCAGGGTCGCGGCGGCAGGACCCCGAGCCGGTTCAGTTCGGTTTCCAGCGCCGACAGGCCCTTGTCGGTGATTTCGGATTTCAGTTGATCGAAGCGTTTGCGGAGTGCTGCCTTTTCCGCCCCGACGCAGTCATTCCACGGGCGGCCCTGCAGTCCCATGACCAAGACATAGTAGCCGATGAAGTGCGGTTGCGCCCCGGCGAGGAGGACCTGCCGGTAGGCGGCGTCGGCCCCCATGGCGCGAAGCTGGCCGGCGGTGGTGATCCCGGCCCGGGCATATGCCGCCTCGGACGCGGGGCCAAGGTTGCGGATCGAACTGACAGGGCTGTCGTCATCACCGGACGGGTCCGATGCGGCGGGGGTCATGGAGCGGGCTCGTTGCAAGGGCGGACTGGCGCAGTCTAGCGCCGGCACGGGCCCCTGAACAGCGGTGTCAGATCGATGCCCAGTCGGTGAAGATCAGGCCGGCAGCGCCGCCCATCTGGCCGGTCGGTTTCGTCTGGCCGTCGGATTGCGACGCGGCGGATTGGGTCATCTGATTGCCGTGCGCTGCCGTGGCGGGTTGGGCGCGCTGCGGTTTTGCCGGTAAGGACTTTTCGATTTGATTTGTAGCCGTTTCGGTTGAAAGGGTCCGGGAAATGTCTTGCATCTAAATCACGATCCTCTGTGCGGGTTTCCCGCGGTTTTTGTGGCCTGTAGCCGGGGAATGCGCCATATCAAGGCGTTCAGAATATGGTTCTATTGTGGCAATTCCAAGGCTTACCTTGCGGAAGACCTATCAACAGACTGTGCGCGAAATGGAAATTCACGGGCTTATGACGTGGTCGCGGTCCCGGGTGGCGGCTGGCAGAGGCGGCGGTCGCGTTGGTGGGCGGCTGTTTTCCGGGCCGGGATGGCCCGATCAAAGCCGACCGACGATGGCTTCCATCGCGCGCAACAGGTCCTTGGGCTCGAACGGTTTGGTCATGTAGTTGTTCATGCCCAGACGGCGGCCTTCGGCGATGATTTCGGCGGTGACATTGCCGGCGACCAACAGGAAGCCGACGTTGGCCGTCCGGCTGGACTGGCGCAGGATGTCGAGAAATTGCAGGCCGTCCATGTCCGGCATGTTCAGATCCGAGATGACCAGATGCACCGGGTGGGCGGCTATCTGGATCAGGGCGGCGGCTGCGGAATTGGCAGTGCGCAGATGCATGATCCCGATGTTTTCCAGGGCGTCGCTGAACTGGCTGCGGCTGGTCGGGCTGTCATCGACGACCATGACTTTCAGCCTGTCGCGGAGCATCGTGCTGCCTCGCCGGTCGAAAGGAACGCCGTTCGGCAGGCCCGAATCCTCGCGGCGCCGGTCTGTTCTGGACTCGGGATGGCTTGTTGGGGCGTTTCCGGTGCCGGAGTTGGTGCCGGAGTTGGTGCCGGTGCCGGTCTGCGCTGCCCGGCGATTGGTCGGTGTCGTCCGGAGCGACGGGTCCGATGCAGAGGGTTTGGCCATGATTCAGGCGGATCCGGATCGTTGCGCTGCGGTCAGTTCCGGGGCGGGGCGGGCGGTCATGCTGCATCCTTGCCGCGAAAGTCGGGTTTTCGGTCGAGGGTCAAGGTCAACGAACACTCCCGCACGTCAAGGATGGCGGGAACAGCCTCGAGGCAGCCCGCCGGTCTTGATGGCTGCAACCTAGCGGTGCAGGCGTTAATGCGGCCTTACGGAGCCCGGGATTTGCCGGAACAAGGTGGCGGGGGCAGGGGGGATGGCCGGGCAAGGTGGCGACAGGCGTTGGCCAATGCCGCCGTGACGGAGGGGCAGGCGTGACAGGCGGCAGACAGAGCGCCGGTTGCTGCTGCGGGCATAGCAGGCCGGTGTTGCCGGGCTACAGGCTTTGCAGATAGCGGATCAGCGCGGCGCGGTCGGGTTTTGGCAGGGCTACCACCGCCGCTCGCGCCGCCGCCGCTTCGCCGCCGTGCCAGAGGATGGCTTCCAGCAGGGTGCGGGCGCGCCCGTCGTGCAACAGGCGGATCTTGCCGGAGACAGTTTCGGTCAGGCCGATGCCCCAAAGTGGTGCCGTCCGCCATTCCTGCCCGGTGGCGCCGGCTTCGGGCCGGTTGTCGGCCAGACCGCCGCCCATGTCGTGCAACAGCAGGTCGGTATGCGGCCAGATCAGCTGAAAGCTTTGCTCGGGCTGGTCCGGCAGCCGGTGCGTGACCAGTTTTGGGCGGTGGCAGGACGGGCAGCCAGATTGATGGAACATCTGCTTTCCCCGCAGAACCCCGGGATCTTCCGGCTGACGCCGGGCGGGAACCGCCAGGTTGCGGCTGTAGAAGGTGATCAGGTCCAGCATCTGCGCCGACAGC
The DNA here is from genome assembly GCA_031401675.1 of Paracoccaceae bacterium. Lineage (GTDB taxonomy): Bacteria > Pseudomonadota > Alphaproteobacteria > Rhodobacterales > Rhodobacteraceae > JANNRR01. The sequence goes on from JANNRR010000105.1 coordinate 87,632, forward strand.
TCGAACCCGTCGGTGGCCCCATCGGGTGCCGTGCGGCAGCGGGTCTGCGCCACGGTGCAGTCGCCCCAGACCGCCGGATGCAGCGGCGAGGACAGGCCCATGTCGGCCGACAAGGCGGCGGCGGCCTGGGCCCGCAGCGTCGGCTCTGCCGCCTTGTGCCCGAAGCGGCCCAGCATCGGCATGCCGAACTCGACCGACCAGACGATGTTTGCGCGCCCTGAAATGCCGTTGCTGTCGCTATCGTCGGGGTCGGCCCAGGCCAGGATATCGGCGGCGGGCACCGCCTCCAGCAGCCCGAGGCCGATCATCTGCTGGGCTGTGCGCGGCGACAGCATGGCACCGGCGGCCAGGGGGCCATAGCCAAGATCGTCGGTGGCATAGGCGGGGCGGCGCAACTGTGCCGCCTCGCCGCCCGCCAGGGCGACATCGATGCTGTCGTAGGTGATGGAAAGACGGAACTCGGGCCGGTGACCCGCTGCGGCGACGTCCTGAAGCTGGCCGCCATAGACCGGGTCGGGGGCTGTTGCTGACCCCGCTGGCACCGAGAGCCGCAGGATCATCGAAGTGGCGCTGTCGTCGCCCGGTTCCGGCGGGTGGCCGCGCCCGTCGCGGATGTGACAGGCGGCACAGCTTCGGGCGTTGGACAGCGGCCCGAAGCCGTCGGAGCCTTTGGTATCCGCCGGGGCGGCAACCCAAAGCCGGTTGAAGTGGCGGCGGCCTTCGGCAAACATCGGTTGCCGGTCAAATCCCATGTTGGCGGACGCTTTCGAAAAGGCGTCGTCGCCGGGACGCGCCGGAACGGTGGCAGCACCGCCCGGTTGAGCCTCGAACGGCTCGGCCATGGTGAAATCGGTGGTGATTGCCGTAGCACCGGCGATGAGCGCCAGATCTTCGGCAGTGCGCGGCAGGGTCGAAAGGTGGGGATCGTCGAGGATATCGGCGCGGGCGGGGCGGCTGGTCAGCACCAGAACGGACGCCGAAAGAGCAAGGATGAAGCGCGCAAAAACCATGATCTGTCGGGTCCGGGACCGGGGGGGGGGTTGCGGTGATCTGAACGGATCGCGGGCAGCTTGGAAAGCGAATTCCCCGTGATTGCGGCCGGAGGTCGCGGGGACGGTGCGGCGATTTCGATTGTTTTCCGCCGCTTGGGCCGGGTGTTTGTCAGGCGAGCAACCGGGCCAGCGCCGGGGTTCGCAGTTGGTCATAGAGTGCAAGTGCCCGGTTGGCCAAAGCCGGATCGTGGTCGGGAACCAAGCGGCTGTCCCGCGAGTGGATTTCGGTCATCGCGGCGGCGGGCGTGCCGAGAGCCCGGGTCAGCGACTGCCAGACCCGCGGGTCGGCGCACAGATCCTCGTACGGCACGATCATTGCATTCGGGTGCTCGTGCACCGCCGCCCCGAGGTCGGCATAGACCGCAAGCCACATCTGCAACCAGTAGTTCAGGGTCAGCGGATCGCCGGTCGACCGGTCGCCGAACAGGAACGGCCGATGGGTTGCGCCGAATTCGTGGTGGGCCAGCCAGGTCATGTATTGCGCGGTGAACGGGTCCGGTGTCAGAAAGCGGCGGTGTTGGGCCAGGAGGCTTTGCGCGTGCTGCAGCGGTGCGCGCATCGGCACCAGGAACAGGGACGCGGGCAGGGCGCGGGCCAGCGGGCGCAACCGCAGGATATTGTTGTTGTTCTTGGCCAGATAGCGCAGCTTTCCGGTCCGGCGCAGGATCAGCCGGATCAGATCGATGTAGCCGTCGATCCGGTCCTGATCCGGATCGTGCGGCGACAAGCCGTCCGGTGCGATGTAGTCGGTCGCGCAGAACAGGCGCCAATACACCTCGTCCAGCGCTTCGGGGCTGTTGACATCGACCACGATCCCGTCGCCGTGGGCGCGTTCAGCCCGGCCTTGCGGCTTCTTGGCACGGGCGAGGCGCGACCACAGGTTGGGGGCCAGCACGAACGGCATGTCAGCATAGGTCAGCGAGCCGAACTGATGGGTCGCGTAAATCTCTCGCATCAGGATGGTCGAGCCGGCGCGGGCCAGGCCGGTGACGAACACGTGCTGCGATTGCGCGGCCGGGGGGGAGGATTTCAGGTAGAGCCCGCGTTCGAGGTCGTGCAGCATCTCGGCGATGGCAGGGGTGCCAAGCGCCAGCCGGTGCAGGAACTTGTCGAGGGCGGAATAGTCAGCCACGGGCAAGCCGGGTGCGGATGACCAGATAGAGGACCGACAGGCCGCACAGCAGCAAGAGGTTCAGGGGCCGAATCAGCAGCGCCAGCCAGGCGGTTATGCCGCCCGGAAGCAAAACGCCGAGCAGCAGGGCGGGCAGGACGGCAAGGCACAGAAGGGCAAAGAACAGCACCGAATTGCGGGCGATGGTCAGGGCATAGACCGGCAGCATCCGTTCTTTCCAGTGGTCTGAAATGCGGGCGCTGCGCAGGGTCCTGACCGAGCGGGCGGCGGCGCGGTTAGCGCGCCGGATGGCCGGCATCAGCGGCAGCCGCAGAAAGGCCTCGCTGGCCAGGACCGCCGCGACCAGGATCAGGAGCCACTGCATGTCAGCCTGCCGCCGGTGAATGGGTGTGCGTGGATGGATGCATCCGAGATGCCCCCTTTTGGTCGCTGCGCCGATGGCCTGTCCATAGCAATCGCAGGCCGGGAGGTAAACCGGCTCGCTGATCCGGGCCGGGGCCTTGGTCCGGTACCGGGTCGTCCGCTACTCGGCCGGGTCTTTCGTCCCTTGGGTTTTCGGCATCCGGGCTTTCGTCGCTTGGGTTTTCTGGGCCGACTTGCGGCCCTTCAACAGGCGCTTGATCGGATAATAGATCACCGCGAACAGCGCCAGGAAGATCGAGCCGATGACGCCGACCACGGCGGCAATTGCCCCGGCCCCGACCCCCGGCCCGATGTAGGCCTGCGCCGCAACCGGCAGCAGGATCAGCGCCGAGGCAAGAATGACTGACAGATTTCTGCGCACCGCAAACGATCCTTTCAATTTGATACCGACAGTTCAACCAAGATTGGCGGCATCTTACCTGCCCCGGCGGTTCGGGTAAACCGGTCAAGCGACCCGTTGACCGGCAAAGTCCCGCGACCAATGCGCCGCTTGCATCAATGTGCGGCGGTTTTCCGGATTGTGGCGCATTCTGCGCTTGTGCGTCAGGGCTTTGCGGGTCGGCGATGGGTTGCGCTGTCAGCGCAGGCGGACCGTGCGTTGCGGGTCTGCGTTCCGGGTTTTGGGGTCAGATATCGGGGTCAAGCGGCGTTCGGGTGCGGGTCAGGCGCCAGATGGTCAACAGGATCAGCGGTCCGGTATAGATCGCGATGTTGAGGTAGTTCTTGTCGGTCAGGACCCAATGCAGGAATGTCAGGATCGCCGCCGGATAGACGATCTGCTGCAAGCGCTTCCAGTTCCGGCCCATCCCGCGCACGGCGGCATCGAACGAGGTTGCCGCCATTGCCGCCATGAGCACGAACGCGATCCAGCCCGGCACGATTGTCGGCCGGACAAAGCTGCGCAGGATGGCGGCGGCGTTGTTATCCTTGAAGAAGACCAAGAGATGCAAGGTTGCATATGCAAAACTGGCGACGCCAAGATAGCGCCGCTGCGCCTTGAGCCACCGCATCCAGGGCGTGGCCCCGACCAGCATGGCCAGCGGCGTGATCATCAGGGTGACGATGAAGAACCAGCAGGACACCAGCCCGGTATCGCGCAGATAGTGAGGGCGGCCCGCCGACAGTTTGCCGTCCGCGACAATGTAGACGGCTGGAAGCGCCAGCAGCAGCCAGAAGACATAGGTATTACTGAAGAGCCGCTGAAGCAGCGGGCGCGGGTCGGTAAGCATGAGCGGTACACTCCGGAACGGGTTGGGCGCTGTCTATGCGACCGGCTCGACGCTTGTCAATTTCGGCAAGACTGCAATTTTCGGAGTGAGACCGGCTTGCACTGGCATCAGGTGGGGAGTTCGGGATAGCCTGGACCGATGCCCGATCCAGGCATCAGACGCAAGGGACCTGGCCATGACATCGAAACCTGCATTGCGTGTCGGCCTTGTCGGGTCCGGGTTCATGGGACGGGCGCATGTGTTCGGTTTCGCCACGGCCGAGCGGGTGTTCGATCTGCCGTACCGGATCGAGCTGGAGTGTATCGCCGATGCAACTCCGGAACTGGCCGAGGCCGCGCGCCGCGCGCTGGGCTTTCGCCGTGCAACGGCCGATTGGCGGGCGATGGTCCGCGATCCCGACATCGATCTGATCGACATCACCGCCCCGAATGCGCTGCATGCCGAGATAGCGCTGGCGGCGATTGCGGCGGGAAAGCCGGTCTATTGCGAAAAGCCGCTGGCCCCGACGGCGGTGGCGGCGCGCCGGATGGCGGATGCGGCCGACGCCGCCGGGGTCCGGACGCAGGTCGGATTCAACTATCTGTGCATGCCGATGCTGATTGCCGCCCGCGCCATGATCGCCGGTGGCGAACTTGGCGAAATCCGCTCGTATCGCGGGATCCATGCCGAGGATTACATGGCCGATGCGGCCGCACCCTTCAGCTTTCGTCACGAGCCCGAGGGCGGCGGCGCGCTGGCCGATATCGGCAGCCACGCGCTGGCCACGGCGGAGTTTCTGCTGGGGCCGATTGCGCAGGTGCTGGGCAACTGCGTCAACGTCATCGACGAACGCCCGGACGGCAAGGGCGGTCGTCGCGGCGTCAGCGTCGATGATATCGGCCGGGCGTTCCTGCGGTTTGCCAGCGGGGCGACGGGGAGCATCGAGGCGAACTGGATCGCGCAGGGCCGCAAGATGCAGCATGGCTTCGAGGCCTATGGTAGCAAGGGCGCGCTGCTGTTCACGGCGGAACGCTTCAACGAACTGCATTTTTACAGTGCCGCCGATGCAACGGGCCGCCAGGGCTTTCGCCGGATCGAAGCGGCGCCGGACCATGCCCCCTATGGCCGCTTCTGCGTTGCGGCGGGTCATCAGTTGGGCTTCAACGACCTGAAGGCGATCGAGGTAGCGGGATTCATGGATGCCCTGGCCGGACGGACGGCGGAACCCTGCAACTTCCGTGCCGGATTGCGGGTGCAGGTTCTGGTTGAAACTGTTCAGCAATCCTCCCGGCAGGGAAGCTGGCTTGCCGTTCCGCGCGATTGAGCGAATGACGGGAATGGCCGGTCTGTGGCCTGACGGTTGCGGGGGGTGTTGCGGCTGGACGAGCACGACGCGACCCCCAATACCCTCAAATGGCGTTGCGCGACGCGAATTCGATTTGTATCCGGTCGATCAGGCCAGACGCGCCCCGACGGTGTCCGAAAGGCTTGGCGGCAGCTGCGTCGCGAAGACCAGGATGTTGCCCGCTGCACCGTTGCGCGCCTCATGTCAAGCATGGGCCTGCGGGGCGCCGTGCGAGGAAAGGCTGTGAAAACAACGATCCCCGACACTTCGGTGCCATGTCCACGTGACAAGGTGAACCGCCAGTTCCGCGCCCCTGCGCCCAACATGCTCTGGGTCAGCGACTTCACCTATGTCTTCACCTGGCAAGGCTTTGCCTATGTGGCGTTCGCGAACGATACCTTCGCCAACCGGATCGTCGGTTGGAAAGTGTCGCGCTCATCCAAGACCGACTTCGTTCTGGATGCCCTCGAACAGGCGCTCTATGCGCGAAGGCCTGTTCTCAAAGGTGGCCTCATTCACCACAGCGACCGCGGCAGCCAATACATATCAATCCGATACACCGAACGCCTTGCAAAAGCGGGCATCGAGCCTTCGGTTGGAAGCGTCGGTGACGCCTACGACAATGCCTTGGCCGAGACAATCAACGGCCTTTGCAAGACCGAGGTCATTCGCAGGCGACCATCATGGCGCACCATCGACGAGGTCGAATTGGAAACCTTGAAATGGGTCGACTGGTTCAACAACCGTCGCCTGCTTGAACCGATTGGGAACATCCCTCCTGCCGAAGCAGAGGAGGCGTTCTATGCAAACTTGAACACACTCGATATGGTCGCCTGATACGGACCATTTGGTCTCCGGCGAATCCGGGGCGGTTCAACCCTTCGGAAATCGAGACTCTCAGGACCGAAGAAGCGGCCGCATTGGCCGAATTCCTTGCCGATCCACGCCGACAGGACATGCCATGATCGATATCCTCGCACCGTTGAAATTCAAACCAACGCGCAACTATTCGCTTACTGGCCCCGAACGCCAGCTTGCGTTTGACGACGGGCTTGCAAATGCCGAATGGTACCAGACGCCCGTTGACCGTAAGATTCTGAAAGAGCTCATGAAACGGAAAGATGGGCCGGCGCTGCGCGACACGGCGATCTGGCTGGGGCTGTTGGCGCTGACCGGGGCGGGCGGTGTGTATTTCTGGGGTACCTGGTGGGCGGTGCCGTTTTTTGTCGTTTACGGCGTGCTCTACGGCACGTCCTCGGACAGCCGTTGGCACGAAAGCTTGCACGGTACGGCGTTCAAAACCAAATGGATGAATCACGCTCTGTACCAGGTTGCAAGCTTCATGCAGATATGGAACCCGGTCGTCTGGCGTTGGAGCCATATGCGCCACCACACGGACACAACCATTGTCGGGCGCGACCCCGAGATCGGAACGATGCGCCCGCCGCAGATGATCCTGATGGCGCTTAACCTGATCGGACTCACCTCGGTCCCGCGCAACCTGATGGTTCTGATGCGCCATGCCCTGGGGCGGTTCACCCCGGACGAGCGCGATTTCGTCCCGCTGAACGCACTCCCCGAGGCCAGAAACATCGCCCGCATCCACATCGCGATCTATGCCGCAGTAGTGATGACATGCATCGGCATGGGGTCAATTCTTCCCGCCCTGCTGATCGGTCTGCCGCGCGCTTATGGAGTTTGGTTGCTGCCGATTATCGGGATGCCACAGCACGCGGGCCTTGCCGAGGATGTGCTTGACCACCGGCTGAACAGCCGCACAATCTATTTGCCGCTGCCACTTCGCTTTATTTACTGGAACATGAATTACCATGTCGAGCACCATATGTACCCGATGGTGCCATATCACGCGTTGCCCGGGCTGCATGAAGCAATCAGGCATGACTGCCCCAGGGCCAATGGACTATTGAAAACCTGGAGAATCATTCTGCCGAACATGATCCGGCAACTTCGCGATCACAGCATCTACATTCATCAAGAACTTCCGCCAAGAGCAGGCGAGCCGAAATTAGGTCCCCGCTTGCAGCATTGAGGGGGCAATAGGGCTCTGTTGCACAAATCATCAGGGATTCCCTGCGTGGCTCCATGGTGTTGGTCGAAGTGCATGTCAGAGCCCAACCCCCCGGCCTACCGCACGACGAACTGGCGTGCCTGCAATGCCGCTCTGAAACGGCGTGGCTCTCTGCTGATCTGGTTTGACCCTGAGACTGTCTGGCTGGCTTCGTCCACTGGCAAGCGGGGCCGTTCGACCACCTTCACCGACGCCGCGATCCAGGCCTGCCTGACGTTGACGGCGTTGTTCGGCTTACCATTGCGGCAGACGACCGGGCCGGGCAAACCTGCTGCATGAGCGGGTGGATTTGACCGTTGAAGCGGATGAAAGTACTTGGTTTGACTAATTGCAAGGATGTGCTTTGCGCAGAGGGACAGACTGGGAGGTCGGACATGACGAATCGCCTTGGACAGCTGGAGTTGCGCGTGTTGCAGGACAAGGCGCTGTGGCTGGCGACCTGGATGATCCACAACGCCAACCATCTGCGCCCCAAGACAGACGCGATGAAAGTTGGCGGGCATCAGGCCAGTTGTGCCTCGATGGCGACGCTGATGACTGCCCTTTACGGCCGCGCTTTGCGCCCGCAGGACCGGGTGGCGGTCAAGCCGCATGCGGGGCCGGTGTTTCACGCCTTGCAGTATCTATCTGGCAAGCAAAGCCTTGAAAAAATGCAGAATTTCCGTGGGTTTGGTGGCGTGCAGTCTTATCCGTCGCGTACCAAGGACAGCGCCGATGTCGATTTCTCGACCGGGTCGGTCGGGCTTGGCGTGGCGATCACGGCCTTTGCTTCTCTGGTGCAGGACTACGTCAAGGCGCGCAGTTGGGGGGCGTTGCCCGAAGGCCGCATGGTGGCGCTGGTCGGTGATGCCGAACTGGACGAGGGCAATATCTATGAATGCCTGCAAGAGGGCTGGAAGCACGATCTGCGCAACTGCTGGTGGATCATCGACTACAACCGCCAAAGTCTGGACGGTGTGGTGCGCGAGGGTCTTTCGGAACGCATCGGCGGGATCTTTGCGGCCTTTGGCTGGGATGTGGTCACGCTGAAACATGGTGCCTTGCAGCGCGCAGCCTTTGCCGAACCGGGCGGCGAGCGCCTGCGCGACTGGATCGACGCCTGCCCGAACCAGCTTTACTCCGCGCTGACGTTTCAGGGCGGCGCTGCGTGGCGCAAACGTCTGATGGACGAAATCGGCGATCAGGGGCCGGTTGCCGCGCTGCTAGCCCGCCGGACAGACAGCGAACTGGCCGAAGTGATGGAAAATCTGGGCGGCCATTGTCTGGCCTCGGTCAGCGAGGCCTTTGATCTGGCCGCCACCCATGACCGCCCCGTGGTTTTCGTCGCTTATACGATCAAGGGCTGGGGCACGCCGCTTGCCGGGCACAAAGACAACCACGCAGGGCTGATGACGCTGGCGCAGATGGAGGATTTCCGCGCCCGCATGGACATTCGTCCCGGCCATGAATGGGACCGGGCCGAGGGTTTGGGGATTTCCGAAGCAGCGCTTGACGGATTGCTGGCGCGCAGCCCGTTCCTGTCTTCGGGCCCGCGCCAAATGACCGCGCCGCAGATCGCGGTGCCGCAGATTGACGCGCCCGATGATGCCGAAATCTCGACCCAGATGGCCTTTGGCAAGATTCTGGACGCGATTGCCAAGTCCGATCATCCTATGGCCGCCCGCATTGTCACCACCTCGCCTGATGTCACGGTGTCGACCAATCTGGGGCCTTGGGTGAACCGGCGCGGTCTGTTCGCCCGCACAGGACGCGCTGACACTTTCCGCGATGAAAAGGTGGTTTCGGCGCAGAAATGGCAATTCTCGCCCGAGGGGCAGCATATCGAACTGGGCATAGCCGAGATGAACCTGATGCTGATGCTGGGGGCGGCGGGGCTGTCGCATTCCCTGTTCGGCGAGCGGCTTCTGCCGATTGGTACGCTGTATGATCCGTTCATCTCGCGCGGCCTCGATGCGCTGAACTATGCCTGCTATCAGGAGGCGCGGTTCTTGCTGGTGGCAACGCCGTCGGGGGTATCGCTGGCCCCCGAGGGTGGTGCGCATCAATCCATTGCCACTCCGCTGATCGGGATGTCGCAAGACGGGCTGGCCAGTTTCGAGCCCGCATTTGCCGATGAATTGGCTTGCATCATGGAATGGGCTTTTGCCTATATGCAGCGTGACGCGGCCAAGGCCGAAACCGCCGACTGGCAGCGTGAAGCGGGCGGCGGTTCGGTCTATCTGCGCCTGTCCACCCGCACGCTGGAACAACCGCGGCGCAAGCTGGACAGCATCCGCCAAGGCGTGATCGACGGGGCCTATTGGTTGCGTGAACCGGGGCCGAATTGCGAAGTGGTGATCGCCTATCAAGGTACCGTCGCCACCGAAGCCATTGCCGCAGCAGGGTCGTTGGCTGAAGGGCGTCGCGATGTCGGCATTCTGGCGGTCACCTCGGCAGACCGGCTGAACGCCGGTTGGCAAGCGGCGCAAACCGCGCGCATCAACGGTCGCCCGACGCAAAGCCATATCGAGCGGTTGCTGGCCCCGATTGCGCGGGATTGCCTGCTGATCACGGTGATTGACGGGCATCCGGCGACGCTGTCGTGGCTGGGGTCGGTCCACGGGCACCGCGTGGCGGGCCTCGGCGTTGAACATTTCGGCCAGACCGGCACCGTGGCCGATCTTTACCGCCATTTCGGCATTGACCGGAATTCCATTCTGCGGGTCATCGCGGGGCTTGCCCCCGGTCGGCCCCTGCTCGCTGTTGGGGGACTTTGACCGGAAACACCGCTTTTGGGCGCATTACACCGAAGGCGATCTTGCAGCCCAAGATCGCGGCAATCAAATAGTGGTTCTGCCGGTGAGTGCGATCGCACAGCATGGGCCGAACTTGCCGTGCTCCTTGTAGGCCTTCGATGCCGTCACACGCAGCCGGGTAGCCCCCGAACCGCCTGTGCTTTGAGGTTGGCCAGGGGGGGCAGGCGCGACGACATGAGCCGCCGCCCCCTTTACCCCTGTGCCGCCGGGCGAATGTAGGGTCACGCCCGGCCACTTGCCCCGGCCCGCTTTGACGACGGGCCGGGGCTTTTTCATTTGCAGTTACAAGGTATAGTCCTGCTAGCAATCCATAGTAGGAGCGGTACATGCGCCTAACCGACCCGCGTAACGGCAAGCAAACAATACTAGACCAAGACCTTGCAATCAGATGTGCGAAAGAGTCTGCCGAATGATTGTGCCACGAATGCACGCATGAACGGCACGCACTTCGCCGCGGTATGAATAAGGGCGGTGCGCCTGTGATCCGAACGCAGTGCTTGGATTACGGCGAACGGTTTGGAAACCCGATCGAGCGACCGTCGAACGCCGAAGAATTACCCGAATTCGATGACGCAATGAACGACGCATACAAAGTAGCGCGAAAGGCGGCGAAAGTGAAGATTGACATAAAGTATGTTGATATTCAGTTGCGGCGTTGGAAGGGCAAGGAACAGGGCGGCGAATACTACACTCAGGCGCGAGAAGCCTACATGAGTTCGCCCGAATGGGAGAAGCTTCGGCGCTTAATAATGGAAAGGGCGAAAGACCAGTGCGAAGGCTGTGCGCAAGCACCTGCAACCGAAGTGTGTGATGCACCAGCAGATTGCCGCCGTCAAGCTGCTGATCATCGATGAGCTGGGCTTCGTGCCGCTGTCCAAGACCGGTGCAGAGCTGCTGTTCGAGATGATCTCTCAGCGCTACGAGCGCGGCGCCACGCTGATCACCAGCAACCTGCC
>JANNRR010000106.1:0-6924 GCA_031401675.1 Paracoccaceae bacterium
AATACGACAGGCTTTCGGTGGCGGCATAGGTCAGCCATTCGTCGATCGTCAGGCCGTTGCCTTTCGATTTCGAAATCTTCTGCCCGTGTTCGTCCAGGAACAGCTCGTAAGTCATGTGGTTCGGCTTGCGCCCGCCCAGCACCTCGCAGATGCCGTCATAGATCGGGGTGTTGGTGGAATGGTCCTTGCCGTACATCTCGAAATCGACATCCAGCGCCGCCCAGCGCGCGCCGAAATCCGGCTTCCATTGCAGCTTCACCCGGCCGCCGGTCACCGGCACGGTCCATTCCTTGCCGGTTTCGTCGTCAAAGGTGATGGTGCCATCCCTGGCATTCACCTCTTTCATCGGCACATACATCACCCGGCCCGAGTCGGGATGGATCGGCAGGAAACAGGAATAGGTCTGCTGCCGCTCTTCGCGCAGGGATGCCATCATGATGGCCATGATCGCGTCATAGCGCTCGCAGGCCAGCAGCAGCGTCGCATCGAAGCGCCCGGATTTGTAGAATTCGGTGGCGCTGATGAATTCATACTCGAACCCGAACGTGTCCAGAAACCGCCGCAGCATCGCGTTGTTATGGGCGCCAAAGCTTTCGAACTGGCCATAGGGGTCCGGCACCGAGGTCAGCGGCATCTGCATGTGCTGGCGCAACATCTGCTGGTTCGGAACATTCTCGGGCACCTTGCGCATGCCGTCGACATCGTCGGAAAACACGATCAGCCGCGTCGGGATGTCGGACACCAGTTCGAACGCCCTGCGGATCATCGTGGTGCGCGCCACTTCGCCGAAGGTCCCGATGTGCGGCAGACCCGAAGGGCCATAGCCGGTTTCGAACAGCACGTGTCCCTTGGCCGACGGTGCCTTCTCAAAGCGTTTCACCAGCGCCCGCGCTTCTTCGAACGGCCAGGCTTTGGAGGCGAGGGCGGCATCGCGCAAGGTGGTCATATCGGCACATTTCATCTGACGGCGCGGCCCCGTGCCCCGCCAAGGTCCGGTTCCTATTGCCCGCATCGCGTCGCGTCAATAATCTAGCGACCAGGACCCAGCCAAAGGACAGCCATTGTGAACGCCGAAACCCCGCCGCTGTCGCCACAGGACAGCCTGGTTGCCATCATGATCGCGGTTTCGGCCTCGGATCAGCCGATCCGCACTGCCGAACTGGTGGCGATCCAGCAGCTGGTGAACTATCTGCCGGTGTTCGCGGGCTATGACACCGACCGGTTCCGCGAAGTGGCGCAGATCGTGTTCGACCTGTTCGAGGTCGAAGAAGGGCTTGATGCGCTGTTCGGCCTCGTGCGCGACACATTGCCCGCGCGGCTGAACGAAACCGCTTATGCGCTGGCCTGCGATGTTGCCGCTTCGGACGGCAAGCTGGGGCAGACCGAACTGCGGCTGCTGGAGGAGATCCGCGACGAACTGGACATCGACCGGCTGCACGCCGCCGCCATCGAACGCGGGGCACGGGCCCGGCACATGAAGGCGTAAGGGTCTGCGGGCGCGCGGGTTGCGGGGGCGCGGGGCCCCCGCCGTTTGCCATCGGTCATGCACAGAGTCCTAGGCCGCCTGCCCGATCTCGCCGGTGGACAGCGCCCCCTGCTCCAGCAGCGCCAGCAGCGCTTCGGACTGGCCTTGGGTCAGCGTCAGGAAGAAGTCGGAGCGCAGGCCTTCGCCGTCCGTTGCACCCACCGACGGACAGTGGAACAGCACGCCGGTATTGCCGTACACCACGTCCTCCTCGTCGAAGCGCAGGGTGATCACCTCGATCAGGCCGCGCGGACGCACCCGGGTGATGCCGCGAAAACCCTCCAGCGCGGCACCGGGCACCAGCGTGGCGGCGTCGCCAAAGATTTCCTCGGCATAGATGGTTTCCAGCAGCACGTGCTGTTCCGGCAGGATATAGAAGGCCGAGCAGTTGTTCAGCACGCCGCCGGGCACCAGCAGCAGCCCGTCCGGGCAGGTGTCGGCATTGCCGGGCTCGAAGTAGCTGCGGTCGACCTTGGCGACGCGGCGCAGACCGGCATAGGTCTGCACCTTCATCCCCGACAACAGCGATTCGACCGGCAGCCAGCCCTTTTCGGTTTCGACCCTGGTGCCGGCGATGATGCCGGACCGGGCCGGGGCACGCAGCCCGACAAGGCTCAGCGCGTCAACCTCGTGCTGTTCGTCACGGGCGAAAGTGGTGGTGTGATTGTGCAGGGACATTCGGGAGTTCCTTCCTTGTTTTCTTGCGCGGCAACCATTGTGGTGCCGCCTGTCCAGATCGCGCCCGGATCGTGCCACTTTCCGGACTTGATCGCGGCGGAATTGCGGCACCATTTCAGCAATGGCGGCAAAGCAGGCAGCATTGCGGCATTTTGTGGGTGGCCGGAAATCGCGTTAAAGCGATGGAAAGGTTAACGATTCCTTGCAGTAGGTTTTTCGCCTCTACCCGATTCCGGCGCCGCCCAGTGATTCGGGGCGGCGATCGGGCCGGGTTTAGGCCGCGATGGCCGGGCCAGTGATCCGAACGGCTGGCCCGGCCAGGGTTTCACAGGCCGAAGGCAGGAGTTTGACGGGAAGTTGGCAAGGGCCGCCCGCCACAATCCGGCCGGAATGGGCTTTGCCTGCCGGAACCGGCAATTGCGGCGAAACCGGGCCGATCCTGTGCCCGGGCACCGGGTGTGGCGCGGTTGCCGGGGCTGGCAATCCAACACCGCGCGGGGCGCAGATCACGCGCCGTAGACGCTCGCCCAACGGGCAATCAGCCCCTGTTGCAGGCGGCGGGCCCGCTTGGCCCAGGCCTGACCGCCCTCGGGCTGTTCGCGTTCGGCCATCGGCACCCGGTCGCGCCGCGCCGCGTCCGCGGCAAAGATTGCAAAGGCCAGGTCGGTGCCGTTCGCCGTGGTGGCGTACCCCGCCAGACCCGAGACGAAGTTGAGCGTGCCGGTCTTGGCGGCGATCCGGACCGGGTGGTCGGTGATTTCGTTACCGTTGGCATCGCGCAGCCCGGAGGATCGCAGGATGCCGCGCAGCGGGCTGCCGGGGGCGGCGCGGACCAGCGCCCTGACCATGTCGCCGGGCGCGATCCGGGTGGCGCCGCCAAGACCGGAGTGATCGACAAACCGCGCGGTTTTCAAACCGAAGGTCTGGCCCGCCCAGGTGCTCATCCGTCCGGCAGATGCCGTCAGGGTGGCACCCCTGGCCCCATGCGCGGCGCTGGCGGTCAGGCCCAGCACCTCGGCAGTCATGTTGGTGGAAAAGCGCAGCATGTCGCGCAGGATGCCGGTCAGATCGTCGCTGACATGCTGCACCAGTTTTGTGCCCTGCGGCGCGGATTGGCGAAGCTGCGGCGCAGGCAGCGTGATTCCCTGTGCGGCGGCCAGCCACTGAAACGCCTCGCCCGCGTACAGCGCCGGGCGGCGCACCGGCAACCAGCGGCTGCCCTCGGCACCAAGGGCGGCCCGGGCAACCGTCCATTGGTCGGTACCGCCAGCGCTGGCATAGGTATAAAGCGGCGCGGCGCGGTCCACCACCTGCATCGTCGCCATACGGACACGCGGACGATAAAGGTCGGACCTTGCATCCATGCTGATGGCATAGTCCTGGCCGCTGCGCCGCCATTCGAAATAGACCCGGTTGAAATTCAGGTTCAACCCGGAAACCGCCGGATTGTAGCCGACATGCTCGGGTTGACCGGCATCGATCTGCGGGATCGATGGCAGCGCACCATCCCACACCAGAAACCGGCCGCCAATACCCCGCACACCGGCAGCCTTCAGCGCCTGCGCCATTGCCGCCAGATGGTCGGTGGACAGGGTCGGATCGCCCGACCCGGCCAAGATCAGATCGCCGGCGATCTGACCGGCCTGCACCGGGCCGGTAGCGATCAGGCGGGTGGCAAACCGGTACGACGGACCCAGCGCATCCAGCGCATAGAGCGCCGTCATGGTCTTGGCGACGCTGGCGGGCGGCAGGCCGAGGGTGGCGTTGACCGATTCCAGCACCAGCCCGGTGGCCGCATCCGCCACCACAAAGCCGACAACACCCCCCAGACTGGCTGCCTCGATCAGCGCCTGGGCTGGCGTTGACGATACGGAGCGCGGGCTGGCCGATACGTTTGTGGCACCTGGGCGGCGGTGCGGGACCGGCGAGGCGGCGGGAGCCTCGGCCCAGACCGGACCGGCGGCACCGGCCAGGAGGCCTGCCAGCAGACTGCGGCGGGAAAGATCGAAGGATCGCGGGCTCATGGCGTTGTTTAACCGCCGCCCTGTCCGGCAGGCAAGCCCCTGTCAGGCAGCCACGCCCCCTCGGCCCGCAGCGCACTGGACGAAATCGCCATCAGCGGCACGTTCAGAAAGCACCAGGCCGGGGCGGGGCGCAGGGCCAACCCGGCAGCAGCGCGCGGCGGCACCCGGTCCACCGCATAGCGTTCCGCCGCCTTGGACATCCGCGCCGCGATCCGTGTGCCCGGGCGCGCCAGCACCCCAACCGGGACATGGTCCATGATCCACTCCCACCGCTCCCAGCGGTGAAAGCTGGCCAGATTGTCGGCCCCCATCAACCAGACGAACCGCACCCCGGGATAAAGCGGCAGCAACCGCTCCAGCGTTTCGGCGGTGTAGCGGGTGCCGAACCGAGCCTCGATATCGGTGACCTGGACGCGCGGATGCCGCATGACTGCCTTAGCCTTTGCCAGCCGCGCCGCCATCGGTGCCGGCCCCTGCGCCTTCAAGGGGTTGCCGGGCGAGACCAGCCACCAGACCCGGTCGAGCCGGAAATGCTTCAGCGCCGCGCGCGTGATGTGGGCATGGCCGTGATGGGCCGGATCGAACGACCCGCCAAGCAGGCCGACGCGCATGCCGGGGGTCGCGATGGGAAAGCCGTGCCGCATGCGGCCCCCCTTCGGCCAAAGGAATTTCGACGCAAAGGCGTAGGCCCGCCTCGTTGCCCTTGTCCAGCATTATCGCTACATGGGGCGCAGCGCGGGCCTTTGGGGGAACATCATGGCATCCTATCAGTACGTCTACCACATGTCGGATGTGTCCAAGGCCTATCCCGGCGGGAAAAAATGCTTTGAGAACGTGCACCTGAACTTTCTGCCCGGGGTCAAGATCGGGGTGGTCGGCGTCAATGGCTCGGGCAAATCCACGCTGTTGAAGATCATGGCCGGCATGGACACCGACTTCAAGGGCGAGGCCTGGGCGGCCAAGGGGGCGCGGGTCGGCTATCTGGCGCAGGAACCCGCCCTGGACCCGAGCCTTGATGTGCGCGGCAACGTGATGAAGGGCGTGGCGGCGAAAAAGGCCATTCTGGATCGCTACAACGAGCTGGCGATGAATTATTCCGACGAGACGGCGGACGAGATGGCGACGCTGCAGGACCAGATCGACGCCGCCAACCTGTGGGACCTCGACAGTCAGGTCGATGTGGCGCTGGAGGCGCTGCGTTGCCCGCCTGATGACGCCGATGTCACCACCCTGTCGGGCGGCGAGCGGCGGCGGGTGGCGCTGTGCGAATTGCTGCTTTCGGCCCCTGACATGCTGCTGCTGGACGAACCGACCAACCACCTGGACGCCGAATCCATCGCCTGGCTGCAACAGCATCTGATGGCCTATGCCGGCACAATCCTGATCGTGACGCACGACCGATATTTTCTGGATGACATCACCAGCTGGATTCTGGAACTGGACCGCGGCCGGGCGATTCCCTACGAGGGCAACTATTCCAGCTGGCTGGAGCAGAAGGCCAAGCGGCTCTTGCAGGAAAGCCGCGAGGACAAGGCCAAGCAGAAGGTGCTGGAAAAGGAACTGCAATGGATCAGGGCCGGGGCCAAGGCGCGGCAGGCCAAGCAGAAGGCCCGGATCACCAAGTACAACGAGATGGCGGGGGAATCGATGCGCGACCGCATCGCCACCGCCCAGATCATCATTCCGTCGGGCGAGCGGCTGGGCGGCAAGGTGATCGACGTGCAGGGCCTGAAAAAGCACATGGGCGACAAGCTGTTGATCGAGGACCTGTCGTTCACGGTGCCGCCGGGGGCCATCGTCGGGGTGATCGGCCCGAACGGCGCCGGCAAATCGACCTTGTTCCGGATGATCACCGGGCAGGAGGTGCCGGACGAGGGGTCGATTGTGTTCGGCGACACGGTGAAATTGTCCTATGTCGACCAGTCGCGGGACTCGCTCGACCCGAACAAGACGGTGTGGGAAGAGGTGTCGGACGGCTTGGACATCGTGGTGCTGGGTGATGCCGAAGTGTCGTCACGGGCCTATTGCGGAGCGTTCAATTTCAAGGGCTCGGACCAGCAGAAGAAGGTCGGGCTGCTGTCGGGGGGCGAGCGCAACCGGGTGCATCTGGCCAAACTGCTGCGCTCGGGCGGCAATGTGCTGCTTTTGGATGAACCGACCAACGATCTGGACGTGGAGACGCTGCGGGCGCTGGAGGATGCCATCGAGGATTTCGCCGGCTGCGCCGTGGTGATTTCGCACGACCGGTTCTTTCTGGACCGGCTGTGTACCCACATCCTGGCGTTCGAGGGCGACGCGCATGTCGAGTGGTTCGAGGGCAATTTCGAGGCGTATGAGGACGACAAGGTCCGGCGGCTGGGGGCGGATTCGATCATGCCGAAGCGGGTGTTGCACAAGAAGTTTGCGCGGTGAGGGGCATATGTTGGCACTCTCTGCCGGCCTCGGGGGACGGGGTGAATCCGGCGAACGGGGCGGGATGATGCGGAATGTCCCAGCGCGGGACATTTTTTAATGTGTTTTATATCAATGTGTTAATGGTCTCGCGTTAGGGATTCGTCACACTACACGACTCCCAGGTTTTTGAGTGTTTTTGGGAGGTTGATCCATTCGACAAGAATGTTCGGGTGATCTGAGCGGAGGCGGTTTCTGAGGAAGGTGAAGCCGGTTCGGAAGTAGGACCTTGCGAGGTATCCGTGG
>JANNRR010000107.1:0-2509 GCA_031401675.1 Paracoccaceae bacterium
TCTCAGCCAAGAAGAAATGGCGCAAACTCGACGGGCAAAATCGCCTGCCCGAAATCATCGAAGGGATTGAGTTCCGCGACGGGATCAAGCACGAAAGCAAAGCCGCCTGATCAGACCGTCACCAACTTTCGGGCATAGCTCCCTGCGGCGACGTCGGCGCGCGCAAGGCTCGGTGTGGTTTCAACCGGCGCATCGCCGACTGTCAGGACGATCCGGTCAGCTGTCGCCCATCCGGCAACCGCCAGCCGCCCGCCCCGCAACGTCACCTGATCGACGTGTCCGATCCGCCGGTTCTGCTCGTCATACAGGCCAAACGCGGGCTCGGCGATGGTCAGGCGGTCGCTGGAATAGCGCCGGAAAAGCTCGCGAACCCTACCAAGCACCGTCTCGCGACCTCAATATCCGATTGCGTCAGCACAATTGACACCACATGCCAAGGCCAGCCCGGCAACTTGCGGACCTATGCGAAAGTCCTGACGTGTCAACTGGATTCTATCATGGCAACGCACCGGTGCCGCATCGCTGCGGCATGGCCCCCGACGCCGGATCAAACCCTTCCCATCACCGCCGCCAGCAACAAGAGCGCCGTCCCCGCAGCGGTCTGCCGTCGCAGACCCAGCCGCCAGATCGCCCAGGCCCGGCGCACCCCCGTACATGCCAGGGCCCGCCGGAATTTAGCAAGCGTCGCGCGGCTGTCCGGTGTCAGCAGCACCCCAACCCCGTCAAGTGCCGCAAGATTGGCCTGTACCCAGCCCGCATAGTCGCGGTTGCCGACCCGACCGGCACGGTGGGAAAGCGCGCGAAGCCCGATGCTGGTCCCGAGAGCGTTGGCCGCGTGCTGGCGATAGATCAGCACCGGCTCCGGGTCGACCACCACGCGGCCACCTGAGCCGGTGATCAGCAGATAAATCCACCAGTCATGAAACGGCACAGTCGGTTGCAGGCCGGCCTGTCGCAGCAACGCCACCGCTGCGCCGTTCAGCACCGCACAGTTGCCCGCAACGATGTTCTGCACCAGTGCATTGCGAAACCCGGTCGGTCCGCGCAGCCGCGGCGACGTGCCATAGGGCCGCAAACCTTCATCTGCCAGAATGGTCCGCGCCCCATAGGCAACTGCAATCCCGTCAGGTTCGCGTTGCAGTGCCGCAATCGCCCGCGCCAGTTTGCCGGGCAGCCAGACATCGTCCTGATCCGACAGCGCCACATAGCCCGCCCCGATGTCACCCGCACACAGCAGGCTCAGATAGTTGGCGGCAGCCCCCTGTTGCGGCCCGGATACCATGCGGATCGACCGGTTGGGATGGTCGCCCCGGAACTGCCTCAGTATGGCCACTGTTGCATCTTCAGAGCCGTCATCGCTGACCAGCAATGCCCAGTTCCGGTGAGTCTGCGCCAGAAACGAGTCAAGCTGGGGTTGCAAGAAACGCGCCCCATTGCGGGTCCCCATCAGAATCGTGATCAGCGGCTCCTCAGCCATGCGCAGCGCGTGCGGCATGGTCGACCGCGCAACCAGACCTCACGCCAGGTTCCGTTCGTGGTGGGCAATGGCGTCTTTCACATCCTCGAAATACAGCAGGCGGCCATCTTCCAGCACCGCCCCGCAATCGCAAAGCTTGCGGACCAGACCCATCGAATGCGTCACCACCACCGCCCCGGCATTCTTCAGCCGATCATGGAACAATTCGTTGCTCTTGCGCCGAAAGACCGCATCCCCGACCGCCGTCACCTCGTCGACAAGATAGGTGTCGAACGCGATCCCCATCGACGTGCCAAACGCCAGCCGTGCCTTCATCCCAGAGGAGTAGGTCCGGAACGGCAGCCAGAAATGCTTGCCCAATCCGGCAAAGTCCTCGACGAAATCAATAAGTTCATCGGTGTCCACCCCGTAGATCCGGGCGATGAAACGGGTGTTCTGCGCCCCGGTCAAATCCTTGTGAAACGACCCGGCGAAACCAATCGGCCAGGAAATGCTGCCGGTCGAACGAACTTTGCCCGAAGTTGGCTCCAGCGTGCCGGCTATCATCCGCAGCAGGCTGGACTTGCCGGCGCCGTTTCTGCCAAGCAACGCCACCGATTTGCCGGTCGGAAACACCGCCGTAATATTGTCGGCCACGGTCTTGCGCTGGCCAGCCAGCACAAACGTCTTGGTCAGGTTTTGCAGCTGTATCATCCCAGTCTCAGCGGCGGTCTTTCAGGCTGTAATAGACCAGAAGGCAGATCGACCAGATCAGGAACAGGAACAGCGAAGCCAGCGCGAGCAGGGTCAACCGTTGCGGAAATTGCGCGCTTTCGGCCGAGGTCGGCAAGACATGCGCCGCCAGATACCGGGTCTGGCGCCGCGCCTCGGCCAATGCGCCGTCATAGGTGGCCAAAGACGCCGTATAGGTCCGTTCGGCGAACTCCCTGTCCACCACCAGGCTTTCGTACTCCCCGAGCACGTCGGCCAACACCTCGTCGCCGGCAGCTTCGCTGCCGATGCCCAGTTTGCGCCGTTCCTCGTGGATGCGGT
>JANNRR010000108.1:0-31724 GCA_031401675.1 Paracoccaceae bacterium
CCTGCTGCACAACGCAAAGCCGAAGCCCTTTGTCTGGAGCAAGACCGCCGATGACATCATCGCCCGCGAACGCCGTGCGCTTGATGCCCTCGATGAAATCAGGGGAAATCGGTAACAAGTGTCAGACTCGGAACACTAGCCTTAGTTATTCCGTTTTCGCGAATTCTGCGAGACATTTTCGGCAGGGGTTTGAAATACTCATTGAGAGTTGCGGTGCTGGGGCCGCCACGGTCAGGAAAGACAACTCTTATTACGGTAGTTTTTGACAGTATTATGTCTGGGGCATTTGCCAAATACATTTCGGTTTCCGGCTCGGAGACAATTGACAGGCTGAGTGCATATTTGAATTTGTTGGGAAGCGGGCTGGAAGTTGGGCCAACCGCTGACAATGATGTTTTTGCCTATCGCTACCTTGTCAGCAAGCCGTTTCTTGGCATTGTTCCACGCAAATATGATGTCGAAGTGGCGGACTTCCCCGGCGAGTATACAGAAGATTTTTCTGACGGTAATTCGTCAAATAGCTATGCCACTGGAATATTCCGAAAGCAATTTTATTCTTGGGTGGTGCGCGCCGATCGACTATTGTTTACCATTGACAGTGCGGCGTACTTGGAATCGACCATTCGAGGCGAGAGTGGGGCGCGTGATAATCATATTAACAAAATTGAGATACAAATTAAGAACGCTGTCCTGATATTGAAGCAGGAGTTGCTGGATGAAAAGCTGTATCTCCGTCCGTCACTTTTGGTCTTTGCGAAGTGTGATTGCTTCTTGGCCAATTACTTATATGAAAGTAACCCAAATGGACCGCTCGTTGAGACTCGGTACCGGAACAAGGAGTTTGATCAAGCGATCGTTGATATCAAAACCAACGAGATGGTTTCGACTCAGTTGGAAAGGATGCGCCAGGATTTTGGATCGCTCATTTTGTTCTTAGAAAACAATTTCAAAGTTACCAAAACTGTCTTCCACAGCTCCTATTGTCAGGCCGGGGTCTTTTCGGACTCGAATCGGGCAATAGTTTCTTTTCTATCACCCCTGTAACTTCCTCACCCCAACCTCCCCCTCGCGTCGCGCCAGCATCGCCATCGCCGCCGCCTCGGACGCTGCCGCCGTGGTGAAATACGGGATCTTGTCGTACAGGGCCACCGCGCGGATGTCGCGCGAGTCCGAAACCGCCTGCGTGCCCTCGGTGGTGTTCAGCACCAGCGCGATCAGGCCGTCTTTCATCTGGTCGACGATGTTGGGGCGGCCTTCGTAGACTTTGTTCACCGTGTCGCAGGGCACGCCGTTGGATTTGAGGAAAGCCGCCGTGCCGCGGGTGGCGGTGATGGTCAGGCCGAGGTCGGTGAGGGTTTTCGCGGCGAGCGCCATGCCGGGGGTTTTGTCGGCGTCGCGGATCGAGATGAAGACGCGGCCTGCTTCGGGCAATACGGTGCCGGCGCCCATCTGCGCTTTCAGGAAGGCGCGGGCAAAATTGCGGTCCCAGCCCATCACCTCGCCGGTGGAGCGCATTTCGGGGCCGAGCAGGGTGTCGACGCCGGGAAAGCGGGCGAAGGGCAGGACGGCTTCCTTGACCGAGAACCAGGGCGTGATCGGGTCGGCCAGAGTCAGCGGGTCGGCGTAGGGCAGCACGTCCATCGGGCCGGCGGCGGGGTCGTAGGGGGCGCGGTGCGGGAAATTCGACAAGGGCTCGCCGGCCATCAGTCGGGCGGCGATCGAGGCGATGGCGCTGTCGGTGGCTTTGGCGACGAAGGGGACAGTGCGGGAGGCGCGGGGGTTGACTTCGAGCACATAGATGGTGCCGTCCTTGATCGCGAACTGGATGTTCATCAGGCCGACGACATGCAGGCCACGCGCCAGTTTGACGGTTTGGGCTTTGAGTTCGGCGATGATGTCGGGCGAGAGGGAGTGGGGGGGGAGCGAGCAAGCAGAGTCGCCGGAGTGGACGCCGGCCTCCTCGATATGCTGCATGATGCCGGCGACGTGGACGTTTTTGCCATCGCAGAGGGCGTCGACGTCGACCTCGATGGCATTCGACAGGTAGCTGTCGAGCAGCACCGGGGAGGTGCCGGAGACCTGGACGGCCTCGCGGATGTAGCGTTCCAGCCCGGCATCGTCGCGGATGATTTCCATGGCGCGGCCGCCGAGGACGAACGAGGGGCGGATGACGAGGGGGTAGCCGATGCGGGCGGCGACGGCGAAGGCTTCGTCGCGGGAGCGGGCGGTGCCGTTGACGGGTTGCTTGAGGTTCAGTTTGTGCAGGAGTTGCTGGAAACGCTCGCGGTCCTCGGCCAGATCAATGGCGTCGGGGGTGGTGCCGAGGATCGGGATGCCTTCGTGCGCCAGGGCCTGGGCGAGTTTCAGCGGGGTCTGGCCGCCGAATTGCACGATGACGCCATGCAGGGTGCCGTTTTCCTGTTCGACGCGCAGGATTTCGAGGACGTGTTCGAGGGTGAGGGGCTCGAAATACAGCCGGTCCGAGGTGTCATAGTCGGTGGAGACGGTTTCGGGGTTGCAGTTGATCATGATGGTCTCGTAGCCCGCCTTGGTCAGCGAGAAGCAGGCGTGGCAGCAGCAATAGTCGAATTCGATGCCCTGACCGATGCGGTTGGGGCCGCCACCGAGGATGACGACCTTTTTGCGGGCGGAGGGGCGGGCTTCGCATTCGACATCGCCCATGACGGGGTGTTCGTAGGTCGAATACATGTAGGGGGTTTGCGCCTCGAACTCGGCGCCGCAGGTGTCGATTCGTTTGAACACGGCGACGACGCCGAGGCGCTGGCGGGCGCGGCGGATTTGCGCCTCGTCGCGGCCGGTCAGCAGGCCAAGGCGGGCGTCGGTGAAGCCGTACATCTTCAGGCGGCGGATGCCGTCGGCGGTGAGCGGCAGGCCGTTGCGGCGAACCTCGGCCTCGATGTCGATGATTTCGCGGATGCGGGCGAGAAACCAGGGGTCGAAGGCGGTGGCGGCGTTGATTTCATCGTCCGACAGGCCGTGGCGCATGGCCTGGGCGATAACCCGGATGCGGTCGGGGGTCTGGGCGGAGAGGGCCTTGACGACGGCGGCCTTGTCGGGCGCAAAGCCGGCCGATTTGGCATCGCCGACGCCGGGGATGGCGATTTCATCAAAGCCGGTCAGGCCGGTTTCAAGCGAGGCCAGCGCCTTTTGCATGGATTCGTGGATGGTGCGGCCGATGGCCATCGCCTCGCCGACCGATTTCATTGCGGTGGTCAGGTCGGGTTTCGATCCGGGGAATTTCTCGAAGGCGAAGCGGGGGATTTTGGTGACGACGTAATCTATGGTGGGTTCAAAGGACGCCGGGGTCACCTTGGTGATGTCGTTGTCCAATTCGTCCAGCGTGTAGCCGACGGCGAGTTTGGCGGCGATCTTGGCGATCGGGAAGCCGGTGGCCTTGGAGGCCAGCGCCGACGAGCGCGACACCCTTGGGTTCATCTCGATCACGATCATGCGGCCGTCGGCGGGGTTGACCGCCCATTGCACGTTCGAGCCGCCGGTTTCGACGCCAATCTCGCGCAGGACGGCGATCGAGCCGTTGCGCATGATCTGGTATTCCTTGTCGGTCAGCGTCAGGGCGGGGGCGACGGTGATAGAGTCGCCGGTATGCACGCCCATCGGGTCGACGTTTTCGATGGCGCAGACGATGATGGCGTTGTCGTTGCGGTCGCGCACCACCTCCATCTCGAACTCTTTCCAGCCAAGGAGCGACTCGTCGATCAGGATCTGGGCGACCGGCGAGGCATCGAGGCCAGAGCGGCAGATGCGTTCATAGTCGTCGCGGTTGTAGGCGACGCCGCCGCCGGTGCCGCCAAGCGTGAAGGCCGGGCGGATGATGGCGGGCAGGCCGACATATTCGATGGCCTTCAGGCAGTCGGCGACGGCACCATTGATATCGTACTTGCCCGACGGCAGCTTTGCCGCCGCAATGATCGTCGCTTTCGGGTTTTCCAGCCCGATCCGGTCCATCGCCTCGCGGAACAACTTGCGATCTTCTGCCATTTCGATGGCCTGACGATTGGCCCCGATCAGTTCCACCTTATACTTTTCCAACACGCCCATGTCGGCCAGCGCCAGCGAGGTGTTCAGCCCGGTCTGGCCGCCCATGGTCGGCAGCAGCGCGTCGGGACGTTCAATCTCGATGATCTTGGCGACAATCTCGGGGGTGATCGGTTCGATATAGGTGGCGTCGGCCATGTCGGGGTCGGTCATGATGGTGGCGGGGTTGGAATTGACCAGGATGACCCGGTAGCCTTCCTCGCGCAGCGCCTTGCAGGCCTGCGCCCCGGAGTAGTCGAACTCGCAGGCTTGCCCGATGATGATGGGGCCGGCACCGATGATCATGATTGACCGGATATCGGTTCTTTTCGGCATGGTGCCCCCCTGATGCGCCCCAAGACGCGCGCAAAACTTCGGGGGTTATAGCTATGGGGGGCGGGGGCGCAAGGGGGTTGGCTGGTTGACTTTCGCCGCAGAGTTGGCTAACTTGGCTAACTTGGCTAACTTGGCTAAGCAAGGGGAGCTGCACGATGCAAGTCAACGTCCATGATGCCAAGAGTCAACTGTCCAAACTGATCGAGGCTGCGCTTCGGGGTGAGGAAGTCATCATTGCGCGCAACAACAAGCCAGTTGTCAAGTTGCAGGCCTTGCCGCAACCCAGAGGGAAATTCAAGTTCGGCATCTTGCCAGAGTTGGCGGGGACCGCGCCCGACTTTCTGGAACCAATGAGCGAAGAGGAATTGCGGCTTTGGGAATAGCCCCGGGTGTTCTTGCTTGACACCCATGTCTGGGCCTGGGCGCTGACCGGCGACTCCCGTTTGTCGGCGCCCGCCAGGCAGACAATGGACCAATCCTCGGACTTGTTCCTGAGCGCGGTCAGTTTCTATGAAGTTGCCCACAAGGTTCGTTTGGGGAAATGGCCGGAAATGGCCGCCCACGCGGACAATCTTGCCGGGCTGGCGTTGGAGCAGTCGATCTTCATCGCGCCGGTTTCGGCAGAAATCGCTATCAGCGCCGGTCGGTTGGCTTGGGATCATCGGGATCCGTTCGACCGCCATCTGGCGGCGACCGCCCAGATGTTTGGTCTGGACTTGATTTCGGCAGATCGAAAGTTCGATAGCCTGCATGATTTGCGCCGCATCTGGTAGCTACAGCGCCCAGCCCAGCCGGTGGCCCAGCCACAGTGCCGCCAAATAGAGTACAAAGGTAAGGGTGCAGCCGGCGACCAACGTCAGGTAGAAGCCGTATCCGGCCCGCAGCATCAGCGGGATCAGAACAAACATCGGCAGCGAGGGGGCGACGTACCAGAGCGTGGCAGCGGCATGGTCGGCGAGGCGCTGGGGGTCGTGGGTGTCGCGCCACAGCCAGATCATGCCAAGGATGGAGACAAGGGGGAGTGAAGCGATCAGCGCCCCGATCCCGGCATTGCGGCGCGCCACCTCGGACGCCAGCGCGATCAGGATGCCGGAAATCGCGGCTTTGAGGATCAGATAGGTCATGTTCCGGCCCTTTGCGCTGTTTGCCCGACTGTAGACGGGCCGGGCCTGAAAGAACAACAGGCGGCCCGGGACGCCGGGCCGCCTGTCCTGTGCAGTCAATGCCTTCAGGCCTTTTCGCCCACCGCTGCTTCGGCGGCGGCAATCACGGCCTTGCGGGCGGCGATCTTCTCGCCGGTCGGCGGGCCCTGGAACCGGCGGTTTTCCACCAGAACCCACATCACCAGCGCCAGCGCGATGAAGCCCAGCACGACCCACAGCACCCGACCGTTCGGAGGGGCCACGGCGATGTAGAGGATGATCGCCATGCCGACGACGGACAGCACCGTCACCAGTTTGTAGGTGCCTGCCGCCATCGCCCAGGGGCCGGGGGTCGGCCATTTGGCGGTGCCATAGGCAAACAGCCCCGCCACCAGCGGTACGGTGAACGACAGGAACAGGAACACCAGTGTCGAGTTCACCACGATCACATAGATCGACGTGCCCTCTACCTTGATCGTCATCGCCAGCACGACGTACAGGATGCACAGCACCGTTGCCGTCCAGATTGCCGTGACCGGTGTGCGGTAAGTCGGTGAAACCGAGGCCAGCGCCTTGGACCCGACCGGAATGCCGTCATCGCGCGAGAAGGCAAAGAGCATTCGGCTTGCAGAGGTAACGGTGGCCAGACCGCACAGCAGTTGCGTGATCAGGATGCCGAGATAGAGCACGGTTTTCAGACCCGCAGGCATGATCGCATCCATCGTGCCGAAGAACATGCCCCAGCCTTGGCCCGCTGCAACGGCCAGATCCGGAATTGCCAGCGTGATGGCGCAGATCATCACCCAGCCAATCAGCGACGACCAGAACACCGCCGATACAATGCCGCGCGGCACCGAGGTTGCCGCCGCCCTGGTTTCCTCGGACGTATGGGCCGATGCGTCGTAGCCGGTGATGGTATAGACCGGCAGCAACAGGCACAGCAGAAACAGGTAGCCCAGGTTGTCGGACTGCGGAAAGACGTTGCCGCCCGCCTCGCCCGAGAAGTTGGTGAAGGTCCACAGCCGCGAGATGTCGATGGCCGGGGCGAAGTAAAGGCAGGCCAAGACCAGCACGGCGGTGGTGACAAAGATGATGTAGCCCGAGATGTCGGTCAGCATTGTCGTCACCTTGATGCCAAGGTGGTTGAACAGCGCCTGGATCGCGGTGATGGCCGCCACGAACAGCACCACCTGCATGTCGGTGCCGGTAAAGCCGAACATGCCGCCAAAGGTTCCGGCAAAGAAATAGGCGGTGCCGATGTTGATGGCCCCGAGCACGGTGATCAGGCCCAAGAGGTTAAGCCAGGCGGTCAGCCAGCCCCAGAAGCGGTTGCCGAGGATCGAGGCCCAGTGATAGAGACCGCCCGCTGTCGGGAAGGCCGAGCCGATCTGCGCCATGGCCAGGGCAAACATGCCCGAGATGATGCAGCCGGCAATCCAGCCGATGCCGGCCCCGGCGCCGCCGACCGACGAGATCGCCTGGGCGAACGAGTTGATGCCGCCCGAGAGGATGCAGATGATCGAGAAAGAAATCGCGAAGTTCGAGAACTTCGACATGCTGCGCGACAGTTCCTGGGCATAGCCCATGCCATGGAGGACCTTGACATCCTCCTTGTGCTCCTGGTCGGTGTATTTGTCCGACATGATTATCCCTTCCTGTTTGTTCTGAACGGCTTGAGATACCGCCCTGGCGGCATTCAACCCCTTGTTTTTCATCAGGGCAAGCTTTCAATACAAACGGTCCGTCGAAAATCGGCGGGTGCAGACCTGCGGCAACGTCGCAAATGGCGCGCGGGTGGCCCGAAACCGGCTGGCAGCGCGGTGCGGATCAGCCTATCTGCGGGGGGCCGGGGCCTTTCCGGCGGAGGCAAAGCGGCGTGATCCTGTTCGAGCATGGCCCGGGGGCCGGGCCGGTGCTGTTCGAGCACCCAATGGATCTGATCCTGGCCTGGTCGCCGGATCAGGTGCCGGCCGCGCTGTCGGCGATGGCGGCGGCGCGGGCGGCCGGGCGCTGGCTGGCCGGCTATGCCAGTTACGAACTTGGCTATGTGCTGGAACCGCGGCTGCGCCCGTTGCTGCCCGTGGCGCGCCGGGCACCGCTGTTGGCGTTCGAGGTGCATGCCGGGCCGACGCCCGCCGATGCCGTGCTGGCGGCGGCGTCGGTGTCTGGCGGGGCTTTGCCGGCGACGATGACCGAGTTGGTGCCGGCATGGTCGGCGGCGGAATATGGCAGGGCCTTTGACCGGGTCGCGGCCTGGATCGCGGCGGGGGATTGCTATCAGGTCAACCTGACGATGCCGATGACGGCGGTGGCCAGCGGCCCGGCCCTGGGCTTGTACGCAGCCCTGGCCCGGGTGCAGCCAGTGCGGCACGGCGCGTTCGTCGACATCGGCGTCGGGCCGGTTGTGCTGTCACGCTCGCCCGAGCTGTTTTTCCGGTTGAGCCCGGACGGGACGATCGAGACCCGCCCGATGAAGGGCACCGTACCGCGCGACACTGACCCTGAACGCGATCAGGCCCTGAAGACGTGGCTGCGCAACAGCGCCAAGAACCGGGCGGAAAACCTGATGATCGTCGATCTGTTGCGCAACGATATCAGCCGCTTGTGCGAGGTCGGTACCGTCCGTGTGCCCGAGTTGTTCCGGGTGGAGACCTATGCGACCCTGCATCAGATGATTTCGCGCGTGGTCGGGCAGACCCGGCCCGACACCAGCATCGAGGCGCTGTTCCGGGCGCTGTTTCCCTGTGGCTCGGTCACCGGCGCTCCGAAAATCCGAGCCATGCAGATCATTGCCGAACTGGAACCGCACCCGCGCGATGTCTATTGCGGCGGCATCGGCTGGATTGCCCCCGATGGCGCCGCCGAGTTCAATGTGGCGATCCGGACGCTGAGCCTGTTTGACCGGGGGGGCGGCGATGGCTGGGACGTGGTGATGAATGTCGGCGGCGGTGTTATCCATGACAGCACGGCGGCGGCGGAGTATGAGGAGGCGCTGTGGAAGGCCCGCTTTGCCCACCTGACCTGAAGAGTTTCCGGGTGATCGAGACCTTTGGCTGGGATGGCCGCGGGTTGGCGCGGGTGCAGCGGCATCTGGCGCGGATGGCGCGGACCTGCGCCCGGCTGGGAATTGCCTTTGAGCCGATGCAGGTGCTGGTGGCGCTGGATGCGCTGCCAGACCTGGCGCCGGATCTGGGGCCGCTGCGGGTGCGGGCGACGGTGGCGGCGGATGGCTCGGTCGAGGTGACGCAAGCGGCAATGGCCCCGACGGGGGCGGTTTGGCGGGTCGGGATTGCCGGCGAACGTCTGCTGTCGGGCGATCCGTGGCTGCGGGTCAAGACCACCGAGCGCGGGCTCTATGACCGGGTCCGGGCATCGCTGCCCGCCGGTATCGACGAGATGCTGTTTCTGAACGAACGCGGCGAGGTTTGCGAAGGCACAATTACCACCGTCTTCTTTGACGAAGGGCAGGGGTTGTGCACGCCGCCACTGGCGTGCGGGCTGTTGCCGGGTATCCTGCGGGCGGAATTGCTGGAAAGCGGCAAGTGCCGCGAGGCCGTGCTGCCGGGTGCGGCGCTGCCAGAGGTGCGGTTATGGGTCGGCAACGCGTTGCGGGGGCTGATCGCGGTGGAACTGGACAGAAAGGCAGCGTGATGGCGGGCTACATTCTTTACGGACAACCGGGCAGCGGCAACATGGTGGTGGAAGCGGCGTTCGCCGAGGCCGCTATCGCCTATGACATGGTGCGGGTGCAAAAGGCCGGTGACGGCAGGTTCGATCCGGGGTTTCTGGCGCTGAACCCGCGCGGGCAGGTGCCGGCGCTGAAGCTGCCGGACGGATCGGTGATGACCGAAACGGCGGCGATGCTGCTGCATCTGGCCGATGCCTTTCCGGCGGCCAAACTGGCCCCGGTGCCCGGGTCACCCGAACGGGCGCAACATGACCGCTGGCTGACCTTTGCCCATGCCAACCTGTACGAAGGCATCCTGCGCCTGTTCTATTCCGACCGTTATGCAAGCGAGACCTCGGCTGTACCGGCGGTGAAGGAGGCCGCCCGTCTGTATGTCTTGCAACATTTCGAGATCTATGAGGCGGCTTTGGGGGCCGGGCCCTTTCATTTTGGCGGCAAGGTGCAGATGCTTGACCTGATGATCTGGATGCTGGCGGGCTGGGTCGATCAGGCCGCGCTGGCCGCGACCTGTCCGAAAGTATTGCGCCTGTGCGCTGCGGTGTCGGCGCGGCCGGCCATCGGTCCGGTGGCCGCGCGCAATTCCTAGGGCTTACTCGGCCGCCTCGACCAGCCGGGTCCGCGTCGGCGGCGGGTACAGATAGTCGCGGGTCAGGGGCACGGCCTCTTGGTCGTGCGCCAGTTGCACCTGAAACACGCATTGCCGCCCGTAACGGAACGACAGTTCCGAGGCCACCAGGTAATAGCGCCACATCCGGCAGAAGCGTTCGTCATAGATGGCGCGCACCCGGTCGATGTTGGCCATGAAGCGGTCATGCCAGTGCCGCAGGGTTTCGGCATAGTGCAGCCGCCAGATCTCGATATCGGTGGTCCAGAGCCGCTCTTTCTCGACCGCCTGGACCAGTTCCGACATTGCCGGCACATAGCCGCCGGGAAAGATGTATTTGGTGACCCACGGGCTGGTGTGGCTGGGCGGCGTGTTGCGCCCGATGGTGTGGATCAGCGCCACACCATCCGGGGCCAGCCGGTCCGAGACGTTGCGGAAATACTCGCGGTAGTGCGGCACTTATACATCTCTGGCAATAGAACTATTTAAAATCAAAGTCGAAAGCGTAAATGAGACCAGCCAGCCAAAAAACGCACAGTGCTAAGAAAAAACAATGAGTTAGGTGCCTAAGGACCTGAATTCTCCCAGGCTGCACAAATCGGCTCAACAGTCTTGCAGTGACCGTATCCGCTAACTCACTAGAAAATTCCTTGATTGCAACTATGATTTGCCGTTGAACACTGTTCATCAGTATGTATGCGGAAAGTGCACCCGCATTATATATAATTCCGATAACAGAAATTGCAAATAAAGAAGCTGTTAGGACCATGATCTGATTGGCGCTATTCGAGGTAGGATCTAACCCTTCGCGCTGAAAGTAGATCAAAGAGAAGCCCGCGGCCAAAGAAGCGTTCCAAGCGAAGGTCATCGCGGCCAGTTGAAAATAGGTTGGCCAGAGGACCCGGCCGGTTTCAAGCAGTTGGCCAAAGTCTGCTTCTGAACTTGACTTGGAGATTGTGACAGAGTCAGTCGAGTTGTCCGGATGCATATCGCGTTTCTCGGTTACGTTCGGTTCTGGTCTTACTCACTCAGTCGCCGGAACCACCTCTCGCTCCCCACGTGCGGCCTAGCCTTTAGCAAATAACCCTACTCGGCTGCTGTGTCGCGCAAGATTTCCACTCTGCTCAAGTCTTGGTACAAATAGTCCCTGATGATCGGAACCGTGTCAAGTTTCTTCGACAGTTGCACTTGATACACAACCTGTAGTCCCACCTCAAAACATACACGCATTGAAAGGAGGTAGTAGCGCCACATTCGGCAAAACCTTTCGTCGTAGATCGCCCGAGCTCGATCTATATTTGCGACGAACCGGTCATGCCAGATGCGAAGAGTTTCAGCGTAGTGCAAGCGCCATACTTCGACGTCGCAAGTCAAAAGTCCTTCCTTTTCAACCGCTTTCATCATTTCTGATATTGCCGGGACATAGCCTCCAGGAAAAATATATTTAAGCATCCATTGACTGCTAACCCCGGGGGGGCGAGACCTTCCGATCGTGTGGATCAGCGCAACGCCGTCATTGTCGAGTTTTTCTTCAACATGACGGAAGTACTCACGATAGTGCGGTGCCCCGACGTGCTCGAACATTCCGACCGATATGATCCGGTCAAATATCCCTGTAACGCTACGGTAGTCCGTAAAACGAAACTCCACCCGATCAGCCAGCCCGGCACGTAAGGCGCGGGCGTTGGCCAGTTTGTATTGTTCTTCGCTGAGCGTCACCCCCAGCACGCGGACGCCGTAGTCCCGGGCCAGAGTCAGCGCCAGCCCGCCCCAGCCGCAGCCGATATCCAGCACGCGCATGCCGGGCTGCAGCCGCAACTTGGCGGCGATGTGCGCCTTTTTCTGCGCCTGCGCCTGTTCCAGCGTGTCGCCGGTGCTTTTGAAGTAGGCGCAGGAATACTGCCGGTCGACATCGAGGAACAGATCGTAAAGCGCGCCCGACAGATCGTAATGATGCGCCACATTGGCCCGGGCGCGCTGCACCGGGTTGAACTGCGACAGGTGCCGCAGCGCCGAGCGGGCAGTGTTCAACGAGCGTTGCCACCAGACTGGGTTTGTCGCTGCGAAATTGCAAATCATTAACTTAAGAAATGCGTAAAGATCGTCGCCGTCGATGGTCATCGTGCCGTTCATGTAGGCCTCGCCGACATGCAAATCGGGGTTGCGGACCAGCTTGGCGACCAGATCAGGGTCCTTCAGATGCACCGTCACCTGTGGCGCGGTGCCGTCGCCGTGGCGCAGCACGCGACCGCCGGGCAGATGCACGTAAAGCGTGCCCTTGCGGATCAAAACCCCCAGCATGTGATCGAGCAGACCATCCCACATGGCACACCCCCCCTTTGGTCGCGGTCGTCCATCCCACCTTGTCACCGGCCATCCGCCGGGCCAGCCCACCCCTGGGCCGGACCAGTCTGCCTGAATTCGCGGAAAAATCAAGATTTCCCGTTCGGGCCCGGACGGCGTGGGCAAAACCTCTGTCGCGGGCAGGCGGGGCGTCGGCTTTGGCCGCTTCCGGCGGGGGCAGTGCGGAACGGGATCGCCGGGCTGTGCCGCCCCCGGCCGCCCTTGACTTCCGCAGGCTCAGGGGCTTTCTGGCGCGCAATGTTTCACGCCCTTTGAAGGGGACGCCCATGCATGTCTACCGCAGCCATACCTGCGCCGAACTGAACGCGCGCCATGTCGGCGAGGGCGTTCGCCTGTCGGGCTGGGTGCACCGGGTGCGCGACCATGGCGGCGTCCTGTTCATCGACCTGCGCGACCATTACGGCATCACCCAGGTGATCGCCGATGCCGACAGCCCGGCCTTTGCCGATGTGGGCCGGGTGCGCGCCGAATGGGTGGTGCGGATCGACGGCCGGGTCAAGGCGCGGGAGGCGGCGCTGGTCAACCCGAAGATTTTGACCGGCGAGATCGAGGTTTACGTGACCGGGCTGGACGTGCTGGGGGCGGCGGACGAGTTGCCGATGCCGGTGTTCGGCGATGTCGATTACCCCGAGGAAACGCGGCTGACCTACCGGTTTCTCGACCTGCGCCGGGAAAAGCTGCACGGCAACATGATGTTGCGGTCTAGGGTCGTGCAGTCGATGCGGCGGCGGATGTGGGATCAGGGCTTTACCGAGTTCCAGACGCCGATCATCACTGCGTCGTCGCCAGAAGGCGCGCGGGACTTTCTGGTGCCGTCGCGTTTGCATCCGGGCAAATTCTATGCGCTGCCGCAGGCGCCGCAGCAGTTCAAGCAACTGATCATGGTGGCAGGGTTTGACCGCTATTTCCAGATCGCGCCGTGTTTCCGCGATGAGGATCCGCGCGCCGACCGCTCGCCGACCGATTTCTATCAGCTGGACATCGAGATGAGTTTTGTCGAGCAGGCGGATGTGTTTGCCGCCGTGCAGCCGGTGATTGCGGGGGTGTTTGAGGAGTTCGGGCAGGGGCGGCGCGTCGATGCCGACTGGCCGCTGATCTCGTACCGGGACAGTTTCAAGTGGTATGGGTCCGACAAGCCGGATTTACGCAACCCGATCCGGATGCAGGATGTGTCGGAGCATTTCGCGGGGTCGGGGTTTGCGATTTTCGCCAAGCTGCTGGAGGTGGCGGGGAACGAGGTGCGGGCGATACCGGCGCCGGGCGGGACTCGTAAGTTCTGTGACCGGATGAACGCCTTCGCGCAGAAAGAAGGTCTGCCGGGGATGGGGTTCATCTTCTGGCGGGCCAAAGAATCGACGCCGGATGCGATTGACCTCATAGTTCGCGCTTTGATTGGCGAAGCAAAATACGACGAAATCAGAGCGCTAGAAGCGGTAGGTCGAGCCGCGGAGGGCAAGTTGAAGATCCTCACAGCTATCGATGACGGAGATTTGGAACGAGTAACCTTTCTTATGGATGCCTACTTTGGTCCGCATGAAGCCGCTGGAATTGCCAAGAACCTCGAACCAGAACGGGTCGAAGCCATCCGCCAGCAACTCGGTCTCGGCATTGGTGATGCCGCCTTCTTCCTCGGCGGCAAGCCCGAGCAATTTGAGAGTTTCGCCGGCAAGGCGCGCAACGAGATCGGGCGGGAGTTGGGGTTGACCGAGACGGACCGGTTCGCTTTTGCCTGGATTGTCGACTTTCCGATGTACGAGCGGACGGCGGAGGGCAAGATCGACTTTTCCCACAACCCGTTCTCGATGCCGCAAGGGGGCCTTGAGGCGCTGCAGGGGGACCCGCTGCAGGTCTATGCCTATCAGTATGATCTGGCGTGCAACGGCTATGAGCTGATTTCGGGCGGCATCCGCAACCACAAGCCCGAGATCATGTTCAAGGCGTTCGAACTGGCCGGATATCCGGCGGGCGAAGTGGAAAAGCGCTTTGGCGGCATGGTGAAAGCCTTCCGCTACGGCGCGCCGCCGCACGGGGGATGCGCCGCCGGAATCGACCGGATCGTCATGCTGCTGGCCGACGAGGCCAACATCCGCGAGGTCATCATGTTCCCGATGAACCAGCGCGCCGAGGATCTGCTGATGGGGGCACCAAGCGAGCCGACCAATGCGCAGTTGCGCGAGTTGGGGTTAAGGGTGATGCCGAAGGAGGCATGATGCTGGCGGCGCTGCGGGATCTGGGCTTTGACGTACTGGCCAGAAACCACGCCGAGGCCATTCTGGCCTTCGATTTCCCGAATGAGCTTGGCGAAGTGGTTGGTGCGCTGGCGGGCTACCGCATCGGCATGGCCGAGATCATCGGCGGTGGTGGCGGCGAAAGCGGGCAGACACAGCGGCTGCGCCATGCCCTGCACGACATCGGCTGGCGCAAGCACAAGTTCGTGGTGCAGACCATCGTCGACGGGCGTGAACGCGAAGCGACCAGCCACGAGGTGGACCATGTGCGCTTTGCTCCGCAGGGCGGGCTGGCGCTGGAGATCGAATGGAACAACAAGGACCCGTTCTTTGACCGCGATCTGGAAAACTTTCAGCGGCTGCATGCGCAGTCGGCGATCAGTCTGGGGATTGTGATCACCAGGGGGCGGTCGCTGCAGGATGCGCTGTACGATCGGATCTGCTGCTGGATGCAGGCGCAGGGGCTGGAAGGCGAAGGCGATCTGGACCGGTTGGGGATCGGCGAACGTACGGCTGCGCAACGCCGCGCGGTGGCGATGCAGGTGGAACGCGGGGTGCCGTTTGCCGAAGCCTTTGCCCGCAAGTTCATGGCCGACAAGTTCGGCGCGGCGACGACGCACTGGGCGAAACTGGAGGACAGGGTGCAACGCGGGGTCGGAAATCCCTGCCCGCTGTTGCTGATCGGATTGCCGGCCAGCGTCCTGAGCGATGGCGTGCCGGCGAAGCCGCACACGGGCGACGATGATCTGTTCGGGTACTATTCGGCCGCCAGACCCGAGTTGTAGCTGTAGGTCGTCCAGTCCGGCTTGTAGTCGGCGTCGGCCTGATTGCCCCAGACGGTCCAGCCCGGGCGGGTGCCGCGACCGAACAGTTCCAGGTAAGGTCCCCAGGAGCAGGCTTCGATCAGATCGTACTGCTCATCCGGTTTGCGCGAGTGTTCGCGTTTGCGGGTGCCGATGAAATTGACCTGACGGCGGCCGGGGGCTAGCGTGCGGGCCTGTCTGCCGCGGGTGCCGAACAGGATCACCTCGGTCACATTGCGGAAGTAAAAGCCGACACCGCGCCCGTCAGAGCCGCCGTCCTTGCGCTGTTTGTGCCAGATCAGGTTGGATTTGTACTCGAACCCCCAGGCTTGCAGTACGCGCAGCCCATCGGGCAGCAGCGCATTCGGCACCCACAGATAGCAGTGCGCCCGGTCCTGCAGATGCTCGGCCACCGGCAGGGCGCAGATCGCATCCAGTGTCAGCGTCGGATAGCGCGACAGCCGCTTGTGTTCCGGTGCTACCTTGCCGGTGCGATTCGTGAAACGCCACGGCGGGTCGGCTAACAGGCAGCCAAAGCGGTCGCCCCGCAGGAAATCGCGCATATCTTG
The DNA here is from genome assembly GCA_031401675.1 of Paracoccaceae bacterium. Lineage (GTDB taxonomy): Bacteria > Pseudomonadota > Alphaproteobacteria > Rhodobacterales > Rhodobacteraceae > JANNRR01. The sequence goes on from JANNRR010000108.1 coordinate 15,791, forward strand.
TGAGGGACTGGTTGTCATATCCAACATCTTGAAGGTCCAGCTGTGCCCGTGCAAGTGAACATTACGGGAACGAAGGTAAAGAAACAATGGACAAGACATGCGGTGTCACGGGCAGGGCCGGGCTTGCGTCGGGGGAGGGCGAGTGGAACCGGGCCTTTGGCGCGGAATTCCGGGTTTCGCGGGCCATAGGTGCTGCGGCAGGGGCGGCAGTTCTGGCGGGAATCCGCTTTCGTGCGGTGGTAACGCGGTTCTGAAGCGCGCAGAATCGCGGCATCTGCCATAGGATGCGACGGAACCGGGCGGCAGCGCCGTTGGTCCGGACGGACAAATCAACTGGCGGGGACGGCAATGGGCTGGGCAGGATGACCGCGATTCCGACGATTGCAGCGATCCGGTTCGGGTCCGGGCTGTCGCCGCGCCACGCCGCGCCGGCGGATGCGGCGGCGCTGTTGCAGGGGCTGGCCGGGCCGGATCTGGGGGTGGCCGACTATCCCAACCCGACCTATGAAGATACGTTGCCGCTGGCGCAGCGCTACAAGGCCGAACGCGCCGAACGGCGAACCCTGGGGGCGGCCGCCCGGGCGGCCGGGGCCGGTCAGGCGGCGCGGGATGCCGAAAAGCTGGCAGCGCGGCAGTTGCTGCAGGTGCGCCGCAAGCTGGAGGCGAACTATACCGCCGCCGCAATGCGCACCCTGGCGCGGGCGGTCGATGCGGTCACGCCAAGCGACGGCTTCCGCGAACGGCTGGTGCAGTTCTGGGCTGACCATTTCACGGTCCGGTCGAAGAATTCCTATGAGCGCGAGGGACCGTCGGCCTATGTCGACGCGGCGATCCGCCCGCATGTCACCGGCCGGTTCGGCGACATGCTGGAGGCGGCGGCGCTGCATCCGGTGATGCTGATCTATCTGGATCAGGTCAGTTCGTTCGGCCCGAACTCGGCCTTTGCGCTGCGCCACAAGCGCGGGCTGAACGAGAATCTGGCGCGCGAAATCCTGGAACTGCACGCGCTGGGGGTCGGCGGCGGCTATAGCAGGCGGATGTCCGGGCCTTTGCCGAATTGCTGACCGGCCTGAGCTTTTCGCTCGACAAGGGCTTTCAGTTCAACCGCGCCATGGCCGAGCCGGGGGCCGAAGTGGTTCTGGGCAAAAGCTACGGCGGCGGCACCGCGCGGCTGGAGGATATTCGTGCGGCCTTGCAGGACATCGCCCGGCATCCCGATACCGCCCGGCATCTGGCGCGGAAACTGGCTGTGCATTTCGTCGCCGACCAGCCCGACCCGGGGCTGGTCGAGCATCTGGCGGCGGCCTATTCCAGCCATGACGGCGATCTGCTGGTGGTCTATCAGGCCCTGCTGGAACATCCGGCCAGCTGGGCCGCATTCGGGGCCAAGGCGCGGCAGCCGTTCGATTTCGTGGTGGCGGCGCTGCGGGCCCTGGCGGTGCCGGGGGCACAGTTGACCGGGCTGGCCACCAAACCGGCGCGCCAGTTGTTGCTGGAGCCGCTGAAGCTGATGGGCCAGCCCTTTCAGGAACCCTCGGGCCCGAACGGCTGGCCCGAGGAAGCCGAAGCCTGGATCAATCCGCAGGGACTGGCCGGGCGCATCCAGTGGGCGATGAAGGTGCCGGAGCGGCTGGTCCCCGACCTGCCCGACCCGCGCCGTCTGGTGCAGACGGCGCTGGCCGATGCCGCCGGCGCGCGCGTGGTCTGGGCCGCCGAGCGCGCGGAAACCATTGCCGAAGGCGTGGGCATCATTCTGGCCTCGCCCGAATTCAACCGCCGGTAACGGCCTGCGACCGCCGAAGGGAGAGCGATCATGGATCTGACGCGACGGTTCTTGCTGAAATCTGCGGGCGTGATCGGCTGTTCGGCGGCCGCGCATCCGTTCCTGTCGTCGGTGACGCTGGCAGCCGCACCCGGCGAGGCGCGGCTGGTCGTCATCATCCTGCGCGGCGCGATGGACGGGCTGGATGTGGTGCAGCCGCTGAGCGACCCGGCGTTTGCCGGACTGCGACCGGCGATCGGTTCGGGACCGGACACGGGCGCGCAGGACCTGGACGGGTTCTACGCCTTGCATCCCGGGCTGGCCGGGTTGATGCCGCTGTGGCGGGCGGGCGAGCTGGGGTTCGTGCATGCGGTGTCGACCCCGTACCGCGACAAGCGCAGCCATTTCGACGGGCAGGACCTGCTGGAGGCCGGCACCGGCTTTGATCTGGGCACCGGTTCGGTGCGCGACGGCTGGCTGAACCGGATGCTGCAGGCGGTGCCGGGGGTGACGGCGGAAACCGCCTTTGCCATTGGCCGCGACGAGATGCTGGTGCTGAAGGGCCCGGCGCGCTTTACCGCCTGGTCGCCGACCTCGGCGCTGAGCCTGACGCCGCAAAGCCGGCTGCTGCTGGAACAGGTCTATCACGACGATCCCTTGTTCCGCGATGCCGCCCTGCCGGCGATGGATCTGGCCGAGGAACTGGCCAACCCCGAAGAACAGGCGATGATGGCCGAGACCGAGGCAGCGGTCATGGCCGAACTGAAGCTTTCCGACCCGAAGGCCAAGCCCGATCCGGTGGCGGGCTTTGCGGTGAACCGGCTGAACGAGGATACACGGATCGCCGCCTTTTCGCTGTCGGGCTGGGATACGCACCGCGATCAGGCCGGCGGGCTGAAGCAGTCGCTGGGCGCGCTGCAGCGCACCATCCTGACGCTGAAGACCGGTCTTGGGGCCAACTGGGGCCGCACCACCGTGGTGGCGATGACCGAGTTTGGCCGCACGGCACGCGAAAACGGCAGCCGCGGGACCGACCATGGCACCGGCGGCGCCATGCTGCTGGCGGGCGGGGCGCTGCGCGGCGGCCGGGTGCTGGGACGCTGGCCGGGGTTGGCCGAGGCCGATCTCTATGCCGGGCGCGACCTGATGCCGACCTCGGACGTGCGGGCGCACGCCGCCTGGGTGATGCGCGGGCTGTTCGGGCTGGAGCGGTCGGTGCTGGAGGGCGCGATCTTTCCGGGGCTGGACATGGGCGCGGATCAGCGGTTGCTGCTGTAGCCGGACTGGCGCCACTGTTCTTGCGGCCGGGCCGGAGCCTCCGGCGGGGATATTTGCAACGGAATGAACGTGAGGGGCGGAATGGCATTCCGGCCGGGGGTGTGCTTGGATGGACCCCAAGTGCCCGGGCCGGGCCGGGGGAAACGGGCGATGCAGGCGGACAGGTTCGGCGAAGTGGTTGCGGGCTGGCGGGTGCCGCGCCGTCCGGACGCCGGGCGGTTGCAGGGCCGGGCTGTCCGGCTGGAACGGCTGGACGCTGCAGCCCATGCCGCCGATCTGTTCCGCGCCAATGCTGCCGATGACGCGATCTGGGATTATCTGCCCTATGGCCCGTTTGCAGATCCCGCCGGTTACCGCGCCTGGGTCGAGGACATGGCGGCACGGACCGATCCGTTCTTTTATGCGATCCGGCCACTGGCAACCGGGCGGGCGGGCGGCGTGGCGAGTTATCTGCGGGTAACACCCGAAGCCGGCAGCATCGAGGTTGGTCACATCAACCTGTCGCCGGACCTGCAGCGCACGCCGGCGGCGACCGAGGCGCTGTTTCTGATGATGGACTGGGCGTTTTCTGCCGGCTACCGGCGCTACGAGTGGAAATGCGATGCCCGCAACCTGCCGTCGCGGCGGGCGGCGGAACGGTTCGGGTTTTCCTACGAGGGGATTTTCCGGCAGGCGGCGGTCGTCAAGGGCCGCAACCGCGATACCGCCTGGTTTGCGGTGATCGACAAGGACTGGCCGGCCCTGCGCGCCGCCTATGCCGCCTGGCTGGAGCCGGCGAACTTCGATGCGGCCGGGCAACAGCGGCTCAGGCTGCGCGACCTGACGCAGACGCTGCTGGTCAGCCGCGACCCGGGGTTGACGTAAGGCAGTTGCCGGATCATCGGGCAAGACAGTGCAAGTCATGGCGAATGCGGCTCTGGCGCGGCGCGGCGTCAGCTGGCCGTCCGGTCACCGGATCCGGACGGGGGTATCAACGGGGGGGCAGTTGACCCATTTGCGGATTTGCGGCAGACTTCCCGCATTGAATTTCGACTAGAATGGCACTGATACAGGCCCCTTGATTTGCCCGGATGGGAAGCGACAGCCGGAACTGCGTGAGGCCAGCGCAAATTCGAAAGAGGGAGTTCGATCATGGCGGATACTACAATCGACAACCTGAATTCAATTTCAGTCAACCGCAGTTCCCCGGCGCTCAGCCTGTCAGGTTTCGAGTCGATTTATGTCGCGCCTGGCGGGCAGGTGGTGAACCTGTTCCAGTTCGCAAATGGAACCCGCGCCGATGCACTTCGGTTTGACATTGGCGGCACGCTATTTGAACCGGACCAGTTTGCCCAGATTGCGGGTCTGGTGATCGGCAACATCCGGATGAACCACTTTCCCGTACTGGTCATCGATGCAGGCGGGCTGGTGATTGGTGACATCTTCCTGGTCTCGCCGACGCAATTTTCGAATTCCGGGACCATAACCGGCAGTGTCACCAGCGATGCCGGGCGGCTCTACAATTTCGGCCATATCACCGGCAATGTCACGGTGACAGCAGTGTGGCAGCCGTTGACTACCGAATTCACCAATTCCGGCACGATTGACGGGCTGGTCACTCTGCGCAGCAACCCATTGTCGACGGACTTCCTGCTGTTTGACGGCAGTTCCGGCACAGCGGTGAAACTGCTGCTGATCGGTGACAATATCGGCGCTACCGGTTCGATGTCGGGCGATCAGATTTTCTGCGATGCCGGCAACCAGTCGGTCGCCGGACGGGGTGGCAACGACATATTCTACAGTGCCGGGCTGATCGCCTTTGGAACGACCGACGGTGACGATACGCTGCACGGCGGCGCGGGCTTTGACAGCTTTTCTGCGGTGGGGCTTCTGGACGACATCCTTGGCAATCTGACGACCGGGCAACTGTCCAGCGGGGAATTGGGGAATGATACGCTGATCAGTATCGAGCACCTGTCTGGCGGCGATGGCGATGACGATCTGACCGGCAATGCGGCCGGCAACCGCCTGGATGGCGGCTTTGGCCTCGACACGTTGAAGGGATTGAACGGCAACGACAATCTGAATGGCGGCGCGGATGCGGACCGGGTTGAAGGCGGCGCGGGCCGGGATTTCCTGGAAGGGGGAAACGGTGTTGATGTCCTGATCGGCGGCGCGGGCAACGATACGCTGCATGGCGGCGACGATGTTGCCGGCGACCGCATGTCCGGCGGCACCGGGGCGGATACGTTCATCTATTATTCCAGTGCGGAGTCTCTGGATTTTGCCGGCCTTATCGACACGATCGCGGGGTTCCAGCATGGTGTCGATATCATCGATCTGTCGATCCTGGACGCACAACCCTTTGATCCCGCAATCAACGAGGCCTTCGTTTTTGTCGGCTCCGGCCCGTTGACACAGGGCGGGCAGTTGCGGGTCAACCACCGCGCCGATGGCAATACCTATGTCGAGATGAGTTCGCTGTTCGGACCAGAGGCCTTTACGGTCATCCGGCTTGCGGGAAACATCGTGCTGGATGCCGGTGATTTCTTCTTGTGACGGCTTCCGGATACGGCGTTCCGGAGCGGGCCGGGTGCTTGGCCCCTTGCCCGGCGCGGGCGGGACCGGACGTGGCGAGATCGACCACGGGGTCGGATCGGCCCGGACTGTGCTTGACGGCCGTCGCCTCAGAAGCTGGCACCCCCCGTCAGCCGTTCATGGACAAGACCGGTGATGCGGGTCACGTCGCGGCGGGTTTCGCGCCCGGCGGCGCGGTCATCGGCAAGGGCCGCCGCCGCCGCTTCCAGCGGCTGATCGTGCGACGAGCGGGCGACGCCCGACAGGAACCCGGCGATGTAGTCGAGCGTATGGCCATCCGAGCGCACCGCCAGCACATCGGCCACCAGCGACAGATCATCGCGCAGCGCCAGCTTGTCCGGGATGATGCGATCCTCGGGCAGCAGGCGCGGGCCGCTGGGGCGGGCGCTGTCGGGCAGGTGCGCCAGGATCGATTCCTGAAACAGCGCCAGGCTGTCGATCGGTTTGGTCAGAAAGCCGTCGGCCCCCGCCGCCAGCGCCGCATCGGCGCGCGTGCCGTCGCCGCTGATGCCCAGAAGAACCGGCACCCGGGGCTGTGCCGCCGCCAGATCGGCGATCAGGTCGGCCCCCGAGCCGTCCGGCAGCCCCAGATCGATGATCGCCACCGTCGGGCGGTAGACCTGCAGGTGCCGGCGCGCCGAGCGCAGACAGTCGGCCCGCCGGATGCGCGCCCCCGACCGCAGGCACAAAAGCCGCATCGCCTCGCAGGCGAACCGGCTGTCTTCGACCACCAGCACGGTCAGGCCCAACAGCGGGCGCTGTGCGGTCGGCGGCCTTGTCATCAGAAAGGCGGTCAGGTCATCGGTCATAGTCAACGCTCCCCATGGGGCAGGTCTGGCAGCCCCCGAGTCGGAGTTAAACGTGCCATTGCCTAACGCCCGGTAAACATGTCACACGCTGTTTTCCTTGCAGCCGGGGATCGACCCTTCCATAACCGGGCCTGTGCCGGACGGAGCCTGCCATGATCGGTCGCCTGAACCATGTTGCCATTGTGGTGCCCGATCTGGAGGCCGCCGCCAGCCAGTATCGCCAGACGCTGGGGGCCGAGGTCGGCCGGCCCGAGGCGCTGCCGGACCATGGCGTGCGCGTGGTGTTCGTGACGCTGGCCAACACCAAGATCGAACTGATGACGCCGCTTGGCCCCGACAGCCCTATCGCCGGATTCCTGAGCCGCAATCCCGGCGGCGGCATGCATCATCTGTGCTACGAGGTGCCCGATATCGCGGCGGCGCGCGATCATCTGCTGGCAGCCGGGGCGCGGGTGCTGGGCGATGCCAAGATCGGGGCACACGGCAGGCCGGTGCTGTTCCTGCATCCCAAGGATTTCACCGGCACCCTGATCGAACTGGAACAGGCATGACCATCACCGCCGCCCTTGTCGTGTTTTCCGTGACCTGGTTCCTGGTGTTCTTTGTCATGCTGCAACTGGGCACGGTCAGTCAGGGCGAGGCCGGGACGGTGGTGCAGGGCACGCCGCGCGGGGCACCGGCCGGGCATGTGGTGGCGCGCAAGGCGCGGCTGACCACGGTGATCGCGGCAATCCTGTCGGCCCTGATCATCGGCGTCGTCACCTCTGGCTGGATCAGCATCGACGATATCGACATTTTCAATCGCGGCGCATCGGTGCCAGCCGATGGAACAGGTGGGTAAAGGTCGCGGCCCCCAGCACCGGGATCAGCAGGTTCAGAAGCGGAATCGACAGCGGCGCCGCCATCAGCGTTCCCGCCAGCCAGATCTGCAGGCCGTGGCGGCGGCGCAAGGCGATGGCTCCGGCGCGGCCAAGACGGCGCATCGCCACCAGTTGAAAATACTCGCGCCCCAGCAGAAAGCCGTTCACCCCCCAGAACAGCACCGGTGCCAGCGGCCCGGCAAACGGAAACAGCGCCAGGCTGGCCAGATTGACCACGACCAGCAGACCGACGAAATTTGCGGTGTCGACCAGGGTCTGGCCCAGCGGCAGGCGCGGCACCGGCGGCAGGCCGGGGTAGTGCCGATCCTCGACCGCCTGCGCCACATCCTCGAGAAACAGCCCGGCAAAGGCCGAGGCCACCGGCACCATCAGGAATATTGACAGCACCGTCATGAACAGGATCGAGGCCCAGGACAGCAGCTGGTCCAGACCCCGGACCTCGCCCAGCACCGGCAGGGTCACGGTTTCAGGGGTCAGAACCTGCAACAGCCACAAAAACAGTGCATAGGCTCCGAACAGCAGCGCCAGCGACAGACCCAGACCCAGCCAGAGCACCCGGCGAAACCGGTGGTCGCCAAGCTGACCGAGCGCGCGCAGGAAATCGCGCAGGATCATTCGGCGACCCAGGTGGTGATGCCGGCCACGTCGGGGCGCGGCCGCTCGATCGGCGGCACGGTCGGGGTGCCGATATGGATGACCCCGGCCACCGCTTCATGACCGCCGAGACCAAGCCCGGCCTCGACAAAGCCGCGATCATAGCTGGGCCAGCCCGACAGCCAGCAGGCGGCCCAGCCCGCTGCGGTTGCGGCATTGACCAGCGCCAGACAGACGGCGGCGGCGGATTGCACCTGTTCAATGGCCGGGACCTTTTCCGACGGGGCCGGGGCCGAGACCACCACGACCACCAGATCGGCGCGGCCATATTGCTGCACCCCCTTGGCGATGCGGTCGGCATCAAGACCAAGCGCCGCACCGCGCACGCCCGCCAGTCGCGACAGGCGCTGCAGGGCCGCACGCTCCAGCACCACAAAGCGCCAGGGCACCAGCTTGCCGTGGTCCGGGCTGCGGGCGGCGGCGGTCAGCAGCGGCACCAGCGCGGCCCGGTCCGGCACCGGCCCCTGCATCAGTTTGGCCGGATAGGAGGCGCGGCTTGCCAGAAAGGCCAGTGCGGCGGGATTGGCTTCGGTCATCCGGGTTCCGTTCGGTTGCTGTGCCGATGTTGGGGATCGGCCGCCAAGGTGCAAGAGCGGATCATCGCCCGGAGTGCAGAAAGCGGGCCGGGCCCTGGTGCAAGCGCTCTTTCCCGCCATGGCTTGCAGCGATAGAACGCGGCAAGACAGGGGGAGTGTCCGATGCCAGAACTGACCCGCCGCGCCAGCCTGTGGCTGTTGGCCGCCGCCGTTGCCGGATGCGGGGTCCGTGACACTGCCGACCGCGACAGCCGCGAGCTTTATCCCAACGAAACCCCGGACCTGCGGCGGCTGATCGTGGCGGCAGCACGCCGGAACGATGTGCCGGTCAGTCTGGTGCAGCGCGTCGTGCAGCGCGAAAGCGGCCACAACCCGGCGGCGCGCAATGGTCCGTATTACGGGCTGATGCAGATTCTGCCGCAGACGGCTGGAACCATGGGCTACCGCGGCAGCCCGCGCGGCTTGCTGGATGCAGAGACCAATCTGAAATACGCCGTGAAATATCTGCGCGGTGCCTGGCTCTTGGCGGATGGCAGCGAAGAGCGGGCGGTGACGTGGTATGCGCGCGGCTATTATTACGAGGCCAAGCGGCGCGGGATGCTGCAGGAAACCGGGTTGCGGGGATGAGGCTCTGGCGGTGGGGGCAACAAGAGTCTCGATCAAGATTCTTGCCAAGAGAATTGCCGGATTTTCCCGGGGCCGGTCTGCAGGCCGGATGCGGGGATTGACGCGGTGCCGTTCGGCATCGGTCCCGGCATGATCCTGCCGGAACTTGCTTATCTTGGCGTGCGGGGAACCCGGATTGCCGTGCCGGTGACACCGAAGGCGTCGCACAACGCAGTGCTGGTGGCAGACGGGGTGATCAGGGTTCTGGTTGCCGCAGTGCCCGAAGGCGGCAAGGCCACGGCGGCGGCGACGGCGTTGCTGGCCGAGGCTCTTGGCATTGCGAAATCCCGGCTGCACTTGCTGCGCGGCGCGACATCGCGACAAGAGCTGTTTCAGGTGCGGTAGCGGTGCTGCCTTGCCGGAACTCGTCCCAAAGCTGACAGGTCCAACTCTTGCGGACCCATCACTTGCGGACCCCGGGTTACTCGCGTTTCATCGCTTTCAGCCGGTACACGCCCTCTGGCAGGTTCAGCGCTGCCGCCAGATCCCGGACCTGCGCCATCGACAGTGTCAGCTTGACTGTCGCATCCTGACGGGCGTCGAACTGCTCGATCGTCACGCAATCCTCGAATGCCTGCACGATCACGTCTTCCTGCAGATGCCGCGCGCCTTCGTCGACCAGCGTGATGACGGTGGCATCGAAATCATGCTCGATGGTGAACATCGCCGCTCTCCTTGTGTTTTGGCGCGTGTTTTGGCGCGTGTCTTGGCGCGTGTCAGGCGACAGAACCCCTATCCGCTTTTGTCCGGCCCGCTCAAGGCCCGGATCATTCCAGATCCTCCTCGCAGGCCAGATAGGGGTCGAACACCCAGCCCACGGCATTGTCGGCGGCCCAGCGGCTGACAAAGGCCCAGGGCTTGCCCTTGTGCTGCACCACGGCGCTGGCACGGACCTGGGTGCCATTGCGCACGGTGCCCCAGATTTCGGCCCCGGCGGCAACCCTCAGGTTCAAAGGTGTGCCGGTCGGGTCGGTGACGGTGCACAGAACCTCGGCCTCGGCCGGGATCACGTAGGGCTCGGCCGGCAGGTCGTTCAGGCTGGCGGCACAGTCCAGATAGCGGGCAAAGACCCAGGCCCCCTCGCCGTCCTGCATGCCGTCGGTGCCGCCGAAGTTCGCCACAAGCGCCCACCGCTCGGCCCCGTCGTCGGCATGGTCCAGCACCTCGACCTCGGTCCCGCGTGTCAGCGTGGCCAGAATCCGGCCCCCGGGGCTTTCGCGGACATTGAGCGGCGTGCCGGTCGGGTCGATCACGGTGCAGATCGGCGGGCCTTCACAAGCCGTCGATTGCGTGGCAGCCATCATCAGGGCGAGCGACAGCAGGGTGGAGCGGGTCATGACATCCTCGGCTTGGGGTTTGGGCGAACCTAGCGCAGGGCGGCGCGCTTCTTCCATGAAATTCTACCCGCCCGGGTGGCGCAGGCGGCATCGGCATCAGACCAGACGGCGCGCCGGTGCCTGACGCAGCGCCCGAACCATCAACCAGAACCAGAGGCCGAGCGACAGCAGCCCGGTTGTGAGGGCAAAGGGCTGATTGACCCCGAGCCCCTGAAACAGCCGCCAACCGGGCACGGCGACAACGCCGGCAACCAGCGGCACCAGCAGGAACAGCCCGTGCCGCCACAGCGGCGCGGGCTCGCCGAACGATACGCCGTCCCGGGGCGGCGGCGCCCCAAGCCGGTGCATGATCCACAGGGTGACCAGCACCAGAACCGGCACCGAAAGCCGAACCGGTGACGGCGCAAAGTAGGATTGTGCCACCCAAAGCAGCAGCAAGAGGCCGGGGGCGATCCAGAGCACCGGCGCCGGCGGCCGCTGCAACCAGCCGGCGCGGTCCAGCATCAGGTTGCCCAGGGGCACCAGCAGCCCGACGCCGGTCAGGTAGACCAGGGTCGCACCGATCCCCGGCATCGCCCCGCGCTCCAGCGGCCAGAACTGCGCCCACAGCGCCGCCACCAGGCCAAGCGCCGCCAGCGCCGCCACCTGCTGCCAGACCGGCCAGCCGACCCCGGCCCGGCACAGCCCGACCACGCCGACCCCGGTGATCAGGGCGTGCCAGGCCATCGGCGTCCACACCAGTTGCAGCGGAAAAGCCTCGTACGCCGTGCCGACTATCACGCCTTCGACCAGCCAGCCCAGCAGCGCGCCGCCCAGAAACAGCGCGCGCCAACCGGTCAGGCCGGTGATCAGCACAGCCGACAGCACAGCAGCCGCACAGACCGAATAGGCGATGGCGGTCAGCAACAGGTCAAGCGGCGTCATCCCCGGCATCGGGGCCGACCAGAACAGGTTTTCCGAGCCATAGAACGTGATCAGGCCAAGGCCGGCCGCAGCCGTCAGGTAGTGCAAGCCGGGCGATTGCCGCATCATCAGCCTCCGGTCGGGGAACGGTCGGTCGATCAACAGCCTGTCAGGCGATGACAGAATCGCCAAGCAGACTTTTGCCTTTTGCTCGCGCACGTGTCAGCCGACAAATCCGGTGCCCGCTTTTGTCTGACAGGCTTTGGCAAAGCCTGGCCGCCATTTCACCCGAAACCCGCGCACAGCGGCGTGAGGGGGGCTGTTGCCGCGCCGCACCTCTGTTAGGTTCGTCCTTGCCCGTTGCCGCTGGAGAATGCCGATGCCCCGCCGCCTGACCCTGCTGCCGCTGTCTTTGGTGCTTGCTTGCGGGGTCCTGCTTGCCGGGTGCGGTGATCTGGTGGTGCAGACCGGCCCGTTGCCGCAGGCGGTGCCGCTGCCGCAACCGGCGCTGGTCCGCACCGATGCCGGAACCGCCGCCCGCAACTTCATTGCCGTGGTCGGGCGCATGGAACCGATGGTCGAGCAGGAATGCGCGGCGCGCAGCCGCCGGTTGAACTGCGACTATCAGATCGTGGTCGATGACCGACCCGGACAGCCGCCGAATGCCTTTCAGACCCTGGACCGCGCCGGCCGCCCGGTCATCGCCTTTACCCTTGCCCTGATCGGCGAGGCGCAGAATCAGGACGAGCTGGCTTTTATCCTGGGGCACGAGGCCGCGCATCACATTGCCGGGCATATCCCCAAGTCGCAGCAATCGGCTGTGACCGGGGCGCTGATCTTTGGCACGCTGGCCTCGCTTGGTGGTGCCACCAGTGCCTCGGTCCAGGCGGCGCAGGAGGTTGGCGCCACCGTCGGGGCCCGCCGTTTCAGTCAGGAGTTCGAGCTGGAGGCCGATGCGCTTGGCACCGCCATCGCCTACAACGCCGGCTTCGATCCGGAACGCGGGGCGGCGTTCTTTGCCCGGCTGCCCGATCCGGGGAATTCGTTCCTGGGCACCCATCCGCCGAATGCCGACCGGATTGCGGTGGTGCAGCAGACCCTTGTCGGGCTGCGCGGGTTCTAGGGGGCAAGATGGGTTTTGGCGGAAACATAGGAAGGATAGTCGCTCTCTGCCCGCCTGATTGGAGCAGCGGTCCGGACTGCTTGTCTGGCATTGACCCAAGGCGCTATTGGTCTGTTTTTCTTGCCGGATTTGGCGTCAGACAAATCAGGCCGCGCCTGCCTGCCCCTTGGCAGGCGCGATAGAGCGCCAGCCCAGCCAAGCGCGGCCTGATTTCCCGACAACGGCACCCGGCCCAATCCCCCTTGCTTTCCGGCTCGCGCCTCCAAGCAAAGGGTCGGTCGTCCGTCCACCGGACGGCCGACTGATCGGCCCGGTCACGTCACATCGAACGGCAATGCAAGTGGCGAGGGCAAAGGCTATTCCCTCAATGCTCATCCGCACTGGCGGGCTGATGCGGAACGGCAGATATGCAATGGCAGGCACGGATTGCGGCGGCCCTGACGGCAACCATTTGTCAAGCGCCGGAATCCCGAAATGCCGTCCGGCGGATTCGCGGTGAACCTGCCCCGATCCGTCCGGAAAATCGGCTAGATCAGATCGCGCAGATAAACGGCCTCGGCCTCGGCGCGGGCGAGGGCGACACGCAGTTTGCGGTCCTCGGCAGCGGTTGGGCGATTGAAGGCAAGCTGGATCAGTTTACGCATGGTGACCTCCCGTTTCTTGTGCATTGAGCCGATGCTGCGCGCCCACCTTGCCCAAACTATGGCGAGGCAGCCGGGCAATCGGGCGATTTGGCGGCAATTGTGGCGGCAATTGTGGCGAAAGCACCGGGATGGCGGAAATTCGCCCCCGGGGGGGTGTGGTTGCCGGGCCGGAAAGGCATCGGCTCTGAGCGCAATGGACTCAGGGATGCGCCGATCCCGCCTGCTGCACGGCACCGGCCGGCCCGGGTCAGGCGGTCAGTTCATCCTCGACATGCGCTCGGATGATATCTTCGAACCTTGTCTCGGCCCGGAATCCCAGCGCATGGGCGCGGGCGGGCGCGAAGTTCTGCGCCCAGCCTTCGACGATCTTCATGATGGTTGCATCCGGTTCGCGGCGGATCAGCGCCACGGCGTCGTTGCCGGCCACCGCCCTCAGCGCCTCGATCTGTTCGGCCACGGTGCAGCTGAGCCCCGGCAGTGTCAGCGTGCGGCGGGGCCCGAGCGCCGACAGGTCCATGGCCGCCGCCTGGATCAGGAACCCGATGGCGGCGCGCGGCGAGGCGTGCCAGTGGCGCACCGTGTCGGGCACCGGCAGGATTGCCGGCTTGCCAGACAGCGGTTCGCGGATGATGTTGGAGAAAAAGCCCGAGGCAGCCAGATTGGGCTTGCCCGGGCGCACGCAGACCGTCGGCATCCGCAATGCAATGCCGTCGATGAACCCGCGGCGGGAATAGTCGTTCAGCAACAACTCGGTAATGGCCTTCTGCGTGCCATAGGAGGTCAGCGGCGTGCAGAAATAGTCGTCCGGGATCGCCTGTGGAAACGGCGCGCCGAACACCGCGATCGACGAGGTGAAGACCAGCTTGGGCCGGTAGCCGGGCAGAGCGCGGATCGCCTCCAAGAGCGACTGGCTGGCGGCAAGGTTGACCCGGTAGCCCTTGTCGAAATCCTTTTCCGCCTCGCCCGAAACGATGGCGGCCAGGTGAAAGATCACGTCGGGCCGTTCGGCAACCAGAGTGGCCGCCATTCCCGGTGACGACAGATCGCCGGTGCGGCTGCGGACCGGGAACGGAGCGGCCGGGTCTGGCGACGGCACCGCATCGAACCGGCTCAGCCGGGTGATTGCCGCCCCCGCCAGGCTGGCATCATGGATCAGCCGCGCCCCCAGCTTTGCCCCCAGCATGCCGCCGGCGCCGATGATCAGGATATGCATGGCCGGGTCACAACGACTTGTGCGTGCTGTCGCAGAACGGCTTGTTGCCGGACTGTTTGCAGCCGCACAGATAGGCTGTCCCGGTTTTTGTCGCCTCGAACTTCACCGGTGTAAAGCTGGTGACCTTGTGGCTGCCATCGCAGAACGGCTGATTGGCCGACCGGCCGCAGGCGCACCAGAAATAGGTCTTTCCGGCCACAAGTTCGACCGGAAACGGGGCCTTCTGGGCGATATTCGGGGTCTCGGTCACATCGACGCTCCTTGCTCGGATTTACATACCTTGCGGCGGCTTAGCTGATTGGTCAAGCGTGGTCAGGCCTAGCTGTGCGACCAGTCCTGAGGATTGTCGCCGTCGTTCGGCGACAGGCCCAGAATATCGCCCTCGGTCGAACAGCCAAGCCCCAGAACCGTGCGGTTGGCATAGGCGAAATAGGCCGAAACCTGATTGATCTCCAGTATCTCGCCGTCGGTGAAGCCGGCATCGCGCAGTGCCGCCACCATGGCTTCGCTGACCTCTGCCGGGGTCAGGGTCAGCGCCTGCGCATAGTGCAGCGCCGCCTTCTGCGCCGGGCTCAGCGGTGCCGCCGCGATATCGCGCGCTTCGATGGCGGTGCGCAGGGCGCGGGCCCGGGGCGCATCGGCCAGCAGGCGGCACAGGCCGGCATAATGATGCTCGACACAATAGCCGCAGTGGTTCAGCGACGAGACCCAGACGCCCAGCACCTCCAGAAACCATTTCGGCAGGCTGTTGGCAGAGTGGTGCAGCGTCGCCTTGTAAAGCGCCATATGCCCTTCCATCGTGTGCGGGCGCAGCGAATGCAGGCGCATGATGTTGTCGACCACGTCGCCGGGGCCTTTGATGCGGTCGTAAAGCCCGCGCAGTTTGCCGGTGGCGGCGTCGTAGGCGATGGTGGCGATCCAGGGCATGGCGGCTTTCCGGCTTGAACGGGGCGGGGGGTGGCTGTACTATCAGTTGGTAACGGAGGTTATCATGGCCAAAACCACATCCATCGCCCTGGGCGAGCATTTCACGGCGTTTCTGGCGGAGCAAGTCGGATCAGGCCGCTACGGCTCGGCATCCGAGGTGGTGCGCGCCGGCCTGCGGCTGCTGGAAGAGCGCGAGGCGCAGCTGACCGAGTTGCGGGCGCTGATCGACGCGGGCGATGCGAGTGGGTCGCCGGTGCCGTTCGAGCCGGAGAAATGGCGTGCGGAGTGGAAGGCCGAATTGGAAGCGGAGCTTGGATTGAATGCGGATCGTCCTCAGCCCCGCCGCGCGTGACGATCTGCGGGAGATTTGGCGGTATGGGAGAGCGCATGATGACTCTTGGTGGAAACATGGAACGGATAGCCGCTCCCGGCCCGCGGGATTGGAGCAGCCGTCCGGATTGCTTGTCCTTGTTGGCCTCAGGTGCTCGACTTCTGCTTTTCTTGCCGGATTTGGCGTAAGACAAATCAGGCCGCGCCTGCCTGCCCCTTGGCAGGCGCGGGTAGTGCGCCAGCCCAGGCAGGCGCGGCCTGATTTCCCGATCATGGCACCCGGCCCAATCCCCT
>JANNRR010000109.1:0-1950 GCA_031401675.1 Paracoccaceae bacterium
GCGCAACGTGATCCTGGACAAGAGCTTCGGCTCGCCGCGCATCACCAAGGACGGCGTGACCGTTGCCAAGGAAATCGAACTGGAAGACAAGTTCGAGAACATGGGCGCGCAGATGGTGAAGGAAGTCGCTTCCCGCACCAATGACGAGGCCGGCGACGGCACCACCACCGCGACCGTTCTGGCGCAGGCCATCGTGAAAGAGGGCATGAAGGCGGTAGCCGCCGGCATGAACCCGATGGATCTGAAGCGCGGCATCGACATCGCGACCGCCAAGGTTGTCGCGGCGATCAAGGCGGCGTCGCGTCCGGTGATCGACAGCGCCGAAGTGGCGCAGATCGGTTCCATCGCCGCCAACGGCGAAACCGAGATCGGCCGCCAGATCGCCGACGCGATGCAAAAGGTCGGCAACGAGGGTGTGATCACCGTCGAAGAGAACAAGGGTCTGGAGACCACGACCGAAGTGGTTGAAGGCATGCAGTTCGACCGCGGCTATCTGTCGCCGTACTTCGTGACCAACCCGGAAAAGATGGTCGCCGATCTGGAAGACTGTCTGATCCTGCTGCACGAGAAGAAGCTGTCGTCGTTGCAGCCGATGGTACCGCTGCTGGAGGCGGTGATCCAGTCCGGCAAGCCAATGCTGATCGTGTCCGAGGACGTCGAAGGCGAGGCCTTGGCCACTCTGGTCGTCAACAAGCTGCGCGGCGGGCTGAAGATTGCCGCCGTGAAGGCTCCGGGCTTCGGCGACCGCCGCAAGGCGATGCTGCAGGACATCGCGATTCTGACCGGTGGTCAGGTGATCAGCGAAGACCTGGGCATGAAGCTGGAGAATGTCGGGATCGACATGCTGGGCAAGGCCAAGAAAATCTCGATCAACAAGGACAACACCACCATCATCGACGGCGGTGGCGACAAGGCCGAGATTGCGGCGCGTGTGGCCCAGATCCGGGCGCAGATCGAGGAAACCACCAGCGACTACGACCGCGAAAAGCTGCAGGAGCGGGTTGCCAAACTTGCGGGCGGCGTGGCGGTGATCAAGGTCGGCGGCATGACCGAGATCGAAGTCAAGGAGCGCAAGGACCGCGTCGACGACGCGCTGAACGCGACCCGTGCGGCGGTACAGGAAGGTGTTGTGGTCGGCGGCGGTGTGGCGCTGATCCAGGCGGCTTCGGCGCTGAACGGGCTGAAAGGCGCGAACTCTGATCAGGATGCCGGGATTGCGATCATCCGCCGGGCCCTGGAAGCACCGCTGCGCCAGATCGCGCAGAACGCCGGGGTTGACGGGGCGGTTGTGGCCGGCAAGGTCCGCGAGTCGAAAGACAAGACCTTTGGCTTCAACGCCCAGACCGAAGAATATGGCGACATGTTCAAGTTCGGCGTGATCGACCCGGCCAAGGTCGTGCGCACGGCGCTGGAAGATGCGGCCTCGGTTGCCGGCCTGCTGGTCACCACCGAAGCCATGATCGCCGATCGTCCGGCCGACAAGTCGAATTCCGGCGGCGGTGGCGGCGGCGGCATGGGTGGCATGGGCGGCATGGACGGGATGATGTAAGCAATCCCGCTCGGGATTTGGGAAAGGGCTCCGGAAACGGGGCCCTTTTTGTTTCGGAGGCACCAGGTGGCCCCGGTCAATGTCGGTGATCAGACCGGCCGCCCTTAGCCCGAAGGGCCTCAGAATTGCGCGACCGGGGCGGAAGGTGGCGCGGTCCAGATGTGTCCGGAGGCCACGACGCAGATCTGATCTGCTTGCATGGTTGCCACCAGCGCCCAATGGTCGGCCCCGGCAAATAAGACCGCAACATCCTTGCCGCGACTGTCATTGCCGCTGCCGATATTCGCCATGTCGGGCATGTTGGTTTGCAGGAGGCCGTAGACCTCGGCAATGGTGCCGCAGGCGACAGGCACCTGAACAAGGTTGACATCGGCCTGGGCGGCATCAGGGCCGAACAGCAA
>JANNRR010000110.1:0-20280 GCA_031401675.1 Paracoccaceae bacterium
GAAGCCCGCCTTCTCCAGCCCGGCATAAAAGTCGGCATCCTCGGCCTTGATCGTATCGTAGATCGGCTTCTGGAAGGCGGGCAGCCGCGCATAGGGGATCGAGGCAAAGATCAGATCGGCCTTTTCGGTCGTGATCCCCGCAGCCACCGCCTGTTCGGAATAGAGCGGCGCGGTGCCGTACTCGAACAGTGGTTCGGCCCGCGAAACGTGGGTGGACGAGCGCTGTACCAGCGTGACCGCCGCCCCCGCCTCCCACAGGGCAGCCGCGATATCGTGGGCCGAGTTGTTCGACCCGACCACCACCGCCCGCTTGCCGCGCCACCTGTCGGGGCCGGGATGCCGCGCCGAATGGTGCTGATCGCCCTGAAAGCGGTCCATGCCGGGAGTGTCGGGCAGATTGGGTTGCGCCGACATGCCGGTGGCCAGCACCAGTTGCCGCGGCCGCAACGTGATGTCCTGACCGTCGCGCCGGACCCGCACCGCCCATTCGCCCTTGCTGTCGTCATAGGCGGCAGACAGCGCCTCTGTTCCCGACCAGTAGGTCAGTTCCATCACCTTGACGTACATTTCCAGCCAGTCGCCAAGCTTGTCCTTGGGGGAAAACATCGGCCAGTTTTCCGGGAACGGGATGTAGGGCAGATGGTCGTACCAGACCGGATCATGCAGGCACAGCGACTTGTAACGGTTGCGCCAACTGTCACCGGCGCGGGGATTCTTTTCGACGACGATGGTCGGCACCGCCAGTTGCCGCAGCCGCGCCGCCAGCGCGATGCCGCCCTGACCGCCGCCGATGATCACCACCTCGGGTTGCACGGTATGACCCAGGGCCGCCTCCTCGGCGGCGCGCTGTTCGGCCCAGGTCTTGCGGGCAGGATCGGCGTGGTGCTCGACCCCCTTGGGCCGGTTGATGCCGCGCGGTTCCTCGTGGCCGCGCAATTCCACCAGCGTCGTCAGCAGCGTCCAGATCCGGCCGCCCCGGACCCGGACAAGGCCACGGCCCGGCCCGGCGTCGGTTTCGAAATCGAACCAGCCCAGAAGGGCGCCGTCGGTGTCGCTGACCGCCTCGGTCGGGGTCAGGGCAAAGCCGCGCGGATGCGTCAGCGGCAGCTGGGCGCGCAGCATGGCGGCAATCTGGTCCCGCCCCTCCATCGTCTTGATGTTCCAGGTCAGGCTGACCAGATCGCGCCAGTAGCCGCCCGGCTCGAACAGCGCCGCCGCAGCCGCCGCGTCCCCGGCGGCGAGTGCCTGCCCCAAATCCCGCAGAACTGCCCCGACCTCTGCCGCCTGTGCCTGATCCAGCATCACGTCCCCCCCTCGTACATTGCCGGGCCAGAATGCCGCGCCGCCGAGAAAAGTCCAGATCGTATGCGGCGTCCCCGGGATAAGTCGCCGGCGCTGCGCGGGCAAGCCCGCCGGCGCAAAACCGACGGGACGACACGCGCCCGGCCCCGTCAAATGAGCCTTGCCATGACCTGCCCGGCTGCAAGGGTGCGGCAAGGTAACCGGAATATTCCAAACCGGGCCGATCCGAATGGGAGGAACCTATGGCTTTTGAATTCAAGGCGCTTGTCGCCTCGTCTGTCGTGGCGTTGTCGCTGACGGCGGGCACCGCTTCCGCCGAACCCAAGACCCTGATGCTGCACCAGTGGGCCTCCGGCTCGGATGCAGCCTCGATTGCCAAGCTGGGCGAGATGTTCACCGCCGCCGGCGGCATGTGGGAGCAGACCGCGATTGCCGGTCA
This sequence comes from Paracoccaceae bacterium, assembly GCA_031401675.1. Lineage (GTDB taxonomy): Bacteria > Pseudomonadota > Alphaproteobacteria > Rhodobacterales > Rhodobacteraceae > JANNRR01. Next base: position 1,742 of record JANNRR010000110.1, read on the forward strand.
TACTGCCAACACGCTGGCCAAACTGCGCGCCGATGTGGTCGCCGGAAATGCCCCCGCCGCCGTGCAGCTGAAAGGCCCGGAAATCGGCGAGTGGAACCAGACCGGCATGACCGCCAACATGGACGAACTTGCCGCTGCCGAGGGCTGGGATGCCGTCGTCGCCTCGCAGTTGCTGCCGGTGATGAAGCCCGACGGCCATTGGGTTGCAGCACCGATGAACATCCACCGCATCAACTGGATCTGGGGCAACAAGGCGGCGATGGACGCCTCGGGCGTGGCCGAGCTGCCGAAGACCTGGGCCGATTTCAACGCCGCCTGCGAAAAGGCGATTGCGGCGGGCAAGATCTGTCTGGCGCACCTGTCCGCCGACTGGACCGATGCCACCACGTTCGAGGTGGTGGTCTATGGCCAGGACAAGGACCTGTTCCAGAAAGCCTTTGTTGAAGGCGACGTCGATGCGCTGCGCTCTGACGGCATGATCAAGGCGTTCGACCAGATGCGGCTGATGGTGTCGAAATACATGGACCCGGCGATTGCCGGCCGCGACTACGACACCGCGTCGAACATGATGGCCAACGGCGACGCGCTGTTCTTCATCATGGGTGACTGGCAGATCGGCGTCCTGAAAGCCGTCGGCAAAGAGCCGGGTACCGACATCGTCTGCGCCCAGGCCCCGACCGACTGGGGCAAGCCCGGTTTCATCCTGAACTCCGACTCGGTGGTGTTCTTCCAGCAGAGCGATCCGGACTACATCGAAGGGCAGAAGCTTCTGGCCAGCCTGATCCTGTCGCCGGAATTCCAGACCACGTTCAACATCACCAAGGGTTCGATTCCGGCCCGTCTGGATGTTGACCTGTCCACAGGGTTCAACCCCTGCCAGCAGGTGGCGCAGGCCGACCTGCAGGCGTCAATCGACGGCGGCACTCTGGTCCGCTCGATGGCGCACAACATGACGGTGCTGCAGAAGTTCCGCGGCGCGATGATGGACACCATCACCGAGTTCGTGAACTCCCCCGAAATGTCGTCGTCGGATGCGGCGAACGCCATGGCGGACGCGGTCGAAGCGCAGATGTGATCTGCCGGTTGCTAGCAGGCGCGGGTTATTAAACCCGCGCCTGCTCCTTTCGGTATCCTTGCGGAATTTGCGCGGAACAAGGGCAGGACATGACGGCACTGGCATCCCCCGGCAGGCAGCAGACCGGCCCGACCATGGCCGCACGGTTTGCCAGGGCTTTGCCGTTCCTGGTGCTGTTCCCGTCGCTGGTGGCATCTTTCGTCTATGTCTTCGTTTTCGCGGGCTGGACCTTCTACATCTCGCTCAGCAACTCCACTTTGCTGCCGACCTACGGCTTCATCGGCTTCGACAATTACGTTTCGCTTTGGGGCAACCGCCGCTGGGGCGTGGCCTATACCAACCTGTTCGTGTTCTCGGGCTTCTATGTGATCCTTGCGATGCTGGTCGGGCTGATGCTGGCCATCCTGATCGATCAGCGCGTGCGCGGCGAAAGCGTCTGGCGCACGATCTTTCTGTATCCGCTGGCGGTATCGTTCATCGTCACCGGCACGGTCTGGGCCTGGCTTTACAACCCGACCAGCGGTTTTGAATTCCTGATCCGGTCGCTGGGGTGGGAAAGCTTCCGCTTTGCCCTGACCACCGACCGCAACAATGCGATCTATGCCATCGTCGCCACCGGCATCTGGCAATCGTCCGGCTTTGCGATGGCGCTGTTTCTGGCGGGGCTACGCTCGGTTGACGGCGATATCATAAAGGCGGCGCAAATCGATGGTGCCTCGACCTTTCGGACCTACCGGCGGGTGATCCTGCCGTCGATTGCGCCGATCTTTCTGGCGGTGATGGTGGTGATGCTGCAGTTCGCCATCAAGACCTTTGACCTGGCGGTGGCGTTGACCAATTCCGGGCCGGGCATCTCCACCACCTTTCCGGCAACTTATGTCTATGACCTGATGTTCCAGCGCGGCCAGATCGGCGAAGGTGCGGCGGCGGCCGTCATGATCCTGCTGGCGCTGGCGGTGGTGCTGGTGCCCTATGCGCTGTACCTGACCTGGTCGCGCAACCGGGGGGCCGGTCATGGCTGACATGGCCTATTCCGCGCCGTTCGACCGCGAAGCCGGGGCCGCCGCCCGCCGCCGCCTTTTGGCAAAGGTGGTGATCTACGGCGTGCTGTCGGTATTCGCTTTGGTCTACATCATCCCGCTTCTGGTCGTGGTGTTCAATTCGTTCCGCGAACTGGACGAGATTTCGCAACACGGCCTGATCGCATTCCCGCGCAGCTTCCAACTGGACGCCTGGCCCGAAGCCTGGAGCACCTATTGCATCGGCGGCACCTGCGAGGGCATGCACCGCTATTTCTGGAATTCGGTCAAGATGGTGGTGCCCGCCACCATCATCTCGACCGCGCTCGGGGCGATGAACGGCTATATCCTGAGCAAGTGGAAGTTTCCGGGGTCGGAATTTCTGTTCACCTGCATGCTCTTGGGCGTGTTCATGCCGGGTCAGATCGCGCTGCTGCCTTGGGCGTTCCTTCTGGGCAAGCTCGGGCTGGCCAATTCGGTCTATGGCCTGATCCTGGTGCATTGCGTGCAGGGCATCAGCTTTACCACCCTGTTCTGCCGCAACTACTACATGTCGATCCCGGATGACCTGATCAAAGCGGCGCGGATCGATGGTGCCGGCTTCTGGCGAATTTTCCGGCGCATCGTGTTGCCCTTGTCGCCACCCATCCTGATCGTCACCGTCATCTGGCAGTTCACCGGCATCTGGAACGAATACCTGTTCGGAGTAGTGCTGAATTCCGGCCAGCAACAGCCGATCACCGCGGCCCTGGTGGCACTGTCGACCAACGGCACCAACGTCCGGGTCTATGACATCATGAGCGCCGCCGTGCTGATCGGGGCGCTGCCGCCGCTGCTTGTCTATTTCTTCGGCGGCAAGTACTTCGTGCGGGGCCTGACCCAGGGGCGATAAAATGAGGCGCGATCAAGTGAGGTCCCCCAAAATGAGCCAGCCATGTCGTCACTGACCATCCGCAACATCCGCAAGTCCTACGGCGCAACCGAGGTGCTGAAGGGCATCAATATCGAGGCCAACGCCGGTGAGTTCATCGCGCTGGTCGGCCCGTCGGGCTGCGGCAAATCCACCCTGCTGGCGATGATCGCCGGGCTGGAAGCGATCACTTCGGGCGAGATATTCATCGGCGACCGCATGGTCAATTCGGTGGCACCGAAGGATCGCGACATCGCCATGGTGTTTCAGTCCTATGCCCTGTACCCGACCATGACGGTGCGCGAAAACATGGCGTTCGGCATGGAAAGCCGGGGCGTGCCAAAGGCCGAACAGGCCGCCACCATCGCCCGGGTCGCGGCGCTGTTGCAGATCGAGGCGCTGCTGCACCGCAAGCCGGGGCAACTGTCGGGCGGCCAGCGCCAGCGGGTGGCGATGGGCCGCGCGCTGGTGCGCGACCCAAAGCTGTTCCTGTTCGACGAGCCGTTGTCGAACCTGGACGCCAAGCTGCGCGTCGACATGCGGACCGAGATCAAGAAGCTGCACCAGAACATCGGCAAGACCACGGTCTACGTGACCCATGATCAGGTCGAGGCGATGACGCTGGCCAGCCGGATTGCCGTCATGCACAAGGGCGAAGTGCAGCAGTATGACGAACCCGAGGTGGTCTACAACCGCCCGGCCAACATCTTCGTCGCGGGCTTCATGGGCTCGCCGTCGATGAACTTCATCCCGGCGGAAATCACGCTGGCGGATGGCAGGCCGGCCGTCACCTTTCCGCTGGCGACGGGCAGCAGCGCCACCTTGCACCTGGCAGATGGGGCCGGTGTCGGTTCTGGCTACACCGCCGGGCGCAAGATCACGCTGGGCATTCGCCCCGAACATCTGAGCCGGCATGCGCCGGAACACCGCGACCGGCCCGGGATCGCCATGATGACCGCGCCGGTCGAGGTGGTAGAGCCGACCGGGGCCGAAACCATGGCGGTGCTCCGGGTCGGCGGCAAGGAAATCGTCGGACGGTTCGATCCCAACGACGCCCCGCGCCAGGGCGAACAGATGGTGCTGGCTGTCGACATGACCCGGGCCTGCCTGTTCGATCCGGGCTCGGAAAAACTAATCTGAGGGGCGGGAAAATCAGCAGCCTTGCCACCTATCCCAGCCTTTCGGGCCGCGTCGCCTTTGTGACCGGCGGCGCCAGCGGCATTGGTGCCGACATCGTTCGGGCGCTGGCGGCCAACGGTGCCCGGGTCGCGCTTGTCGACATTCTGGACGGCGACGGCCAGGCGCTGGCAGACGAGGTTGGCGGGCTGTACATCCGCTGCGACATCACCGACATTGCAGCCCTGCAAGCGGCCATCGTGCAGACCCGGGCGCATCTCGGCCCGATCGGGGTGCTGGTCAACAACGCCGCCAACGACGACCGCCGCGCCATCGACGAGGTGACGCCGGACTATTGGGACCGGTCGCTGGACATCAACCTGAAACCGCAGTTCTTTGCGGCACAGGCCGTGCGGGCACAGATGCGCGGGTTGGGTGGTGGCTCGATCATCAATTTCTCGTCGATCGCCTGGCGGGCCGGGGCCGATGCCATGTCGGCCTATGCCACGGCCAAGGCCGGGGTGATGGGGCTGACGCGGGCCCTGGCGCGCGGCTTCGGGCCCGACAACATCCGGGTCAACACCATCGAACCCGGTGCGGTCATCACCGACCGGCAAAAGCGGCTGTGGTTCAAGGATCAGGCCGACATCGACCGCATGGTGGCAAAGCAGGCGATCCAGCGGATGCTGGAGGGGCACCATGTCGCCCGGCTGGTGCTGTTCCTCGCCTCGGACGACGCGGCGATGATCACCAAGCAAAGCTTCATCATCGACGCAGGGCTGTTGTGACCATCGTGCGAAAGAGAGCCAGCGGATGAAACTGCAGACCGGCCTCAACCCCTACGGACTGACCTACCATCTGGGTCTGCAAGGCATGGGCACGCCGCGCGCCAACCCGCATGGCGCCGGGCTGGAGGGGTTCTTTGCCCTGACCCTCGAACTTGGGGCCAAGGTCATGGAGCTGTGGGAGGGGTGGCTAAAGCAGATGTCCTATGCCGACCTGGCGGCGCTGCGTGACCGGCTGGACGGGCACGGGCTGGCACGTGTGGTCAGTTCCGGGCTGCAATCGGGCGACATGGCGCTGTTGATTCGGGCGGCGCTGGCGCTCAATGCCCGCCATATCCGCTTTGCCCTGACGCCGGTGCTGTGCGGCGACCGGGCCGCCACCGACTGGCCGGCCATGGTGGCATCCGTGCATGACAAGCTCGGGCGCTATGCCGCCATGGCTGAAGCTGCCGGTCTGGTGATCCTGATCGAGAACCATCAGGATTTCACCAGCCACGAGCTTGTCGCCCTGTGCCAGCGCTACGGCGAAGTCGTGCGCATCGTCTATGACACCGGCAATTCCTTTCCGGTCGGCGAAGCCCCGCTGGATTTCACCGAAGTGATCGCACCCTATGTCCGGCATGTGCACCTGAAGGACTACAACGCCCAAGCCACGGACGAAGGATTCCGGCTGGTGCGCTGCGCCATCGGGGACGGGGCGGTGCCGTTCGCGCAACTGTTCGACATTCTGGCGAAGCACAATGACACCATGACCTGCGTGCTGGAGCCCGGCGCGCTGGAGGCCCGGCACGTCCGGCTGTTCACCCCCGGCTGGTGGCAGGGCTACGCGCCGCGGTCGGCGGCAAGCCTGGCCGCCTGCCTGTTGGCGACACGACAGAACCCGTTGCCCGAGGGTGCCGACTGGCGCACCCCGTGGGAGCGTGGCGAGGATCATCTGCTGGAAGCCTATGAGCTGGCGATGATCCGGCGCTCGGCGCTGAACATGAAATCACTGGGACTGATGTAGGGAGACTGCGGTGGCAAAGGATCTGGCTGGCAAGATCGCGTTCGTATCCGGGTCCGGGCGCGGACTGGGGCAGGTGATGGCGCGCAAGATCGCGCTGATGGGGGCGGATGTCGCGGTGCATGACCTCAGCTGGTCCGAACCGGCAAAGTTCGGCGAAAACGCCGATCTGGGGGCGGTGGTGGCGCAGATCGAGGCCCTGGGGGTGCGCTGCACCGCCGTGACCGGCAATATCGGCGACCGCGACGCCGTCGCGCGGATGAAGGCCGACATTCTGGCCAACCTTGGCCCGGTCGACATTCTGGTGAACTGTGCCGGCGGCGATATCGGTGCCTCTGGCGGCAAGCCGGTGCCGAACAACCTTCTGGGCATCCCCTACGAGGACATCATCACCCTGACCAACAACAACCTGATCGGCACCATGCTGATGACGCAGGCCTTTGTGCCCGACATGGTGGCCCGGCAATCCGGCATCGTGGTCAACGTCGGCTCTGCCGCCGCCCACGCCGGGTATTCGCACGGCGGCATCTACGCCACGCTGAAAGCCGCCGTGGTGCATTACACCCGCTGTCTGGCTGCCGAGGTGATGGCCGACGGCGTACGGGTCAATGCCGTCAGCCCCGGCCCGGCCAAAACCGCGCGGTTTCAGGCGACACGAGAGGTGGAGCCGGCCAAGATGAATTCGAACCGCCCCTCGTTCGACCGCTATGCCGAACCTGACGAAATTGCCGATGCCGTGGCCTTTCTGGTCAGCCCGCAGGCCAAGTTCATCCACGGTCAGGTGATCCGCGTCGATGGCGGGCTGACGCTCTATCCCGGCTGATCCGGCGTTTCTGTTGACGGTTGCAGGGTGCGGCGCGTAGGATTGCCGCATCTTATCTGATTGTCGCTTCCGCTGAACCGGGGTACCCGATGCCGGCCGAGACACCAGACGAAACTCTGGCAGCCGCAGGAAAACCAGCCGCCAAGAAACCGGGCAAACAGGCTGTGGTCGTCATCCACGGCATGGGCGAACAGATCCCGATGCAGACGCTGCAGGGTTTCGTGCAGGCGGTCTGGGCGACCGACCGCAGCCTGCTGCCCGCTGGTCGTCCTGACAGCAAGACCGGCGGCCCGCGCACGGAAAACCCGGTGTGGAGCAAGCCTGATGCGCGATACCACAGCCACGAATTGCGCCGCCTGACCACCGAGGCGCTGGAAAACGGCGTTTCCACCGATTTCTACGAGTTCTACTGGGCGCATCTGATGCACGGCACCACCTGGGAGCATTTCAAATCCTGGTTCGTCGATCTGTTGTGGCGCGCGCCAAGGCGGGTTCCGGGGGCGGTCTTTTCCGCCTGGATTGTCCTGTGGCTGGTCGCGGCCATCGTGGCGCTGGTGGCCATCGCGTCAGTCCTGCCGCTGGACGACCTGCGGCAATGCCTGAACGGTGCCTGCGCCGCTCCTCCGGTCTGCACGCCCGGTGCCCTGTGCTGGACCTGGGTCTGGCCGATTATCATTGCCGCCGGTATGCTGTTGCTCGGCTGGTTCGTCAACAGCATCCTCTTGAGCAAGTTCGGCGATGTCGCCCGATATGTCAAAGCTGCGCCGCCGAATGTGGCCCGGCGGCAGGAGATCCGTGAAAAGGGCGTGGCGCTGCTGGCGGAACTGATGGCACCCGGGCCGAATGGCCGGCAGGAGTATCGCCGCATCATCGTGGTCGCGCATTCGCTCGGCACCATCGTCGCCTATGACATCCTGACCCACTGCTTTGTCCGGATGAATCGCCAGCACGCTGCCACATTGGCCAAGGACGCGGCGCAACCGGAACGCATCAGGCTGGAAGCGATGATCCGGGCTGCGGCGGGCGCCGACGGACCGGCCGCGCTGGACCTCGACGCCTTTCAGGCGCAGCAGCAGCGCTCCTTGCAGGAACTGAACGCCGAGGGCAATCCCTGGATCGTCAGCGATTTCATCACGCTCGGCTCGCCGCTGACCCACGCCGAATTCCTGTTGGCCGAGGACCGGGCCGACCTGCGCCGCGCCCGGGACCGGCGCGTGCTGCCGACCTGCCCGCCGGTGCCGGAGTTCGACATGTTGACCAGGGCACAGCATGTCACCTACCGTATTGACCACACACCCCTGAAGCCGGGTGAGGACCCGATGGCCCGGCCACGCGTGCCGCACCACGCGGCGCTGTTCGCCTATACCCGCTGGACCAACCTTTACGCGCCGCATCGCGCCATCCTGTGGGGCGACATCATCTCGGGCCCGGTCGGACCGCAGTTCGATCTGGTCGTCAATGACCGTGAAATTTCCGGCATCCGCGACATTCCGGTGTTTCCGGCGCATGACGCCAATGGCGCCCCGGTCGGCAAGCCGCCGTTCTTCTGCCACGGCGAATACTGGGCGTTGCCGGGCGCGGGAGCCGTGCCCTACCACATCTCGGTGCTGCGCCAGGCCTTGGCGTTGAACGAAGGATAGGCACCCCGACCGGCACCAGGACGGACCCGCGCTCATGCCCGGGCCAACCGATGGCGCGCAATTGCTTTCCCGGCATGAATCGTTACTGATTGCGCGCCGGGGCAACGGCACCACGCCGGTGCCGTTTTGCTGCAATAACAGGACGGATGCGCCCATGACCGAATTCACGCCGCTGGCATCGCTTCTTGGCGGTGCGTTGATCGGGGCCGCATCGGTCCTCTTGATGGCCGTCAGGGGCCGCGTCGCCGGGATCAGCGGCATCGCCGTCCGGCTGTTCCCGCCCTATCAGGACGGCGAACTGGCGGGGCGGGCGGCCTTTGTCGCGGGGCTGGTGCTGGCACCGCTGCTGGTCCTGCTGCTGACCGGCGGCCTGCCGGCGCAGACCATCGCCGGCGGCCCATGGCTACTGACCGGGGCTGGGCTGCTGGTCGGGTTCGGCGCGGTCTGGGGCAGCGGCTGCACCTCGGGCCACGGCGTCTGCGGGCTGTCGATGTTCTCGACCCGGTCCGCCGTTGCGGTCGCCACCTTCATGGCCACCGCGATCCTGACCGTGTTTGCCACCCGCCACCTGCTGTAGGAGCCGTCATGCCTATCCTGATCCAGTTCGTGCTCGGCCTGATCTTTGGTCTGGGTCTGGTCATTTCCGGAATGTCGGACCCGGCAAAGGTGCTGGGTTTCCTTGATCTGGCTGCCATCCCGGCGGGCACCTGGGACCCCAGTCTGGCCTTTGTGCTGATCGGGGCCAATGCTGTCGGGGTGCTGGGGTTCCGCTTCGTGCTGGGTCGTGCCGGGCCGCTGTCCGGCGACCGGTTCCATCTGCCGAGCGCCTCCGGCATCGACAGCCGCCTGCTGAGCGGTGCGGCGATATTCGGGGTGGGCTGGGGCCTGTCGGGCTTTTGCCCTGGCCCGGCCCTGACCGCGCTTGGCTTCGGCGCGCCGCTGGCCGTGCTGTTCGCAGCCGCGATGCTGACCGGCATGATCGCCGCGCGCTGGCTGGCCATGCGCACACCAGAGGTGTATCTTGCCAGCAGCGACATCTGAGGCGCGGTCCGCGAGGAGGCGGCAATGTCCCCGATTCCGTTCCCGGTTGATCTGACCCAGGTCCCGTTGGTGACCGCGTTCTTTGATGCCGTCACCAACACCGTGTCCTACGTCGTCCAGGACCCGCATTCCGCCGCCTGCGCCATCATCGATTCGGTGCTGGATATCGACTACGCCGCCGGACGCATCACCCATGACGCGGCCGACCGGATCGTGGCGCATGTGCAGGCCAACGGTCTGACGGTCGAATGGCTGATCGAGACCCATGTGCACGCTGACCATCTGTCGGCCGCGCCCTATCTTCAGGGCATTCTGGGCGGGCAGATCGGAATCGGCGAACAGATCACCGTGATCCAGCACACCTTTGGCAAAATCTTCAACGAAGGCACCGAATTCCAGCGCGACGGCAGCCAGTTCGACCGGCTGTTTGCCGACGGCGACAGCTACCGGCTCGGGTCCCTGACCGCCTTTGCCATGCACACGCCCGGCCATACCCCGGCCTGCATGACACATGTGGCGGGCAACGCCACCTTTGTCGGTGACACCCTGTTCATGCCCGACGGCGGTTCGGCCCGCGCCGATTTCCCCGGCGGCGATGCCCGCACGCTTTATCGCTCGATCCGCCGGGTCTTGTCGCTGCCCGACGCGATGCGGCTGTTCATGTGCCACGACTACGGCCCGAACGGCCGCGATATCCGGTGGGAAACCACGGTGGCAGAACAGCGCGCGCACAACATCCACGCCCGCGACGGTATCTCCGAGGACCAGTTCGTCGCCACCCGCGAAGCCCGCGACAAGACGCTGGGCATGCCGAAACTGATCATCCCGGCGCTGCAGGTCAACATGAAGGGCGGCGAACTGCCGGCACCGGACCCGTCGGGCAAACGCTTCCTGAAAGTGCCGATCAACACGCTCTGACGGCAGCCGCCCGGCCACCGCCACTCGTTCGCCTCAGCCCGGCAGCGCCCCCGACAGATGCGCCACCCGGCCCGCCGACAGGGTCAGCCGCACTGACGGCACCTGCCCTTCGGGCCAATCGACCAGCACCAGATCGGCGCGCTTGCCCGGCGCGATCACGCCGCGGTCGCCCAGACCCAGGGCGCGGGCCGGATGTGCCGAGACCAGCGCCCACAACCGGGGCAGCGGCGCCCGCCGGTCCTGCCACAGCCGCGCCACCGCCGCCAGCATCGCCGGATAGAAATAGTCGGACGCCAGAATGTCGCAATCCCCGGCTTCGATCATCGCCGCCGCATCCAGACTGCCGATATGGCTGCCGCCGCGCACCACGTTCGGCGCCCCCAGCACCACCGGTTCGCCGCGCGCCCTCGCGTCGCGCGCCGTCACCGCGCACATCGGAAATTCGGCGATCCCGGCCCCGAGCCCGGCAAAGTGCCGGCGCATTTCGGGCTGGCTGTCATCGTGGCTCAGCATCGGTGCACCCGCCGCCCGCCCCATCGTCGCCACCGCCGCCACCGCCGCCGCCACCTCGTCCCGCCGTTCCCATTGCCCGGCCAGCAGCGCCAGATAGGCGTCCGCCGACACCCCGGCGCGGCGCGCATTCCCCGCAAGCCGCAACAACAGCCGGGGATCGTCGGAGTCTGCCACATCGGTATCGGCCATTACGAACGGTCGTTCGGTAACCGGCATTCCGATGGCCCGCATCGACATCGTGGTATGGTCATTGAACGCGAGGGCAGGCAACAACGGGCCTGATAACGCCCGCCGGATCAGCCCGACGGCATCAAGGGCAAACGTCTCCCATCGCAGTTGCACCCGGTTTTCGACCGTCAGGCGCGGCGCCAGCACCGCCAGCGCCGCAATGAACGCTTCTGCCGTTGCCAGTGACCGCAGCCCCGGCTCCCAGCTCAGCGTCAGCGCGTGATAAGCGGTGGCGATGCCGTTGGCCGCCAGCTGCCGGTCGGTTTCCAGGATCGCCGCCTGCATCGGAAAGAACACGTCCGGGCGCGGCATCACCTGCCGCTCGAACGCATCGCCGTGAATGTCGATCAGGGCTGGCGCCAGCACCAGCCCGCGCCCGTCCAGTCGTCGCGCTGCAACCGGTGCGGCGCCGCCCACCGCGACGATATGGCCCTCGGCAATGGTGACGGCAGTCTCGACAATATCATCCGCCAGAATCGTCCGTGCGCCTTCGATATGCAGTACGGTCATGCCCGCCACTTTTCCCGGCCACCAGTTGTTCCCGGCAGGCCCTACGCGGTTTTGCTGTCAGTTTTATGTCAACCGCAAGCGGTCCGGCCGGGCGGCTTTCCGGTCGCCCGGCGCTGATGTCAGCCCATCACCTTGGTGCCCAACCCGTGGCCTTCAGATGCCGCCTTGGCCGCCTTGGCCGCGCGCAACTGACCGACCGAGCGCACATCCAGCCGCGCCGCGCCCGCCCAGTCGCGGGTCTTGACCTTGGGTGCTTTCAACCGATCGAGCGCGGCCGGAATGGCAGCGGCATATTGCGGCAGCCACTGCGCCTGCGCCACCAGCATCTCGTCCACCATCTGCCAAACCTCCTCGGGCGTGCAGATCGCGCCCACCAGCGGATCATGCAGCACCGACTGCTTCAGCAACTCCACATCCCCCGTCATCGCTGCCCGCATCCCCATGCGCTGCACATTCACGCTCGCCATGCAGGTCGCGGCACAGGCATCGGGCAGCGTGATCCCCTCCACCATGTTGATGCCGAACCGGTCCACGAACCCCGGCGATTCAATGATGCAATCCGGCGGCAGATTGCGGATGATCCCGCCATTGCGCACGTTGAAATGGCCCCGGTAAACCCGCCCCGTCTCCAGCGCCTCGAGAATATGGCTGGCATGTTCATCGGTGCGTTCATAATCGGCCAGTGACCCGCCCGCCTCCTCCAGAAACTTCGGGAAATCCTCCTCGAACCAGTTCCGGTTTTCGGTGGAATAGCGCAGATAGCCGCCGGTCTCGCCATGGATCCAGTCATCCATGCTGATCCAGTCCATGATCTGATCGGGGCGCTTGCGATACCACGGCAGATACTCGCTCAAGTGCCCATTCGACTCGGTCGAATAGAACCCGAACCGCTTCAGCACATCGATCCGCACCTTTTCCTGCACCGAAAACACCGGATGCCGCTCGAACGCCGCCACCAGTTCGTCCTTGGCAACCTTGCGGCCATTGTGCCGGATATCCAGGTACCACGTCTGATGGTTGATGCCCGAACAGACAATCTCCACCTCTGCCATCGGCACGCCAAGCGCCCGCGAAATCTGCCGGTGCCCGTTCTGCACGCCGTGGCACAGGCCAACCGAGCGCACCCCGCCATGTTCCACCACCGCCCAGGTCATCATCGCCATCGGGTTGGCATAGTTCAGCAACAGCGCGTCCGGCTCGCACACCTCCCTGATATCCTTGCAGAAATCCATTATCGCCATGATGCCGCGCTGCGCATACATGATGCCGCCGGCGCAGATGGTATCGCCGACGCACTGATCCACCCCGTATTTCAGCGGAATGCGGATATCGTCGGCAAAAGCCTCAAGCCCGCCGATCCGCACGCAGTTCATGATGTACCGCGCCCCCGCCAGCGCCGCGCGACGGTCGGTCGTCGCCGTCACCCGCGTCGAAAGCCCGTTCAAGCTGACAATCCGCCGGATGATCTGCGCGATCATGTCCAGATTATGCGCGTTGATATCGGTCAGCGCGATTTCCACGCCTTCGAATTCGGATACCTTCAGGATGTCCTGCACCAGTTTCTTGGTAAATCCCACCGACCCCGCGCCGATGATGGTGATCTTGAAGCTCATGCTGCAACCCCTTCGCGCAACTGTTCCAAAAACGCCCGATGGCCCAGGCATTGCCCGGCCGCCGCGCGGTATTCCCTGATCAAGGCCGCCGCCGCCGCCTTTGGCCGCACGTCGGCGCCAAGCCGCGCTTTGGCCGCGCGGGGCGTCAACAGGCCCAACCCATCCAGCACCGGCGTGTAAAGCTGCGCCTCGACATGCGGCAAGCCCAGCGGGAACGGTTCAAAATCAGACGCTTCCGGCATCTTCTTTGCCCAAATACCCAACTGTTGCTTCAGCCCCGCCGGATGGCTCGCTGCCACATCGCGCCAGAACGTCGTGTCGCGCCGTTGGCTCACATAATGCAGCCGGATGAAATCCCGAAAATCATCGACCTGACGCGCGGCAAGCGTGTTGAAACCGTCGCGCCCGCCCGCAACCTTCAGTGCTTCGGCCAGAGCCATCAGTTGCACCACCGTGCCATGGATCGAGGTCGCCTCCAGCGGCTCCAGAAAGCTCGACGCCAGCCCAAGCGCCACGCAATTTCCGATCCAACTTTGCTCAAGCCGCCCGGCATTGATCCGGATGTCGTTGCGCGGAAAGATTTCATGCCCCAACGCCCGCTCGATCTCTGCCTTGGCCTCGTCCGGCGTCGTATGGGCATCCGAATAGACATAGCCACAGCCATAGCGGCTGGCGGTCGGAATCTTCCACATCCAGCCCGCGCCTTGCGCCCAGGCCAGCGTCACCGGGTCGATCTCCTCACCCTCCGCAATGTCGATCCAGAACGGCATGGCGCGATTGACTGGCAGCACAGCGCCGTAACTTACCCATTGCGCTCCCAGCGACCCGATCAGCGCCCGGCGAAAGCCGGAGCAGTCGATGAAGAAATCGCCCTCGACCCGCTGCCCGCTTTCCAGCACCAGCGCCTTGATGCCCAAAGCGCCGGTTTCCACCCCGGTCACCTGATCGTCAATCAGGGTCACATCGCCCGCCTTGGTTTTCAGATACTTGCCCGCCAGGGCCTGGTCGAAATGAAAGGCATGGTGGAATGGCCCGGCAGGGATGAAACCGCCGCCCGGTCGCGCCGCATAGGGGCTTTTGCCGCCATTGATCAGGTGCTGGAACAGGTGGGTTTCACCGACCCTGCGGCCTTCGGCGGCCATCGCAGCATCCAGCCCGCCGGGTATGACGCCTGCCACCAGATGCGGATCATCAATCGGCCCGTCGTACGTAAAGCCCAAGCGCCGCCAGTCGCGGTGCCGGATGCCGAACTTTATCGTGGCTTCGGTCGCGGCCAGAAATGCGAACTCGTCCAGCCCCAGATGCTTCAGCATCATCCGGAACACTGCCGTGGTGCCCTCGCCCACGCCGATGGTGCCGAACTTCGAGCTTTCCACCACGGTGATCGCCGTCGCCGCCCCGGCCCGCCGTGCCGCATCGCCCAGCATCAGCGCGGCCAGCCAGCCCGCCGTGCCGCCGCCGACAATGACGAGCCGCGCCGGAAAGGTAGCGGGCTCCATTTCAGCCGGCCTTGCGCTTCGGCTCGGTCCGGGCAAACTTCGGCAGCCAATCGCCATGCGCGGCCAGCAATTCGTCGACCAGCGCCCAGATCTGGTCCAGATCCAGTTCCGCCGCCGTGTGTGGGTCCAGCATCGCCGCATGGTAGATGTGCGCGCGATTCTCGGTCAGCAGCGCCTGCACCGTCAGGTCCTGCACGTTTATGTTGGTCCGCATCAGCGCGATCAATTGCGGCGGGATATCGCGCACGATGGTCGGGTGCAGGCCATTTTCATCGACCACGGTCGGCACCTCGATGGCGCAGCCTTCGGGCAGTTGCGGGATGAAGCCGCGGTTGCCGAAGTTGCCATAGATGATCGACGGTTCGCCCGTCACCACCGAATTCACGATCTGGCTGGCATACTCGTGGCTGGCTTCTACCGTGATCTCGTTCGCCGTGCGGTATTCCTCGGCCTCGCGCTTCCAGCGGGCAATCTGTTCGATGCAGCGCTTGGGGTATTCATCCAGCGGAATCCCGAATTTCTCGATCAGGTCCGGGCGGTCCCGCTTGATGAACCACGGCACGTACTCGGCGAAATGCTCGGACGACTCGGTCACGAAATAGCCCAGCCGCCGCAGCATCTCATAGCGCACCTTGTTCGGGCAGCGCGCGTTCCAGTGGCTGGGTTTCGGGAACCGGCCTTCGGCATAGCCCTTCTGCAGCGCCGGATACAGGTCGACATACGACCCATCCGCCTGCCGGTGCTCGAAATTCGTGTAGAATGACATGTGGTTGATGCCGCCGGCGCGGTAGCGGATCTCCTCGACCGGAATATCAAGATCACGCGCCAGCTCGCCCGCCGTGCCCTGAACCGAATGGCACAGGCCCACTTGCCGGATCGCCGGATACTTGGCCGAAATCGCCCAGGTGTTGATCGCCATCGGGTTCACATATTGCAGCATGATTGCCTGCGGGCAGACCTGCATCATGTCCGCGCAAATGCCCCACAGCACCGGCACGGTGCGCAGCCCGCGCATGATGCCGCCGATGCCCAGCGTATCGGCAATGGTCTGGCGCAGCCCGAACTTTTTCGGCACTTCGAAATCGGTCACGGTACAGGGCTCGTAGCCGCCGACCTGAAAACAGCAGACCACGAAATCCGCGCCATCCAGCGCCGCCCGATGATCGGTGAATGTGGTCACCGTTGCCTTGCCGCCAAGCGTCGTCGCCATCTTGCCGACGACAATGGCGCTTTCTTCCAGCCGCTGCGGATTGATGTCCATCAACCGCACCCGCGCCGCCGCCAGCGCCGGACGCTGCAGGATGTCGCCCGCGATGTTCTTGGTGAATACGGTCGATCCTGCACCGATGAAGGTGATGATGGGATGCCTGGTCATGTCTGCCTCACGTTGCTATCTGGAACGCGGCGCGCACCAGTCGTTTAGTGTAATCGGTTTGCGGGTTTTCAAGCACCTGTGCCACCGGCCCCTGCTCGACGATCTGGCCGTTCAGCATCACCAGAACCCGGTGACAAAGCGCCCGCACCACCTTCAGGTCATGGCTGATGAACAGGTAGCTCAACCCCCGGTCGGCCTGCAGTTTGCGCAGCAACTCGATGATCTGCGCCTGCACCGACAGATCAAGCGCCGAAGTCGGCTCGTCCAGCAGGATGAACTCCGGCTCCAGCGCAATGGCGCGCGCAATCGCCAGCCGCTGCCGCTGGCCGCCGGAAAACTCGTGCGGGAACCGCATCAGGATGGTGTCCGGCATGCCGGCATCGCGCAACGCCTTTTTCACCCGGTCCAGCCGGTCGGCCCGCCCGGTGCCGATGCCATTGACGATCAGGCCCTCCTCGATGATCTGGCGCACCGACATCCGCGGGTTGAGCGAGGCGAAAGGGTCCTGAAACACCACCTGCATCCGGCTGCGAAACGGCCGCAACGCGGCCCGGTCCAAGCCATCGATCCGGGTCCCGTCAAAGCTGACGGTACCGGAATCCGCGCTGATCAGCCGCAACAGCGCCTGCCCGAACGTGGTCTTGCCGGAACCGCTTTCGCCGACCAGCCCCAGCGTCTCGCCGCGCTTCAGCGACAGGCTCAGACTGTCGACCGCCACAAGCTCGGTCTTTTTGGCCCGGAAGGCACCGCCCTTGCGCAGGGTAAAGCTGACGCGGACCTGATCGCCGGTCAGCACCGGGGCCGCCCCGGCATCAATCGGGATCGCCTCGCCCTTGGGTTCCGAGGCCAGCAGACGCCGGGTATAGGGATGCTGCGGATTGCCGAAAATCGCCTCGGTCGGCCCTTCCTCGCGCACTTCGCCGTGCTGCATCACATAGACATGCTGGGCGAACTGCCGCACCACGGTCAGATCATGGGTGATCAGGATCACCGCCATGCCAAGCCGGGCCTTCAACTGATCGATCAGCTGCAATATCTGCGCCTGCACCGTCACATCCAGTGCCGTCGTCGGTTCATCGGCAATCAGCACATCGGGCCGGTTGGCCAGCGCCATCGCGATCATCACCCGCTGGCGTTGCCCGCCCGACAACTGGTGCGGATATTGCCGCAGCCGCGCCTCGGGGTCGGGGATCTGCACTTCTTCCAGCAGTTCCATCGCCCGGGCCACCGCCTGCGCCTTGCCCATCCTTTGATGCAGCCGCAGCACTTCGGTGATCTGGGTCCCGACGGTATAGACCGGGTTCAGCGACGACATCGGCTCCTGAAAGATCATCGAGATCCGGTTGCCGCGCAGCTTGCGCATCGCCTCCGGGCTCAGCTGTGCCATGTCGGTGCCGTTGTACAGGATGCGGGTGTCGTCGCCGACCTTGCCGCGCTTGGACAACAGCCGCATCACCGCCCGCGCCGTCACCGACTTGCCGGAACCGGATTCGCCGACCAGCGCGATGGTCTGACCCTTCACCACCCGGAACGAAACGTCCTTGACCGCCTCGATGATGCCGCCATCGACGCCGAAACGCACCTGCACGTTCTGTGCCTCGATCACTGCCTCGGCTTGCATGTTCACACTGTCCATCGCGGCCTCAATAGGGGTCAACGGCATCGCGCAGGCCGTCGCCCAGCGCGTTGAACGCGAACACCGTCACCAGCACGAACCCCACCGGGCTCAGAATCCACGGATACGAGCCGATCACCGCAAAGGTCCCGGCATCCTGCAGCATCAACCCCCAGGATATCAACGGCGGCTTCACCGCGAACCCCAGGTAGCCCAGAAAGCTTTCCAGCAGCACGATCGACGGAATCCCCAGGGTAACCGACACGATGACATGGCTGAGCACGTTGGGCAGGATGTGCCGGCTGATGATGCGCCAGTCACCGGCCCCCACCGCCTGCGCCGCCCGCACATAATCGATCCGGCGCATCGACAGGGTCTTGGAGCGGACCTCGCGCGACAACTGTGCCCAGCCAAGACCGACGATGACCAGAACCACAAAGGTCAGGAACAGCCCCGAAGGTGCTGTCACCGGGATCAGCGTGGCTAGCGCCAGGTACAGCGGCAATTGCGGAAAGGCCAGGATGATCTCGACAAACCGTTGAAACCACATGTCGAACCTGCCGCCGATATAGCCCGAGGCGATGCCGAGCAGGGTTCCCAGAATGGTGATCAGGGTGATCGACGTCAGCGCGATTGCCAGCGAAATCTGGCTGCCGGCGATGCCGCGCGACAGGATATCGCGGCCCAGCTTGTCGGTGCCAAGGATATGCAGCGGCGAGCCGTCCTCGACCTGCACCAGATGCCGGGTCGATGGGATCAGCCCGAACAGATGATATTCCCAGCCCTTGCCAAACAGCACCAGCCGGCGCGGGTTCTCATAGTCGGGGCCGTTCAGCGGCTGTTAGGTCACCGGGTC
>JANNRR010000111.1:0-14217 GCA_031401675.1 Paracoccaceae bacterium
CAGACGCCATTTCTGTTGTTTTGCCCGATTTGATTTCAATCAAATCGGGCCGCGCCTGCCTGCCCATGGGCAGGCGCGATAGAGCGCCAGCCCAGTCAGGCGCGCCCCGATTTCCCTACCACAGCACCAAGTCCAACCTCCCTTGCCCGACGGCTTGCGCCCTTGGGCAACGGGCCGGTTGTCCGTCTACTGGACGGCCAACTTAACGGCCCGGTCTCGCGACGTCGAACGGTGGTGCAGGAGGCGAGGGCGAAGGTTGTTCATCGATATTCACTCTGCCCCGCATCATGCCTCCCCCGCCAGCACCCCAAGCACCGCCCGCGCCGCCCGCAGGCCGGGGGCTTCGCCGCCCTGCCCCAGCCGCACCATCGTCAGGTCCATCGCCGCCAGTTGCGCGTCGCGTTCCGGGCCGCCCTGCAGCAGTCGGGTCAAAGCCGGGGCCATGCGGTCGGCGCGACAGTCGCGGCCGAGGAATTCCGGCACGGTGCGGGTTTCTGATACCAGATTGACCAGCGTCACCGTATCAACCTTCAAGAGCCGCCCGATGATCTGGCGCGACAGCCACGCCATGTCATAGCCGATCACCATCGGCGTGCGGCTGGCGGCCAATTCCAGCGACACCGTGCCCGAGGCGGCCAGCGCCACCGATGCCGCCGCAAAGGCCGCGCGTTTTCTGGAGGAATCGCTGGCAGCATCGCTGGCGGCATCGCTGGCAGCATCGCCGCCTGAACCGCAGCCAGAATCACCGCCAGCGTATTTCGGCACCAGCACCAGCGGTTCGCCCGGCCAGCCGCGCACGGCGTCCCGCACCAGGTCCGCGACCGCCGCCACGGTCGGGATCACCACCCGCGCCGCCGGAAATGACGGCACCACCCGCGCCAGGGTTTCGCCGAATCGCGGTGCCAGTCGTGCCACCTCGCCCCGGCGCGACCCGGGCAGCACCAGGATGACCGGAGCATCGCGGGATAGCCCGTGTTCCAGCCGAAAGGCGGCGGCCTCGCTGCGCCCGGCCTGCGGTTCCGCCACCACCGGATGACCGACGAATGTGCAGCCCATGCCGGCTGCGGTCATGTACGGCGGCTCGAACGGCAACAGCGCCAGCACATGGTCGATCACCCCGGCCATTTTCGCCGCCCGCCCCGGCCGCCAGGCCCAGACGCTGGGGGCGACATAATGGATGGTGCGCAGCGGGCCCGCCGCCTTGGCCAGCCGTGCCACGCGCAGACAAAAATCCGGGCTGTCGATGGTGATCAGCGCATCGGGGCCAATCGCCGCCACCGCCGCCGCGCATTCCGCGATCCGCCGTTTCAGCGCGAAATACTTCGGCAGGACCTCGGCGATGCCCATCAGCGAGATCTCGTGCATCGGGAACTGGCTGACCAGTCCCTGCGCCTGCATCGCCGGACCGCCGACGCCGTGAAACCGCACACCAGGGGCCAGCATCCGCAACCCGGCCATCAGTGCCGCGCCCAGACGGTCGCCTGACGGCTCACCGGCGATCAGATAGAGGGTCGGGCCTGTCCCTGCCAACTGCTGTACTGCCGGGTCCGGCACCGCGCCCGCATCCGGCCCGGCACCCGTCCCGGTCACAGCCCGCGGGCCCAGAGGAACAGGCCAAGACTATCGGCAAGCGCCACCATCTCTTCCCGGTCCAGGAGCATCACGCCGCCAGCTTCAAAGGCGATGCCGGCCAGACCGGCGGCATGGGCCAGCCGCAGCGTATCCGGACCGAGGGCCGGCAGGTCGATGCGGCGGTCCTGCCCGGGCTTCACCGCCTTGTAGATCACGCCGCCCGCGCCTTCGGGATCAGGGCGCAGATGCGCGTGGCGCGCCGCCTCGGCCAGCATGGCATCTGTACCCGGCAGAGCCTCGACCGCCAGACACAGGCCCTGGGCCACCACCGCCCCCTGCCCGACATCGACCGACCCCAGTGCCGCCACGATCATGGCGGCGCGCTGAACGTCGGCCTCGTCCGCCTCGGTCGGGTCGATCCGCCCGAGGATGCCGGGCCCCGGCACCAGATCGGGGGCGATGACATCGGCACCGACCACGGCAAAGCCATCCTCCTCGAAGATCGCGATCACTTCACGCAAGGTCGCGTCATCGCCGGCCTGCATCGCCGCGACCAGTCGCGGCACCAGAGCGGCGGTAAACGGGTCGAACAGGGCCGGGTCCAGCCGGGGGCGGCTGACGGCACCGGCAAACACCACATCGGTGATGCCCAGATCGTGCAGCCGGTCGATGAACAGCGCCAGCCGCTCGATCCGGAACCGCTCCTTCGGGCGGTCGGCCGTGACCGGAAACCCGTCGATTTCGGCCAGAAGGTACGGCCGCCCGGCCTTTTCCAGCGCCGCCACCAGCAGCATCGGCAGCCGCCCGGTGCCCGCGATGATGGCCAGCCGGGCGGCGGTCATCTGGGCGTCAGGAAGTTGCGTTCGGTGGAGCCGAGGATGAAGCCGACCATTTCGCGGACCAGCGCGCTGTCGGTGGTGTCGGCCAGCCGGGCAGCGCGTTCGGCAAAGGCGCCCTCGCCGTCCTTCAGGCTGGCATAGGCGTCACGCAGCGCGGTGATGTCGGCGCGGTCGGTGCCGCGGCGTTTCAGCCCGACCAGGTTCAGCCCGTCCAACTCGCCGCGCGGGCCTTGCACCAGCCCGTGCGGGATGACGTCGTTGGTCACCATGGTCACCGCGCCGATGATGGCCCCGCGCCCGATGCGGACCCATTGGTGGATGCCCGACAGGCCGCCGATGATCACGTCATCCTCAATGACGCAATGGCCGCCGAGCGCCGCCTGATTGGCCAGAATGACCCGGTTGCCGACCTGACAGTCGTGCCCGACATGCGCCCCGGTCATGAACAGGCAGTCGTCACCGACCAGGGTGATGCCGCCGCCGCCGCTGGTGCCGGTGTTCAGGGTCGCGCCCTCGCGGATGCGGCATCGGGCTCCGACGATCAGGCGAGTGCGTTCACCGCGGAACTTCAGGTCCTGCGGCACTTCGCCGACGCAGGCGAACGGAAAGATGACGGTGTCGGCGCCGATGTCGGTCCAGCCGGTGACGACGGCGTGCGATTTCACCTGGGTGCCTGCGGCCAGCCGCACCTCGGGCCCGATCAGGGCAAAGGCCCCGACGCTGACGCCCGCGCCGATGTCGGCACCGGCTTCGACGACGGCAAGGGGATGGACGCGGGCGCTGGCATCGATGCTCATCGGCTCAACGTTTCGGCAGGTCGATCATGGCGGTGAAATCGGCCTCGGCCGCGATCTCGCCGTCGATCTTGCCGGCACCGTGGAATTTCCAGATGCGCGCGCCGCTGCGCAGCACGGTGACATGCAGTTCCAGCACATCGCCCGGCACCACCTTGCGGCGGAACTTGCAGTTGTCGATGTTCATGAAATAGACCAGCGGGTTCTTGTCGACCAGATCAAGGGTGATGCCGACCAGCACCGCAGCGGTTTGCGCCATCGCCTCGATGATGGTGACGCCGGGCATGATCGGGGTTTGCGGAAAGTGGCCCTGAAAGTGCGGTTCGTTGAAGGTGACGTTCTTGATGCCGAGCGCGCGCTGGTTCGGTACCACGTCGCGGACCTTGTCGATCAAGAGGAACGGGTAGCGGTGCGGGATGATCCGCTGGATCAGGTGGATGTCGGCATCGGACGCGGGGTATGGCACCGGAGTCGCCGGGGCAGTTTTACCGTTCGGTGTTGCCAGCGACTGCACTTCGGTCATGGACGCTTCCTCAGCCTTTGACTGTGCCTGACTAGCAACTCGGCTCCGGGCTGGCAAGGCGCGGGCGGTCCGGAATGTCGGCGTCGGTGTCAGTCGTTGCCACCCGGCGGGGGCAGCGGTTGCGGGTCCGGGACCGGGTCGGGCGGTGGCGACAGGGCGGCACCGTCGCCCAGCATCCGGTCGATCCGCGCGATGGCTTCATCGGTGACGTCGATCCTATCGGCGGACAGGAAAACCGCACGGTTGTCCAGAATCGCCACCGCCCCGGCTTCGCGCACCAGTTCCCCCAGAACCGGTGCCGCGGCCCGGTAAAACCGCTGGCGCTCCTCGTCGCGGCGGCTGGACAGGCGCTTGACCTTTTCGTCCTGAACCCGCCGGATTTCGACGACGCGCGCATCGAAATCGTCGGCCAGCAGCCGGAACTCGGCGGCGGGCAAGGTCGGGCGACGCTCGGTCAGGTCCTGCTCTTCGGCGGTCAGTTTCGCCTCGATCGCCCGATTCTCGGCGGCCAGCGCCTGCGAGGCCGCCACAATCTCGCCGTCGACCCGGCGACCATAGGCCGATCCCAGGAACAGCCGGTCCTGATCCAGCGTCAGCACCGGGCTTGGCTCGATCGGGCTGTCGACCTCGAAGCCCGGGCCGACCGGGGTGGGCACCTCGGACGGGGTCGCCTGCTGTGCCGGAGCAGGTTGCAGGAACAGGGCCACCACCGGCAAGGCCGCGATGCCCAGGGCGGCGCTGCGCGGCATCAGAACCGGGTCGAGACGGTCAGATCGAACGTCTGTTCCTTGTCGTAGCTTTCCTTGAGCAGTGCCCGGGAGAAGTTGAAGCGCAAGGGGCCGATCGGCGTTTCCCAGAACACCGAAAAGCCGATGGCCGACCGCAGGTTCATGCTGTCATCGACCGGGCTGGCCCCGGCTGGCCCGCCGTTGATGTTGTCAAGGCTCCAGACCGAGCCGACATCCAGAAACAACCCGCCCGATACGCCGTATTCTTCCGGCAGACCCAGCGGAAAGTCGGCCTCGAACCGGGCCACGGCGAACAGGTTGCCGCCAAGCGCATCCTCGTTGTCCACCGCCAGATCGCGCGGCCCGATCCCGTTTGGTTCGAACCCGCGGATCTTGCCGTTAAGAAAGAAACGCTCGGTGACCCGGCTGTTGCCGCTGAGCGTGGCGATGGCGCCGCCTTCGACGATGGCGCGCAAGGTGACTTCTTCGTTCAGCACCCGGGTTTCGGCCAGAACCAGCGCGGTCGTGGTGATCGCCTTGGTGTCGCCGCCAATGCCCGCGTAATCCTGGTTGAACCGCAACAGCACGCCGCCGGTCGGGTTCAACCCGGTGCGGCGGGTATCGAAGCTGTAGGTGTAGCCGAGCGACGAACTCAACAGGCTGCCCTGTTCCAGTTTCAGCACATCGGACGAGCCGGTGGTGCCACCGGTCCCGGCATCGATGTTGCTGATCGTGTCATTCGACACCTGGTAGCGCAGTTCCAGCCGGCCATTCTGGCTCAGCGGAAACTCGATGGACGGGCTCAACCCGACGTTCCGAGTGTCGTAGGCGGAATTGTCGTTGTCGGTCTGCTGGTAATAGCCGTTGAAGCGAAAGCGCAGGTCGCGGCCCAGAAACGCCGGTTCGATGAAGTTGATCGAGGAGTTGGCGGAAGCTGACGCGGTATCGACATTGATGCTGAGGGTCTGGCCGCGCCCGAGAAAGTTGGTTTCGGAAAAGCCGATGGCCAGTCCGACCCCGACATTGACGCCGTAGCTGACGCCGAACGAAAGGGTGCCGGTCGGCTGCTCCTCGACGTTCACATCGACGATGACCTGATCCGGGCTAGAGCCTTCGCGGGTATCGACGCGCGCATCCGAAAAGAAGCCGAGGGCGCGGATGCGTTCGGCGCTGTCGCGAATCTCGCGCGGATTGAACGGATCGCCTTCGACGGTGCGGAACTGCCGGCGCACCACCTGATCCAGCGTGGTGGCATTGCCTTCGATGTCGATGCGTTCGACGAATACCCGGGGGCCGCGCACCAGCGCAAACGCCACGTCCAGCGTCAGATTGCGGTCGTTGCGGGTGATGCGCGGGTCGATCCGCACGAAGTTGAGGCCCTTGCGCAGCGCCAGCGCCTCCATCCGTGCGATGGTGTTTTCGATCAGCGTCGGCGAATAGGTGACGCCGGGGCGCAGCTTGATGACCGCCTGAAACTCGGCCGCGTCCACCTCTTCCACCTCGGACACCGCCGTGATTTCGCCGAAATTGTAGGGCTGACCCTCGCGCACGGTAAAGGTGATGAAAAAGCCGTTGCGTTGCCGCGCCAGTTCCGAGGTCGCCGACAGCACCTGAAAATCGACATAGCCGCGTGACAGGTAGAAATCGGTCAGGACCGCCTTGTCGAACTCCAGCCGTTCCGGAACAAAGGTGTCGCGCTGGATCAGCTGGCGCAGGAAACCGGCCTGCTTGGTTTCCAGCACTTGGCGGAGGCGGCGGTCGGAAAAGGCGCGGTTGCCGACAAACGACAACCGCTCGATCTCGACCACGCGGCCTTCGCTGATTTCGAACACCAGATCGATGCGGTTGTCGGAGCGGTTGATGATCCGGGGCGTGACCGAGGCGGAATAGCGCCCGGCGGCCCGGTAGGCTTCGGCGATGGCGGCGGCATCGGCCTCGGCTTGGGCCGGTGCGTAGACCCGGCGCGAGGCCGAGCCGATCAGTTCGGCCAGCCGTTCGTCCTTGATGCGCTTGTTGCCCTCGAAGCTGATGCGGTTGATGGTGGCAAACTCGGCGACCCGGATGATCAGGGTGCCGCCGTTCGGCACAAACTCCACGGTCTGGAACAGGCCTGCCCCCTGCACGCGCTGAAAGGCGGCGTTCAGTTCACCCGCCGTCACCGGCTTGCCCCGCTCGATCGCCGCATAGCTCAGGATGGTGGCGGCATCGATGCGCTGGTTGCCCTCGATCTGGATGGCGTTGAAGCGGTAGGTCTGGGCCTGCGCCGCCGAGCCGCCGACCAGGGCCAGGCCAAAGACCGCCAACAGAACCGCAGCCGCCAAGCGCAGCGCCCGAGACCGCATTCCGTCACGCATCTGATTGCCCCCAAGGCTATTGCAGAGACCTGACTACCGGCAATGACTTGGCTTGTCAAAAGGCCTTGCGCCGGGGCGAACGCCGCTGCCGTGCGACCGGCGTGATGCTGCTTCCGGGTGGGCCGGGGTGGCTGTGGTTGTGGGGGAAATGACGGGCCGCGCCGGTGGCAGTGCCGGGTGCAGCGCCGGCGGCAGTGCCGCGTCAGGATCAGTGCGGCAGCGCGAAGGTGCCGAGGGTGGAGCCGAGGAACGCGCCGGCCAGAAGGCCGACGATGATGGTTCCGAAAAAGAACAGGCGGTCCCAGTTCAGGTTCATCACCAGACGCAGACCGCGATAGCCGCTTTCAAGCACTTGCACGATGACACCCGTGTTGTCAGGACCCGCAAACTCGTGCTTCCCGATTAGCCGAAAAATATGGCGGGATTGCGGCGTGGCCATGGCTGTCACCTCTGTCAAGGGCAGAATATGTCGTTGGTCAGCGCGAACGCCATCAGCGCCAGCAGCAGTGCCAGGCCGACGCCCATCATCAGCCGCAGCGCCCGGTCGGGCGGCGGCCGGCGGGTGATCGCCTCGTAGGCGTGAAACACCAGATGGCCGCCGTCCAGCACCGGGATCGGGAACAAGTTCATCAGACCGACGGCGGTCGACAGCACCGCGATGAACCAGACGAACGACATCAGGCCCATGCTGGCGGCGGCACCGGAGGTTTCGGCGATGCCGATCGGGCCGGACAGGTTGCAGCTGCTGATCGCGCCGGTGAGCATGTGATACAGTCCCGACAGGCTGGTGCGCACGATGTCCCAGGTCTGCCAGCCGGCATCGCCAAGCGCCTCGAGCGGGCCGGGGTGGCGCAGTTCGGGCACGTAGACCAGCCCGCCGCTGAGGCCGATCAGCCAGCGGGTTTCAAAGCCGCCCGCTGCCGTCGGAATGTCCATCCGGCGCGGGGTCAGCGTTACATCGAACGCGGTGGGGGCGGCACCGTCATCCGGACCGGGTCGCCAGATGCCGAGCGTCACCGGTTTGCCATCGGAAGCGGCGACCTTTTCCCGCAGTTCGCGAAAGGCGTGGATGGCGGCACCGTCGACCGACAGGACGACATCGCCCGCCATCAGCCCGGCGTCGTCGGCGGGCGAGCCCGGCTGGACCGCCTCGGCCAGCGGCGGGAACGGAAACGGGCCCTGCACTTCGGTTTCCGCGCCACTTCGCCGGACTGAATAGGCCACCACGGACGCTGCTGGCAGCGATTCGACGGCTGCATAGAACGCGTCGTTGTCCGGCGTGGCGATGCCGCCGATGCTCAGGATGGCATCGCCGGGGCGCAGGCTGTCGGACAGGGCGGGCAGCGGTTTCAGCGTGCCGACCACCGGCGTATCGGTGGCCACGCCCCGGACCATGAACAGCCCGGCAAAGATCAGCAAAGCCAGCGCGAAATTGAACGCCGGACCCGCCGCCACCGTGGCCGCGCGGGCCCACAACGGCGCACCGTGCATGGTGCGGCGGCGGGCGCTGGCGCTCATCGCGCTGATGGCGGCACCGTCCTTGCCCGAAGCGGCGTCGGCGTCACCGGCGAATTTCACATAGCCGCCGAAAGGCAGCGCCGCCACCTGCCAGCGGGTGCCGCGCTTGTCGCTGCGGGCCCACAGCACCGGGCCGAACCCCAGCGAGAACACCTCGGCATGGATGCCCGACCAGCGCCCGACGATGTAATGGCCGTATTCGTGCACCGTCACGATGATCGACAGCGCCACGACAAAGGCGAGGATGGTGTACACCAGACCGCCGAACGACGGGATCAACCCCAGAATATCCAAGAAACTACCTCTGCCCTGCGCACTGTTGACTAGGTCCGGCCCGACCGTTGGCGGATCACTTCGCCCGCCCTTATCCGTGCCAGATGGTCCATTGCAAGCACGCTATCAAGGTCGGTCGGGGCAATTGTAAGGCAACAGTCGGCAGAAAGCCGGGCAATTGTTTCCTGCACTACTTCGGCCATTGCCAGAAACCCGATGGAACCGGCGATGAAATGATCCAGCGCCACCTCTTTCGCCGCGTTGAACGCCGCCCCCGACAGTCCGCCGATCGCCATCACCTGCCGCGCCAGCCACAGCGCCGGATAGCGCGCCCGGTCGGGGCTGCTGAACTCCAGCCTGCCGATGGCGGCAAGGTCCAGCCTGGCCACCGGCAGATCGGCGCGGGCCGGCCAGTTCAGGGCATAGCCGATGGCGTGGCGCATGTCGGGCGGACCCAGATGCGCCATCAACGCGCCGTCGTGATGGCCGACCAGCGCGTGCACCAGCGACTGCGGGTGGATCAACACCTCGATCCGGTCGGGATCAATTGCGAAATATTCCCGCGTTTCAATCAGTTCCAGTGCCTTGTTGAACATCGACGCCGAATCAATGGTGATGCGCTGACCCATCGCCCAGTTCGGATGGCTGGCGGCCTCGGCCGCCGTGGCGGTTGCCAGACGCGCCAGCGGCCAATCGCGGAATGCCCCGCCCGAGGCGGTCAGGATGATGCGCTCGACCGACGCGATATCCTCGCCGACCAGCGCCTGAAAGATCGCCGAATGCTCGCTGTCCACCGGCAGGATGCGGGCGGAATGAAGCGCCGCCTCGGCCAGCAACAGCGGCCCCGCTGTCACCAGGCTTTCCTTGTTGGCCAGCGCCAGCGTCCCGCCCTGCGCCAAGGCCCGGAACCCCGGCGCCAGACCCGCCGCCCCGACGATGGCCGACATGAACCAGTCGGCGGGCCGGTCCGCCGCCTCGATCAGCCCTTGCGGCCCGGCGGCGACGGCACAGCCGCTGCCGGACAGAAGCGATTTCAGCTCGCTGTAGCACTCGGGGTTCGCGGTTACCGCCAGTTCGGCCCCGAAGGTCCGCGCCTGTTCGGCCAGCCGCGCCAGATTGCGCCCGCCGGTCAGGGCCACGACCCGGTATGCCCCCGGGCGCCGGGCGATCAGGTCGAGCGTGCTTTCGCCGACCGAACCGGTGGCGCCAAAGACGCTGACCCGGCGCATCAGCCCGCCAGCGGTGGAAAATCCACCATCTGTTCCACCACCAACAGCAGCACCGCCGCCCCCAGCAGGCCGTCGAACCGGTCCAGCAAGCCGCCATGACCGGGGATCAGGTTCGAGGCATCCTTGACCCCGACCCGGCGCTTGACCGCACTTTCCGAAATGTCGCCCATCTGGGCGGCCATCGACAGCGCGATGCTCAGCCCGATCAGTTCCGGCGCTGCCCCGGCCCAGATCACGAACCCCCAGCCGACCAGAGCAGCGGCGAACCAGCCCGCGACCGTTCCCGACCAGGTCTTTTTCGGGCTGACGCGTGGCCAGAATTTCGGCCCGCCCAACAGCCGCCCGGCGAAATATCCGGCGATGTCGGTGGCCACCACCACCCCCAGCAGCCACAACATCCAGATCAGCCCGAATTCGGCCCGCACATGCACGACGCCGAACCCGGCCAGCACGATCAGCGCGGCATAGCCGGCGAAAATCCGCCGGTTGACCGGCAGCACCGAGATGCCGACGAACGAGGGCGCCAGCGCCAGCGGCAGCACAAAACCAACCGGCAGCAAACCGGACAGCGCCACCGACGCACCCGCCACCGCCGCCATCGGCAAGGCGTGCCCGGCCTGATCGGGTGACGCCAGCATCCGGTGCAACTCCCACACCATCACCGCCGCCGACAGACTGACCAGCGCCAGAAACCACCAGCCCCCGGCCCAGACCGCCGCCAGACCGACCGCGACCAGCGCCGCCGCCGAGGCCAGACGCGGGCCAAGATCGGGGAATTTCGACGGGTCCAGTTCCGACGGGGCCAGTTCCGACGGGTCTAGTTTCGACGGGTCCGGTTTCGACGGGTCCGGATTCAACCCGGTGGGCGGCACCGGGGTCACGCCGTGCTGACCGCGCCAAAGCGCCGTTCGCGCCGGGCATAGCGGTCCAGTATGTCGGCCAGTTCGTCGGCAGTGAAATCGGGCCACAGTGTTTCGGTGAATTCGTATTCGGCATAGGCCGCCTGCCACAGCAGGAAGTTCGACACCCTGGTTTCGCCCGAGGTGCGGATCACCAGATCTGGGTCGGGCAGGAACTGGGTGTCCAGATGCTGCATCATCCGTTCCTCGGTGACATCGTCGGGGTTCAGATTGCCGTCGGCAGCGGCGACACACAGCGCCCGCGCCGCCCGCACCAGTTCATCGCGGCCGCCATAGTTGATCGCCACCGTCAGGATCAGGCGGCAGTTGTCGCGGGTGCGCGCCTCGATCCCCTCCATCATCCGTTGCAGCTTGGGGTCCAGCCGGCTGCGTTCACCGATGAAGCACATCCGCACGCCCTCGGCCGACATCCGGTCGGCCTCGTTGTTGATGTAGCGCGCAAAAATTCCCATCAGGCCCAGCACTTCGCGGGTAGAGCGCTTCCAGTTCTCGGTCGAAAAGGCATAGACCGTCAGGTGGGTGACGCCCAGGTCGGGGCAGGCCGCCACGATTTCCTTCACCCGTTCGGCACCGCGCCGGTGGCCGACCAGCCGCGGCCAGCCGCGCTTGGTGGCCCAGCGGCCATTGCCGTCCATGATGATCGCCACATGGGCCGGTGTGCGCAGCGTGGTGTCTTTTGCGGCCAAAGACCTTCCCTTTCAAAGGCTTGCAGGTGGGACCTGCGATGTGAAGGCCCGCAGGTCAGACCTGCATGATCTCGTACTGCTTGGACTCGAGCAGCCGGTCGATGTTGGCGATGGTCCGGTCGGTCAGGTCCTGAATCTCTTCCGACCAGACCTTCTGGTCATCCTCGGCCATGCCAGCGGTCTTGGCCCGCTTGATCTGGTCCATGCCGTCGCGGCGCACGTTGCGCACCGCCACCCTTGCGTGTTCGGCATATTGCGCCGCAACCTTGGCCAGCTGCGCCCGGCGTTCCTCGTTCAGTTCGGGGATCGGCAGGCGGATGATCGGGCCGTCGGTGACCGGATTGATGCCGATGCCCGAATCACGGATGGCGCGTTCGACCTTGGTGATCATCGAGCGGTCCCAGACGTTGATGGTGATCATCCTCGGTTCGGGGACGTTGATGGTGCCCAACTGGTTGATCGGCGTCATCGTGCCATAGGATTCGACAAGAATCGGTTCAAGGATCGAGGCCGAGGCCCGGCCGGTGCGCAAGGAGCCGAACTCGGTCTTCAGCGCCGTCATCGCGCCGTCCATCCGGCGCTGCAGATCGTCGATGTCGATGTCGGTCGGGTCGTCAGCCATCGTTTGTCTCGTCTTGTCGCGTTTCGCCTGGGCCCGCTATAGCAAGCCTTGCCGGGTTTGGGTATACGGTCAACCGTGAACCACCGTATAGGTGCCTTCGCCACGCAGGATGCCGCGAAAGCCGCCAGGTTCGTCCAGCGAAAACACGATGATCGGCAAGTCGTTGTCGCGGGCCAGCGCAATGGCACTGGCATCCATCACCCCCAGATGCTTTTGCAGGACCTCGTCATAGCTGATCCGGTCATAGCGTTTGGCGTCGGGAAACTTCTTGGGGTCCTTGTCATAGACGCCGTCAACCTTTGTTCCCTTGAAGATCGCCTCGCAACTCATTTCATTCGCACGCAAAGTCGCGGCAGTGTCGGTGGTGAAATACGGGTTGCCGGTACCGGCGGCAAAGATGCAGACCCGCTTTTTCTCCAGATGCCGCACGGCGCGGCGGCGGATGTAGGGCTCGCACACCTGATCCATCGGGATCGCGGAAATCACCCGTGTGTGGATGTTCAGCGATTCGAGGCTGGCCTGCATCGCCAGCGCGTTCATCACCGTAGCCAGCATGCCCATGTAGTCGGCGGTGGTCCGCTCCATGCCCTGGGCGCTGCCCTGCAACCCGCGAAAGATGTTGCCGCCGCCGATCACCATGCAGATCTCGATGCCCAGATCATGCACGGTCTTGATCTCTGCGGCGATGCGCTGGACCGTCGGCGGATGCAGGCCGAAGCCCTGATCGCCCATCAGCGCCTCGCCCGAGATCTTCAGCATGACGCGTCTGTAGGTATCGGGTTTCGGCTTGGCTGCCTGCTCGGTCATCGGATGCGCCCCTCGCGTGGAGTTATTTGCCACTTTTGCTGGCGCGCAAAATGTCGGAAAACGCGGGCGGGTTCAACGCCTAACCCAACGGGTCGTCCGGGGTTGGGCGGGTGCTGGTCCCGATCCGACGAAATGCGGTGCAACGTGCTGTCTTTGCTGAACATCATCGATCCGGCGCGGCATGTCCTGTTGGCCGGTCCGACCGCATCGGGAAAGTCGGCGCTGGCGCTGGCGGTGGCGGCGGAACAGGGCGGCTGCATCGTCAATGCCGATGCGTTGCAGGTGTTTGCCAACTGGCGGGTGCTGACCGCGCGGCCGACGCCGGAGGACGAGGCGCTGGCACCACACCGGCTGTACGGCCATGTGGCCGCCGATGCGGCCTATTCGGTCGGGCATTGGCTGCGCGAGGTGTCAGCGCTGCTGGACACGGGTCAACGCCTGATCATCGTCGGCGGCACCGGGCTCTATCTGACCGCCCTGACCGAGGGGCTGGTCGACATCCCGGCCATTCCCGCCGCGATCAGGGTCGAGGCCGACGCCCGCATGGCCGATCCGGCGGCGCTGCTGGCCGAGCTTGATCCGGCAACGCGGGCCCGGATCGATCCGGGCAACCCGGCCCGCATCCAGCGCGCTTGGGAAGTGCTGCGGGCCACCGGGCGCGGACTGGCCGACTGGCAGGCCGAAACCGGGCCGCCGCTGTTGCCGCTGCCGCAGACGACAACGCTGGCGCTGATGCCGGACCGGGACTGGCTGGGGGCGCGGATCGACCGGCGTTTCGATGCGATGATCGCGGGCGGTGCCCTGGACGAGGTGCGGGCCGCCCTGCCCGGCTGGGTACCCGGCCGCCCGTCATCGCGCGCCATCGGTGCCGCCGAACTGCTGTCACATCTGCGCGGCGAACAGTCGTTGCTGCAGGCGGTGGCGCTGGCCAGGATCGCGTCGCGGCAATATGCCAAGCGGCAGATGACGTGGTTTCGTGCCCGGATGCGCGGCTGGCACAACCTGGCGTTGCCGGGGGCGGGGTCTTAGTCGCCTTGTTTCCCATCGGCCACGCTTTGCCGATGATCGGGGCGTGACATATTTTTTCCTTGGGGCTGCCACCGCAGTCTCCTAGGTTGACCGACATGCTGCGACTGTGCGCAGCATAGCCAATCCGCCCGCCGCGACAGGACCCCGGAAATCCGATGACCGAAATTCCCGAATCCCCATCGACCCTGCGCCTGGTGCCGATTTCCCGGCTGGCCGCAGGCGGACGCTGGCGGGTTGAGGTCATGCGCAGCCTGACCGAACCGCTGCTGCTCTGGTTCACCCGGGGTCAGGGCCGGATCACCGTAGCCGGTTCAACCCGTGGC
>JANNRR010000112.1:0-89775 GCA_031401675.1 Paracoccaceae bacterium
ACCGCAAGCCCCGCAGGCTGGCCCGCCGCCAGCAGCGCCGCCTCCAGCCTGGCACCGCCAGCAGCCGCCTGACGGCCAAGCGCCAACACGTCAGCCGCCAACAACCCCAGATGCAAACCCGCCGCCACCAGCAGAACCGCCGCCACCGCCCAGACCCCGCGCGGCACCCGCAGCCCGCGCCCCGTCTGCCCGCCCGCCGCCAGATCAAACCGCAGCATCGCCGGATCGGGCGGCGGCAGCACGGCCCGCGCCGCTACAGGCACCGCATCCGGCAGGGCCCCGCCGTACAACGTCACCGATGGTCCACCCGCCAGCCGCCAGAACAGCGCCACCTGATCCACTCCGGCGGCAAAGCCGCTGCCATCCGCCAGCCGCACCAACACCCGCCCACCCAGTTCCAACACTGCCCAGCCCTCGGCTGGCCGGGGCAGTGCCAGAACGTCCGGCACCAGCCGCACCGTCTGCGCCCCCTTTTGCGCCCCCGCCCGCGCCATTCCCGCCGCCAACTCGCCCCGCCCGATCACCGCCACCAGATGCGCGGCTTGCTGCCCGACCGCTTCCCCCGCCCGCGCCGCCAGTCGCGGCCCCAACACCACATGCACCGCCTCCAGCGGCACACCAATCCGGTCCTCGACGGCAAACCCCACGGCGGAGCGTTGCTGCGCCGGGCGCAGCGCCGGCATCCCGACAGCCAACAGCAACACCTGCTCGCCCGGCCACCAGACCAGGCCCGGCACGGCAGGCAGCGCGGCCTCGGCGTCTTGTCGCAGCATGTCGCCCATCAGGTCCCCTCCGACGGCCCCCGGAAATTCGCGGTCAAAGCAGATACGTGGTGAAACCTTTCCGAGTTTCACATCGTAACTGCATTCGGACTGTTACAAACGATCGAGGACCCCCATGCCCTGCTACCGTGCTGTTGCCCGGCCCAGCCTTGCCTTGCGCGAGTCGCGCCACCCCGAAAGTGGCGTGACGCTGATCGAGATGATGGTGGTTCTGGTCATCATCGGCATCGTCGCGGCACTGGTTGTCCCGAACGTCATCGGCCGCCCCGACGAAGCACGGGTGGCCGTGGCCCGCGCCGACCTGCGCACCATTGCCGCCAGTCTGGAAATGTACCGGCTGGACAGCCGCACCTATCCGACCACCGCGCAGGGCCTGCGCGCCCTGACCGAACGCCCGGTCGAGCCGCCGCTGCCCGCCACCTGGGCCGACGGCGGCTACCTGCCGACCCAGCCGCTTGATCCCTGGGGCAACCCCTACCTATACCGCGCCCCCGCCGACACCGCGCCGTACGAGCTGATGTCGCTCGGGGCCGACGGTGCCGCCGGGGGCGAGGGTGTTGCCGGCGACATCTCGACCACCCGTCAGGACGGCTGACGATGCACCGGCGGCCACGCCATCCGGAATCCGGCGTCACCCTGGTGGAAATGCTGGTGGTGCTGTCGATCATCGGCGTCGCTGCCGGCGCCATCCTGCTGCGCAGTCCTGGCAACGGCA
The DNA here is from genome assembly GCA_031401675.1 of Paracoccaceae bacterium. Taxonomy (GTDB): domain Bacteria; phylum Pseudomonadota; class Alphaproteobacteria; order Rhodobacterales; family Rhodobacteraceae; genus JANNRR01. The sequence continues at coordinate 1,498 of JANNRR010000112.1, forward strand.
GCGGCCAGGCCAAAACGGAAGCGCTGCGGCTGGCAGCGCTGTTGTCGCAAGCATCTGATACGGCGCTGATTACCGGCCAGGTGCAGGCGCTGGTCTGGTCCGCCGACGGCTACTATCTGCTGTCAGCCCGGCCCGATGGCGGCTGGTCACAACCCCTCGCCGCCACGTCCCGCAGCTTCGCCGGGCCCCTCCGCCTGTCGCGCCGCGACGGGCTGTCCGCGCCGCTGATCATCGCGGCCAGCGGTCTGGCAGGGCCTGCCAGCCTGACGCTCACCACCGGCCCCGGTTCCGGCCCCGACTCCGGACCCGACTCCGGCCCCAACACCCGCACCGACACCCGCACCGACACCTGGCGCGTTGATTTCGATGGCCTTGTCGCCGCCGCCCGGCCGGAGCCTGCACCATGACCCGCCAACCCGATGCTGGTTTCACCCTGATCGAATCGCTGATCGCCCTGGCGGTTCTGGCCATGACCGCCGTGGCACTCCTGGGCGCAACCGAGGCGCATATCGCCCGTATCGGCGCACTGGAAACCCGCGCCGCCGCCGGTTGGGCGACGCAAAACTACCTGGCGGAACTGACGCTCGGCACCGACCCCACGCCTTCCCCCGCCCCGATCCTCGGGATCGCGTTCCGGATCGCCGAGGCCCGGGAGCCGACTACCGACCCCGAACTGGTTCAGATCACCCTGACGGCACAGGTCGCGGGCACATCGCAGGCATTCGGCCGCCTGACGGGGTTTCTGGATATCGGGGCAGCGCCATGATCGCGCGGCTGCCGCCCCTTCTGATCTGGCTGGTGGCCGCAGCCAGCGCCGCCTCGGTCGGTCTGGCCGCCATGCCCGTGGTCTCGCGCTTCACCGCCCGCGATGCCGCCTGGCTGGCCAAGCCGCTGCCCTTGCCCGGCACCGCCGAGGCGTCCGGTCAGGACCTCGACCCGGGCCGGACCGACCTGGCCCCCATCCTCGATTTCGCCCCCTTCGGCCGGTCCGACCTGCCGGAACCGCAAACCATCGCCACATCCGGCACCGCGTCAGCCCTGACCCTGCAAGGCATCGCGCTGGCCGTGCCGCTGTCGGCCTCCCAAGCCATCATCGCCGGCGGGCAAGATGACCGCGCCAGCTACCGCATCGGCGACAACCTCGCCCCCGGCGTGAGCCTGCAGGATATCAGGGCTGACCACGTAATGCTGAGCATCGACGGCCAATCCCGGCGGCTCGATTTCCCCGACAGTCAGACCGGCGCCGACCCCGCCGCCCACAGCAACGATCCGGCAGCCGCGAACTCTGCCACCTACCTGCAAAACCTGATCCCCGCCGCCACCCCGCCGGAACCGCAGACAGCCGCCGCCGTCGTGGCCCGCATCCGCGCCGACCTGCAGCGCAATCCGCGCGCCGTGCTGGCGCAGTACGGGATCGAGCCGACCGGGTCCGGCTACCGCATCACCGACGCCACGCCAACGGACCTGCTCCGCATCGGCCTGATGCCCGGCGATCTGGTCACCGGTCTGAACGGCCAGCCCCTCGGCGCGCTGCAGGCTGACCAGCCGCTGTTCGACGCCGCCGCCGCATCCGGGATCGCCCGGCTGGAGGTCACCCGCGACGGTCAAAGCCTGTCGCTGTCGGTGCCGCTGCAATGACCCGCCGCCACCTCATAGCCGTGATCCTTTCGATCAGCCTCGCGGCCCCCGTGCCGGCACAGAACCTGACGCCGGTTCCCGATCCCACCACCGTACAGGCCACCGACCCCGCCGCCGGTTTCGTGATCAACCTGCGCGATGCCGACATCCGCGCCCTGTCCGAACAAGTGTCCGACATCACCGGCCGCACCCTGGTGCTCGACCCCAATGTCAGCGGTACCGTCACCGTCATCTCGACCAGTCCGCTGGATCAGGATGGCGTCTGGGAACTCTATCAGTCGGTGCTGGCGGTGCAGGGCTTTGCCGCGCTGCCCTCTGGTACGCTCTGGCGCATCGTGCCTCAGGCCGCGATCCGCGAAGGCGGCGGCACCATCGCCGACCCCGGTCAGGACGATGATCCCGGCCAGCTCGACGTGATCACCCGGCTGGTGCCCCTGAAGAACTTTCCCGCCGCCACCGCCGTCGGTGCCCTGCGGCCTCTGGTGGCAAGTTTCGGCTATATCGAGGCCGTCGCCGAGACCAACACGCTGGTGATCACCGACACCGCCGAAAACGTCCGCAGGATCGAGAACATTGCCCGCGCGCTCGACGAAGGCGACGGCACCCAGACCTACACGATCCCGCTGCAGAACGCCGACGCAGTGCAGGTCGGCGCGGCCATCACCTCGGTTCTGGGCACTGTCGAGGGCACCTCGGGCCCAAGGGTCACGGTCGATGCCAGCGCCAACCTGCTGCTCTTGACGGCGGATCCGGAAACCTATGCCATGGTCGGGCGGCTGATCGCCGATCTTGACGTGCCCGGCCGCATCGTCGCCTCGGTCGAGCCGGTGACCCGCGTCTACCGGCTGAACTACGCCGACGCCACCTCGATGGCCGAGGTGCTGCGCGGTCTGGTCGGCAGCGATGGTGCTACCAACCCCGTCGCCATCGCCCTGGAAAACCCCTCCGCGCCTGTCGATCTGCGCGCCACCAGCCCGGGCAACGACCAGATCACCATCCAGCCGTCCATCGAGACCAATGCCGTGGTGGTGCGCGCCCGTGCCGAGGCGCAGGCCGACATCGCCGCACTGATCCGCGAACTGGACCAACGCCGCCCGCAGGTGCTGATCGAAGCGGCGATTGTCGAGGTGTCGGGTGATATCTCCGAAGCGCTCGGGGTCCAGTTGGGTTTTGGCACCGCCACCCCGCCCGGCGGTTTCGCGGCCACCTCTTTTTCACCCGCAGGCGTCACGCTCGACAACATCCTGACCCTGCTCGGCGTCCCGGCCGCCGGTGCCATCAACCCCGGCGGCCTGTCCATCGGCCTGTCGCGTCAGGATAATTTCGGCATCCTATTGCAGGCCCTCGGTCAGTCGACCAAGGCCAACCTGTTGTCGACCCCCTCGATCACCACGCTGGACAACGAGCCCGCCGAAATCATCGTCGGCCAGAACGTGCCGTTCCGCACCGGCTCATTCGCCACCGACGGCAACACCACCACCCCCTTCACCACGATTGAACGCAAGGACGTCGGCATCACCATGCGCGTCGTGCCGCGCGTCAATCAGGGCGACGTCATCCAGCTGGAGGTCAGCCAGGAGGTGTCGTCCCTGCTGAACACCACGGTCGAGGGGGCCGCCGATCTGATCACCAACCGGCGCAGCATCAAGACCACGGTTCTTGCCGACAATGGCGGCACCATCGTGCTGGGCGGCCTGATCACCGATGACCGTCAGTCGACCCGCTCCGAAGTGCCAGGCCTCGGCAAGCTGCCGGTTCTCGGCGGGCTGTTCCGCTCCAACAATTCCTCGCGGCGCAAACAGACTCTGTTCGTGTTCCTGCGCCCCACCATCCTGCGCACCCGCGCCGACATCGCCACAGTCAGCGGCGACCGCTTCCTGAAGCTGGAGGCAATCGACGCCAACCCCGGTGCAGTCCTGCCGCCGATCAATGGTCAGACCGGCAGCCGCAGCCTGCTGGCAGACCCGGCACCCCGAACGATCCGCCCGCTGACCGTCGAAATTGAAGGAGTGTACTGAGATGATCCGCCCGCTTGCCCTGGCACTTCTGGCCCTGCTGCCCGCAGCCCCCGGCTGGGCACACGAATTCTGGATCGAACCCGCCACCGGGCACTCTGCTCCCGGAATCCCGCTGATCGCCGACGTTCTGGTCGGGGCCGACATGAAGGGAAGCGTGCTGCCCTACAGCCCCGATATTCTCGGGCTGGCCGACCTGACGCTGGGCGACCGGACCGTGCCGATCAAGGGCCGGTGGGGCGACATTCCGGCGCTGGTCGCCGCACCCCTGGGCGAAGGGCTGCACGTCCTGCGTTACCAGTCGGCGGAACTTCTGGTGACGTACGAAAGCTTCGACAAATTCCTGACCTTTCTGCAGGAGGCGCAGCGCCCAGACGTGCTGTTGGAACACCGTGCCCGCGGCCTGTCCGAAACCGATGTCACCGAACCGTACTACCGCTTTGCCAAAAGCCTGATCGGTGTTGGCCATTCGCTAGGGGCCGACCGCCCGCTGGGGATGCCGTTCGAACTGACGGCCCTGACCAATCCCTACACCGATCCCGGCGCAATCCGCATGGAGCTGCGGTATCAGGGCGCGGTGCTGCCCGGTGCCGCCATCCACATCTTTCACCGGGCCGCCGACGGCACCCGGACCGACCTGCGCTTGCGCACCGGCACGGACGGGCAATTCAGCGTCCCCCGCCTGCCCGGTTTCACCATGGTCAACGCCATCAACATCTTGGCGGCGACCCCGCGCATGCAGGCCATGCACGGCGCACATTGGCAATCGCTCTGGGCCTCGCTGACTTATGATATCGATGCCGCCGCGATATCCCCCGCACCGGATGCAACCGAAAGCACCAGCCCCGACCTCAACTGACCAACCCGGCCAGCCGCCCCGCCGTCAACCGGCACTGGCGTTCCGCCCCCGCGCGCTCTATGGCCGGGTGGACCGTCCCCGCAACCGCCGGTACCACGATGCAGACCAGCCCCTTCGCCCCGCAAAGTCGCAAGAACCGGCTGGAAACCCAAGGATGACCCACGACGACCGCAGCCTCGCCGAAGCCGTCGCCCGCTCGGCCACCGTCGCCGAAGTTCTGATCCGCCGGGGGGCACTGGCCGACACCGGCGCGGTGTTTCACCGGCATTTCGGCACCGGCCCGGCCTGTCTGGTCGCCGATGACAACACTTGGGCTGCGGCTGGGGCCACGACCGAGGCCGCGCTGCGCAATGCCGGCATCGTCACCAGCCGCCTGATCCTGCCCGGCGCGCCCCGACCCAAACCGGACGTCGAGCTTGCCGCAACCCTGCGCGATGCGCTTGCCGCAGGTGATGCAACGCCGGTGGCCATCGGTTCGGGCGTGCTGAACGACCTGGTGAAACACGCGGCCTTCCAGCTTGACCGGCCCTACCTGTGCGTCGCCACCGCCGCCTCGATGGACGGCTATACCTCGGCCGGTGCACCCCTTTCGGACCGGGGTTTCAAGAAGACCATCCCTTGCCGTCCGGCCCGGGTCCTGCTGGCCGATCTGGATGTCATCGCCGCCGCGCCGCCCGCCATGTCGGGCTGGGGCTACGGCGATCTTGCCGGCAAGGTTCCGGCCGGCGGCGACTGGATCATCGCCGATGCCCTCGGGATCGAGCCGATCGATAATCTGGCCTGGCCGATGGTGCAGGACGCCCTGCCCGGCTGGCTGGCCAACCCCGCCGGGATAGCCGCGGGCGACCCCGCCGCGCTGCAGGGCCTGTTCACCGGCCTTATCCTGGTCGGTCTGGCGATGGAACTGCACGGCTCCAGCCGCCCGGCCTCGGGTGCCGATCACCAGATCGCACATCTGTGGGAAATGCAGGGCCTGACGCAGGACGGCGAACCGGTCAGCCACGGTTCCTGCGTTGCGGTCGCCTGCTGCGCCGTGCTGGCGCTCTATGACTGGCTCCTGACCCGCGACCTGACCCGGCTCGACATCCAGGCCATCCTCGACCAGGCCGAAACCCCGCAGGCCAAGGCCACCGCCATCCGGCAAGCCTTCGGCCCCGGCGAGGTTTCCGACCGCGCGTTGGCCGAAACCCTGGCCAAACACCCCGATCCGGCAACGCACCGCGACCGACTGAACCACCTGCGCCGCATCTGGCCCGGCCTCGCCACCCGCCTGCGCGCGCAACTGATCCCTGCTGCCAGCATGCGCGCCCAACTCGCACTGGCCCTGGCCCCGACAACCGCCGCCCAGATCGGCATCACCCCCGACCGCCTGCGCCGCAGCATTGCCCATGCCCGTTTCCTGCGCAGCCGCTACACGCTTCTGGACCTGCTGCAAGACACCGGCCTGTCGGCGCAGGCCATCGCCGCCGTGGTTCCGGCGGAAGACTTCCGCGCATAGCGCATATCAGGGCCCGGTTTCCACCACAGGTTGCCCAAGGCACCTGCAACCATTGCCGCCTGTGCGGCACTGGTCACTCCCAAACCACTGTAACAGCCGTCGCTTCATCGCGGTTTTCTGGTGAATCTAAAGGGGAAAAGTTCGAACAACCACTTCGACACACTGACATGCTGGGCAGACCAGCCCGCACCCTTTGATCCTCATGATCTTGGATGCGACGATGTCCGGATTCGATCATGATTTCAACGCGGTTGCTGTTGGTGACGGCAAGGCCAAGACGCCCCTGTCCTCTTTTCCCTCCACCAGACGTTCGAGAAACGGGCGAGGCTGGGGAGGGACACCGCGGTAATGTCTATGGGGGCTTGGTTCCGGGGCCGGCTATTCGGCGGGGAGGCCCAGAGCAGGATGAAGATTGGCGGAGGGGATGGCTCTCATATCTCTTCGGCACGATGGCAGGCGACAAAATGGTCCATCGCCAACGAACGCGGCGGCGGATCAGTCTCGGCGCACTTGGCGACCGCGTGCAGACACCGATTGCGAAAGCGGCAGCCGACAGTGATCGCGCCTACCTCTACCTCGCCATGAACCGCGGGGGCCGCGTTGCGGCGGCGCGGATCGGGAACCGGGCTGGAGGCGATCAAGGCGCGCGAATACGGGTGGCGTGGCGCGGAAAAGAACGCGGCGGCCGGAGCCTGCTCGATGATCCGGCCCAGATACATTACGCAGATCGTATCCCCGATGTGATCGACAAGCGCCAGGTCGTGGGAAATAAAGACATAGGCCAGTCCAAGGTCGCGCTGCAGGTCAAGCAGCAAATTCACGATCTGCGATCGAACCGAGACATCGAGAGCTGATACAGGCTCGTCACAGACGACAAGCCGTGGCCGCGTCGCGATCGCGCGTGCAATGCAGACGCGCTGCCGCTGACCACCGGAAAGCTCATGCGGGAAGCGTCCGGCGATTTCCGGTGCAAGGCCAACGCTGTCGAGGATTTCGGCGACGCGCTTTGGCAGCGTTGATGCGGTCGCAAGGCGGTGAATCCGCAGTGGCTCCGCCACGAGCGTGCCGACGCGAAAGTGCGGCGTCAATGATCCGTAGGGGTCCTGAAAGATCATCTGGACGTCGCGGCTGAACGCCTTCCGTTCACCGCGCGAGCCCGCGGAAATCGGTCGACCGTCGAAACTCATTTCTCCGGCGTCCGGTGTCTCCAACTGGGTAATGAGCTTGGCGAGCGTGGTCTTGCCGCAGCCCGATTCTCCGACGATCGCCAGCGTCGCGCCGGCAGCGACCTCGATCGAAACGTCATCCACCGCCGCAATCTGGCGAACGACACTGCCGCTGCGCAGGCGATAGCTCTTTCGCAGGTTCTTGGTCTGAAGAAGCGTCGGGGGGATCGCACTCACAACACGGCATCCTTGCGGGCGAAGCGATCCGTCAACTCGGGCCAGCGGTGACAACGGACGAGCCGTTCCGCGCCGGCGGCCTCAAGCCTGGGTGTCTGCTGGTGACAGAGCTCTATCTGGAACGAGCAGCGATCCGCAAAGGCACAGCCCTTGCGTTCCGCCACCAGTGACGGCACGGCGCCGGCAATCGACGGCAGATGCGATTTGCGGGCCGTGCCGCCGGTGCGGGGCAGCGAATCGAGCAGCCCGCGCGTGTAGGGATGCCGCGGCGTAGCAAACAGATCGTCAACGCCGGCCATCTCGACGATCTCGCCGGCATACATCACCGCAACCCGGTGCGCGGTCTGTGCAATCACACCAAGGTCGTGCGTGATCAGCAGCACCGACATCCGCTGTATCGTTTGCAGCCTGACGAAAAGATCGAGAATTTGTGCCTGAATGGTTACGTCGAGCGCCGTCGTCGGCTCATCCGCAATAAGCAGTTCGACGCGACCGCAGATAAGAGCCATCGCAATCGCGACCCGCTGCCGCAGCCCGCCGGACAGCTGGTGAGGGTATTGGCCGAGCCGTTCGCTCGGGAAGTTGACGCCGACCAGGTCGAGCATCTCGATGGCGCGCTCTGTTCGTGCCGCTGAACGGATCTCCGGCCGGTGCACCTCAAGCACCTCGGTCAACTGGCGACCGATGCGCAGGCTGGGATTGAGGCTGGTCATCGGTTCCTGCGGGACAAGCGCCATTCGATCGCCGCGAAGGCGGCGGACCAGCGTCGGATGCATGCGCAGCAAGTCTCCACCGGCAAACCCGATATCGCCTGCGAAAACTTCAGCCTGCCGAGGCAGCGTACCGAGAATCGCCCGGGCAAAGATGGACTTGCCGCTGCCGGACTCGCCGACAAGACCCACGATCTCGCCGTGCCCGACAGTCAGGTCGACGTCGCGTATGACTTGGACCGAACCGGCGCGCCGGCGAAAGGCAACGCTTAGGCCCCGCACCTCGAGCACCAAAGGCTCATTTCTCTCTTGCAAAGTGTCCTGCATCACTGGCCGTTGGATCGCGAACGCGGGTCAAGCATGTCGCGAAGGCCGTCGCCGATGAGGTTGAGGCTGAGAACCGCATAGGTGATGATCGCGCCGGGGGCGATCATCATCCACGGCGCGCTGCGGATGTACTCGCGTGCACCGCTGATCATGCCGCCCCAGGTCGGGGCAGGCGGCGGCGCGCCAAGGCCAAGAAAGCTCAACCCCGCTTCTACAAGGATGGCGGAGGAGAAGCCGAGGGACAGCTGGACCATGGTTGGTCCTATGGCGCGTGGAAAGATGTGGAGGAAAAGAATGCGAAGGTCACTTGCTCCCAGCGAGCGCGCCGCCTGGACGAAGTCAGCATCGCGATACTCGATGACCGCCGCCCGGACGGTACGGATGACCCGCGGCACATACAGCACGAAGACCGCGATGATCACGTTCACCTCGGACGGCCCAAGCGCGGCAAGGATCATGATGGCAAGCACGACGCCCGGGAAGATCAACAGCGAGTCCGAGATCTGGCTGATGACGACGTCGATCGCCGGATACTGGCCCGAGACCATGCCGAGGCTTATCCCGAAAAGCGCCGTCAGCGCCGTTGCCACGGCGGCAATGCGCAGCGATATCTTCGCGCCGACCACCAGCCGCGACAGCTGATCCCGGCCCAAATCGTCCGTGCCCAGCGGCTGGCTCCAGCTGGGCGGCCGCAGCTTGTCGTCTGCCGATATGCCAAGAGCATCTATGGAAACGAACAGCGGTGTAAGCACCGTGAACAGGATGAGCAGCGTCAGCATCAGCAGGCCGACTGTCAGCATGGGGTTGTCGCCGGCCCAACGCAGCCAGCGGATGGCCCTGCGCGGGCGCGACGCTGCGGTTCCTGTCTCCATGCCGCCCGTCATGCCAGCCTCACACGCGGGTTGAAGTAGGCATAGGCCAGGTCGACCATCAGGTTGACCAGCAGCGCCGTCAGGGTCAGGTAGAAGATGCCGCCTTCCAGGGTTGCGTAGTCGCGCCGAATGGCCGCTGTAGTGATCAGTTCGCCAAGGCCGGGCAGGGCAAACACCTGCTCGATGATCACCGAGCCGCCCAACCCCAGCGCGAACAGCAGTCCGATCGCGGTGATGATCTGCACCATGGCATTGCGCAGCGCGTGGCGGATGATGACGATCCATTCCGGCATGCCCTTGGCGCGCGCCATTCCGACGTATTCGCTCTCCAGCACTTCAAGCATGGTCGAGCGCGTCATGCGGACGATCAGCCCGATCTGCGACAGGCTGAGCGCGATGGTCGGCAGGATCAGCCGGCTGAACCACGGCCAAAAACCCATCTCGATCGGCCGGTAGCCCGACGAGGGAAGCCATTTGAGGTCGACGGCAAAAACCAGAATGAGGATGAAGCCAAGCCAGAACGGCGGCAACGCCATTCCGATGCTGGACAGCACGTTGCCAAGATAGTCAAGCACACTGCCACGCTTGACCGCAGACAGAACGCCAAGCGGAATGCCGATGGCAATCGTGACAAGCAGCGCGAACAGCGTCAGCGCCAACGTAACCGGGAAGCGCTCGAACAGAACCTCGGCGACCGGCTTGGAAAAGAACAGCGATTGCCCGAAGTCGCCGGTCAGGATTCTTGGCAGCCATTCGAAGTATTGGACAAGAATGGGTCGGTCGAGGCCAAGCTGCCGCGAGACCTCATCGAGCATCTCGGCGTTCACCGACTGTGTTCCAAGCAGACTTGCCACCGGACTGCCAGGCAGCAAGCGCGTCAACACGAAGATAAGCGTCAGGGTGATGAGCAGGGTGGGAACGAAAACGACGATGCGCCGCAGCGTGTAGGAAAGCATCGTCCCTCCGGCGGTAAGGGTGTGAGTGGTTACCCACCCACACCCCTCAATTGCGGTCTGCGCTATCCGGCGAAACCGACTCCGTTGAGCGTCAGATTACCCAGGGCAAGGTTGCCATCGGGATCGAGGACGGTTTTCCGCTTGGCGACAAGCCGGTAGGTGTAGCCCAGATTGACCATGGCAACCTGAGCATAGAACGAGCGCTGCAGATCCTCGCCGAGTTTCCTGCGTTCTTCGAATTCGGTTGCCGCGGCAAGCTTGCCGAAGATCACTTCGGTCTCGTCGCTGATGAAACCGACCTCTGGTGACGGGAAGGTGCCGTTGAACTCCGGGTGCCAGAGCGAAGGGTCGACCCAATAGCCGCCCGACGTGTAGATGTTGAGCGCATCGGGATCGCGGCGCCGCGCCACCCAGGTGTTGAGGTCGTAGGTGCCGATCTCCAGTTTCAGGCCGGCGCGGGCGGCCTGCTCGACAAGAACGATGGCCACCTTTTCCTGAAGGTCGTTGCCCGAGATGACGATGATGCTGATCGGCTCGCCAGCGTAGCCGGCCTCGGCCAGGTAGGCCTTCGCCGCCTCGACGTCACCCGGCTTGTAGAGATCCGCGCCGGCATCGGTGTTGTAGGCGCTCTCGGGTGCATAGATGCTCGGGTTGACCAGCGCAAAGCTGGGGTCGGACACTGCAACCGAGGCAATCTCGATCGGATCGATCAGCGACTGGATGGCCTTGCGCATCACAAGGTTCGCAGTCGGGCCCTTCTTGTGATTGAACATCATGTACATCAGCACGCCGGGGCCATTCTTTATGGCATCGACATCAGCGCTGGCGCTCAGGCGCTGATACTCGGTGTCCGGTACGTCGGTAATGATGTCGTATTCGCCAGCCTCGAGCCCCGCAACGCGCGTCGTCGACTCGGTGACGACCCAGAAGATCATCTCGTCGAAATTCGCGACCTTCTTGCCAGCCTGGTAGTTAGGTGCATCGTCGCGCGCGACATATTCGGCGAACTTTGCAAGCTTGACGTATTGGTCCGTCGCGTATTCGACGAACTTGTAGGGTCCGGTGCCAACCACTTCGGTAAGTTGGCCGGGCGTCGTGGATGCCTCGGCGATTTCCTTTGGCATGACGACGAACTTGTTCTCGTCCGAGCCCAGCATCAGCAGCAGAAACCGGCCCATCGGCGTGCTGAAATTGAGGACCACCGTTGTAGCGTCGGGGGTCTCGATCGAGGAAAGTGCGTCAAGGCCGGGGCCCTTGGGGGCGACAACCTTCCAGCGTTCCAGCGACGCCTTCACGTCTTCCGCATCAACGGTGTCGCCGTTGTGGAACAGCACGCCCGGGCGCAGCTTGAAGGTCCACTTCAGGCCATCCGTCGAGGCCTCGACGCTTTCAGCAAGTTCCGGAGCGGCATTGAAATCCGCGCCAAACCCGTAAAGCCCTTCGAAGACGTGCCCCATGACGTGCGGCAGCGGGTGCGAAACCGTGGACTGCCAATCCAGCGTGCTGAGCGGGATATGAAGGCCGATGTTCAGCGTACCGCCGCTGACAGGCGTGCCCTGAGCCAGCGCCTGCGAGCCAAGACCCAGATACGAAAGTGGCAACGTCGACGCTGCAACAGCACCGACGAGGCCACCCACTACATGACGACGATCAACCATCTCCATACCCCCCTCAAAGTATAACGATATATCTAAAATTAGCCTTGGCCGCGGGCTTAAGCAAGCGAAAACTTCGGTTTGGGCGGCTCCGGGCTCGTGCGCCTAGTGTGCCGGTTGGAAAGCCGCCATTGCGTCATCGCGCAAGACAACGCCCAGTCCTGGCGCAGAACCAACTCTGGCGACGCTTGCGTCAACGGCGAAACCCGCGTCCAGAATTGGTCCGCTATCCGCCAGAAAATTGTCGAGCCTTGCCGGATAGGTGTCATGCAGAACTGCCGCCAGGTGCAGCGCAGCTGCCGCCCCGATGGCGGTGCAGCAGAACGAGGCGGACGAAACGCCTATCGATGCCGCTTCGGCGATCGAAACGACCTGCATTGCCGCGCGAAGGCCGCCGACCCGCTCGACGTTCACGACAACACGATCAGCGGCGCCAAGCCGTACGATCTGTCCCATGACCCTGGCGGATCGCACCGAGGTGTCGAGGATGACCGGAATCGGCAACGTCGCGCACAGGGTCGCGTGGCCGACAAGATCGGTATCGCTCAACGGTTGCAGCAGGCCGAGGTTCAGACGGGGGCCGCCGGATAGAAGACCTTCGATGAAGGTCCGGGCCAGAGCCGGATTGTCGAAGCCGCCTTTGGCGTCGATATCGACCTGAACCGCGGGACCCAGCCGATCGATTGCCGCGGTCAGCCACACTGTCGCCGAGTCGGGCCCGAAACTTGTCGACCGTCGCGAGGGCTCCTGACGGTATTCCAGCAGCACCGCCTCGACACCGCCATCCGCGGCCGGCACCGCAGCCCCGCTCAGGAGGCTCTGCGACAACGCAACCTCGGTTCGGTAACTGCCGCCGAGCATGCTGTGCACCGGGCAACCGCGCCGTTTGCCATTGAGATCGTGAAGCGCGATGTCCAGAGCGGCGCGAACGAACGGACCTGCATTGGCATCCTGATCGGTCACGCTGGAAACAGCATCTAGCGCGACATTCATGTTGCGCAGGTCCATGTTCGCAAGGCGGCCGGCGCTCGCCCGCAGCAACGCAATCACCGTTGCTCTTGCTACCCCGGCGGCGAGCGAGATCTCGCCCAAACCAAAGTGGCTTTCGTCGGCCAGCGACAGCAGAATGCTCCTGCCGCCAGGTTTCGTATCGGATGTATCAAACCACTGAATCTGCACGTATTCTATCCGCTAACTGAAAGTGGGCACTTCGTGTTCCGGCGGGGTTGTGGCCGGCAATCGCCAGGACAACGACTTGGTCGCACGTGGCGACGCACAGGACTGGCGCACGACAAGCCGGGTTCGCAGCGTCACCAGTACGGTCGCCTGTGGGGGGCCGTTCTGTTCAATTTCAGCGAGCAGCGCATCGCAAGCCAACTTACCCATGTAGTAGCGTTCTTCGCGCAGTGTGGTTATCGCCGGCGCGTAGAACTTGGCCCAATCCGGGTCATCGAACCCGACAAGGCTCATATCGCTCGGGATGCTGACGCCATGATCGCGCAGACACTGCAGAACCGCCCCGGTCATCGACTCGTTGCATACAAGCATGGCCGTCGGTGGTTGCGGCAGCAGGATCAGCCGGAGCGCCGCTTCGTACGCCTCGTCGTGCCGGTAGTTGCCGTGTACAACCAGATCTTCGTCGAATTCGAGACCTGCTTCTTCTAGCCCGACGCGGTAGCTTTCGAGGCGCAGCCGGCCGCTTTCGAGTTCCATATCGCCGGCGACCAGGCCAATGCGGCGATGCCCCAGGGCGTCAAGATGGGCGACCGCGTCGGCCCCCGCACGTCCTTCGTCAGTCGCCACGACCGCTGCCCTTTCGCTGCCGATATTCACATTGACTGTCACCATGGGAAAGCCGGAGTCAGATGCCTGCCGGAAGGCGCGTAGATTGCGATCAAGCGGAGAGGCTATGATCCCGTCGATGCCGCGTTCCCGCATATCACGAAGATAGTCCATTTCCCGCACGGGATCGTCACCGGTGTTGGAAAGGACCACACCATAACCCGCTCGCTTCGCCGATTCCTCCACACCCTGTACGAAGGTCGTCCAGTGATAGCTGCTGATCTGACTGATCAGGACGCCGATGGTGTTGGTGCGGCGCAGACGCAGCGAGCGAGCCACTCCGTTGGCGCGGTAGCTCAGCTTGTCTGCCGCCGCCAGAACGCTGACCCGCGACTTTTCGCTGAACGAACCATAGCCGGCCAGCACACGGCTGGCCATCCCGAGAGAGACGCCCGCTTCAGCGGCGACCTCCTTGAGAGTGATGGATTTCCGCTTAGGCATACGTGTCCTTTGCGCTCGGCCGTCATATCCGAGGTTGATCCTGAAATAGTCGGGGGCGACTGGACGGTCAACGTATATCGTTATATCAAACAAGCACAACTCAGGTGCGTTCATAGATGAAGATCGTTTCCATCGACTTCCTGCCACTCAAACTTGATGCTCCGGCGGATGCAGGCACTGACGCCTCTGCAAACGAGCAGGCTGCGTTTACACCCGAGATGCTGGCGGCGCGCCGCTATGCGCCACCCGAGACGGTGTTCGTCCGGATCAGGGCCGATGACGGCACCGAAGGGTACGGCGATGGCGCTACACTCCCGCATTATCTTGGCCACGGAATTGGCAGCATGCTGGACTGGCTTGGTCGGTTCCGTCGCGCACTTGTGGGCGCAGATCCGCTGAATATCGCCGGTGTCCATCACTGCATGGAGTCCGTGGCCAGCATCGGGGTGCCAGGATGCCGGCCAGCGCAAGCAGCGATCGACATGGCGATCTACGATTTGGCGGGGAAGACGTACGGCTGTCCGGTATATGAACTTCTCGGCGGAAGCTACCGGCAGGAACTGGAACTGCAGACCCAGATGCATGGCCATACGGTCGACCAGCTTCTGGGGGTCTGCAATCACTACGTTGCGCGCGGCTTCACCGGGCTCAAGCTGAAGATCGGGTCTCAGCTGCGCCAGCATGGCTATTCCAAGGCGTTGTTCGATGCCGATGCGGACAAGGTCGCCGGCGTCATGGCGCACCTGCCGCATCACATCCAGGTCGATGTCGACGCGAACCAGGGCATCATGAATGCCAAGATGGCGGTCGCCATGTTCGAGCGCGTGCGTCGAGAAGCGTTCCATCCGAACATGGCGATCGAACAGCCACTGCATCACCTCGACCTCATGGGTCACGCGCAGATCCGGAAGATGCTGCCGTTTCCGGTCGTCCTCGACGAAGCTGTCACCTCGCCGACGGCGATGCTTCAGATCGTCAGAATGGAAGCCGCCGACCGTATCGTTCTGAAACCCAACCGCGTCGGTGGCTTGTGGCCGGCGCGGCGCATCATTGACATATGCGAAGCCAACGGCATCGGTGTCAGTCTCGACACCATGCCGTTCACACTGTTGGGCGACACGATGTTGTGCCACCTGGGGGCGACCATCAAACGTCATTTCCCGCTCGACGCCCAAGGCCACACATTCTTCGCCGGGTCGCCATTCAGCGGCGGGGTCAAGATAGACGATGGCCGCGCCCGTCTCGGCGACGCACCAGGCTTCGGCGTCGAAGTAGACCCGGAGCTTCTGGCGGCAGTCTCGCCGTAGTGTGCGTTGGCGTACATGTCTGGCTTGAACGGCCGGCCTGACCGAGGTGTAACACGCCGGGTTTGCCAGAGGCTCCAACTTCCGAGCAGGATGGAGCATCAGGACCAAGACACAGCTGAAAGACGCCGGGAAGCAGAGCGAGGGCCTGTCGGACCGTATCATGCTGACCGACAGCGGCTCGGCATTGAAAGTCCGCAAGGCTCGGATCGACAAGCCGGAGCGTCAAAGGATCGTCCTTCCTGAACCGGCTCCGACATTTCCGCCTCCCGAAGGCAGGATGGAAAAGTCGATCGAACACGGACCGGGGCTCCTATCAAGCCCTTGGAATATCTATAAAATGGCTCTCTGATCAGGCTTCACGCAGTGCTGCGACCGGCCTTTGTGGGACCTTTGCGATACTCCTGCCAAAGTCGGTAGCAAACGCCTGAAACAGCGTTTCCACTCAACGTGTCAGCCGGAGTTTCAACGTCGGAGTGTGGTCTGGTGGAGCCGAGGAGGATCGAACTCCTGACCTCGTCATTGCGAACGACGCGCTCTCCCAACTGAGCTACGACCCCAACAGCGCCTGATCTGGCGGATCGGGCCAGAAAAGTCAAGCCGCCGCCCCGTCGCCTCAACCCCGCGCTGCGGCACCCAAAGCCTGCCCGTCCGGCTTCATTCCGTCACAAATATCCACCTGTTGCCTTCCCTGACCGGGCGCGCGGCACAGGCCCCACCTGCATCATCAGCACCGACAAGCCGGTTCAGTCCGGCAACCCGGCAGCCTTCATGGCCGCCAGAACTGTCGCGCAAAAGGCGGGATCGGCAAACGGAATGGCATTGAGGAAATGCGAAGCCCGCGCGTCCGGGCGGCGGTCGCGCAGCACGGCCAGCCAGTGTGCAGCGCGGGCGGTCTGGCCGGCAAGCTGGCAGGCGATCACCGCAAACATGACGGCGATGAAATGGGCGTTGCTGGTCCGGGCCGAGCGCACCGCCCAATCCGCCGCCGCGTCCAGGTCACCGTCGACGGCGAAGGACATCGCGCGCATGCCTTGCATCGGGCCGAGCAGCGGATCGAGCGGGCTGAGCGCGGTCGCCAGATCAAGGCCGGCGCGCGCCTCGCCGGTGCGACCGGCGATCACGTAGATCATGCTGCGGGCATAGTGGCCCTTGGCAAAGCTCGGGCTCAGATCGACCGCGCGGTCCAGCCAGACCAGACCGTCGTCCGGCTCCTGGTTCAGAATCTGCAGCCGGCCCATGGCAAAATTGGCCGCGGGGTCCAGAGGATCCAGCTCGATGCTCCGCTCGGCGGCATCCCGGGCGTCGGCGACAGCGGCGGCGCGGTCGGCGGTAAAGCCCATTGCGGCGTCCTGCCAGCTGGTAAACGAGCGCGCGGCGAATGCGGCGGTAAAGGCCGGGTCAAGCGTCGTGGCCCGACGGAACAGACCGCCCGCAATGGCATTGTCGTGGCCGTTGAAGCGGTACATGTGGCTCAGGCCAAGGTGATACAGGCTCCAGGCGTCAAGATGCTCGACAGGCCGGGACCGGGCCAGTTCGGCTTCCGCCAGCGGAATCCGAAGATCAAGGGCGCTGATCACCGCCGCCACAATCAGACCCCGGATTTCGTGAATGTCATCCAGCGGCCGCTCGATGCGTTCGGACCATAACAGACTGCCGCTGCGGGTGTCGGACAGATCGACGCTGACGCCGAGGCGGGCACCGATGCGTTCGACCCGGCCGGACAGACAGAACCCGGCACCTAGCAGGCTGTGCAGGGTGGCAAGCTCGACGTCGTCGTGGCGAAAGCGGAACGTCGATTCGCGCGCAATCACCCGCAGCCAGCGCAGACGCGACAGGGATGAGATGATCTCGGCAGGAATCGCGTCGGCAACCGTGGCAAGATCGTCCGGCAGGGCAATCCCTGCGAACGGCAACACCGCAAGCGTCGGCCTGCCGCCGCGCCCGACCTCAGGATAAGGGGCGGTTGGCACTTTGGGCTGCGCAGCCACGGTAGCCTCGGCTCCGATCTGAACCGGAGCCACGAACCGGTGGCCGCGCCCTCGAACCGTCCGGATGTAGAATTGCGCCGCGCCATCGTCGTTCAGCGCCTTGCGGGCCAGCTTCAGCACCGTCGAAACCGCGTCATCCGAGATGAAACGCCCACCCCAGACGGTTGCGATCATCTCTTCCTTGCTGATCACGCGGTGATGATTTTCGGCAAGCAGCGTCAACAGCGCGAACGCCTTCGGTTCCAGTGCGATCTGACCGGCGGCTCCGGTCAATTCAGCCCGGTCGGTATCCAGACGGAAGGGTGAAAACACAAGAATCATGAAAAATGCTACCCGATCCCCGGCAAAGGCTCAACAAGCCCACAGCCGGCCCACAAGCAGCCGCGTCCCGGGCGGCGTAAGGTCGTCGCACAGCCCAGGGGATTACACGCGGGCCGGCAACGAAAAGGAACGCACGATGACCATCAGCATGACACGCACCGGAAACGCCGCCAGAGCAACGCCCGATACCGACGGCAGCCTCTGGCGGATGCTGGAAACCATGCTGCGTGCGGCGCACCTCCGGTTCGGCGCGGCAGCCCGCGCACACGACCGGCGCCGGGCGTGCGAAGCCGTCGGGGCCGATACTACGCGCGACACCGGCATCACCCCCGAAACCGCAACAGGCACTCAGAACTGGCAGGCAGACTTGCCCTTTTTCATGCAGTCAGGCTTTGGCCGGCAGTAGCAGTCCGCGCAATTGCCGCAGCCGGGGATCGTTCACCGGCGATGAACCGGCGCAGGGTGGCGTCCGCCCCACCACTGTGTCGGCGTTATCCGGGCGATGGCGCCGGGGTTGTCAAGCGCGGCGATGCCGGTCCACCGCCACTTCTGCGCGGCGGCCCTCGCCTGATTGAGCCGGAACAGCCGGACCAGGATGTCGTCGTCGCTCATCCCGGCCCGCCAGTCGCCGCCCCAGCCATAGGCCTCGGCCACCGCCTCATCCAGGGCCTTGCGGGCATGGGTCAGCCAGGCGGGTTTCTGGTTGTAGAGGTTGGTCAGGGTGCGGGTTTTCAGGGTCTTTTCGGCCTCGGGCGAGACGGGGAGGAGGCGGTCGGGGTAACCCGGCACCACCTCGGGCACGCGTTTGACCAGATCGGCGGGGTTGAGCCAGTTTTCGCGCAGGTCGTTGAGCCGAGCCGCAGCAGTGGCGATCTTGATCGCCCTTGGGTCGGCGGCATAGGCGGCGGCGGGAAGGTCCGGCGTCAGGCCCTCGGGGAAGGGGAAGGTTTGGAAGGTGGTGGTGGGGCAGTAGCTGGAGGCATTTCCCTCAGTGAATGGTGCCCACCACATACTGCCAGCGAGACATTCACACCAATTGGCCCCTTGCTTTCGCGGAGAGGCTTGGTACAGTTCATGATGTGTTCTGTTGAAGGGCGGTATCGGCTTGGGCCATGACCTTAGATACTACGAGTTCTTTGCGGGCGGTGGCATGGCCCGTGCCGGACTGGGATCGAACTGGCGCTGCTTGTTCGCCAATGATTTTAGCCCCACGAAGGTCGCTGCTTACATCGACAACTGGGGCAATGATCACATTCATCTGGGCGATGTTGGATTGATCGAGACGTCTCAACTGCCAGGTCGGGCAGATATGGCCTGGGCTTCATTTCCCTGCCAGGATCTTTCGCTCGCGGGTGCGTATGCGGGGTTGGGTGAGGTCGGTGCCAAGATGACCCGTTCGGGTACCTTTTGGCACTTCTGGTCGCTTGTGAAAGGGTTGTCGCGCGAGGGTAGGAACCCAAAGACGATCGTTCTGGAGAATGTTTTCGGCGCGCTTACGTCTCGCGGTGGTGCTGACTTCGTCGCAATCAGCAACGCACTCGCCGATGGCGGGTATCGTTTCGGCGCTGTCGTCATCGACGCGGCCCACTTTGTGCCGCAGAGCCGACCACGTGTGTTCTTCGTGGCCGTTGACGCAAATGCTTCATACCCGGGTGAGTTGGTGTGTGGAGGTCCTGCTCTGGTGTGGCACCCGGTCGCCCTGAGGCGAGCGCAAAACCTGTTGAAGGGACACGCGCTAGACAACTGGCTTTGGTGGAACCTGCCGCAGCCGCCGAAACGGGAACTAGATCTTGTCGACCTTGTGGAAGCTTCCCCCGCTGACGTGCGGTGGCATTCTCAAGTGGAAACGGAGCGCTTGTTGGCGATGATGTCCGAAGTGAACCGACAGAAGGTCATAGGCGCTCAACTGGCAGGAAGACGTGTTGTCGGGGCTGTGTACCGGCGAACGCGACCTGACGAGAACGGCGTTAAACAGCAGCGCGCAGAGGTGCGTTTCGATGGCTTGGCTGGCTGCCTGAGAACTCCGGGCGGAGGGTCGAGTCGACAAACCATTATCGTCGTCGAGCCGGGTAGCATCCGGAGTCGACTGCTTTCTTCACGCGAGGCCGCGCGCCTAATGGGCCTGCCGGAAAGCTACAGGATGCCTCGACGCTACAACGAGGCATACCACCTCGCGGGTGACGGTGTGTGCGTGAGTGTGGTTCGTTTTCTTGCTGAAGTCGTGCTGGAACCGCTTGCCAGAGTGCGGCAAGACACGCAGATGATAGCAGCCGAGTAGTCCGCAATGGCAATTGATCTCGCCTTTCGGCGGAAGGCGGTCCGGACGTTAACCAACAAAGTGGGGTGCTATGTCCTTTGTGACTTGGACCAAGTGCCCCTTTACGTCGGTCAGTCGCGCGATGGTATTCGTGCACGGGTCAACCGTCACCTTACGTCTGCCCGATCAGACATCATCGCGAACAGGCAGGTTGACGTTTGGGAGATTGCTTGGGTATGGGCTTATCCGGTTGAAACGCTAGACGAAATCTCGCCGCTTGAGACCGTACTGTTTCACGCCTTCCATCCCCTGTCTGCCCTGATGAACGGAAAGGTCCCACCTTTACCAACAGATATGGCAGCGACACCCACGCCATTTCAGATCGTTCAGGTGATGTCTGAAAGTGAGATTGCCGAGAAACTCGACCCTGCCCTTCGCCTTCCACGTCAGGCAGAGCACTACAGTCAAATCGTCGGGCATTTTTTGGCGGTAAAGAATTCAAAAGAGATCGCCGGAGCCATTCAGGCACACTATCAGAGGCTTTCAAAGTATCATCGGCAGCTTCTGGGCCTAGCGCAGGAGATCGAGGGCGACTCTGAGACGTAGTCGGCTGCCGTACGGTCCGGCAGCCCGAGCAGGCGGCACAGATCGTTGAAATGCGACTGCGAGGCCGAGCGTTCCTTCAGCTCGACGCTTTGCCATTTGGCGATGAACTCCTGCGGCGTCATCGCCAGATTCCTAACAAATCCCTAAAACGCGATTGCAACCCCTTGATTTCATTCACTCCAAAAATGTCCCGACTCGGGACACCCCCGCCCCCTACTCCGCCGCCTCCTGATAGTCCTCCAGCGGCGGGCAGGTGCAGATCAGATTGCGGTCGCCGAACACGTTGTCCACCCGCCCCACCGGCGGCCAGTACTTGTCCACCTTGAACGCCCCCGGCGGAAAACAGCCCTGCTCTCGGCTGTAGGGCCGGTCCCAGTCGGCCACCAGATCCTGCACGGTGTGGGGCGCATGTTTCAAAGGATTGTTGGCCGCATCCATCCGCCCCTCCTCCACCGCCCTGATCTCCTCGCGGATCGCCAGCATCGCCACACAGAACCGGTCGATCTCGGCCTTGGTCTCGCTTTCGGTCGGCTCCACCATCAGCGTGCCCGCCACCGGCCAGCTCATCGTCGGCGCATGGAAGCCGTTGTCGATCAGTCGCTTGGCGATATCATCCACCGTCACCTGCGCCGACGCCTCGAACGCCCGCGGGTCAAGGATGCATTCATGCGCCACCCGCCCCTGCCTGCCCTTGAACAGCACCGGAAACGCCCCCTCCAGCCGCGCCGCGATATAGTTGGCGTTCAGGATCGCCACCTTGGTCGCCTGCGTCAGCCCCTTGCCCCCCATCAGCATGCAATAGGCCCACGAGATCAGCAGAATCGACGCCGAGCCGTACGGCGCGGCACTGACCGGTCCCGGTGAATCTTCGTCATTCGGGCTTGCGCCCGAAGGGCCCCCGGCTTCGGGATGCCCCGGCAGAAACGGTGCCAGATGCGCCTTGACCCCGATCGGCCCCATTCCCGGCCCGCCGCCGCCATGCGGGATGGCAAAGGTCTTGTGCAGGTTCAGATGGCTGACATCCGATCCGATATCGCCGGGCCGCGCCAGCCCGACCATGGCATTCATGTTGGCCCCGTCCAGGTACACCTGCCCGCCATGGGCATGGGTGATCGCGCAGACCTCGCGCACGGTTTCCTCGAACACGCCGTGGGTCGAGGGATAGGTGATCATGCAGGCCGCCAGCCGGTCCGCCGCCGCCGCCGCTTTGCCGCGGAAATCCGCCAGGTCGATATCACCGTTCGGCAGTGACCCCACCACCACCACCTTCATGCCGCACATCTGCGCCGAGGCCGGGTTGGTGCCATGTGCCGATACCGGGATCAGGCAGACATCGCGCTGCCCCTGCCCCCGGGCGCGGTGATACGCCGCGATGGTCAACAGCCCGGCATACTCACCCTGCGCCCCGGAATTGGGTTGCATCGACATCGCATCATAGCCGGTGATGGTGCACAGCTTGGCCGAAAGATCGGTGATGATCTCGGCATAGCCCTGCGCCTGATCCAACGGCACGAACGGATGCAGGCTGCCGAACTCCGGCCAGGTCACCGGCATCATCTCGGCTGCCGCATTCAGCTTCATCGTGCACGACCCCAGCGGGATCATCGCCCGGTCCAGCGCCAGATCGCGGTCCGACAAGCGGCGCATGTAGCGCATCATCTCGGACTCAGCCCGGTTCATCTGGAACACCGGATGCGTCAGATAGCGGCTCTGCCGCACCATCGCCTCGGGGAACCCCAGCGTGCCGCGATGCGGCGGCACCGTCGGGATGCCAAAGGCCCGCAGCACCCGCAGCAACACCTGATCGTCGCTCGTCTCGTCCAGCGAAATCCCCACCCGGTCGGTTCCGATCTTGCGCAGGTTCACCCCTTCGGCCCGCGCCGCCGCCAGAATGCCCGCCTGCCCCACGCCCACTTCCACCGTGATCGTGTCAAAGTACGCTTTCGGCGACACTTTCGCCCCGGCAGCGCGCAAAGCCTTGGCCAGGCGGACAGTTCGAAAATGCACCCGCTCGGCAATCGCCTTCAGCCCCACCGGGCCGTGGAACACGGCGTAAAAACTGGCCATCACCGCCAACAGTGCCTGCGCCGTGCAAACGTTCGATGTCGCTTTTTCCCGACGGATATGCTGCTCCCGTGTCTGCAGCGAAAGCCGATAGGCCCGCCCGCCGCGCGCATCGACCGATACGCCGACGATCCGCCCCGGCATCGCGCGTTTCATCTCGTCGCGGCAGGACATAAAGGCGGCATGCGGGCCGCCATAGCCCATCGGCACCCCGAACCGCTGACTGGACCCGACCGCAATATCCGCCCCCATAGCGCCAGGCTCGCGGATCATGGTCAGCGCCAGCAGGTCGGTTGCCAGGATCGCCACCGCCTTTTCACCATGCAATGCCGCGATCGCGTTGGAAAAATCCCGGATCTCGCCGAACGTGCCCGGATACTGGAAGATCGCGCCAAACACCTTGTCGGCCGCCAGCGTTTCGGGCGCCCCGACAATCACCTCGATCCCCAGCGGTGCCGCCCGTGTCCGCATCACCGCGATATTCTGCGGGTGGCAGTTCTCGTCGATGAAAAAGCCGCGCGCTTTCGATTTCGCCACCCTCTCGGCCATGGTCATCGCCTCGGCGCAGGCCGTCGCCTCGTCCAGCAGACTGGCATTGGCCACCGGCAGGCCGGTCAGATCGCAGATCATCGTCTGGAAGTTCAACAAAGCCTCCAGCCTGCCTTGCGCGATCTCGGGCTGGTACGGGGTGTAGGCGGTATACCACGCCGGGTTTTCCAGAATGTTGCGCTGGATCGCCGGCGGCGTCACCGTGCCGTAAAACCCCTGCCCGATCAGGCTGGTCATCACCCGGTCCTTGTCGGCGATCGTGCGCATCCGCGCTAGAAGCTCGTGTTCCGACAGCGGCGCCCAATCCAGCGCCAGCTTTTGCCTGATGTCGGCCGGAATCGTTTGTCCGATCAACTCGTCCAGCGAGCCCACCCCGACGACTGCCAGCATCTCGGCCATTTCCGCAGGAGAGGGGCCGATATGGCGGCGGTTGGCGAAATCATAGGGATCATAGGTACTTTCGGCGTAGGGCATGGTCGCTCCCGTCTCAAGGTCCGATCAACGCGGATCGGCAACACGTTTCGTCAGATTCAAAGAGATCGCGCCACCGGCTTCCACGTCCAGATCGACGAATGAAAAAACCCCCACATAGCCGTTGCGGGCCAGCGACTGCGGATCGGCGTCACGTTGCAGCACGACTTCGGTGGAGCGAAGCAGCAGCTCGACATAGCCCTGATAGCGCTTTCCATCGAGTTTTTCGCCGACCATCGGATCGCGGTACTTGTTCGGACCATCCCGCCAGGTCGTGTGGATCACCGGCAGGCGAACGCCTTCGACATCCGCAGTCCAGTCGCCCCGCGCCCCGGTGATCCGCAATCGCCGTACCTTCGGCGGTCCCTTCACGCGATCAATTCCAGATATTCATCCTCGTCCATGAAACCGTCGACCACCGTCAGATCATCGACCTTGATCTTGAACATCCACGCCGCCCCGGTCGGGTCCTCGTTCACCAGCGCGGGATTTTCGGCCAGCGCCTCGTTCACCTCGACAATCTCGCCCGTTACCGGGGCCAGAATGTCCGAGGCCGCCTTGACGCTTTCGATCACCACCACCTCGTCGCCTTCGGCCACCATCGCCTCGACCTCGGGCAGTTCGATGAACACCACGTCGCCCAACTGGGTCGCCGCATGTTCGGTGATGCCGACAACGATCAGATCGCCCTCGACGCGCAACCACTCATGTTCTTCGGTATATTTCATCTGGCCCTCGACAGGATGTTATCGCTTGAAGGTTGCGGGCCGGAACGGCAGCCCGGTGACAGTTGCGGGCAAACGCTTGCCGCGCAGGTCAGCATAAACGGTCGCGCCGGGCGTGGCGAGTGCGACGGGCAGATAGCCCATCGAAATCGGCCGCTCCAGGCTGGGGCCGAACCCGCCCGAGGTTATGGCCCCGACGCTCGCCCCGCCAACCGGCCCGGCAAATAGCGCGGTGCCTTCGCGCATCGGGGCCCGCCCCTCCGGCAGCAACCCGACCCGGCGTCGCGCCGGTCCGTAGGCCAGTTCCGCCAGTATCCGCGCCGCCCCCGGAAATCCGCCCGCCCGCGCCCCGCCGGCCCGCCGCGCCTTCTGGATGGCCCAGTCCAGCGCGCCTTCGACCGGCGAGGTGCCGGTATAGATATCATGCCCATAGAGACAAAGACCGGCCTCAAGCCGCAACGAGTCGCGCGCTCCAAGCCCGATCGGTGCCACTTCGTCCAGCGCCAGCAATTCCCGGGCAAGCTCCACCGCCGCTTCGTCCGGCAGCGATATCTCGAACCCGTCCTCGCCGGTATAGCCCGACCGCGAAAGCCACAGCGATTGCCCCTGCCAGTCCAGCACCGCCACATCCATGAACCGCATCGCAGCCACTCCCGGCAGCAGCCGCGCCAGTGCCGCCTCGGCCATCGGACCCTGCAGCGCCAGCAAGGAACGGCCGGTCACCGGCAGCACTTCGCAATCGGACAAACCCGCCGTCATGTGCGCAATGTCCGCCGCCTTGCAGGCTGCATTCACCACCACGAACAGATGGTCGCCGCGGTTGGCCACCATCAGATCGTCCAGGATGCCGCCGTCCGCACCCGTGAACATCGCATAGCGCTGACGCCCCTCGGCCAGCCCCAGCAGGTCCACCGGCACCAGCCGCTCCAGCGCCAGCGCCGTATGGGCGGCAACGCCGGACCGCGCCCGCACCAGCACCTGTCCCATGTGGCACACGTCGAACAACCCGGCTGCACGTCGGCAATGCAGATGCTCGCGCAGCACTCCCATCGGGTATTGCACCGGCATCTCGTACCCGGCAAAGGGCACCATCCTGGCACCCAACCTCACATGAAGATCATACAGTGCCGTACGCAGCAAACCGGTCATCCCGTCCCCTTCTGCCGGTCCTGCTACCGGGCATCGTTCCGGCGGGACCAAAGCCCGCCCCGATGCCCCCTCTGTTCCCACCCCGCATTGTCGGGGCGCCTGAGATCGTTATCCCTTCGGCGGGCGCGTCCGCGCCACTCTCCAGAGTCCACAGCCAGAATGGTCCTTTTGCCTGAGAGTTTACCGGGGCGGTTGCTCCTTCGGCCCGTGCCTCCCCAAAGGGATGGCACGCGTCTTCCGATCCTGACCCGGCCAGCTAGCCCGAAGCCGGTCAGACTGGCAAGGGCCAATAGGGTCCCGCTCTCAGGTTGCCGCGACCGGCACCGGGGTCAACATCCGCTCGGCCATCCACCAGGCCAGCACGCCGAACAGGATACCACCGAAGGCCTGCCCCAGCAGCACGCCCTCGGCCCCGTACCACGCCCCGCCCAGGATCGCGAACGGAATGGTGCCGACGGTGTGGCGGCCCCAGTTGGTCCAGGTCGAATGGAACGGCCGCCGCAGATTGTTGAACGCGGCGTTGGCGACAAAGATTGCACCATTGAAAAAGAACGCCAGCGCCAGCGGTCCGCAGAACAGGTAGATGATGTCGCGCGTCAATCCCTCGGCACGGAACAGATCGGCAATCGGCGCACGCAGGGCGAACAGCAGCACGGTCACCACCACCACGAACAACGCACAGAACCGCATTCCCTCACGGAATGCCGTCCGCACCCGCTCCATGTTCCCCGCCCCGTAATTCTGCCCGATGATCGGCCCAATCGCACCCGCCAACGCAAAAAGCACACCGAACGCCACCGGCGTCATCCGCCCGATGATGGCGACCCCGGCCACCGCTTCCTCGCCGAACGCCGCCACCCCGCGCGTCACATAGGCCTGACCCACCGGCGTCGCCAGTTGC
The DNA here is from genome assembly GCA_031401675.1 of Paracoccaceae bacterium. Classification (GTDB taxonomy): domain Bacteria; phylum Pseudomonadota; class Alphaproteobacteria; order Rhodobacterales; family Rhodobacteraceae; genus JANNRR01. Next base: position 28,052 of record JANNRR010000112.1, read on the forward strand.
GCCAGGATCGCCGGAAAGGCGATCATGAAGATCGGCGTCATGTCGGCTGTGGCGCTGCCAAGGCTTGGCCGGTCAAAGCCGCCATGATGCCGGACCACCGGCAACAGGGCCGTCGCCGCAATCACCAGCCGGGCAATCACCGTCGCCAGCGCCGCCCCGGTCAGGTCCAGCCCCAGTGCGAAAATGAATATCGGGTCCAGTACCGCATTGACCAGCCCGCCATAAATCGTCGCCATCATTGCCCGCCGGGCGTCACCGTGGCTGCGCAGGATCGCGGCGCCGATCATGCCGACCATCAAAAGCGGCAGCGTCGGCACCACGATCCGCAGATACATCACCGCCTGATCCAGCGTCCGCCCGCTGGCCCCGAGCAGTCCGACCAGCGCCGGCAGACCGGCCCAGACCAGTGCCGCGAACAGCACCCCGAACACCAGCCCCCAGATCACCGCGTTGGTGGCCCGCGTCCGCGCCAGCGCCGGGTCGCGCATCCCGACAGCCCGCGCCACCAGCGCCGACGCCGCGATCGACATGCCGATCCCGAACGAGGTGGTAAAGAACAGGATCGCCCCGGCATAGCCCACCGCGGCCGTCAACTCCGGGTCCTCCAACCACGAAATGAAGATGATGTTGATGAAATCGACCAGAAACAGCACCATCAGCCCGACCGAGGACGTCAGTGACATCACCGCGACGTGCCGGAACAGATTGCCCTGCAGAAACTTTGCCTGAACTTCCGCCACCGTTCACCCCTTCGCCCGGTTCCCGTCAATCGCGCCACCGATCCTTGTTCTGCAAATATCTCCGCCGGAGGCTTCCGGCCCCGTCGCAGGAGCCTCCGTCGGGGATATTTGCAGAACAAGGATCGGCGAATGCTCAGCCCTGCCCGGGCACCCTCTGCAGCAGGGGCATGACCTGCGCCATTTCCGGGCCATGTGCGCGTCCGGTGACGGCGTGGCGCAGCGGCATGAACAGGGCGCGGCCCTTGCGGCCGGTCGCCTTCCTGACCGCGTTGGTCCAGTTGGCCCAGGTGGTGTCGTCATAGGGCGGCGGCGGCAACAGCGACAGAGCTTGCGCCACGAACACGGCATCCTCGGGCGCGATGTCAGGTCTGGCCCCGTCCCGGAAAAGCGCCCACCAGTCGCCAAGATCATCCAGCACCACGATGTTGTCGCGTGCCACCAGCCAGAACCGCTCCGCCAGCGCATCGGGCACACCCAAAGTTGCGATCCGGTCGCGGACTACCGCCAGGGGCAGGGTGTGGACATATTTCTGCGTCAGCGGAAACAGGTCCTCGACATCGAACTTGGTCGGGGCCGATCCGAAGGTGCCCAGATCAAACCCCTCGATCAGTTCGGCCAGCGAGCCATGCAGTTCCACCGGCTGACTGGTCCCCAGCCGGGCCATCAGCGACAACAGCGCCGCCGGCTCCACCCCGCGCGCGCGCAGATCGCGCAGCGCCAGCGTGCCCAGCCGCTTGGACAGCTCCTCGCCCTTGGCGCCAGTCAGCAGCGAATGATGCGCAAAGAGGGGCGGCACCCCGCCCAGTGCCTGCATGATCTGGATCTGCGTCGCCGTATTGGTCACATGATCCGAGCCGCGCACGATATCGGTGACCCCCATGTCAATATCGTCGACCGACGAGGCCAGCGTATACAGCACCTGCCCGTCGGCCTTGATCAGCACCGGGTCCGACACCGACGCTGCGTCGATCGAGATCGGCCCCAGGATCCCGTCCACCCAGTCGATCCGCTGCTTCTCCAGCAGGAACCGCCAGTAGCTCGGGTTTTCTGCCCGCTTCGCCTCACGCTCGGCGGGCGTCAGCTTCAGCGCAGCCCGGTCGTAGACCGGCGGCCGGCCCATGTTCAGCTGCTTCTTTCGCTTCAAGTCCAGCTCGACCGCGCTTTCGAAACACTCATAGAACCGCCCCACCGCCCGCAGCTGGTCCGCCGCTTCGGCATAGCGCTCCATCCGCAGCGACTGCCGCTCGACCCGGTCCCAGGTCAGCCCCAGCCATTCCAGATCGCGCATGATGCCGTCGGCATATTCCGGTTTGGACCGCACCGGGTCGGTATCGTCCAGCCGCAGGATGAACGTGCCCCCTGCCTTGCGCGCAATCATGTAGTTCAGCAGCGCCGTGCGCAGATTGCCGACATGGATATGGCCGGTGGGCGACGGGGCAAAGCGGGTGGTGGTCATGGCGGCAGCTCCTGAACGCGCCCTTCCCTGTCACAGCATGCTGGCTTTGTCCAGTTGACCGGCCCTGCGCGATAGGCCGGACCCCTATTCCGCCGTCACCGGCCACAGCGCGGCCAGATCATCCAGCCCCCGGCGGATCAGGCGGCGCAGCACAGCCTCGTTCACCCCGTCCAGCCGCCTGAGATACAGGCAGGCCTTGCCCAGCCGGTGCGGGCCCAGATCGGCCAGCAGCGCGCCGTAGTCCTGATTGCCCGGCAGGATATAGAGCGACAGTTCCGCCTTGCGCGGCGCGAATCCGGTGGCCAGGCTGATCCCGGAGTGACCACTGGCGTAACGATAGGCATAGCGGCCAAAACCCACCATCGAGCTGCCCCAGATGCGCGGGGCAAAGCCGCTGACCTCGCCGAACAGTTGCACCAGCCGCCGCGCCTCCTGTTGCCGCGCCGGCGGGTCCACCGCCGCCAGAAACGCCCCGACATCCGTCGCCTCGACCTTGGTCTTGGCCTGATATGCCGCCATCTCCCTCCTCCCTGTACCTGCCGGAATTCTAGCATGCCCGACCTGCCGTACCAAGCCGTCAGCCTTTCCTGTCGCCCGGTTCCGGCGTAGTCTGCGACCATGCTCACCCCGTCCGACCTTCTTCCCCCCGATGCCGCGCTGATCGAACACCTGGCCTGCGCCGCCATCGCTGCCCTGCCAGAGGCGTTTCGCCCCGCTGCCGCGCAGGTGCTGCTGCGCATCGAGGATTTTCCGCTTGACGACATGCTCGAGGAACTGGGCGTCGAGGATGCGTTCGAGCTGACCGGGCTCTACGACGGCATCCCCCTGACCGAAAAGTCGCTCAGCGACCCGCAGACCCGCCCCGACACCATCTGGCTGTTCCGCCGGCCAATCCTCGACGAATGGATCGACCGCGGCGACATCGCGCTGGCCGATCTGGTGACGCATGTCTATGTCCACGAACTGGCGCATCACTTCGGCTGGTCCGACGATGATATCGCCGCCATCGACCCGTGGTGGGAATAGAAGCACAGCGGCAGTGCGCTGGCGCACCCGCACGGAATGCACGTCGCGAAGCCGTCACATAGTGTCTGGCCGCACCCGGCAATGGTCGGACTTGTACCCCTGCAGGGACGGGTGAACCGGACCCCCGCCTAAAACAGGAAATCGCCCGCCGTCACATCGGCCAGAACCGTGTTCAACAGCGCCACCTGCATCTCGGCCCCGGTTGTGCCCGTGATGTTCAGGTTCAAAATAACCTTGGTTCCCGCCTGCACCGCCCGTATCTGACCCTCGCCGGAAAACGTCGCATTGCCGATGTAGACAAAGGCCTGATTGCCCGCCACGCCGGATTTCGCATCGATCGTCGAAAAATCCAGATCGTCCGCCCCGGCCACAAAGTCGGTGATCACATCCCGCAGGCTGCCGATCTGCGAGTCGAGCGCCGTGTTGAAATCGAACACATCCGCCCCGGTTCCCCCCAGCAGGACATCCCGCCCGGTGCCACCGTCGATCCGGTCCGCCTGACTGCCGCCGTCGATCCGGTCATTGCCAGTGCCGCCCAACAACCGGTCGGCACCGACGCCGCCGTGAATGCGGTCATTGCCATTGCCGCCGCTGATGGTATCGGCCCCGTCACCGGCACCCTCCTGCGGGTCCAGCAGAAAAATCTCGCCGTCCAGCCCGACGATGTACAGATTGCCGCGCCCGTCCTCGCCGAATGACGCGATCTGGTCGATGCTGCCGCCAACGGCGACCAGCTGGCCGGTTCGGTTGGCCGCATCCACAGCGACCCCGTTCACCACCCGAAAGCTCCACAGCTGATTGCTGACGAAGTCGGCATAGAGATAGACACCTTGCAGCCCCTCGGACGGCCCGCGATAGACATAGCCACCGGTCACCGCAAACCCGCCGGTGGCGTTGTTGACATGCGGATAGTCGATCAGCGGATCGGTCAGCGGTGGCGTTGTCGGCGGCGGGTTGCCCGGAATGGTGGGGTCAAACACCAGGAACCCTTCCTTGACCTTCCAGCCATAGTTTTCGCCGCCCAGACTGTCGAACGCCTGAAAGTTCACTTCCTCGCGCTGACCTTGCCCGACATCGGCAATATACAGATCGCCGGTCAGCCGGTCGAACGACGGCCGCCAGGGGTTGCGCAGGCCAAGCGCCCAGACCTCGTCCGCCCCGGCCGCCCCGGCAAACGGATTGCTGACCGGGATCGCATAGTCGCGGCCCGCGTCCGTGGCAAAATCATCGCCGTCCACGTCGATCCGCAGCATCTTGCCCAAAAGCACGTCGATATTCTGCGCATTGTTCGGCGGATCACCGCCGGCACCGCCGTCGCCGGTCGAAATGTACAGATAGCCGTCCGGCCCGAACCCCAGCCAGCCGCCGTTATGGTTGGTGTTACCCGGGTGCGGAATGGTCAGGATCACATCACCGCTGGCCGGGTCGGCCAGATCGGGGTTGCTGGCCGACCGCAGATAGCGCCGCACCTCCAGATCGCCTGCAGGGTTGTTCACAAAGACATAGAACTGCCCGTTGCTGGCATAGTCGGGATGAAAGGCCAGCCCCAGCAATCCCTGTTCGCCGCCCGCCGTGATCTGATTTGGCGGAATGCTCAGGAAACTGGCGGCATTCACCACGCCGGTGCCGGGATCAAGGATCCGGATCGCCCCGTCCTTGTCGACCACGAACAGCCGGTCCGGATCGCCCGGGGCCGAGATGGCGAAGACCGTGCTGCCCAACCCGGCCCCGACCCGCGTCGCGCGAATGTCGCCGGACCCGGCCACGGTGTCGCTGGCACCAAAGCCATAGATCACGTCGTCTCCGGCACCACCATTCAGCAGATCGCTGCCCTCGCCGCCCGACAACGTGTCATCGCCATTGCCCCCCGCCGCCGTGTCACTGCCCGACAGCCCGAACACGCTGTCACCCGCGGCGGTGCCGCGCAGATCGTCTGCACTCGTCGTTCCCGTTCTGATCGCCATTTCACGCACCGCAACAAGGGCCCTGTTACCTTACAGCCTGCATTACCAGCCGCACCGGTCAAGCCCGCCGATGGTCAGGCCGACGCGCCCGGACCGATCCCGGCCAATTTCCGCCCGGCAGGCGAAAGCCGGCTGAACGCATGCGGGCATCAAATCAGAATTTAACCTCTGCCAGCACCGCCCGGTGGTCCGACGGCCACGGATCGACCGCCAGATCGGTGCGCGGACCGCTTTCGCCGACAATCGCCGCCTCGGTCACCCGCAACCCCGCCCCCTTGGCAAAGACGAAATCGATCCGGTCCGGATGATCATCCGTCGCCGCCTCGTCATAGCGCGGCGTCCAGGTATAGGCGGGTTTGGCCACCGGGTCGGGATAGACCGCGCGGTAGGCATCGATGAACCCGGCATCGACCAGCCGACCCGTGGTCGGCCAGGCGACCGCCACCGGCTGCTGACCCGCCGCCGCCACCGCCGGGGTCCAGTCGTGCACCGACGGCTCGTTGAAATCGCCAAACACGAACACCGCCGCCGCACCCGCCGCCGCCGCCATGTCGGCTTCCAGCAAATCCATCGCCGGGCCACGGGTCTTGCGGGCCCAATCGACCGCCTCGGCTTCGGTGGTGATGAACGGTGCCGGACCATATTCGATGCCCAGCAACTGATAGGGCTGATAGGGTTCGTCATCGTGATGGATGTTGAAGGCCCAGACCGTGGTGCCGTTCACATCGATCGGCACCCCCAGATCGTTCGGCGTCGCCGCCCCGATCGGATAGCGCGAAATCACCGCATTGGCCCACAGCGTCACGTTCACCTGGCTCTGGTCATAGAAGAAAAACCCCAACGCCTCGGCGATCGCCTTGGCCACCGACTGCCCCTGCGGCGGGCAGGTGTCGGCGGTACAGGTCTCGCCCTCCAGCATGGTTTCCTGCACGCCGATGATGTCGGGATTGGCGGCGCGGATTACCGCCAGCGTCTCCTCGATCCCCTTGGCCTCATTGCCGCCGCCGCCCCAGATGTTGTAACTCATCACCCGCAGCGTCGTTTCGGCAAAGCCCGGGCCGGCGAGGCTCAGGGCAGCGGCGGCGGCAAGGATCGGGCGCTGCAATCTCATCTCACTCTCCATCTCTGAGGTTGCCTCACTCTAGCGCCGTTCGCATGGCATTTCCATGAACCTTGCGGGTGTAGGCGATTGAACCGGCGGCGCGGCTCTGGCAAGTTGCCGCCCGCCCGCCATGCCCGCAGCGAAAGCCCCGCCGATGTCCGCGATCCTGACCGTCACGCTCAACCCCGCACTTGATCTGGCAACCTCGGTGGCCCGGGTGCTGCCGGGGCCAAAGCTGCGCTGCGCCGAACCGCTGACCGATCCCGGTGGCGGCGGCATCAACATATCCCGCGCGATCCGCAATCTGGGCGGCGACAGCCGGGCCTTTGCAGCACTTGGCGGCGCGCTGGGCGAAGCGCTGGCGGCACTGCTCGCAACCGCCGGGATCAAGATGGACCGGTTCGCCGCACCCGGGGCGACACGGCTCAGTTTCGCCGTCACCGAAACCGCCAGCGGCGGCCAGTACCGCTTCATGCTTCCCGGACCGCTCTGGTCCGCCCCGGATGTTACCCGGGTTCTGGCCGCCATCACCACCGCCGCCCCACCGGGCGGTTTTGTGGTGCTGAGCGGCAGCCAGCCGCCGGGCGTGCCTGCGGATTTCCCGGCCCGGCTGCACGCAGCACTGACCCCGACCGGGGCACGGCTGCTGATCGATACCTCGGGGGCGCCGCTGCGGGCGCTGGTCGCAGGTCCTGCCCGCCCGTACATGCTGCGGATGGACGGACCCGAGGCCGAGGATCTGGCCGGACGACCGCTCCCCGACCGCGCCGCCAGCCTCGATTTCGCCGCCGATCTGGTCGGCCGGGGGGCCGCCGACGTGGTGATCCTGGCGCGCGGGGCCGAGGGTTCGGTTCTCGCTTGTCAGGGCCAGCGGCTGTTCAGCCCGGCCGCGAAAGTGAGCGTGGTCAGCAAGATCGGGGCGGGCGACAGTTTCATGGCGGCGCTGGTGCTGGCCCTGTCGCGCGGGCAAGAGCTGGCCGAGGCGATGCAGTGGGGCACCGCGGCGGCCTCGGCCGCCGTGACCAGCCGGGGCACCGGGCTGTGCCAGCGGGCGGATGTCGAGCGGTTGTTGGGCGAATGCCGGGTTGTGGCGGCGTGATTTGGGGGGCTTATCACGCGCGTTACTGGTATTAAGTAACTGAAATTATTATATATTCAAGAATACGTCAACCAGTTCTCAATCAACGTTAACGCATAGCAAGATTTGTAGACACGCTCCCTTAAACAGGGTGGAGGCACGAACTGTCGTCCATTTGAACCCTGACTGATCAGACGACCGTCCGGGGATGACGAGCGCCCGCAAAACGGTCCGGGGGGCCGTTTTGAGCGAGGAACGCCCGGTCCGTTGCCCGAGAGCGCAAGCGAAGGGCAAGGGAGGCTGGGATTTGCGCAGTGGTCGGGAAATCGGGCAAAAAGCAAAAACAGTTCGGGGACAATCCTCTGTCCGTTCAGAGGAATTCCAAGCCATTCGGATCACATCCCCGCAGGTCGGTCCGGCAAAATTCCCTTGCCCAAAGACCACTTGCCAGCGCTCAGGCTCCGTCCATAGGAAATCCCCTTGATCCCTCATGGGGCAATGACCCTACCCCCCATCCCGCCAGCGGTTCACGATCGGATAGCGCCGGTCGAGCCAGAATGCCTTTTTCGTCAGCTTCACCCCCGGCGCCGACTGGTGCCGTTTCCATTCCGAGCCATAGACCAGCGCCTCGACCTGCCTCACCATGGCCGGATCAAAGCCCATCGCCACCACTTCGGCCACCGACAGATCGCGGTCGACCAGCCCGTCAAGGATGACATCCAGCACGTCATAGGGCGGCAGGCTGTCGTCGTCGCGCTGGCCCGCGCGCAGTTCGGCGGTCGGCGGCTTGTTGATCACGCCGGGCGGGATCACCGTACCCGCCGGGCCCAGCATCCACGGCCGGTGATTGGCGTTGCGCCAGCGGCAGGTCTGGAACACCCGGGTCTTGTACAGGTCCTTGATCGGATTGTAGCCGCCCGCCATGTCGCCGTAGATGGTGCAGTAGCCCACCGCCACTTCGGATTTGTTCCCTGTCGTCAGCAGCATCTCGCCATGCTTGTTCGACAGCGCCATCAGCAAGAGCCCGCGCAGCCGGCTTTGGATATTCTCTTCGGTCACATCCGGCCTTGTGCCCGCCATCAGCGGGGCCAGCGCTGCCCCGACCGCCAGCTGCGCCCCGGTGATCGGCACCGTGTCCAGCCGGCAGCCCAGAGCCCCGGCGACGGCCGCAGCGTCATCCAGCGAGGATTGCGCGGTAAACTCCGACGGCAGCATGACGCCGCGCACATTCGCCGGGCCGATCGCATCCGCAGCAATGGTGGCGACAATGGCGGAATCCACCCCCCCCGACAGACCCAGCAGCACTTTGGTAAAGCCGGATTTGCCCAGATAGTCACGCAAACCCAGCACCATCGCCCGGTAATCCTGTTCGCAGTCGTCAGGCTGCGGGGCCAACTGCCCGGGTTCGGCACGCCAGCCGGCGGCGGTCTGCGTGAAATCGATGTGGGTCAACCCCGGCTCGAACGCGGCAAGCTGCGCCACCATCGCGCCGCCGGGGTTCAGCACGAACGACGCGCCGTCGAACACCTGATCGTCCTGGCCGCCGACCATGTTCAGATAGACCAGCGGCAACCCGGTTTCGACGACGCGGGCCACCATCAGGTTCAGCCGCACCTCCAGCTTGCCCCGGTGATAGGGCGAGCCGTTCGGCACCAGCAGAATCTCGGCCCCGGTTTCGGCCAGCGTCTCGCAGACGTCCGAATGCCAGGCATCTTCGCAGATCGGGGTGCCGATGCGCAGCGGGCCGACCCGGTAGGGGCCGCTGATCGGGGCCGGGGCAAAGATGCGCTTTTCGTCGAACACGCCATCGTTGGGCAGTTCGTGTTTCAGCACCGTCGCGGCGATCCGGCCCTGTTGCAGCACGTAATAGGCGTTGTAGACCCAGCCATCCTTCAGGAACGGCCCACCGATGCCGACGGCCGGGCCATCGGCGCAATCGGCGGCCAGCGCCTCGATCCGGGTCATCGCCTCGCGGGCAAACGCCGGTTTCATCACCAGATCCTGGGTCTGATAGCCGGTGATGAACATCTCGGTCAGCGCCAGCATGTCGGCCCCGGCGTCGCGGGCCGCGGCCCAGGCCGTACGTGCCTGTGCGGCGTTTGCCGCCAGCGCCCCAACAGTCGGGTTCAGTTGTGCCAGTGTCAGACGAAAGCGTGCGGTCATGAATGCCCCAGAAATTGGCCCCAGAAATTGCCCCCGAAACTGGCCTCAACAAACAGGCCCGGAGTGACGGTGCCTTTGCCGGTCCGACTGCAGTCCGGACCAGCCATGCCGGGTTCATACCAGAGCCCGCGCCAAGCGAAAGCCTTGAACGCGCCAGCGGTGGTCCGGTGCTTGTCAGGGCACTGGGCAGGCCCTAAGGTTCGCGCTAACGGAAGGCGCGGCCCGCGCGCCGGCGGCATGACATCGGCGGAGGTTGCGATGCGTTACGGACCCTGGATCAGACAGGCGCGCGGCCCGGCGGGGCTGGCTCTGGGTCTTGTGATCACAATCCTGACCGGGGCCGCCCAGGCCCAGGACAGCGATGTGATCACAAAACAGTATGACAATGGCGGCGTCTACGAAGGCACTTTCAAGGACGGCAAGCAGCACGGCCGCGGCATCTACCGCCTGCCCAACGGCTACGAATACGACGGCGAGTGGCTGGAAGGAGAGATCACCGGCCAGGGCACCGCCCGCTATCCCAACGGGTCGGTCTATCAGGGGGCGTTTGTCGGCGGCAAACCCGAAGGCAAGGGCAAGATCACCTTTGGCGATGGCGGCAGCTACGACGGCGACTGGGTGGCGGGCCAGATGACCGGTTCGGGCGAAGTGCGCTATGCCAACGGCGTCATCTATCGCGGCCAGTTCATGAATGCGGTGCATGAAGGTCAGGGTGCAATCGAGGACCCCAGCGGCTACCGCTACGAAGGCACCTGGGTCAAGGGGCTGAAAGACGGCGCGGGCACCGTGACCTATCCCGACGGCTCGGTCTATGTCGGCGCGATGAAGGCCGACCAGCGCGAAGGCCAGGGCGTTTTGACGCTGGCCAACGGCACCACGTTCGAGGGGTTGTGGACCGCCGGCAAGATCAGCGGCACCGGCAAGATCTCGCAACCCGGCGGCGACATCTACGAGGGCGACCTGATCGAGGGCGTGAAAGAGGGTCAGGGTCGCGCCAGCTATGCAAACGGCGACGTCTATCAGGGCAGCTTTGTCGCCGACCAGCGCCACGGTACGGGCAAATTCACCGGCAAGGACGGCACTCTTTACGACGGCACCTGGACCGAAGGCCGGATGGAGGGTCAGGGCAGCATCACCTATCCCAACGGCGCGGTCTATGTCGGGGCGTTTCTGGACGGCGTGGCCCACGGCAGCGGCCGCATCACCTATCCCGACGGCAACAGCTACGGCGGTGCCTGGGTCAAGGGCGTGATCGAGGGCTACGGCGTGTCAACCTATGCCAACGGTCTGGTTTACGAGGGCAATTTCGTCGCCGGTCAGCAGGAGGGCAAGGGCAAGATGACCTATCCCGACGGCTACGTCTATGACGGCGACTGGCTGCAGGGCCAGCGGCAGGGCATGGGCGTAGCCACCTATCCCGATGGCACCGTCTATACCGGCCAGTTCCTCGCCGGCAAACGCGACGGCAGCGGCAGCATCGTGATGGCTGACGGTTTCAAGTACGAAGGCCAGTGGAAGGCCGGCGAAATCGACGGCACCGGCACCGCCACCTATACCAACGGCGATGTCTACGAGGGCGCGTTCGTCGCCGGCAAGCGCCAGGGCGAGGGCAAGTTGCGCTATGCCACCGGCGAGGAAGCCGAAGGTCGCTGGGAAAACGGCGAACTGATGCGGACCCCGACCACGCCCTGAGGCGGCCCGGCACGGCGGTTCGGGCAACAAGGCCGGATGCGCTCCGCGCCGGGGTATTCTCACCAGGAGGAAACGGTCACGCACCGGGCACGGAGTTGCGGTCCCGGCGGTCCGGCCCGGCCAGTCAGGTACGGTCTACCAAGGGATCGCCTTGCCCTGCGCGTCGAAAAAGCCGCCCGTATCGGTCGGGGTCAGGCTGGCCAGCACGGCCAGCAGGTTGGCGGCGGCTTCGGCTGCCGGAACCGCCGGGTGACTGGCCTGGTAGGCGGCTGTGAAGCCGGTGGCGACGGTGCCGGGATGCAGGGTCACACAAACCGCCTGCCGGTGGCTGCGGCCAATCTCGATGGCGGCGGTATGGATCAGCTGGTTCAGCGCGGCCTTGGCGGCGCGGTAGGCGTACCAGCCGCCCAGAGCATTGTCGCCGATCGACCCGACCCGCGCCGACAGGGCGGCAAACACCGCGCGGCGGTCGCGCGACATCAGGCGCAGCGCGTGTTTCAGCACCAGCGCCGGGCCGGCGGCATTCAGCGCGTACTGAGCGGCAAAGGCCGCCGGATCAAGGGCCCGCAGCGACTTTTCCGGGGTGCCGCCCGGCAGGCTGAGCGCGCCGGTGGCAACCAGGATCATCGGATAGGGCGGCACCAGCCCGGCAAGGCCGGCCATGATCGCCGCCTCGTCGGTCACGTCAAACCCGTCGGCGCGGCGCGATAGCCCGGTGACCTTCCAGCCCTGACCAGCCAGTGCGCCGACCAGCGCCGCACCGATCCCACCCGACGCGCCGATCACCAGCGCCCGCTGCTCTGTCATCCCTGTTCCCCCAAGACCAAAAGACAACGAACCCGGCCTTGCCGACCCCCGGCATGTGCAATGCCGCCGGTCAGGCGGTGCGCCGGGCCAGCAATCCCTGCCCCAGCATCAGCCCGACCGCCTCGGCCCCGTAGCGCGCGTTGCCATGAACCCCGTCTTCGGCGACATAGTCCGCCGGCAACCCGCTGCCAGCGAACAGCGCCGCCGACGGGTCGAAAAGCCGCACCCCGGCGGCAGTCATCCGGCGGCTGATGGCATCGGCGAACCGGTCGTAGTTGGTGCCCGGAAACAGCCGTGGCGGCACCACCAGCAGCATGTTGCCATGCCGCGCCATGCGCTGCGCCATGCGGATATGCCCGGCCCGGAACGCATCGGCATAGGCCTCGACCATCGCCTGCGAGGCATAGCTGCTGTCGGCATCGTCCTGAAAACCGTCGGCATCGGTCACATGCCGGTTGAAGCCGAACGGCGGCACCATCCGCCCCAGATGATAGCCCATCGCCGCAATCACCGGCACGTCACGGCTGATGATGCTGCGCCCGCCCAACTGCTCGCGCAGCTGCAGGATCCGGGTCTGCATCGCCGTCAGACCACGGATCCAGATGCCGTGCTGGGCATGATACAGGATATGCCCGGCGTGCCAGAAATTCCCCGAAAACTGCAGCAGTTCCGCCCGGATGCGATGCGCATGACACCCCGCCATCAACGCCGTCGAATGGCTGTCGCCGATGATGATCACGTCAGGCAGCATTGAAATTTTCCAGCGTCATTTCCTCGCACACCAGTTCCTCTGCCGCCATGCCTTCGGTCAGCGACCGCTCATGCTCGGCAATGGCGGCAGTGGCGGTTTCGGCACCGTGGACAGCGGGGCCACTGCAATTCAGCCCCCCGAAGAAATGCTCCATCACGAACGCAACACCCTGCGGTGCCACTGACCGCAGGTTCGGCTCGAAGAACGCGGCCCGGGTCGGGGCACCCATGATCACCTCGTAACTCGGGAAATAGTCGATGCGCGGATCGGCGGCAGCCAGATCGCCCGCCACCGCCCGCAGCGTCGATTTGGAATAGGTGGTGGCGACCAGCACATGGCCGCCGCTCGCGGTGGCAGTCAACGGCACCGGCGACACTGTCAGCAGGATACGCAGACCGGGATTCATTCCCCACATCAGCGCAAACGCCTGTTCCAGCCCCGCCCTGATGTCCGGGTAGGCATAGTTGCGGAACACATGCGCGCCCTCATCGAACTGCCCGGCCACGGTACCCGGACACAGCGGATAGCACTGGCCGGTCGCCCGGTTTTCCCACCCCTCGGTCAGGCCGAGAGTGAATACCAGCACATCCGCATCGGTCACCGAACGGCGGAACGCCCGCACCATCGAGGCCCGCGACAGCGCCAGATCCTGGCGATCGGCAAAGCCGACCGGTTCGATCGCCGGGCGGATCGAGTCGCGATAGCGGTCGCCGTCGGGCCACATCTCCAGATCAGCCGGGTCCAGATCGCCCGCCGCCAGCCGCACATGCGTCAACAACTGCGCGGCGGTATAGATATTGCCGGTGCGCGACGAGAAGATGCCGTAATTGAACGCCTCGGCCAGCTTGGTGGGGGTGCGCCCGGGTGCCGGTTCGCGGTTCAGCCAGCCCATCTTGCGCGCCACCAGCGCCCGGCTGATGTGCTGGGCGAAACAGGAGCCGTAAGTGGCAAAGCGCGCGTCCTGCGGCAGCACCCAGGGCGATTGCCACAGGCCGGACAGGCCGAACAGCCCGGCCTCGGCCACACCGCTGCGCCAGAACGCTTGCGGCGGCAGGTCGGAATAAGGATTGCCGGCCGGTGTCGGCGCAGCCTTGGCCAGCGCTGTCGCAGCGGCGGCTGGCCTTGTCCGCGATGCCTTGCTTGATGGTGCCTGCGTCATGGGTTGTCCCGATGCTCTTTGCCACCTGATACAATAGCGGGCCGGAATTTTCCACCGGTTAACCGGTGGCAGCGGCCTCGGAACGGCAAATCGCTCCATCGCTTGCGAAATTGTCACGAAAGCGTACTGTTACGGCGATTTTACCGGGGGGCGACCCCCCCCGATTTTCACAGACGGGACCGTTTTCATGGCCGATATCCTGACAAAGATCACCACGCCGCACACCACCGACCTGCTGAACGACACTCTTTACGTCGCGAATGGCGCCGGCATCTTTTCCTTTTCCAATTCGGTGATCATGGCCGGGGCGGCGAGGATCGGGATCGACGGCGCGCTGAAAGGCTATTCGGCGATCAGTCTGGTCGACGGCACAGTCACCGCCGGTCTGGCCGACACCGTGTTTGTCGGCCAGACCGGCAGCCTGTTCGGCAATCTGGACGCGGGCGTTGCTTTCATCGACGATGACAGCCTCTTGAACAACGCCGGAGTGATCACCGGCACACGCGGCGTCAGCTTTGACCGGGCCGACAATGCCGTCGCCGTCAACAGCGGCACCATCCGGTCGTTCTCGATTGCCAATTTCGACAGCGGCAACGCGGTACTGGAGGACAGCGGTCTGGGCTTCTTTGCCTGCGACGATGTCGCGATCAGCAATTCCGGCCTGATCGAGGGGATGAATGCCGTCTGGCTCAGCCGCAGCGACGGCGTGCTCGACAATTCCGGCACCATCCGCAGCACCTCGCTGACCGGCATGGCGATCAACCTGGACGGCCAGCACATCATCGGCCTGTCGATGCGGATCAGCAATTCCGGTGATATCCGCGCCTCGGGCACCGCCATATCCGTGCTGAACTGCACCGCCGACATCATCAACCTTGGCCTGATCCTCGGCGATATCGTGCTGGGCGACCGCAACGATCTTTTGCGCGGCAGCGCAGGCACCGTGGTGGGCGAGGTCTTCGCGGGCGATGGCAACGACCGCGTCCTCTCGGGTCTAGGCGACGATACCGTGCGCGGCGGTGTCGGCTTTGATCTGCTGCGCGGCGGCACGGGCGATGACATGCTGTTCGGCGACGCCGGGGCCGACCTGATCCACGGCGGCAGCGGCGATGACAGCCTTTACGGCGGTGCCGGTGCCGATCTGATCGAGGGCGGCGGCGGTGACGATTTGATGTCCGGCAGCAGCTTCAACGACACATTCCAGTTCCGGCGCGGCGGCGGGGCCGATCAGGTGACCGACTTCACCGCCGGGGATCAGCTGGACCTGATCGCCTTCGGCTTCACCGCATTCGCGCAGGTCAATGCCCTGGCGGTCGATACCGGGGCCGGTCTGTTCATCGACCTTGCCACCCGCGGCGGCGGCACGCTCCGGCTGGACGGCTTCCTTAAAGCCGCGTTCGATGCAGCCGATGTGATCCTGTAGCCCGTACAGAGCACCCGCCCGAATTCCCGCTTTTCTTTTCACGGCACCTGCGTATAGTTGCCGCCATGAACCGGATCGAACATCCCGCTTGCGCCTTGCTGCGCGCCCTGCCGATCCGCAGGCTGCTAGGTCTTACCCTGCGCTGAGCGTGCCCTTCGGGCGCGGGACGCTCGGACAGGCAAGCGCCCGAACCTTCGCACAGCCAGCAGCCAAAGAGTATTGCCATGACCGATCCCGTGTCCGATCCCATGTCCGATCCCGTGCCCAAACCCATGACGGAAACCGCCGAAGCGCGCAAAGAGCGCCAATCCAGACAAGACCGCGTCCTGATCTTCGACACCACCCTGCGCGATGGTGAACAGTCGCCCGGCGCCACGATGACCCATGCCGAAAAGCTGGAGATTGCGGCGCTCCTTGACGACATGGGCGTCGATATCATCGAGGCGGGCTTTCCCATCGCCTCGGATGGCGATTTCGAGGCGGTGTCTTCGATTGCCCGGCTTGCCCACACCTCGGTGATCTGCGGCCTTGCCCGCGCCAACTACAAGGATATCGACCGCTGCTGGGAAGCGGTGAAGCACGCCCGCCGCCCGCGCATCCACACATTCATCGGCACCTCGCCCAGCCACCGCGACATCACCAAGCTGTCGATGGATGACATGGTGACGCGCATCCACGACACCGTGACCCATGCCCGCAACTATTGCGACAATGTGCAGTGGTCGCCGATGGATGCCACCCGCACCGAACACGATTATCTGTGCCGCGTGGTCGAAACCGCGATCAGGGCCGGGGCCAGCACGATCAACATCCCCGACACGGTCGGCTACACCGCCCCCGCCGAATCCGCCGACCTGATCCGGATGCTCTTGGACCGTGTGCCGGGGGCGGATCAGGTGATCTTTGCCACCCACTGCCACAACGACCTCGGCATGGCCACCGCCAACGCCCTTGCCGCCGTCACCGCCGGCGCGCGCCAGATCGAATGCACCATCAACGGCCTCGGTGAACGCGCCGGCAATACCGCTCTGGAAGAGGTGGTGATGGCGCTGCGGGTGCGCAACGACATCATGCCCTACCGGACCGGTATCGACACCTCCAGGATCATGAAAGCCTCGCGCCTCGTCTCTACCGTCTCGGGCTTTCCGGTGCAGTTCAACAAGGCAATCGTCGGCAAGAACGCCTTTCTGCACGAAAGCTGCATCCATCAGGATGGCGTGCTGAAAAACGCCGAAACCTTCGAAATCATGCGCCCCGCCGATATCGGCATCACCGACACCAATCTGGTGATGGGCAAACATTCGGGTCGCGCCGCCCTGCGCTCCAAACTCGGCGACCTCGGCTATGAACTGGCGGACAACCAGTTGAACGACGTGTTCGTGCGGTTCAAGGCGCTGGCCGACCGCAAAAAGGAAATCTACGACGATGACCTGATCGCGCTGATGCAGGACGCCTCCACCAATGCGATGAACGACTACATGCAGATAAGGCATCTGCGCGTGGTCTGCGGCACCGAGGGGCCACAGACCGCCGACCTGACGATGGTGATCGGCGGGGTGGAACACAGCGTCCACGCCACCGGCGACGGCCCGGTCGATGCCTCGTTCAAGGCGGTCAAGATGCTGTTTCCGCATCAGGCCCGCCTGCAATTGTATCAAGTCCATGCCGTGACCGAAGGCACCGACGCGCAAGCCACGGTGTCGGTGCGGATGGAAGAGGATGGCAAGATCGTCACCGGCCAGTCGGCGGATACCGATACGGTGGTGGCATCAGCCAAAGCCTACGTGAACGCGCTGAACAAGCTGATCCTGCGCCGGCAGAAATCGGCACCGGATGCCAAACAGGTGCACTACAAGGACGCCTCGGCCTGAAAACTGCGCCCCCTTCTCTTGCCGCATCGGTACAGAAGGGGGTGCCCGCCTGCGCGGCGTCAGGCACTCTGCCCCTCCCACCAGCGCAACACCCGCAGCGCCCGCAGCGTGGCCCACGGCGACGGCTGGCCCAGCCCGTACCGCCAGCTTTGGGAACAACGGCTGGGCCGGCTGGAAGCCTATGCCCAGGACCTTCGGGATCAGGAACTTCACGATCAGGAGCTTCAGGATCAGAAGCTTCAACACCAGGACCCTCAACACCACGATCCTCAAACAGCGGAGACCCGACATGCAGACAGCAACGATTGAACCTGCCGCCGCGCGCGAAGCCTCACTCAGCCGGATGATGAACGTTCCGGCAAAGTACCTGTTCCTCGCCCATTCCAAACCCGAGCATCTGAAACGCTGGTTCGGCCCGGTCGGCTATCCCGTCACCCAGTGCGAGGCCGATTTCCGCGTCGGCGGCGCGTGGCGCATGGTGATGACCGGCCCGGACGGGGTGCAGGGCCCGCCGTTCGGTGGCACCTATCTGGAGATTACGCCACACAGCCGCATCGTCTACACCAACGGCTTCGAGGATGGCACCGGCGGCGCGATGAACCTGCAGCATGCCCGCCGCATGGTGATGACGGTGACGTTCGAGGAAACCGGTGGCAAGACCAATGTGACCGTATCGATCCTGTTCGACAGCATGGCGATGAAACAGGAATTCCTTGGCATGGGGATGCTGGAAGGCATCGCCTCCGGCTTCGACCAGCTGGAAGGTGTGGCGGCGGACCTGTCCCGTCTGGGGTGACGGCTACTGCCCCACCGCCACGACGCATGGGCGACAGGGCCGCTGGCAGGCCGTGCCCCCATGCACGTTTTCCCCCGCGCAGACCGGGGGGAAGGCCGCAGCCGACACCCTCTTTCGCTTCATCCGGCCACCGATGCCGCGCTTGCGTTTCCCCCCCACCTCTCCTTCCCGCGTTCGGTGGGGCGCATCCGGCCCGCCAGATGGCCGGGCGACCCGGCTACTGGCCGGCAACTGGCCGGCAGTCGGATTGAACCGCACAGGATCAGTCCCGCTTGCCTGCGCGCATGCCATCTGTCCGTTCAAAGCCGGAAATGGGCCGTCTGAGGGGCGCGGGCCACCGGTCTTGCCGGTATCTCTTGCCCAAACCCGGCAGGAGCCACGATGCGCGCCACACTGATCGCCACGAACCGGCTGACCCGCCGGTACGACCGCGCCGCAACCGGCTGGCAACGGACGATCAACCGTCTGGGCTACGCCGCTGCCTATGCGCAGATGATGGCGCCGATCAGACCGGCTGCCCGCGTTCTGGATGCAGGCTGCGGCACCGGGTCCTTTGCGGTGGCCCTCGTCCATGCCGGCCTGACCCCGGCCAGCATCGATCTTCTGGACACTTCTTCCCGGATGCTGGCCCGTGCCGATGCGCAATTGTCCGGCCTGCGGCAGCCGCACCGCCTGCTGCACCACGCGCTGGAGGACGCTCCGCCGCCGCACGCCTATGACCTGATCCTGTGCGCCCACCTGATCGAGCATTTCGCCGACCCCACCCACCCGCTTGGCCTCATTCACGACATGCTGATACCCGGTGGCCAGCTTGCCCTTGTCACCAGCCGCCCGCACTGGTGCACCAGTCTTGTCCGCCTGCGCTGGCACCACGCCGCCCTGCCCGCCGGCATCGTGCTCTCGGCGCTGCAGGCTGTCGGCTTCACCGATCCGCGCACCGTCACCTTCACCTCCGGCCCACCCTCCCGGATGAGCCACGGCTTCCTCGCAACCCGAAAGGCAACGACAT
Source organism: Paracoccaceae bacterium (assembly GCA_031401675.1). Lineage (GTDB taxonomy): Bacteria > Pseudomonadota > Alphaproteobacteria > Rhodobacterales > Rhodobacteraceae > JANNRR01. The sequence goes on from JANNRR010000112.1 coordinate 47,089, forward strand.
GATCCTCAGCACTGTCGATTTCACCGTCTTCGATACCCCGGCCACCATCGCCCTGTTCCACGCCACCGCCCCCGCCGTGCGCGCCCGCCCCGGTTGTCTGCGCTACGATATCTTTGCCGACCCGACCAGCGCGGATCGCCTGCTGATCGTGCAGAAATGGGCCGACATCGCGGCCTTCGACACCTTTCGCGCTGGCCCCGAAATGGCGGCGCAAATGGCCGGCATGGGCCCGCTGATGACGGGCGCCCCGCGATCGGTTACCATGGCGGTTCACGTTCTGGGTTGACAGAATGCCCGCCAAGGCAGCCGCCAAAGTAGCCGACCGGGTAGCCGACACGCGACCCGACAAACCACCCGACCCGGTGCCGGGCCCCTTTGCCTACTGCTTTGCCCAGACTTTCGCCGCCGCCCCAGAAAGCACGGCGGTATTCGACCGTCATTACCTGCTTTACGCCGCCTCCGGCATGATGACACTGCGCGCTGGTGAAGGCCGCTGGACCCTGCTGCCATCGCGCGCCGCGTGGATTCCGGCGGGGCAAACCATAGGCTTTGCCATCCCGCGCGGCATGATGTGCTGCTCGCTCCTGTACCGCGCCGACGCCATCCCGGCCCCAGACAGGGTCACCGTCTTCCCGCTGCCGCCGCTGGCGCGCGACATGATCCTGTATTCGCGCCGCTGGGGGCAGGACACCGCCGCCACCCCCGAGGCCGAGAACTTCTTTCGCGCGCTCGCCGATCTTGCGCGGCAGGCCGCCTTGCAGCCGGGGCCAAACCTGATCCCGCACGGCAAGTCCGCCCCGGTGCGTACGGCAATCGAACTGACCGGGCAGCGCCTCGAAACCCCGGTGACTTTCCTTGAAATAGCCGCCCTCGTCCACCTGTCCCCCCGCGCCCTGTCGCGCCGCATTGCCGCCGAAACCGGGCTCAGCTGGGGCCAGATCCTGCAACGCCAGCGTATGGCGCACGCCGCCGAATTGCTGACCCACGATACCGCCGGCGTGGCCGGGGCCGCCTTTGCCAGCGGCTACAACTCGGTCAGCGCCTTCACCACGGCCTTCCGCGCCTTCTCCGGCCAATCCCCCGCCGCCTTCCGCGCCGCCCAAAAAGGTGCGACTACATCTCGCCGGCACCCTTGAACTCCACGATGGCATTGGCCCCGTCCACTACCAGCATCGCGCCGTTCACGTAACTCGCTTCCTGTGAGGCCAGGAACAGACAGGCCGCCGCCACCTCGTCCGGCCGGCCCGGTCGCCGCGACGGCGACGCATTCCCTGCCACGATCTCGCTCGGGCTCGACGATGGCGTATCGATCCACCCCGGCAGCACCGCGTTGCAGGTGATCCCGCGGCCTGCATTCTCCACCGCTGTCACCCGCGTCAGCCCGGTCAGCGCCGCCTTGCCGCTGGAATAGCCCGCCGCCCGCGGATTGGTCACCAGCGGCCCGGTGACCGAAGCCACGTTGACGATCCGCCCGTAGCCCCGCCGCTGCATGTATGGCAGCACCGCCCGCGTCACATGAAACGCCGTCGTGGCGTTCAACGCCAGATGCCGCGCCCAGACGTCATCGGCCATCGCCTCGATCCGCGCTGTCTTGAATCGGACCCCGGACTGCACCATCCCGGCATTGTTCACCAGAATCTCCACCGCCCCCAACTGCTTCGCGACCGCCTTGACCAGCCCCGACGCCGCCTCGGGATCAGTCAGATCCGCGATAAAGGCCGCGTGGCCCTCGCCCAACTCGTCCAACTCGGCCAGCCGGTCATGGATCCGGTCGGTGGTCGAGGTGATGGCCACCCGTGCCCCGGCGCCCGCCAATGCCCGTGCCACCGCGAAACCGATACCGCCGTGGCTGCCGCATCCGGTCACCAATGCGACGCGCCCTGATACCCCTGCCATGGCCCACCCCCTGCCCGGAACGCCTTGATCCTGCAACGGAACCGGCAGTCTTGCCAACGGGATTCGTCAGTCCGCGCCCTCTTCCTGCGGCACCGTCGGGTCAAACTCCAGAATATCCCCGGGCTGGCAATCCAGCGCGTCGCACAGGGCATTCAGCGTCGAAAACCGAACCGCCCGCGCCTTGCCGGTTTTCAGCACGGACAGATTCTGGATCGACACCCCGACCCTGTCCGCCAATTCGCCCAGCCGCATCTTGCGCCTTGCCAGCATCACATCAAGGTTCACCCGGATCATGGCCGCAGCCCTGCGCTCTGGCGTCTCATATCGTCAACTCGGCATCCTGGTGCAACCGCGCCGCCATCCGCATCGCCGCCGCCATGACCATCAGCAGCAGTCCGACGCCAAGCACCGGCAGATCAAGCGCAAAGTCGGGTATGAACACCACCATGTCGCCGGTGGCGACATAGGCGGCCATCGACAGGTTCAAAAGCAGCAGGCTTATCAGCGGATACACCGCGATTACGATCCCGATCCGGCGCAACATGCCGATCATCGGCAGCACGAACACCCGGCCACCGGCGCAGCAATGGATCACCCAGTGCGCCATCGCCAGCAGTGCCGCATAGATCGCCATCTCGATGCCGAAGGCCGACCAGAAGACCAGCTGACCTGTGGCGCTGAAATTGACCACCTGCGGCAGGCCGGCCAGACAGGCGGCCTGCTCTGGTGCCAAAGCCGCCAGCCGGGCCCTGCTGTCCAGAACCTGCATCACCAACAGCCAGATCAGGACTGGAAAACCCAACCATATCAACCAGAATGCCCGGTCCGCCCAGATGAATATCCGCTGTGCCGCCTGATCGTTCATTTTGCCCTCTGCACCCCGAAATCATCCTTATCATGATTTTTTTCATGATAAACGTGAAATTCCGCTTGCTATCACGATAAACATGTCTATTTTCACGATTATCATGAAACCGCGCCAAATCAACCCCAAAGGCGCCCCGGAACCGGAGATTGCGATGATCACGTTTGACCCAACTGCCCTGACAACTTCCTTGACTGCCGAAGCAGAGATGCTGCGGGCGTCCGGCTCGGCACCCGCCACGGTCGTGCAGATCGAACAGGGCAACCTTTCGGTCGGGGCGGCAGCCGGCGTTTCGGATCTGGCTAGCAACCGCCCCGCCGGAGCAAGCCAGACGTTCGAGATCGGCAGCCAGACCTAGATGATGACGGCGGTGGTCATCCTGCAACTGGTCGAACAGGGGCTGATCGACCTGGATGCCGCCGCCGCCGGTTATCTGCCCGCAGCCACCGTTGCCGGGATCGCCAATGCCGATACCGCAACGGTCCGGCAGCTGCTGAACATGACCTCGGGCATCGCAAACTATACCGAAGCGGTCGACGCCGGTGGCATCCCGCTGTTCATCAACGCTCTGCTCGCTCATCCCGACCAGGTGTTCGGCCCGGAACAGGCATTGGACATCGCCCGCACCATGCCGCCGGTCGGCGCGGTTGGCGACGGCTTTTTCTACACCAATACCAACTATCTGCTGCTCGGTCAGATCATCGAGGCGCAAACCGGCAAGTCCTTTGTCGAAGCCCTGCAGGACGGGATCTTCACGCCGTCGGGCATGGACAGCACCGGGCGGCAACTGGCCACCGACGACCCGCGGCTGTCAAGCTATCTGGATGACGGCACCGGCACTCTGGTTGATGTGACCCGCGCCCTTTGGGAAATGCGCGGCGAGGCCGGGATCGTCTCGACCGCTGCCGACATGATCACCTTTCTCAAGGCGCTGCTGGTCGACAAGACCCTGCTCGGGGCCGACGCACTGGCCGAAATGACCGATTTCATCGAAACCGACAGCGGCCCCGGCTTCGCCGCCTTTTTCGGGCTGGGTCTGGTCAAGGTCACGCTGGACGGCGGCCACACCTATGTCGGCTTTACCGGCGGCACGCTCGGCACCGGGTCCAGCACTTATCTGGACATGGATACCGGCACCATCGTGTCGGTTGGTGCCACCACCGATGCGCTGGATTCCGCAGCCGGCGGGCTGGCGCTGCTGCAGGCGCTGGAACAGGCGGCGGCATGGCAACCGGTGGTCGATGACGGCGGCCCGGTTCATGTCGCCTCGGGGACTGCCGCCGACCTGCGCCTCGATGTCAGCGCCGACGGTCTGGCCATTGCGCTCGGCACCGCCAGCCTGACGCTGGAGCGAACGCTTGCCGCCACCACCACCGCCAGCCTGAGCTTTGCCGATGGCTCGCTGCTGCTGGTCGGCGACAATTCCGCGACCGGCGCAGGCGATCAGCAGGGCAACAGCCTGAACATCGCCCGCGATTTCGCCGGGGCGGTTGACCGCGACAACCAGCTGATCGGCCTTGGCGGCAACGACCGGCTGACCGGCGGCACCGGCGATGACCGCTTGCTGGGCGGGGCCGGCCACGACCGGCTGCGCGGCATGGCAGGCGACGACCGGCTGATCGGCGGTGCCGGGCAGGACGTTCTGGCCGGCGGCACCGGTGCCGACCGCCTGCGCGGCGGTGCCGGGGCCGATACCTTTCAGTTCCGCACCGGCGACAGCACCGCAGCCGGGCAAGACGTGATAGTGGATTTCGAACATGGCACCGATATTTTCGACCTGGTTTCGCTGGCAATCGGCGGACCGAATAGCAGTTTTCACTGGATCGGGGCGCAAGCCTTCAGCGGAACCGCCGGCGAATTGCGCAGCGAAGCGACCGTGCAGGGCTCACTGGTGCAAACCGACGCCGACGGCAACGGCATTGCCGACCTGCAGGTGCTGGTCCGCACCGTCCAAAGCCTCGACGCTGGTGATTTTCTGCTCTGAATCCGCCACAACCCGCCGCCAAAGCCAGCAAGAACGCGCCGATATCAGGGAAAGTTGTGCTTTCACCGCCTTGGCCTCCCGCCTATAAGAGCAGACGGCCCGCGACTCGGCAGAGACGCGGGCTCGTTATATTTGGCAGGATGGGAAGTCGGCAGGATGTTTGGTTTATCGGGTCTGTTCTCGTCGGATATGGCGATCGACCTTGGCACGGCGAACACGCTGGTTTACGTTAAGGGCCGCGGCATCATCCTGAACGAACCCTCGGTGGTGGCCTATCACGTCAAGGACGGCAAGAAACAGGTTCTGGCGGTGGGCGAGGATGCCAAGCTGATGCTTGGCCGCACCCCCGGCTCCATCGAAGCCATCCGCCCGATGCGCGACGGTGTGATTGCCGATTTCGACGTCGCCGAGGAAATGATCAAGCATTTCATCCGCAAGGTCCACCGGCGCACCACCTTTTCCAAGCCGAAAATCATCGTCTGCGTCCCCTACGGTGCCACCCCGGTGGAAAAACGCGCCATACGCCAATCGGTCCTGTCCGCGGGCGCAAGACGCGCTGGCCTGATTGCGGAACCCATCGCGGCGGCCATCGGTGCTGGCATGCCGATCACCGACCCCACCGGCAACATGGTGGTGGACATCGGCGGCGGCACCACCGAGGTTGCCGTGCTCAGCCTTGGCGACATCGTCTATGCCCGTTCGGTCCGCGTCGGCGGCGACCGCATGGACGAGGCGATCATCAGCTACCTGCGCCGCCAGCATAACCTCTTGATCGGCGAATCCACCGCCGAGCGCATCAAGACCTCGATCGGCACCGCCCGGATGCCCGATGACGGGCGCGGCGCCTCGATGATGATCCGGGGCCGCGATCTGTTGAACGGCGTCCCGAAAGAGACCGAGATCAATCAGGCCCAGGTCGCCGAAGCCCTGGCCGAACCGGTGCAGCAGATCTGCGAAGCGGTGATGACCGCCCTGGAAGCCACGCCGCCCGACCTTGCCGCCGACATCGTCGACCGGGGTGTGATGCTGACGGGGGGTGGCGCGCTGCTGGGCGAACTTGACCTCGCCTTGCGCGAACAAACCGGCCTGTCGATCTCGGTCGCCGACGAGCCCTTGAACTGCGTGGCGCTTGGCACCGGCAAGGCGCTGGAGTTTGAAAAGCAACTGCGTCATGTCATAGATTATGACAGCTGACGCGTGTCAGACAAAAGTGGGTACCGGTCTTGTCGCCTGACACGCGCGATACCTTTAGGTTGGAACCTGTCCGGCGTTTCTGTGTTGGCCCGACAGGCGCCGGAGTCGCCACAGCGGTAACCGGGCCCTTTGCCTGAAACGGGGCAAGCATGGCAAAAGACCGATACGGGCAAGAGGATTATGGCACCCCGATCCGGCGCATCCTGATCGGGCTTCTGGTCTTTGTGCTGCTGGCCACGTTCCTGCTCTGGCGGATCGACAGTCCGCGCGTCGAACGCTTTCGCGCCGCTCTGGTTGACCGGCTGGTGCCAAGCTTCGACTGGGCGCTGGTGCCGGTGACCCGCTTCACCGACATGGTCAACAACTTTCAGTCCTACGTCCGGCTGTACGAACAGAACCAGGACCTGCGGCTGGAGTTGCAGCAGATGAAGGCCTGGAAAGAGGCGGCGCTGCAACTGGAACAGAAAAACGCCAAGCTCCTCGACCTCAATCAGGTGCGGCTCGACCCGATGCTGACGCATGTCACCGGCGTGGTGCTGGCCGACAGCGGCTCGCCCTTTCGCCAGTCGGTGCTCCTGAACGTCGGGGCGCGCGACGGCATCCGGGACGGCTGGGCGACGATGGACGGGCTGGGGCTGGTCGGGCGCATCTCGGGCGTTGGCCGCTCGACTTCGCGCGTGCTGCTTCTGACCGATTCCGCCAGCCGGATTCCGGTCACCATTCAGCCGTCGGGGCAGAAGGCCCTGCTGGCCGGCGACAATTTCGCCGCCCCGCCGCTCGATTTTCTGGAAAACGCCGATCTGGTCCGCCCCGGCGACAGCGTGATCACCTCGGGCGACGGCGGCCTGTTTCCGGCCGGCCTCCTGGTCGGTCAGGTGGCGCAGGGCCCCGACCGGCGGATGCGGGTGCGGCTGGCCGCCGACTATGAACGGCTGGAGTTCCTGCGGGTGCTGCGCAGTCAGCCGATCGAAACGATCGAGGACCCCGGCGGCCTGCTTGAACGCGCCGTGCCGCCGGATGACGTCGCCCCCCCCGACCTGCCGGCAGCGGGGGCAAGCAACGGTGGCTGAGGGCATCCTGACCGGCACCTGGGCGTTTCGCGGCCTGTTCCTCGGCATCGCGGCGGCCTCGCTGTTCGTGCGGCTGTTACCGCTGTCGACGCTGCCGTCGGGCTGGCCGGGGCCGGACCTGCTGGTCGGCCTGACCTTTGCCTGGGTGCTGCGGCGGCCCGACTATGTGCCGGCCCTGCTGATCGCCCTGATCTTCGTGATCGAGGACATGCTGACCCTGCGCCCGCCCGGCCTCTGGGCGGCGCTGGTCCTGCTCGGCGCCGAATTCCTGCGCGGCCGCGAGCCCCTGACGCGGGAACTGCCGTTTCCGCTGGAATGGGCGATGGTGGCCGGGGTGATCCTGCTGATGATGGTGGCAAACCGGCTGGCGCTTGCGGTGTCGGTTACGCCGCAACCGGCGTTCGGCTTTGCTTTCCTGCAGATCGTGCTGACCATCCTCGCCTATCCCGTAATCGTGGTTTTCTCGCGCCTGGCTTTTGGGGTACGAAAGTCGGCAACCGGCGAGGTTGACGCCCGGGGTCGCAAGTTGTGAGACGCACGCTGTGAGACGCACCGCCAGGGATACCGAGGAAAGCAGCCGCCGGATCAGCCGCCGCGGCCTGATGCTGGGCGGCTCGATGGTGGCGTTCATGGCAGTGCTGGGCCTGCGCATGCGCTACATGCAGGTGGAACAGGCCGACAAGTTCCGCTTTCTGGCCGAGGAAAACCGGGTGAACCTGCGGCTGATCCCGCCGGAACGCGGTTTGATCAAGGACCGCAACGGCATCACCATCGCCGCCAACGAACAGAATTATCGCGTGGTCATCGTGCGCGAGGATGCGGGCGACGTCGAACTCGCACTGTCGCGCCTGTCGCGCGTCATCGCCCTGCCCGACACCGATCTGGACAAGGTGCGCCGCGAGATCGAGCGCCGCAGCCCGTTCGTGCCGATCATCATCGCGGACCGGCTGTCGTGGGATGATCTGTCGGCCGTTGCCCTGAACGCCCCCGCCCTGCCCGGCATCACGCCAGAGGTCGGGCTGTCGCGGCGCTATCCGTTCGCCGCCGATTTCGCGCATGTGCTGGGCTATGTCGGTCCGGTCAGCGACTATGACCTGGCCAAGCTTGACGACCCCGACCCGCTCTTGCAGATCCCCAAGTTCCAGATCGGCAAGGTCGGGGTCGAAACCAAGCTGGAAACCCCGCTGCGCGGTGCCGCCGGGTCCAAGCGGATCGAGGTGAACTCGGTCGGCCGGGTGATGCGCGAACTGGACCGGATCGAAAGCCGGACCGGTGCCGATGTCACCCTGACCCTCGATGCCCGGTTGCAATCCTACGTGCAGGCCCGGCTTGGCGAAGAAAGCGCCGCCGCCGTGGTGATGGATGTCGAAACCGGCGACATCCTGTCGATCAATTCGGCCCCGTCGTTCGACCCCAACCTGTTCGTGCGCGGCATTTCCGTTGCCGACTATGCGGCGCTGACCGAAAACGACCGCCGCCCGCTGGCCGACAAATCGGTTCAGGGCACCTATCCCCCCGGCTCGACCTTCAAGATGGTAGTGGCGCTTGCGGCGCTGGAAGCGGGCGAACTGACCGCCAACACCTCGGTCAGCTGCCGTGGCTACATCGAGCTGTCCGGCCGCCGCGCCCACTGCTGGAAACGCGCCGGTCACGGCAAGGTCGATCTGCAGACCAGCCTGAAACAGTCCTGCGACGTGTTCTATTACGAAATGGCCCAGCGTGTCGGCATCGAACGCATCACCGAAATGGCCCGCCGCCTCGGCTTCGGCACCCGCCACGATCTGCCGATGTCGGCGGTGGCCGAAGGCCTGACCCCGACCAAGCAGTGGAAGCTGGACAAGCAGAAGGCCGACTGGGTGATCGGCGACACGCTGAACGCCGGCATCGGTCAGGGCTACGTGCTGGCCTCGCCGCTGCAACTGGCGGTGATGGTGTCGCGCATCGCTACCGGCCGGGCCATCGAGCCCCGGCTGGTCAAGGCCATCGACGGCACCGAACAGCCGATCAGCGGCGGCGAAAGCCTTGGCCTGAACCCCGATCACCTGGCCCAGGTCCGCAGCGGCATGACCGCCGTGGTCAACGACGAACGCGGCACCGCTTACGGTTCGCGCGTGATCGAGGAAACCGTGCGCATGGCCGGCAAGACCGGTACCAGTCAGGTCCGCAACATCACCGCCGCCGAACGGGCGCAGGGCGTGACCAGCAACGACGACCTGCCGTGGAACCGTCGCGACCATGCACTGTTCGTGGCCTTTGCCCCGGCCGAAAAGCCCCGCCTTGCCGTCGCGCTGATCGTCGAGCATGGCGGCGGCGGTTCGGCAGCCGCCGCCCCAATCGCCCGCGATATCCTGCTGCAGGCGCTCTACAACGGCTTTCCGCCGCTCAGCGTCTATCCGCAAAGCCAGCGCCAGCGCATCGAGAACGAGCGCAAGGCGCTGAAGATCACCACCCCCGATCAGCCCCCGCCCATCCCGACCCGCGCCTGAATGACCGCCACAGGGACACCGCCACAGGGACCCGCGCATGAGTTACCTTGAATACAACGTCAAGACCGTCCCGACCGGCCTGCGCAAGCTCCTGTTCATGAACTGGCCGCTGGTGGTGGTGGTCTGCGCCGTTGCCGCCGCCGGTTTCCTGATGCTGTATTCGGTGGCGGGCGGCACCCTGAACACCTGGGCCGAACCGCAGATGAAGCGCTTTGCCCTCGGCCTCGTCCTGATGTTCGCCATCGCCTTTGTGCCGATCTGGTTCTGGCGCAACATGTCGGGCCTTGCCTACCTCGTCAGCCTGCTGCTGTTGCTGCTGGTCGAGTTCTTCGGCTCGGTCGGCATGGGCGCGCAGCGCTGGATCGACCTCGGTTTCGTGCGCCTGCAACCCTCGGAACTGATGAAGGTGGCGCTGGTGATGCTGATCGCCGCCTATTACGACTGGCTGGACATCAAGAAGGTGTCACGCCCGCTTTATGTTCTGATCCCGGTGCTGCTGATCCTGGTGCCGTCGGCGCTGGTGCTGATCCAGCCCAACCTCGGCACCACCCTGCTGCTGGTCGCCTCGGGGGCCGCGGTGATGTTCGCCGCCGGGGTGTCGCTGTGGTATTTCGCCGGGGTGCTGGTGCTGACCGGCGCCGCCCTGTTCGGCGTGTTTGCCAGCCGTGGCACGCCCTGGCAGTTCCTGCACGACTATCAGTACCGCCGCATCGACACCTTTCTCGACCCCGCTTCCGATCCCCTGGGCGCGGGCTACAACATCAATCAGGCCCAGATCGCCTTGGGGTCCGGCGGCTGGACCGGGCGCGGCTTCATGCAGGGCACGCAAAGCCGGCTGAACTTCCTGCCGGAAAAGCACACCGACTTCATCTTCACCACCCTGGCCGAAGAGTTCGGCTTTGTCGGCGCCTTCTCGCTCCTCGTCCTCTACGGCCTGATCATCTTCTTCTGCATCACCTCCGCCCTGCAGAACCGCGACCGCTTCTCGGCGCTGCTGTCGATCGGCGTCGGCGCGACGTTCTTCTTCTACCTCGCCGTCAACCTGTCGATGGTCATGGGTCTCGCCCCGGTGGTCGGCGTACCGCTGCCGCTGCTCAGCTACGGCGGATCGGCGATGCTGGTGATCATGGTGGCGTTCGGGTTGACACAAAGCGCGCATGTGCACAGGCCGAGGTAGCAACTCCCCGGGCGTATTTGATCCTGCCAGGGGGCGGCGCCCGAACCGGGGGGTGGAAGCGAAGCGCCCGCCCCGTGGGGGCGGTTCGGGCGCTGCCCGGCGGACCAACGGGCGAACCATCAGATATGCGCGATGCGGGGAATGGCAGCTTGGAACCTGAAACGGTCTATCACAAAAAGCCCCTCGCCCGGAATCAAGGCGCGGCACGCGCCGCCGGACAGCGCCCGACCGCCCCCTCGGGCGGGCGCTTCTGCACCGTCACGGCCCAGAACCACTACGGGGGAGGCTCAACCATTAAGCGCCTAGAACTGGCATCTCAGCGCCCACCCGGCGGTCGGGCGCTGCCCTCGTTCCGGTAACGCAGCTCATGACCGCTCTGAGCCCAAGGCGGTCATTCCAGAAAGACCCTTCGCCCGGAATCAAGGCGCGGCACGCGCCGCCGGGCGGCGCCCGACCGCCCCCTCGGGCGGGCGCTTCTGTGACGCCACGAGCTAGAACATCTACAGGAGGGGCTCAACCATAAAGCGCCTAGAATAAGCATTGCTGCGCCCACCCGGCGGTCAGGCGCTGCCCTCGTTCCGATCACACGGCTCGATGACGGGTTTGTCCGCATAGCGGACGCTGAAACGATCAGGCCTGTCGGGTCACGCACCTCAAATCTCCATGGCCTGCACCACGACTCTACAGGCGGGCCAGTCGGGCGCAGAGACCTCGACTTGCAGATGCCGGCACCGGCCCTTCACCCGGCTCACCCAATCGCTCAGGTTTCCTCCGGAACCATTTCAATCGCCCCGCAGGGGCATTCAGCAGCGCAGATGCCGCAGCCTTTGCAATAGTCCAGATTGATCAAAAACCTGTTGCCCGGACCCAGTTTGATCACCGCGTTATCGGGACAGACGCCATAGCAGTTGTCGCATTCAAAGCAGTTGCCGCAGCTCAGACAACGGCGGGCCTCGAACAGAGCGGTGGTTTCGGTCAACCCGCCCTGCACCTCGTCAAAACCCGAGGTGCGCCGGGCGAGGTCAAGCTGGGGGCGGACGGTTTGCGGCGCGTCGGAATAGTACCATGTGTTCAGCTGATCAAAACCGGCCAGCACCTGCGCCGGTTTGGGGGCCAGTGTCTCGCCGCGCAGCCAGGCGTCGATGTGGCGGGCGGCCTTTTTACCATGGCCGATGGCGACGGTCACGTTACGCTCGCCGGGGGCCATATCGCCGCCGGCAAAGAGGCCCGGATGCCCGGTCATCATCGTGACCGGATCAACCTGCACGACGCCATCTGCCGTCATCAGACCCGGAATATTGGACAAAAGCGACATGTCGACGTCCTGCCCCAACGCCAGCACCAGCGAATCTGCGTCCAGCGTCTCGAACTCGCCGGTCGGCTGCGGCTTGCCCTCGGCATCCAGCACCATCTTTTCGATGGTCAGGTGCCCGCCTTCGGCGCCGGTGATGGTGGACAGCCACTTGACCTTGACGCCTTCTTCCAGCGCCTCCTCAAGCTCGAAATCATGCGCCGGCATCCGGTCGCGAGTGCGCCGATAGACGATGATCGCATCGGTGGCCCCCAGACGGCGCGCCGTGCGGGCGACGTCGATGGCAGTGTTGCCGCCACCATAGACCACGACGCGGCGGCCCAGCATCGGCTTGTCTTCGCCCTCCATCGAGCGCAGCACCGACACGGCGTCAAGGATGCGCGAGGAGTCCTTGGCGGGAATGTAGGCCCGCTTGGCGATATGGGCGCCGATGGCGAGAAAGGCCGCATCGGCGCGATGCTCGGCCATGCTGGCGGCAATATCCGACACCTTTTCGCCGTAGCGGAAGGTCACACCCATGGCGGCGATGCGGGCCACCTCGGCGTCCAGCACATCGCGGGGCAGGCGGTATTTCGGGATGCCATAGCGCATCATGCCACCGGGCTTGTCCCCGGCCTCGATCACCGTCACGGCATGACCCATCCGGCGCAAATGATAGGCGGCGGACAGGCCAGATGGCCCTGCACCGACCACCAGCACATGCTTGCCCGCCTCGGCACCGGGCGGCCCAAAGGCCCAACCCAGCCGCAGCGCCTCGTCGCCGAGAAACCGTTCGACCGAATTGATGCCCACCGCCGTATCAAGCTTGGCGCGGTTGCAGGCGGTTTCGCAGGTGTGGTAGCAGACCCGCCCCATGATCGCCGGAAACGGGTTGTCGCGGGTCAGATGCCGCCAGGCCGCCTGATAGTCACCGGCCTCGGCGTGGTAAAGCCAGCCCTGAATGTCCTCGCCCGCCGGGCATTCGTGGTTGCAGGGCGGCAGACGATCCACATAGACCGGCCGCTCGCTGCGCCATGAACCGGTCTTGTTGGCCAGCGACGATCCGGGGTCGAGCGTGATGGCGAAGGGCTTTTTCATCGTCATGTCGCGTCCTCCAGCAAGCCGAACCGTTTGATGTTCTTATCCGCCAGCGCTTGAATCCGGGCCACGAGATCAGGGCGGGGATGGGCACCGAACAGGTGGGCATAGCGCTTCTGCAGCCGCAGATAGGTCTCGACCGGCACCCGGTGGCGGATTTTCGACACTGCGGTGATCTCGCCACTTTCCGCTTCGAACACCGGGAAGATGCCGGTTTCATGCGCCAGACGCGCCAGCTTGATCGTGTCGCAACTGGCCGCCCCCCACCCCAGGGGACAGGGCACGAACACCTGCAGATAGCGCGCGCCCCGCAAGGTCATCGCCTTTTCCACCTTGGCCTCAAGGTCGCGCAGATCGGCGACGGTCGCGGTCGCCACGTAAGGAATCTCATGCGCAACGGCGATCAGCGGCACATTTTTGCCCTTACCGAACTCTTCGCCCGGATTGGGTCCAAGCGGCACCGTCGTCGCGGTCCGCGCAGCGGGTGGCGTGGCGGACGACCGCTGCACCCCGGTATTCATGTAGCCTTCGTTGTCGTAGCAAATGTAGAGCACATCATCGTTGCGCTCGAACATGCCCGACAGGCAGCCAAAACCGATATCGGTGGTGCCGCCGTCGCCACCCTGCGCGATCACCCTCGTCGCCGAATGCTCCAGCCCGGCCTTGCGCGCCTTGACTGCGAGGGCCGCAGCGATGCCCGACCCGACCGCTGCCGCATTGCCGAACAGGCTGTGCAGCCAGGGCAGTTTCCAGCTGGTTTCCGGGTAGGGGGTCGAGAACACCTCCAGACAGCCGGTCGCATTGGCGGCGATCAACTGGCCCTTGGTGGCGCGCATCGCGGCATCCACTGCATAACGCGCGCCCAGCGCCTCGCCGCAACCCTGACAGGCGCGATGGCCCGAGGTCAGCGAATTGTCACGCGAGATCGACGACTGAACCGACCGTTCCCCCGGGTCCAACAGCCGGTTTCCCACGGTCAGGGTGCCGGTCTGGTAGAACTTGATCTCTTGCGTCATGCCGAAACCCCTGGTTTTTCCGCCCGCCCGCCGATGTCGCGCAACAGGTTCTCGGCAATCGGCCCCGACCGGCGCATTGCGGCTTCGCGGGCCAGCTGGCGGTTGACGACATCGTGGTTGAGATCAAGAAAGCTCAGTGGCGGCAGCGTGTCAGCCACCGCATCGGCCAGCATGCGCATCAGCGAGGCTTGCGTGATCGGTCGGCCACCCAGACCCGCCACAACGGTGTAGCCATGCAGATGGATGCCAGATAGGGCCATCCGCACATCCGCCGAAACCACGCCACCCATGCCGACCGAAAAGCTTTTTTCCAGCACCACGACGCGCTTTGCGCCCTTCAGCGCCGCACGCACCGCCGCCAGCGGGAAAGGCCGATAGGACCGGATCGACAGGACGCCGATCTTTTCCCCCGCGTCGCGCAGCGCATCGACGGTTTCTTCCAGCGTACCCACGACCGACCCCAAGGCGACCACGATCGTCTCGGCATCCTCGATGCGGTAACCCCGCACCAGCCCACCGGCCTTGCGCCCGAACCCCGCCTCGAATTCGGCAGCGATTTCGGGGATCAACTCCAAGGCCATGGTCTGCTTGGCATGGGCCAGATAGCGCACTTCCATGAACGCCTCGGGGCCTACCATCGCGCCGATGGACACCGGATCGGCGGGGTCCAGCACCTGACGCGGCTCGTAGGGTGGCAAAAACGCATCAACCTGCGCCTGCGAGGGGATATCCAGACGTTCGTAGGCATGGGTCAGAATGAAGCCGTCCATGCAGACCATCACCGGCATCGACAATTCTTCGGCCAGCCGGAAGGCCTGGATATGCAGATCAACCGCCTCCTGGTTGCTTTCGGCGAACAGCTGCAGCCAGCCGCAATCGCGCTGGCTCATCGAATCCGAATGATCGTTCCAGATGTTGATCGGTGCGCCAATAGCGCGGTTGGCCACGGTCATAACGATGGGCAGGCCAAGGCCGCTGGCGTTGTAGATCGCTTCGACCATGAACAACAGGCCTTGGCTGGCGGTGGCAGTATAGGTCCGCGCGCCGGTCGCCGAGGAGCCGATGGCCACGCTCATCGCGGCGAACTCGCTTTCGACGTTCAGGAACTCGCAAGGCGACAGCGTGCCGCCCTTGACCAGCGCCCCCAACCCTTCGACGATGTGGGTCTGCGGCGAGATCGGGTAGGCGCAGATCACCTCGGGCCGACAAAGCGCGACCGACTGCGCGACGGCCTGCGAGCCTTCCATCTGGCTGATCATTGCGTCTCCTTCGCGGCCAAAAGGTCATAGGCTTCGGTCGCGGCAGCAGCGTTGCGCTCGGCGACCTGCCCTTTGAATTTGTCGTGAATGGCGTGGACGACGGCCTCAAGCGTGATGAGCCCGGTCAGGGCTGCAAAGCCGCCAAGAAGCACGGCATTCGGCAAGGGGCGGCCCAGATGCTTCTGCGCGATCTCGGTGGCGGGCAGCGTGATCATCCGCCCGGCAGGCATTCGCGCGGCGACTTCGTCAAGGCCCAGGTCGCTGATGCTGCGGCCCGAGTTGATCAGGACATGGCCGGTCGGCACCAGCCCCTGGAATACATCGACCTGATGCAGAAGATGCGCGTCCTGGATGATCAGGACGTCAGGCGTGGAAATCGGCTCTCGCGAGCGGATCGGCTTGTCGTCGATCCGGCAGAACGATACCACCGGCGCCCCGGTGCGTTCCGAGCCGAAGCTTGGAAACGCCTGAGCGTACCGCCCCTGCTCGAAGGCCGCAATCGACAACATTTCGGCTGCCGTTACCACGCCCTGGCCGCCCCGACCGTGAATGCGCACCTGAAGCATAGAGGAGTCCCCCCTTTGTCTTGGGTCGCCAACCTATTGTCTGGCTGCGACGCGGAGCACCGCCGCCAGTATCGCCAGATTGAGGGAGTGCGCCTCGCCCACGCCAATCGTTTCGTCATCGTCCCGCACGTCAGATCGACGCAAAGTGCAGCGCCACGCCCCGGCAGCGATTCGCGCCCGCCCGTGGATTGAAAAGTGCCAGCCGGGCAGTGCAGCAATCACCTGCGCCACGATGGCATCCGTCGAGGACGCGATATCGTCCGGAATCCGGCCAGCAGCTGCCGCACTTGGAAAGCTTGCGCGCAACGCTCTTGCAACGTTGGCAGGCAGATCGAGATCTGCGTCGCTCGCGGCTTCAACCCTTTTTGCAAGTTCCTCGAGATCTCTTTGTTGCATGTTCTTCCTTCCTTTCCTGCCCTCTCGGACTTGCACCACCGTGCGCTGCCCCGCGACCGGAAAGACCAGCCACCGATGTTCGCATCCTAACACGGCGGAATCGGGCGACCTTGATCAGGGTCAAGGTTCGCGACTTCAAAACGCGGCAAGTTGATGTCCGATTTGACACGGATCTGGAGGGATCAGGGCTATGCAGAATGCAGAAAAGCGGGTGATGTGGTTCGAGGGCCTGTCACGGGGGGACGTGGCTCTGGTGGGTGGCAAGAACTCGTCACTTGGCGAGATGGTCCGGCAATTGGAGCCAAAGGGCATCAAGGTGCCGCCGGGATTTGCCACGACCGCCGAAGCATTCCGCGACTACCTGACCGCCAATGGTCTGGACGAGATGATTGCAGCGACATTGGCAAAGCTTGAGGCCGGCAAGATCTTGCTGCCCGAGGCCGGGACCTCGATCCGTCAGGCGATAAAGGCCGGCGAGTTCCCCGAACAGACCCGCAGCGAAATCGTCGCCGCCTTCCACGAGTTGGCCAGGCGAACCGGGTCGAAGGATCTTTCGGTCGCCGTGCGCTCCAGTGCCACCGCCGAGGACTTGCCGGACGCCAGCTTTGCCGGTCAACAGGAGACCTATCTGAACGTGCGTGGCGAAGCCGCCCTTCTGGATACCTGCCGGCGCTGCTACGCCTCGCTGTTCACCGACCGGGCGATCACCTACCGGATGCTGAAGGGCTTTGGCCACACCAAGGTCGCGCTGTCGATCGGCGTGCAACTGATGGTGCGCTCCGACGTCGGCGGATCGGGCGTGATGTTCTCGATCGACACCGAGTCGGGTTTCGACAAGGTGGTTCTGATCAACGCCGCCTGGGGCCTGGGCGAGAACGTCGTGCAAGGGACGGTTAACCCCGATGAATACCAGGTGTTCAAGCCGCTGCTGTCGAACCCGGCACTTTCTCCCATCGTCGAGAAAAAGCTGGGTGAGAAAGAGCAGAAGATGGTCTACGCAGGCACGACCGGCGGCGAGACGAAGAACGTGCCGACCTCCAAGGCCGAACGCGCACGTTATGTGCTGAACGATGCCGAGATCCTCGAACTTGCCCGCCAGGCCTGCACCATCGAGGCGCACTACGGCCAGCCGATGGACATGGAATGGGCCCGCGACGGCGAAACCGGCACCCTCTACATCGTGCAGGCGCGGCCGGAAACAGTGCAATCGCGCGCCAAGGTCGGAGTGCTGAAATCCTACCATGTGACGTCGCATGGCGCGACGCTGCTCAAGGGCCTCAGCGTCGGCGAAGCGGTGGTGTCGGGCACCGTCTGCCTGATCGAAAACGCCCGCGACATCGACCAGTTCATCGACGGCGCGATCCTTGTCACCTCGACCACCGACCCTGACTGGGTGCCGATCATGAAGCGCGCGGCAGCCATCATCACCGACCACGGCGGCCGCACCTCGCACGCCGCCATCGTCAGCCGCGAACTCGGCCTTCCGGCAGTCGTCGGCTGCGGCAACGCCACCGAGGTTCTTCACAGCGAGCAAGAAGTGACACTTTCTTGCGCCGAGGGCGAAGAGGGCTTCATCTACGCCGGAATCTCGGAATTCACCGTGCAAGAGCTGCACTACGACACGGTGCCTGAAACCCGTACCAAGATCATGCTGAACCTCGCCAACCCTTCGGCCGCGTTCCGCTGGTGGCACCTGCCCACCGAAGGCGTGGGCTTGGCCCGGATGGAATTCGTGATCAACAACGCCATCAAGGTGCACCCGCTGGCCCTGACCCGGTTCGACGAGTTGAAAGACGAGGACGTGCGGGCCGAAATCGAAGCCATGACAAAGGGATACGCCGACAAGGCCGATTACTTCGTCGATCATCTGGCCCGCGGGCTGTCGCGCATCGCAGCCTTCTGCTTCCCCAAGCCGGTCATCGTGCGGATGAGCGACTTCAAGACCAACGAATATGCCAACCTTTTGGGCGGCAAGCAGTTCGAGCCGACCGAGGAAAACCCGATGATCGGCTTCCGCGGCGCCTCGCGCTATTACTCGCCGCGTTACAAGGACGGCTTCGCTCTGGAATGCCGTGCGATCAAGAAGTTGCGTGAAACCATGGGCTTCACAAACATGATCATGATGATCCCGTTCTGTCGCACGCTGGACGAAGCCGACCGGGTGCTGGCGGTGATGGCCGAAAACGGGTTGGTGCGAGGCGAAAACGGGCTGCAAGTCTATGTGATGTGCGAGATCCCGTCGAACGTCATTCTGGCCACCGAGTTCGCCCAGAAATTCGACGGGTTCTCGATCGGCTCGAATGATCTGACGCAGCTGACCCTCGGCGTCGATCGCGATTCCGGCGATCTGGCGGACCTGTTCGATGAACGCGACCCCGCCGTGTTGTGGATGATCAAGACGGTCATCGCCAAGGCGCATGCCGCCGGGGCCAAGGTCGGCCTCTGCGGACAGGCCCCCAGCAACGATTCGTCCTTTGCCCGAGTGCTTGTCGAGGCTGGCATCGATTCGATTTCGGTCACGCCCGACAGCTTTTTCGCGGTCAAACAGCATGTCGCCCGCGCAGAGGCCGAATTGGTCGGGTGAACCGGAAAGAGGCAATGCCTGCACGATCAAGACGCGAAGATCTGCTCCGCACACCAAGTCCCGGCCAACCGAACTGGATGGGGCCGCGCGCCAGCCCATTGGTGCACGGCCTCAAGTGGCAAAGTCGCCGGACTTGACCTTGCCGGGTTGGTTCTCGTGGGCGACAGAAAATGGCCGCTTCCCGCTCTTGCTGCAAGCGCAATGCAGCACCGCAGCAAGGTTGTTCCCCGCCCCGAGAGCCGGTTTCCGCGCGATGCCCATTAAACACTGTGGTCAGCGGCTGGGGGCCGAAGGCCAGGTCCAGGCGGCGGTTGAGCCCGCGTGGGCCAAGGCCGGTGGTCGCATCCGGAACAGGCCCAGCCCCCTCCATCGCCGCACGCAACTCGGCCGGCTTGATGAACATCGCCGGATCATGCGTACCGCGCGGCAACAGGCGCAGTAGATCTTCGGCGATGGTGACGGTGGCCACCAAATTCGCGTGTGACCGAACAAAACTACCTGCACATTCCCAATGACTCGGTGGTTGGTGCGGTG
Source organism: Paracoccaceae bacterium (assembly GCA_031401675.1). GTDB lineage: Bacteria > Pseudomonadota > Alphaproteobacteria > Rhodobacterales > Rhodobacteraceae > JANNRR01. The sequence goes on from JANNRR010000112.1 coordinate 66,505, forward strand.
CTGGACATCAATATCCTGGCGGCGGACGAGAAACGGAAATGACAACAAACGGCGACAACAGAAAGGCCGCCCGAAGGCGGCCTTCTCTAAGTCGTTGTTTTGACTACTAAAAATGGAGCGGGCGAAGAGATTCGAACTCTCGACCCTAACCTTGGCAAGGTTATGCTCTACCCCTGAGCTACGCCCGCGTCCTTGGGTGAGCGGTGATGTAGTAAGTCCCGGCCCGGCCTGCAAGCAGAAAATTGGCGGGCGGGCCGGAAAACCCCGGCTCAGTGGCCAGGATTTGCCGCAAGCGCTTGCCGCCGTTTCTGCCGCCACAGGTTCAGCCCTTCGACCGCCCCGGCAAAAACCATCGCCGAATAGATGAAGCCACGCTCGATATGGTGGTGCAGCCCGTCCGCGATCAGCGCCATGCCGACCATGACCAGAAAGGCCAGTGCCAGCATTTTGGTCGACGGGTGCTTGTGCACGAAATCCGCGATGGGTTTCGATGCCGCCAGCATGACAATGGTTGAAATCACCACCGCCGCCGCCATCACTTCAATCGCGTCGGCGATACCGATCGCGGTGATGATGCTGTCGATGGAAAAGACGATGTTCAAGAGCATGATCTGGATGATGGCGGTGGTCAGCGACAGGCGCGACTTGCCTTCGGGGCCGTGGTGATCGCCCTCGACCTCGGCGAAGATTTCGGTTGTCGCCTTGTACAGCAGGAACAGTCCGCCGGCCAGCATGGTCAGATCGCGCCACGACAGGCCGAACCCCAGCACGCTGATCACCGGCTCCTCCAGTTGGGCGATCCAGGTGATGCCCAACAGCAACACCAGCCGCAGGACCAGCGCCCCCATCAGCCCGATGAACTGCGCCCGGTTGCGCTCTGCCGGGTCGACCCGGCCCGCCAGGATCGAGATGAAGATGACGTTGTCGACGCCCAGCACGATCTCCAGCACGGTCAGCGTCAGAAAGGACACCCAGATGGCCGGGTCGGATAACAGCTCGAGCATGGATCACCTTGTTGCACTGCAGATGGGCTCCTGCATTGCGTCAGTGAAACCACGCCGTCGTCAAGCCTTGCCGTGCCGGAACCGGGCGGCAACGCGGTTCGCTGTCTGACGCCCCGGTCGCAAAGTCGTACCGTCAGCCATGCCGGGGCAGGTCCAAGGCGAAGTCTCAAGTCAACGCCGTTGCCGGTTTCCCTGAGCGGCGGCAACGGCAGTTCGGCCAGCACGGTGATTCGGTGGCATTCTGCAGCCTTCTGCGGCCGCCGGCTCACGCACCGTGCTTGATCGCGATGCGACATCAGGCACGGCACGTGAGCTGGCGGCAATGGGTCTAGGCAGCCATTGCCGTCAGCTGGCCCATGAAAGACGCCAGATCGAAAAACGCGTCATGCGACACGATCTTGCCGTCTTCGATGCGATCGACCGAAATTGCGTCGATGCTGACGGCACGCCCGGTGGCCGGAATGCCGGCGAAATCACCGGTGTGAACGCCGCGCCAGATGAGGCGGCTGGCCACCAACTCGCCTTCCGAAATTTGCGAGATGGAGGTGTGCCTGGCCTCGCTGAAGGCGGCCAAGAACCCCGAACCAGCCGCCCAGAAGGCGTCCCGACTCAATGGCCCGGGTGCCCCCGGCATGGTTGCGACGAGCTTGGGTGAACAGATCGCGGCAAACGCGGCCTCGTCACCACTGTCAAACGCCGCATGAAAGGCCAGCGCCAGTTTCTTTTTGGAATCTATGGACATTTTGGTTTTCCCTTGCTGTTCAGGTGGCACCAGCTTGCCACCACGAAAACCGCCGCGCATCGGGGTGATCCCCTATAGGCGACGAATTACAGCAAGGCGTTGTGTGTCGCGTAAAGCGCTGCCCCCGTGCGGGTGGTGCAGCCGGTCTTGTCAAAGATATGGCTGACATGATGCTCGACTGTCTTGGGCGATATTCCCAGCGCCCGGCCGATTTCCTTGTTCGAGTGCTGCCGTGCCAGCAGGCGCAGCACCTCGATCTCGCGCTCAGACAGGGAAACTCCGGCGCGGCGGCGCTGCCCGGTGGCTTCGCCCGCCGCCGCCAGCACGGCATCGACTGCGCGCGGGTCAAGCCGACCGTCGCGTCCTAGCGCCGCCAGAGCCTTGGCTACGGCATTGACATCGCGGCGTTCGCGATGCGGCCGCTCTTCGGTCATGGCGGCAAAGGCGTTTGCGGCGGCCAGAATGCGCGCCGGTCCTGACTGCTCGGCCGCCCCCAGACCCCGGTGATAGCCGGACCCGTCAAGCCTTTCGTGATGCGTCGCCGCCAGCCGCGCCGCAGGGGCAAGTGCCGCGGATCCGGCAAAGACCCGCTCGGTCAGGTAAGGGTGCAGCCGGATACGTTCCCATTCGGCCGCCGTCAGCGTGCCGGGGCGGCCCAGCAAGCCTGCGCTGACACCGACACGGCCAACGTCATGGATGTAACCGGCGCAGGTCAGGGTATCGGCATCGCTGCCGGGCAGCCCGCTCAAGCGGGCGGCACTGGCGGCCAGTCCGGCGACGCGCCGCGAATGGCCCAGTGTCTGAGGAATCTTGGCATCGGCGAAATCGGCAACAGCCCCCAGCGCCGTTGCCAGCGCCTCGCCCGACAGCTGCATTGACGGCCCGGGTTCAGCCGCCAGAACCACTTGCGCCAAAGGCGCGTCGGGCATCGCCAGCAGTCCGTCCGGGTCTTGCAGCAGTTCCCGGCACAGGTTCGGGTCCAGCGAGTTGCCTGACCGCTGCCGCAAAACCTGCACTGCCCGCGCCGTCCCGCCTTCGCCGTGAAAATGCGCGCCAACCGTCGCCACCTGCATCACCCGCGCCGCAATGTCGATCGCCTCACCCGCCAGTCCGCGCGAGCCCTTGCCGTTCCAGCGTTCGTACATCGACCACAGCGCCAGACCAACCTCCGGCCCAAGTCCCAGCCGCTCGGCCAGGATCGCACCACCCTCACAATGGTTCCGATGGTTGGCGGCAAATCCGCCGCTGGCCGCAAACTTGAAAAACCGCGCCACGGTTGCCTTGCGGATGCGCGGCGGCAATCCCGCGCCGACATCCCGCAGGATCATCGCCATGGTGCCGGGCCCGTCGTCGGGATCAGCGGTCAGCAGCGCCTGCTGCTCCATTTCGGTGCCCATCAACCGCGCGTCCGACAACGAGGTCGAGGTGCAGCCGATGTTGCGGATCAGCGCCAGGAAATAGCAGCTGCGTTGCACCTGTTGCGAAAGCCCGGCGGCAGCGGCCAGCCGCACCGAAACGAGTGCCGTGCGCTGCATCCATTCCGCCGGAACCCCCAGACCAAGGTCCACGGCCAGCGACAGACACGCCAGCAGTTCCGCCTGCCTGACACCGATGCTGTCCGCCGCACCCCGCATCCCGCCCCCCATGTTCTGCGCCATGTTACAAACTTGGGCAAAGCGGGCAAGTCTTGCGGTGCCGCTCAGCCGAATTCGACCAGCAGGTCCTTGGCGTCGATCTGCGCCCCCGGCTGCACATGCAGCGCCTTGATCACGGCGGCGCGGTCGGCGTGGATGCCGGTTTCCATCTTCATCGCCTCGATCGTCAGCAGCAGATCACCGGCATTGACCTTCTGCCCGACCGTCACCGCAACCGACGCGACCGAGCCCGGCATCGGCGCGCCGACATGGGCGGGATTGCCGTCGCTGGCTTTGGGGCGGCGGGCGGTGGCGGCCCGGACCGACCGGTTCGGCACCCGGATCACCCTTGGCTGGCCGTTCAGTTTGAAAAACACCCGCGCGTCGCCCTCGTCAGTCGTCTCTCCCACCGCCTGCAGCCGGATCTCCAGCGTCTTGCCGGGATCGATCTCGGCCTCGATCTCCTCGCCGGCTTCCATGCCATAGAAGAACGTCCGGGTCGGCAGCACCCGGACCGGGCCATAGACCCGGTGCCGTGTCATGTAGTCGATGAACACCTTGGGATACATCAGATAGCCGTTCAGGTCCTCGTCATCGACGGCAAAACCGTTGATGTCGTCATCGTCGCTGCCCGATCCGCGCAGTTCCCGGGTCACCGCCGCCCGCGTCGCTTCCAGATCGACGGCGGCCAGATGCAGGCCGGGCCGCTCATTGCTGGCAGCCTCGCCTTTCAGCACCTTTTTCAGGATGCCCGGCGGCCAGCCACCCGGCGGCTGGCCCAGATTGCCGCGCAGCATGTCGACGACCGAGTCCGGAAAGGCGACCTCGACCGCCGGGTCCTCGACCTCTGCCCGGCTCAGCCCCTGCGCCACCATCATCAGCGCCATGTCGCCCACCACCTTGGACGACGGCGTGACCTTGACGATATCGCCGAACATCCGGTTGGCATCGGCATAGGCCTGCGCCACTTCGTGCCAGCGCTCCTCCAGTCCGATGCTGCGCGCCTGCGCCTTCAGGTTGGTGAACTGCCCCCCCGGCATCTCGTGCAGATAGACCTCGGACGCCGGTGCCGGAATGCCCGACTCGAAGGCGGCATACTGGCCGCGCACCGCTTCCCAGTAGTTCGACAATTCCCGGATCGCGGCCATGTCCAGCCCGGTATCGCGGTCGGTATTGCGCAAGGCCTCGACAATCGAGCCAAGGCAGGGTTGCGAGGTGCCGCCCGAAAACGCATCCATCGCCGCATCCGCCGCATCGACCCCGGCATCGCTGGCGGCAAGGATGGTGGCCGCCGCGATGCCGCTGGTGTCATGCGTGTGGAAATGGATCGGCAACCCGACCTCGGCCTTCAGCGCCGTCACCAGCACCCGCGCCGCCGCCGGTTTCAACAGCCCGGCCATGTCCTTCAGCCCCAGCACATGCGCTCCGGCCGCCTCAAGCTCCCGCGCCATGCGGACATAATAGGCCAGATCGTACTTGGCCCGGTCCGGGTCCAGAATGTCGCCGGTGTAGCAGATCGTGCCTTCGCACAGCTTGTTGGCCTCGACCACCGCATCCATCGCCACCCGCATGTTCTCGACCCAATTGAGCGAATCGAACACCCTGAACACATCCACCCCGGTTTTCGCGGCGCGGAATACGAAAGATCGAACAACGTTGTCAGGATAGTTGGTATAGCCGACCCCGTTCGAGGCGCGCAGCAGCATCTGCGTCATCACGTTGGGCAAGGCGGCGCGGATGTCGCGCAGCCGCTGCCAGGGGCACTCCTGCAGGAACCGGTAGGCCACATCGAACGTTGCCCCACCCCAGCATTCGACGCTGAACAGTCCGGCCAGGTTGGCGGCATAGGCGGGGGTAGCGCGGATCATGTCGATCGACCGCATTCGCGTGGCCAGCAGGCTCTGATGCCCGTCGCGCATCGTGGTATCGGTCAGCAGCAGCTTCTTCTGTGCCAGCATCCAGTCGGCCACCGCCTTCGGCCCCTCTGCCTCCAGCAGCGTCCGGGTGCCGGCAGCCGGGGTGCCACGCACCACCGGCAGCTTTGGCAGCCGCAGATCGGCCGCCGGTTTCGGCCGCCCGGCGGTTTCGGGGTGCCCGTTCACCGTGATGTCGGCGATATAGGTCAGGATCTTGGTCGCCCGGTCGCGGCGCTTCTTGAAACTGAACAGGTCGGGCGTGGTGTCGATGAATTTCGTGGTGTAGGTGTTGTTCAGAAACACCGGATGTTTCAGCAGGTTCTCGACAAAGGCGATATTGGTCGACACCCCCCTGATCCGGAACTCGCGCAGGGCGCGGTCCATCCGGGCAATCGCCTGTTCCGGGGTCTGCGCCCAGGCTGTCACCTTGACCAGCAGGCTGTCATAGTAGCGCGTGATCACCGACCCGGAATAAGCGGTGCCGCCGTCCAGCCGGATGCCCATGCCGGTGGCCGAGCGATAGGCAGTGATGCGGCCGTAGTCGGGAATGAAATTGTTCTGCGGGTCCTCGGTCGTCACCCGGCATTGCAGCGCATGGCCCGACAGGCGCACCTCGGCCTGCGACGCCACGCCGGTGGCCTCGGCCAGGGTCTTGCCTTCGGCGATCTTGATCTGCGCCTGCACGATGTCGATGCCGGTCACCTGTTCGGTGACGGTATGTTCGACCTGCACCCGCGGATTGACCTCGATGAAATAGAACTTGCCGTCGTCCATATCCATCAGGAACTCGACGGTGCCGGCGCACTCGTAGCCGACATGGGCGCAGATGCGCACGCCAAGCGCGCAAATCTCGGCCCGCTGCGCCTCGGTCAGATAGGGGGCGGGCGCGCGCTCGACCACCTTCTGATTGCGCCGCTGCACTGAACAGTCGCGCTCATACAGATGATAGATTTGCCCGTGGGAATCGCCAAGGATCTGCACCTCGACATGGCGCGCCCGCAGGATCATCTTTTCCAGATAGCCCTCGCCGTTGCCGAACGCCGCCTCCGCCTCGCGCCGGCCCTCGCGCACCTTGTCGGCCAGCTCCTCCGGCCCGTAGATCGACCGCATGCCGCGCCCGCCGCCGCCCCAGCTGGCCTTGAGCATCAGGGGATAGCCGACCGCCGCAGCCTGCCGCTTGACCTCCTCCATGTCGTCGCCCAGAACTTCGGTCGCTGGGATCACCGGCACCCCCGCCGCCATCGCCACCCGCCGGGCCGATGCCTTGTCGCCCAACGCCCGCATCGTCGCCGCCTTCGGCCCGATGAACCGGATGCCCGCTGCGTCGCAGGCCTCGACGAAATCGGGATTTTCCGACAGCAGCCCGTCACCGGGATGGATTGCATCCGCCCCCGACATCTGCGCCACGCGGATGATCTCGGGGATCGACAGATAGGCCCCGACAGGGCTCAGGCCCTCGCCGATCTTGTAGGCCTCGTCGGCCTTGAACCTGTGCAGGCTCAGCTTGTCCTCTTCGGCATAGACCGCAACCGTCCGCTTTCCCAACTCGTTCGCGGCGCGCAGCACGCGAATGGCAATCTCGCCGCGATTGGCGATCAGGATCTTTCGGAAATCGGTCATAAGCGGTCCCCATGGGTCTTCAGCGCAGCACTCTAGGGATGCTGCATCGCGGCGCAAGGGCAAGTTCCGCCACGCCAGTCGTAAAGCCAAGCCTGTCATAAAACCGGCGCAGACACCGCCCGCACTGGACGCCGCCAGACTGTCCCGGTACGTTCCCGCCCGCAACAAGGACCGATAGACATGACCAGTGCCGTGCCCCGGAATGCGCGCCTTGCGCAGATCACCCAGACCAATCGCGAAACCAACCAGCGGATCGCCCGGTTCCGCACCGATTTCGCCGCAGGCACCGCCCGGATTGCCGATTTTGCCCAGCTGAAGCAGCAATTCCCGTACTTCGGCCTGGTGCCCTGTCGCGCTGCCGGGCTGGATTTCGTGATGTTCCACGCCAACGACGATGTCATAGCATGGTATTGCCACTGGCTGGGGGCCGACGCCTATGAGCCCGACATGGTGCAAACCTGGGCAAAATGGTGCCAGACCCCCGGCACGGTGCTGGATATCGGCGGCTATTCCGGCATGATGTCGCTGGTCGCCGCCCTGTCGAACCCGGCCAACGTTGTGCATCTCTTTGAACCGATGGACCGGACCGTCGAACGCGCCAACGTCAACGTCAAGCTGAACGGGCTGGCCCGTCAGATCACGCTGCACCACTACGCCGCGTCCGACCGTACCGGCGATCAGGTCATCAACCTCTATCGCGATCAGAATTTCCTCGGTACCGGCAATTCGATCCACGGCAAGGACAACAAGAAGGTGGTGGACCGCAAGATCATCCAGTCCGTCACCATCGACAGCTACCTGCCCGACATTGCGCCGACCGTAGTCAAGGTCGATGTCGAGGGCCACGAACTGGCCTGCCTGCAGGGCATGCGGCAAACGCTGGAACGCAGCCACCCGCGGATGCTGGTCGAGGTCTGGGCCCACAGCCGGGCAGCAGTTCTGGCGCTGCTGGCCGACCTCGGCTACACGCTCACCCGGGTCGAGCCGAAGGATCTGCCGGTGAACAACTATTACGCCGTCCACCCCTGATTGGCCCGGAAAGCGGCTTGGAACAGCACCTTCCGACAGGGTCGGAACATTAAGGGAACATGGCTTTCCCTTGCCGCCAGTCCCTGCTAGGCTGCCGGCCATGAGCCAGCTGGACGAACAGGACGCATTCGAGGCCGGGGCGGCGCTTTCGCTCAGCCAGCGCGCCATGGCGGCGCGGCCCACCCCCTATCTCGACGATCTGAACCCGGCGCAGCGCGAAGCGGTCGAGGCGCTGGACGGACCGGTGCTGATGCTGGCGGGGGCCGGCACCGGCAAGACCAAGGCGCTGACCGCGCGCATCGTGCATCTGCTCAGCCTCGGCAGGGCCCGCCCGAACGAGATTCTGGCGGTGACCTTCACCAACAAGGCGGCGCGTGAAATGCGCGACCGGGTCGGGCGGCTGCTGGGGCAGGCCGCCGAAGGCATGCCCTGGCTCGGCACCTTTCACTCGGTCTCGGTCAAGCTGTTGCGCCGTCACGCCGAACTGGTCGGTCTGAAGTCGAACTTTACCATCCTCGACACCGACGACCAGATCAGGCTGCTGAAACAGCTGATCACCGCCGCCAACATCGACGAAAAGCTCTGGCCCGCCCGGCTCTTGGCCAGCCTGATCGATGGCTGGAAGAACCGCGCCTGGGTGCCGGAAAAGGTGCCGTCGGCCGAAGCCCCGGCCTACAACAACCGTGGCACCGAGCTGTACGCCGCCTATCAGGACCGCCTGCAGACCCTGAACGCGGTCGACTTCGGCGACCTGCTGTTGCATGTGGTGACGATCTTCCAGACCCACCCTGACATCCTCGCCCAGTACCAGCGCTGGTTCCGCTACATCCTGGTCGATGAGTATCAGGATACCAACGTCGCCCAGTACCTCTGGCTGCGTCTGCTCGCCCAGTCGCACCGCAACATCTGCTGTGTCGGCGATGACGATCAGTCGATCTATGGCTGGCGCGGCGCCGAGGTCGGCAACATCCTGCGCTTCGACAAGGATTTTCCCGGCGCGAAAGTGGTGCGGCTGGAACAGAACTACCGCTCTACCCCGCACATCCTTGCCGCCGCGTCCGGCATCATCGCGGCCAATGCCGGGCGTCTGGGCAAGACGCTGTGGACCGACGCGACCGTGGGCGAAAAGCTGCGCCTGATCGGCCACTGGGACGGCGAGGAAGAGGCGCGCTGGATCGGCGAGGAGCTGGAGGCGCTGCAGGCCGGCCGCCGCAACCTGGCCCCGCTCAGCCTCGATGACATCGCCATCCTGGTGCGCGCCAGCCACCAGATGCGCGCGTTCGAGGACCGGTTTCTGACCATCGGTTTGCCCTACCGCGTCATCGGCGGCCCGCGCTTTTATGAACGGCTCGAAATTCGCGATGCCATGGCCTATTTCCGGCTGGCGGTGTCGCCCGACGATGATCTGGCGTTCGAACGGGTGATCAACCAACCCAAGCGCGGCCTCGGCGACCGCGCCCAGCAAACCATCCAGCGCACCGCCCGCGACAACGGCGTCAGCCTGTTGGAAGGGGCACGCTATCTGGTGTCCTCCGGCGGCCTTGGCGGCAAGGGCGGCGGCGAGTTGCGGCATTTCGTCGACAACATCAGCCGCTGGCACCGCACAACTCTGGCCCCTGACAACGAGTCGGGGCGCGCTCACATCGACCTGGCCGAAATGATCCTGGACGAATCCGGCTACACCGGCATGTGGCAGGCCGACAAGACGCCCGAGGCGCCGGGGCGGCTGGAAAACCTGAAGGAACTGATCAAGGCGCTGGAACAGTTCGAAAACCTGCAGGGCTTTCTGGAACATGTCGCGCTGATCATGGACAACGAATCCGAAGAGGCGGAACCCAAGGTCAGCATCATGACCCTGCATGCCGCCAAGGGCCTCGAATTTCCCGCTGTGTTCCTGCCGGGGTGGGAGGATGGGCTGTTCCCCAGCCAGCGCAGCATGGACGAAAGCGGCCTGAAAGGGCTGGAGGAAGAGCGGCGGCTGGCCTATGTCGGCATCACCCGCGCCGAAAAACTCGCCACCATCTCCTTCGCCGCCAACCGCCGGGTCTATGGCCAGTGGCAATCGGCTCTGCCGTCGCGCTTCATCGACGAACTGCCCGCAGCGCATGTCGATGTGCTGACGCCGCCCGGCCTTTACGGCGGGGCTTACGGTGCCGTCGGCATGGCCTCCACCGTCGAGGCCCGCGCCGCCTCTGCCGATGTCTACAATTCCCCCGGCTGGAAGCGGCTGCAGGACCGCGCCGCCACCCGCCCGCCCAATTACGCCACGGCACAACCGCGCGAGAGCCGGGCCAGCGCCGTCGACCTTGACGCCGTGTCCGGCTTCAGCGCCGGTGACCGGGTGTTCCACGCCAAATTCGGCTATGGCACGGTGGAAGATGTCGAGGGCGACAAGCTTGACGTGACCTTCGACAAGGCCGGTTCGAAAAAACTTGTCGCCCGCTTTGTCGTCGCCGCCGATCATGCCGCCGCACTGGTTGACGACGTGCCGTTCTGATAGCGGCACCGGCACCGGCAACGGCACCGGCCTGTTCGGCTGATCATCACCGAACTTTCGCTTGCGCAGAATCCCGAAATGGGCACAAGTTGAGCATATTCACCCATTTGCTTGCCTGAGCGCCGTTCAAAAAGTTGCGTACGGACCGTTGCAATGGGCGCGGCACATTGCAGTTGAGGGGGGAAAACCTATGTCTTTGGTTGCATTATCGGGCACACCGGGCATCGACGGCCTGCTATGGGGTGTGAAATGGGATTTGAATAGCCTGACCTACGGGTTTGCCTCGTCTACCAGCCAGTATTCCGGTTACCAGTTCGGCAGCATCTCCGGCTTCCAAGCCTTCAATGGCGCGCAGAAGACGGCGACCAATGATGCGATCGCCCAGTTGAGCGGACTGTTCAACCTGAATATTGTGTTTGTTGCAAATGGTGCGCTTGCCAATCTTCGGTACGCCGAGGCAAGCTCGGTCGTGCAGTATTTCGACCCCGTTACGTTGCTGCCCGTGCCCGGCGTCATCACCACCGCTGTCGGAACGCCGCCCGATTCGTTCTTCGCGCCGGACTTTTCCCATGGCGACATGTTCTTCAATTCCACCGATTACAACGCCCCGCAAAAGGGCAACTTCGCCTATGCCACCATTCTGCATGAAACTGGCCATGCGCTTGGCCTGAAGCATGGCCATTCGGTGCAGAATTCTCCCGACGGCTCCTTTGTCATCGCCGCGCTGCCAGCCAATCGCGACGGGATGGAATTCTCGGTGATGACCTATCGTTCCGAAGTGGGCGGCGCGTCCAACTTTTACACGAACGAGCAATTCGGTTACGCGCAAACCTACATGATGAATGATATCGCCGCACTGCAGTATCTCTATGGTGCCGACTACACCTTCCACGCCGGAGCCACGACCTATACGTGGAGCACGACCACTGGCGAAATGTTCGTCGATGCCGTCGGCCAGGGCACTCCGGGCGCTAATCGCATTTTTCTGACCATCTGGGATGGCGGCGGCACCGACCTGTTTGATCTGTCGAACTACACCACCGACATGCGGGTGAATCTGGCACCCGGCAACTGGTCGGTTCTGTCGCAGGCCCAACTCGCCGTGCTGAATACCAATACCGGGGCACAGTCGCGCGCCAATGTCTTCAACTCCCTGTTGAACGCGGGCGACCTGCGTTCACTGATCGAGAATGCCACCGGCGGCTCAGGCAAGGATCAATTGCGCGGCAACGCTGCGGCGAATGCCCTTCTGGGGAATGACAACTCAGACAGTCTGTTCGGATTTGGCGGCAGAGACCAGCTTGACGGTGGAAACGGCGGCGACAGGCTTGATGGCGGGAACGGCAACGATATCATGATCGGCGGGACCGGTTCTGATCGCCTGATCGGCGGTTTGGGTACCGATACACTGACCGGTGGCCTTGGCAACGATTCATTCGTGTTCAAAGCACTGGGCGAGGCCAACGACAGAATTACCGATTTTTCCTCGGCGGTTGCCGGAAACAACGATCGGTTCGAACTGCTGGGCGCAGCGTTCGGCGGTCTGGCGGCCGGTAATCTGGCCGCCGGGCTGTTTCAGAGTTCCAATGCTGCGGTTGCCGGCACTGCGGCGATCCGTTTCCTGTACGAGACCGATACCCGCATATTGCGCTACGATGCCGACGGCAACGGCGTTGGTGCCGCCGTCGTCATCGCCACACTACAGGCCGGCGCTCAGGTTCTGCTCAGTGATATTCTGATCGTGTAGCGGCACACATACAATCAAGCGCAAGAAAAAGCGGTGATGCCGGGAGGAGGTGGCACCACCGCTCAAGTCACGATCTGCCCCGGGAGGAGGTGGAGCATTTCGTATTCCGCGTAGCCCGCAGCCATGCTGGCCGGGGCCGAATTCCGTCCGGCCTCGGGCCGGGGTCGAAGCTGCGGCGATGCCAGGGAGGAGGTTGGCACCGCCGCACTTCACAACGGCCCTGCTCGGGGAGGAGACAAGCGACCGTTCAACTTGGGAGCCTTGGCTCCGTACTCTGGCAGCAAAACATGAACGAATGCTGCACTCGATCCAACCGCCCCGAACCGGGGCGAAAGCTCATTTGCCGTACGCCGCTTCCCGCGCGATGCTGTCGATCATGGCGCGATGGATACCCAGATCCGCCAGATCGCGGTCGTTCAGGGCGCCAAGCTCGCGCAGGGTCAGACGGTACACGCGGCGCTGTTCAACCAGCTTCGACCCGGTCCCGAACCAGCGCGCCAGACGCTCGACCAGCCCCGGCTGTGCCAGATGCGACTGCTCGCGGATGTTGTTTGCATAAGCCATTCTACACCTCGGACTTCAAAACTGCTCCAACGCCTGTTGCGCTGTTAGGGGTAACATACGCCGATGCTGCATCTGCACAATGGCTGCAGCCGTCAATGCTGCCATGCAGCAAATGCATAACCAACTCTGACCTTTTCTTGCGCGGCTCTGACCTCTGCCGCCCAAATCCGAGGCACGTTGCGCATAAGTCCTTGCCCTTGGACGCAAAGATGCCGACCTATGCTGCACAAACCGGCAAAGGGCACAGGCGATGGATGTCGAAAAAGTAACAATTCTGCAAACATTGTCACAACTTGCGCTACCCGGTGGCGGTGACCTTGTGTCCCGCGATCTGGTGCGGGCCCTGATGATCGAGGCCGGGCGGGTGCGATTCGTCATCGAAGCCGCCACCCCCGAGGAGGCCCGCGCCCTGGAGGGGATCAGGGCCGAGGCCGAGGCGTTGATCCTGAAATTGCCCGGGGTCAGCGCCGCCTCAGTCCTGCTGACAGCGCATGGCCCAAGCGCGAAACGCCCCGCCGAGCCTGCCGCGCCACCGCCGGGCGCGCCGCCCAGCCTGACCATCGGCCGCCATCCGACCGCCAACACCGGCCCGCAGCGCATCTCGGGTGTCGACCGCATTCTGGCGATCGCTTCGGGCAAGGGCGGGGTCGGCAAATCCACCGTCGCCTCCAATCTGGCGGTGGCGCTGGCCCGGGCCGGCCGGGCGGTCGGCCTCCTGGACGCCGATATCTACGGCCCCAGCCAGCCGCGCATGATGGGCGTGTCGAAACGCCCCGGCTCGCCCGACGGCAAGACCATCATTCCGTTGCAGGCCCACGGCGTCACCATGATGTCGATCGGCCTGATGATGAAGGAGGGCGAGGCGGTGGTCTGGCGCGGCCCGATGTTGATGGGCGCGTTGCAGCAACTGCTGGGGCAGGTGGCTTGGGGCAAGCTGGATGTGCTGATCGTCGATTTGCCGCCCGGCACCGGCGATATCCAGCTGACCCTCTGCCAGCGCACGCATCTGACCGGGGCGATCGTGGTGTCCACCCCGCAGGATGTGGCGCTGCTGGATGCCCGCAAGGCGCTGAACATGTTTCAGGTGCTGAAAACCCCGGTTCTGGGCCTGATCGAGAATATGTCGACCTACATCTGTCCGAACTGCGGCCACGAGGCCCATATCTTCGGCCATGGCGGTGTGCGCGACGAGGCTGCGAAACTGGGGCTGCCGTTTCTGGGCGAACTGCCGCTCAGCATCGATGTCCGCCTTGCCGGTGATGCCGGGACCCCGATCGCGGCGGGCGAGGGCGCCGAAGCGCGGGCCTACGCCGGGCTGGCCGCACGTCTGATCGCCGGCGGCATGGCCTGAAGCGGCCTTCCGGGCCATTCGCATGGTACTGCATGGAATCGGCGCGGGAATTGCCCTGTTCGCCGGGAACGCCGCAAGCCCGCCGGGCGGTTGGCACAGAGCAGCGGCAGGAATCCCGGGCGCAAGTGGCCCAACGAATCACTATTTGCTTCAGCACCCCCAGAATTCAAACGTGATTCGCGGCTGAAAACCCGCCCACCTCCCGGAAAACCCGATGTTCCGGGTGCCGACGTCCGCGAAACAGACCGAAATTCGGCCCGGACAGCGCACGGCATCCCGACGCCGGACGATCTTGCGCCGAAAGCCTTATGATACCATATATAGGTGTTGATAACAGCGCATCCGCTACAAGTTGGAGGGTGCCACCCGCCTCGACCGCTATGGCTTGATTTCACCGACCCCTCGCCACAACAGATTGTTGCCTGAACCCGCAAAAATCCATTGATTACCATGAAAGACCATGTCAATACTGTTTCACGGTGAGACGGGCAGACGAAAACCAAGGGGCAACCGATAACGACCCCAAGAGGCGTAAGGGTTTCATACAGGCTTCCCCAATCACGAACCAAGAGATCCGGCGCGCGAGCGAGCAGACATCCCCCCAGGTGGCATGCGTAGCCGGACAAACCCAGAAATGGGACCCAGCAATGGGACGGTGGCGGCGAGTTGGGCAGTGGCAGCAGCCCAACTCGTCGTTTTCCTTTGGGCCGGGCCCCCGAAAGGCTGAAACCCGAAGGGCCAAAACCCCGCAGGGCAAGAACCCGAAGGGCTGACGGGACAGGGATAAGCAGGACAAATCGTGACACTGGCGCCGAAGTTCAGAGGCAGTTTCGATCAGAAGATCGATCCCAAGGGCCGGGTGTCGATCCCCGCCGCCTTTAGAAAGATCGCCGAAGCCAGCGACCCCGGCTACGCGCCACCCGAAAAATCCAAGGACAGCAAGGGTGCCGCCGCCAGTATCGTCATCGTATTCGGCGACGAGGCCCGGCACTATCTGGAATGCTATTCGATTATCGGCATGACCCAGGTCGAAGCGATGATCGAGGCGATGGACTATGGGTCCGAAGAACGCGATCTGGTCGAGGAACTTTACTACGCCCAGTCGCAACCAGCCGAGATCGACGCCGATGGCCGCATCATCATGCCGCAGTTCATGCGCGAAAAGCTGAAACTGGACGGCGAGGTCAAGTTCATCGGCATGGGCGACCGCTTCGAGGTCTGGAAGCCCGAAACCTATCAGGCGCTGAAATCCGGCCCGAACCGCACCGTCGAGGAACGCTTTGGCCCGAAATTCGACCGCCGCTCGCTGCTGCGCGGGCCGCGGCCGGCATGAGCGCGGTTGCTGCCCCCGACCTGCCGCCTGCCGCCCACATTCCCGTTCTGTTGCGCCCGCTCTTGGAGGCGGTCGCCCCGGTCAGCGGCCTGTGGCTTGACGGCACGTTCGGCGCCGGTGGCTATGCCCGCGCCTTGCTGGCAGCCGGGGCCGACCGGGTGATCGGGGTTGACCGCGATCCGTCGGTGTTTGCCATGGCGGCAGCGTGGGCCGTCCCCTTTGGGACCAGACTGATCCTGAAACAGGGCAACTTCGCCGAACTGGACCGGCTGGCCGACGCGCCGCTGGATGGTGTGGTCCTCGACCTTGGCGTGTCCTCGATGCAGATCGACACGCCCGGGCGCGGCTTTTCCTTTCAGAAGGACGGCCCCTTGGACATGCGGATGAGCCAGTCGGGCGACAGCGCCGCCGATCTGGTCAACACCGCCCCGGAAAGCCATCTGGCCGACATCCTGTATCATTACGGCGAGGAACGCGCCTCGCGCCGCATCGCCCGGATGATCGTCGCGGCCCGCAGTCTGGCCCCGATCGAAACCACCCTGCAACTGGCCCGCATCGTCGAAAAATGCCTGCCCCGCCCAAAACCCGGCCAGTCGCATCCCGCCACCCGCAGTTTTCAGGCGATCCGCATTGCGGTCAACGCCGAGTTCAGCGCGCTGGTGCAGGGGCTGGAGGCGGCCGAGCGCGCCCTGAAACCCGGCGAGCGGCTGGCGGTGGTCACGTTTCATTCGCTGGAAGACCGCATCGTCAAACGCTTCCTTCTGGCCCGCTCCGGCGGCGACGCCAACGCCAACCGCTATTCCCCGGAAAAAACGGCCGCCGAACCGCAGTTCCGGCTCTTGACCAAACGCGCCGTCGGCCCCGACGCTGATGAGGCCGCCGCCAACCCCCGCGCCCGTTCCGCCAAGCTGCGCGTCGCCGTCCGCACCGCAGCCGCCGCCGGAACCAGCGACCATGCCGCGCTGGGCCTGCCCACCCTTCCAGAGAAAGGTCGCTGACATGCGCAGCCTGTTCTTCATGCTTTCTGCCCTGGCCGTCATGGGGCTGGCCTTCTGGGCCTACCGCGAAAACTACCGGACCCAGCAGTCCGACCGCGTGGTCCGCTCCTTGCAGAACGAGATCGGGGCCCTGCGCGAAGCCCTGTCGGTGCAGCGCGCCGAATGGGCCTATCTGAACCGGCCCGAACGTCTGGCCGAACTGGCCGACCTGAATTTCGACCGGCTGAACCTGTTGCCGCTCGACCCCGGCCAGTTCGGCGAGGTGCCGGCCATCGCCTATCCGGCCCCGGCCGTCGTCGCCCCCGACCTGCCGGCCATCACCGATCCCGTCGATGTCATCGGCACCGAAACCACTGTTGCAGCCACAGGAGCAGCGCCATGACCCGTACCCCGTTGCGCCCGCTGGCCCGGATTCTGCAAGCCCGCGCCAAAGGCGAAAACCCCGACGTCATCGAGCGCGAAAACCGCCGATTGCGCCACGAAACCATGCGCGACCGCTCGCGTCTGCGCGCCGAGGGCCGGCTGCTGATGCTCGGCCTGTTCTTTCTGGCCGCCTTCAGCGTGGTCGGGGCCCGCATGGGTCTGCTGGCCGCATCCGAACCGGTGGAGCCAAGCACCGCCAGCACCGCGTCGGCCATCGTCGCCGGCCGCGCCGACATCGTCGACCGCAATGGCCGCATCCTTGCCACCAACCTGTTGACCTCGGCGCTCTATGCGCAGCCGCACCTGATGATCAACCGCGCCGCCGTCGCCGAAAAGCTGGTCGAGATCTTCCCCGACATGGACCTTGCCTGGCTGAAGCAGCAGTTTTCCGGCAACCGCAAGTTCCTGTGGCTGAAGCGCAAACTGTCACCCGAACAGATGCAGGCGGTGCATGATATCGGCGATCCCGGCCTGCTGTTCGGCCCGCGTGAAATGCGGCTTTACCCCAACGGCACGCTGGCCGCCCACGTTCTCGGTGGTGCCAGCTTCGGGCGCGAAGGCGTGCACTCGGCCGAGGTTATCGGCACGGCGGGGGTGGAAAAAAGCTTTGACGCCTTTCTGCGCGACCCCGCCAACAACGGCGCGCCGCTGCAACTGTCGCTGGACTTGACCGTACAGGCCGCCGCCCACGAAGTGTTGCTTGGCGGCATGAAACTGATGAACGCCAAGGCTGCAACCGCCGTGCTGCTGGATGTGCATACCGGCGAGGTCATCGCGATGATTTCGCTGCCGGATTTCGATCCGAACACCCGTCCGGCACAGCCGACCAGCGGCGATCCGTCCGACAGCCCGCTGTTCAACCGCGCGGTTCAGGGGGTGTACGAGCTGGGCTCGACCTTCAAGATATTCACGTTCGCCCAGGCGCTTGACCTGGGGCTGGTCAATCTGAACACCATGATCAAGACCGCCAGTCCGATGACCTGGGGCAAGTTCAAGATCCGCGATTTCCACAACTACGGTGCGGAACTGTCGGTCTATGACATCGTGGTGAAAAGCTCCAACATCGGTACGGCCCGGGTCGCGCTGCAGATCGGCGGCGAGCGGCAAAAATCGTTCCTGACCTCGCTCGGGCTGACAACGGCAACGCCGGTCGAACTGGTCGAGGCGCCCGGGGCCAAGCCCCTGGTGCCCAGGCGCTGGCCAGAGATCACCACCATGACCGTCTCCTATGGCCACGGTCTGTCCGCCAGCCCGCTGCATCTGGCGGCAGGCTATGCTTCGGTGGTCAATGGCGGCACGCTGGTCCGCCCGACGCTCTTGAAGCAAACCAGCGTTGCGCCCGGCCCCAGGGTAATCTCCGAACGCACCTCGGCCACCATGCGCGGTCTGATGCGTGCCGTGGTGACCGAAGGCACCGCCAGCTTCGGCGAGGTGACCGGCTATGCCGTCGGCGGCAAGACCGGCACGGCAGACAAGGCCAAACCCACCGGCGGCTATTACAAGGAAAAGGTGATCGCCACCTTTGCCGCGATCTTTCCCAGCGATGCCCCGAAATACGTGCTGGTGGTCACCCTGGATGAACCGGTCGACACCTCGGGCTCGGAACCGCGCCGCACTGCAGGCTGGACCTCGGTCCCGGTGGCCGCCGAAATGATCCGCCGCATCGCGCCGCTTCTGGGCCTGCGTCCGGTCATTGAAGCTGCCCCCGAGGTTGCGCTAAAGGTTTCGGACGTTCAGGAATAGGCAGGGCCGATGCCGAGCAGGGCGAAATCACTGGCTGCACTTGGTCTGACCGCCCAGTCGGGGCGTGAGGCCCGGATCACCGGTCTGGCCGTCGACAGCCGCGACGTGAAGCCCGGGTTTCTGTTCGCGGCCCTGCCGGGGTCGCGGCTGCACGGGGCCGGCTTCATCACCTATGCCCTGCGCATGGGGGCGGCGGCGGTGCTGACCGATGCTGCCGGGGCGGCGCTGGCCGCCGATCTCTTGAACGCCAGCCCTGCCGCCCTGATCGTGGCCGAAGACCCGCGCCAGACCCTGGCCTTTGCCGCCGCGCTGTGGTTCGGGGCGCAACCGGAAACACTGGTGGCCGTCACAGGCACATCCGGCAAGACCTCGGTCGCCAGCTTCACCCGCCAGATCTGGAACCTGCTGGGCCTTGCGGCCTGCAACATCGGCACCATGGGGGTACAGGGCGATTTCACCGCGCCCCTGGCCCATACCACCCCGGAACCGATCACCCTGCACCGGCTGTTGTCGCAAATGCAGGCCGCCGGTATCGAACATGCGGCGATGGAGGCGTCGTCGCACGGGCTGGACCAGCGCCGGCTGGACGCCGTCCGCCTGAAAGCCGCCGCCTTCACCAACTTCAGCCAGGACCATCTCGACTATCATGCGGATTTCGAAAGCTATTTCGCCGCCAAGGCCGGCCTGTTCAGCCGTGTCCTGCCGCCCGAGGGCGTCGCTGTCGTCAACATCGATGACCCGCGCGGCCGCCAGATCCGCGACATTGTCCGGGCACAGGGCCAGACGATGATCAGCATCGGCCGCGCCGCCGAAGCCGACCTGCGGATCGAGGCGCAGCGCTACGACGCCACCGGGCAGGACCTGCGCTTTGGCTACGGCGGCATGGCGCATCTGGCCCGCCTGCCGCTGATCGGCGGCTTTCAGGCCGAAAACGTGCTGGCCGCAGCGGCGCTGGTGATTGCATCCGGATCGGCCGCCGATGCCGTGTTCAAGGTCCTGCCCGGCCTGCGCACGGTGCGCGGCCGGATGGAACTTGCCGCCCTGCGCCAGAACGGGGCGGCAGTGTTTGTCGATTACTCGCACAAGCCGGGTGCGCTGTCGTCGGCCATCGCCTCGCTGCGCCCGCACGTGCTGGGCCGCATCGTCGTGGTGTTCGGCGCGGGCGGCGACCGTGACCGGCTGAAACGCCCGCTGATGGGGCAGGCGGCGGCAGACCATGCCGACGTCGTCATCGTCACCGACGACAATCCGCGCTCCGAAGACCCCGCCGCCATCCGCGCCGCCGTTCTGGCAGGTTGCCCCGAAGCCAGCGAGGTCGCCGACCGGGCCGAGGCGATCCTGCGCGGCGTCGATGCACTGGAACCGGGCGACGCGCTGCTGATCGCCGGCAAGGGCCATGAGACCGGCCAGATCATCGGCGACGCCATCTATCCGTTCGATGATGCCGAACAGGCCTCGATTGCCGTCGCGGCACTGGACGGCCGGATATGACGCCGCTCTGGACCTCGGCCGATCTGGAAATGGCCACCGGCGGCCGGGCAACGCGGGCTTTCACCATCAGCGGCCTCAGCATCGACAGCCGCGATCTCGCCCCCGGCGATCTGTTCATTGCCCTGACCGACGCGCGCGACGGCCACGATTTCGTGCCGCAGGCCCTTACCAGCGGTGCCGCCGCCGCGCTGGTCAGCCGCGTTCCCGACGGCGTGTCAGCCGATGCCCGCCTGCTGATCGTCCCCGACGTGCTGGCAGCCCTTGGGCAGATGGCCCGCTTCGCCAGGGCCCGCACGGCGGCAAAGGTCATCGGCGTCACCGGCTCGGTCGGCAAGACCTCGACCAAGGAAATGCTGCGCACCATCCTGGCCGGGCAGGGCAGGGTGCATGCGGCCGAAAAAAGCTTCAACAACCACTGGGGCGTGCCGCTGACGCTGGCCCGCATGCCCGCCGATACCGAATTCGCGGTGGTCGAGATCGGCATGAACCACCCCGGCGAGATTGCACCCCTGGCCAGACTGGCCGATCTTGACGTTGCCCTGATCACCACCATCGCCGCCGCCCACCTGGAAGCCTTCGACAGCCTTGACGGCATCGCCCGCGAAAAGGCCGCGATCTTCGACGGGCTGCGCCCGGGCGGCACCGCCATCATGCCCGCCGATCTGGCCACCACGCCGATCCTGCGGGCCGCAGCCACGGCCGCCGGTGCCCGCCTGACGACCTTCGGCACCTCCGACGCGGCCGATTTTCAACTCGTCCGCGCCAGCCCGTCGCAAACCGCCACCTCTGTCCGCGCCAATGCCAACGGCACGGTGATGTTGTTCAAGGTCGCCTCGCCCGGTCTGCATTTCGCGGTGAACGCACTTGGCGCTCTGGCGGCGGTGCAAGCGCTCGGGCTCGACCTCGGCCTGGCCGCCTGCGACATCGCGCACTGGCAGCCGCCGTTTGGCCGTGGCACCCGCGAACGCATCCTCTTGGACCCGGTCGAGGATCTGGCGTTCGATCTGATCGACGATGCCTTCAACGCCAACCCCGCCTCGATGGCGGCGGCGCTGGAGGTGCTGGCGAAGGCCGAACCCGTCGACAACGTCGGCCGACTGACCAAAGGCCGTCGCATCGCCATTCTGGGCGACATGCTGGAACTGGGGCCGACCGAAACCGAACTGCATCTGGCCATCGCCCGGTATTCTGCCCTCGAAAAAGTCCAGGTCGTCCATTGCGTCGGGCCCCGGATGCAGCAGCTTTGGCGGGCCTTGCCGGATCGTCAGCGCGGCGACTGGGTGCCGCAGGCCGCCGATCTTGCCCCCCGTTTGCGCTCTCTGGTCGATGCCGGCGATGTGGTGCTGGTCAAGGGGTCCAAGGGCATCAGGGTCAGCACTCTGGTTGACGCCCTGCGCAAACTCGGTCAAGCCGCCGCCACAGATCACAAAGAGGCCGGATGAATGCTGTATTGGTTGACCCAGTTCTCGGATGGCGGCGACATCTTCAACCTGTTCCGCTACATCACCTTTCGCGCCGGAGGGGCGTTTTTCACCGCCCTGATCTTCGGCTTCCTGTTTGGCCGCCCGCTGATCGACCTGCTGCGCCGCCGCCAGAAAAAGGGCCAGCCGATCCGCGATGACGGCCCCGCCAGCCATTTCGCCAAGGCCGGCACGCCGACGATGGGCGGCGCGCTGATCCTGGGCGCGCTGCTGGTCGCCACCCTGCTCTGGGCCCGGCTCGACATTCCCTACGTCTGGATCGTGCTGTTCGTCACGCTCGGGTTCGGGCTGATCGGCTTTGCCGACGACTATGCCAAGGTCACCAGGATGACCTCCAAGGGCGTGTCGCTCCGCCTGCGCTTTGCCGCCGGCCTGGTGCTGGCCGCGCTGGCCGGATACGCCGCCGCCCGAGGCCACCCCGAGGCGCTGGCCAACCAGCTGGCGCTGCCGGTGTTCAAGACGGTGCTGCTCAACCTCGGCTGGTTCTTCGTGCCGTTTGCGGTGATGGTCATCGTCGGCTCGGCCAATGCCGTGAACCTGACCGACGGGCTCGACGGTCTGGCGATCATGCCGGTGATGATCGCCGCCGCCACCCTCGGCATCATCGCCTATGCGGTCGGGCGCTCCGACTTCTCGCAATATCTCGACGTGCACTACGTCCCCGGCACCGGCGAGCTCCTGGTATTCACCTCGGCGCTGATCGGCGGCGGCCTCGGCTTTCTGTGGTACAACGCCCCGCCCGCCGCCGTCTTCATGGGCGACACCGGGTCGCTCGCTCTCGGCGGCGCGCTTGGCGCCATTGCCGTCTGCATCAAGCACGAACTGGTGCTGGCCATCGTCGGCGGCCTGTTCGTGGTCGAGGCGCTGTCGGTGATCATTCAGGTGCTCTATTTCAAGCGCACCGGGCGGCGGGTGTTCCTGATGGCCCCGATCCACCACCATTTCGAGAAACGCGGCTGGGCCGAACCGCAGATCGTGATCCGCTTCTGGATCATTTCCATCGTGCTGGCGCTGGTTGGATTGTCCACCCTGAAACTGCGCTGAGATAGTCGCGGGGGCAAAACGCGTTCATGACCCCGGTCACCGTTTTCAAAGGCAAGCGCGCCGCGGTTTTCGGGCTCGGCGCGTCCGGCATTTCGGCGGCCAAGGCGCTGGTCGCGAGCGGCGCGGATGTCGCCGTCTGGGACGATGGCGAGAAGGGCCGCGAAAAGGCTGCGGCCGAAAAACTGCCGCTGCAGGATCTTAAAAGCGCCGACTGGACAACATTCGACGCGCTGGTGCTGGCGCCGGGCGTGCCGCTCACGCATCCGGAACCGCATTGGATCGTGAAGGCCGCGCAGCGGCACGGCGTGCCTGTGATCGGCGATGTCGAATTATTCGCGCTCCAGCGCGCGCAAGATTCGCCGGACGCGCCCTTTGTCGCGATCACCGGCACCAACGGAAAATCCACGACCACCGCCTTGACCGCGCATATTCTGTCGGCGGCGGGCAAGGACGTGCAGGTCGGCGGCAATCTCGGCACGCCGATCCTGGCACTCGAGCCGCCAAAGCCGGATCGCATTCACGTCATCGAGTTGTCGTCCTACCAGATCGAATTGATGCCGTCGCTCAAGTGCACAATCGGCGTGATGCTCAACCTCACACCCGATCATCTCGACCGGCACGCCACCATGGAGCGCTACGGGATCATCAAATTCG
>JANNRR010000113.1:0-8654 GCA_031401675.1 Paracoccaceae bacterium
GTGCCCGGCAGGTTGGCACCCGTCTCGCTGCCGAAGCTGGACAGCACCTGCACCCGCACCCGCTCCTTCATGGCGAGTTCCACCGAGCGGGTCTGCAGCACCTTGGCCCCCAGGCTCGCCAGCTCCAGCATCTCCTCGAACGCGATCCGGTCCA
Source organism: Paracoccaceae bacterium (assembly GCA_031401675.1). Lineage (GTDB taxonomy): Bacteria > Pseudomonadota > Alphaproteobacteria > Rhodobacterales > Rhodobacteraceae > JANNRR01. The sequence continues at coordinate 155 of JANNRR010000113.1, forward strand.
GCTTGCGGGCCTTGTTGGTGATGCGCGGGTCGGTGGTATAGACGCCGTCGACATCGGTAAAGATGTCGCAGCGCTCGGCGGCAAAGGCGGCGGCAAAGGCGACCGCTGTGGTATCGGACCCGCCGCGCCCCAGCGTGGTGATCCGCCCCTCCGGCGACACCCCCTGAAAGCCCGCGACCACCGCCACCTTCATGCCTTCGCGGAACTTCTGGTCGATATGGTCGCGCGGAATGTCGAGAAACCGCGCCGCGCCGTGCGCGCTGGTGGTGTTGATCGGCACCTGCCAGCCCTGCCAGGACCGGGCCGGCACATCCATTTCCTGCAGGGTCAGCGCCATCAGCCCGGCGGTGACATTCTCGCCGGAACTGACCACCGCGTCATATTCGCGGGCATCATAGAACGGCGCGGTTTCACCGACCCAGCCGACCAGTTCGTTGGTCTTGCCCGACATGGCGGAAACGATGACGATCACATCATGGCCGCGCTCGACTTCGCGCTTGACTTTCTGTGCCGCGTTGCGGATACGCGCCAGATCGGCAACCGAGGTGCCGCCGAATTTCATCACCAGCAAAGGCATGTCGTGGTCCGAGCCCCCAAGGCCGCGCCTGCAAAACTGGCGCTTCATACGGGCCGGGCTGGCCAAGGGCAAGGGGGCAAGGGGATCAGGTCGGCGGCGAAGACTGCTGTGCAACGTAGGGTGTGCCTTCAGGCGCAGCGCATTTGGCAGCTTCCCGGCCCAAGCCGTCCCAAATCGCCTGCAATCCCTAAGAATCCATTAACGCAACTACCCCAACGCATTGATATAAAACACCAAAAAATTGTCTCACGGTGAGACTCTCCGGACAAAGGGCGGCCTACAGGATCAGATCGCCCGCAACCAGCACCGGATTGCCCTCCAGCACCAGCACGAAATCGGCCAGCCCGTCGCCGTCCAGATCGCCCTGCAGCTGGCCGATGTTCTTCTGATAACGCACCTGGCCCGCCACATTGGAAAATACCGCCAGGTTGAGGTATGTCAGCGGCGGCAGCGCGCTCAGGTCGATCTGGTCCTGCCCGGTTTCGAAATCCCGGATGCGGTCGCGGATCAGAGCCGACGAGATTTCGGCGGCGCTGGCAAATGCAAAGGTGTCGCGGCCGCTGCCGCCGGTCAGGATGTCGAACCCGAGCCCGGCCCTGATCACGTCATCGCCGGCACTCCCCGACAGCGTGTCGTCGCCGTCGCTGCCGGTCAGCGTGTCATCGCCGTCATTGCCCGCCAACAAATCGCTGCCGGTGCCGCCGCGCAGGTCATCCTCGATCAGGCCGCCCCACAGCGTGTCGTTGCCGATGCCGCCGTCCACATAGCCCGCCACCGACCCGCGCCGCCCGTCATAGCTGTCATCGTCCGACGACAGCAGCACGAACGAATTGACCAGCCCGGCATTGCGCACCTGATCGCTGCCGCCGCCGGTGCCGATGCCGGACAAGGTGCCGAAATTGGTAATGACATCGGTGCCGGTTCCGCCATTGTAGGCGCTGGCAGCACCCTGAATAACCCCGTGATTGGTCAGAAACACCGCGCCGCCGGTGACGGCAGCGGCATTGATCGCCAAACCGCTGGTGGTGCTGATCGTGCCGAAATTGGTGATCTCGCTGAAGCCCGAATTGGCCCCCAGCACGATGGCGTCACCGCCGGGTCCGTTGCCCGCAATCGACCCCCAGTTGGTCAGGTTGATCAGACCCAGACAGACAACCGCGTCTCCCGCCGCTGCGCTGATCTGGCCGGTGGCAAGGTTGGTCAGTGCCAGATTGCCGTCCTGCACATTGATCCCGGCGATCCTGCCGGAAATCTCGCCGCTGTTGGTCATGGTCCAGGCCAATTGCGTGTTGAAAGCCACCTGGAAGTCGGTGAAGCTGATCCCGGCCAGATCGCCGCTGATGGTGCCAGAGTTGCGCAGCGTACCGGTGCCGCTGGCAAGCCCCAGAAAATTCACGCCGTAGCTGTTGGTCGAGGTGATCAGACCGCTGTTGACCACGCGGTTGCCGTTGGACGATTCGACAAGAATTGCACCGCCGCTGGTCCCGAAGAAATTCGAGTCGTCGGCGATGATCGTGCCGCTGTTGACCAGAAGGTTGTTATCCCCGCGGCTGCGAATGCCGCCGCCGCCCATAATGGTGCCGGAATTGGTGGCATGCGAACTGTCGCCCTGCGCCTCTATCCCATAGGACTCCACATCGATCAATCCGCCATTGCGCAAATGCGCTGCAACCCCTGTGGTGCTCAGCCCGACACCGAACGACCTGATGGTGCCGGTATTGGTTAGCAATGCTCCAGTCCCAGTGGCGAAAACACCCGCGGATTGAGCAAATATGTACCCGTCGTTCATCACGGTGCAGCCGCTGCCGTGGACCCGGATCGCAATACCGTCAAAGGCGTGCAGGATGCCCAGTGAAGAGACAATCACCTCGTGCCCGCCAGCGCCGGCGGTGTTCTGGTCCAGAAAGATCAGGTCGTTGTCTGCAAGGCTGACCACCCGCCCATCAATGACCAGCTCGACGTTGCTGACGGATGTCGAGCTGTTGCTGATCGCAATGGGTTCACCGCCAAAAATCCCGGTTGACACCGTGATCGAACCGGTCGGGGCGATATAGATTTGCTCGTTGTTGACGGCCAAAAGTGACGTAGTCGTCGCGGTGGTTATGACAGCCATGCCAGGACCTTTCAATTCGAATGTGGGCTGTTCAGCGCATCTCGGCTGAACGGGGCGGCAAAAGAAAAAGCTCGAATGACGTTGGAAAAAGTCTATAGGCTGGCACCCGAATGTCCAGTCCAACGTCCGCGATCCCCATTTGCCGGGCAGATTCTCGGTGGATTTTCAAGCAATCGGGTATGGTCTGTCAGACTGTCTCTGAATGAATACCAATCAGTCTGGCATGCGGCTGGACATGAACGGTCAGGGGGCACCGGCTGATATCAGCGGCGATCAGGTTAGGCGGGATGGTGCAGCGGATCTCCGTTTCAACGGCGATCACGCCGCCGGGCAGCAGAAGGTCTGTTGCTCGGCCCCCGCGCCGCCGCGCCGCGCTGCAGGGTGCCGGACTGTTGCGCAGGCATGCAGCCCAACCGAAATCCCTACAATTTGGTTAACCGACACACCCTAAACAATTGATTATAAACACATAAAAAATGTCCCGCGCCGAGACATTTCAGATCGTCAGCTTGCGGGCCCCCTGACAGGTTCCAAATCAGGCGGGAAGTCAGTGCGACTTTCTGGTGGGCAGGAACGGCAGCGGTGCCACCGGCACCCCGTCCGCGATCAGGGCCCGCGCCTCTTCCGGCCGGGCCTCGCCATAGATCGACCGTTCCGGGGCATCGCCCAGATGGATGGCGCGGGCCTCAGCGGCAAAGTCCAACCCGACGTAATCGGAATTCTCCTCGATTTGCCGGCGCAGGGCGGCAATCGCCTTTTCGATGGCAGGGCCTGGCAGCGCCAATGCCTGCTTCGGTTCCGCCCGGAGCGGGCGATTGTCTGCCGCAGTGTCCGCAGGCTTGTCCGGGCGCACGGCCGGGGCCATCAGGGACTTTACGACCGCCGCATCGCCGCACACCGTGCAGGACAGCATTCCGACCGCCGACAGCCGGTCAAACGCGACCGCCGACTGAAACCAGCTTTCAAAGTCATGGCCGTGCGAACATTTCAAAGCATAGCGGATCATAGCGGCCCTCGCAGCGTCGCCGTGACAGGTAACCCCACATCAGTTAACGATTCACGCGGCAAGTTCAACCTGTTCCGCGACGGCGTCTGCCGGATCAAGGCCCGACCGGATCAAGGCTTGGCCGGGTTCATGCGCTGCCGGTGCGCCGATGTGATCCTGCCCGGTCGACCTGCAGCAAGGCGTGTTGGGCGAACGCCGACACCACAGTCTGCGCTTCTGGCTCCTGCAGCAGAAGTGCCGCCTGTTCCAGCGGGAACCATTTGCGCTGCCGCTGCCGCCGTTCCGGGAAATTCGTCGCCAAACTGGTGACGCGCAGCGGATAGACCGCGACGATACAGGGAATGGCCTCGGCGTCCTGCATCGATTTGGAGTAGCTGAACAGGCCCAGACACTCATCCAGGACCTTGCCTTTCACCCCCGCCTCTTCTTCGGCTTCACGGGCGGCGCATTCGGCCGGGCTCAGCCCGTCGATCGGCCAACCCTTTGGCATCAGCCATCGCCTGGTGTCGCGGCTGGTGATCAACAGAACCTGAGGCCGGTGCTTGACCAACCTAAAACACAACGCCGCAAACTGGACACGTGCTGTTTCATACCCATGATTGCTCAGTGGCATGGCCAGATCACTGCCCACACGAATAATAGACATGCTCTGCTCTTTTTGTACCGCTCCGCCATTTCGGATGACGTGTTCGTGTCCGGGCAAGTTAGCATGATTATTGGCACTTAGCCAGTATGCGAATGCGAAACATTCTAAGCCTTGTTCGGGATCAGGCGCGGTTCGGACCAGCGGGCAGTTCCCGAGCCTGTCGTCAACCGACGCAGGGGCCAAGGCTGCCTTGTGGTCCGGCGTGCCGCCACTTCGCTTGGGACATGATGCCGCCACACGAGCTGCGCGATCGGCGCGGCAGAGGCGCAAAACTGCGGCGTCACCGCAAAAACATGTGGCAATGCTGAAGCAATCGCCGTTTCCTGTACGCAAGGCCAACAAGGTCAGACATCAGGGAGGATGCGATGCTTAACGGCTTGATGATGGATGTTCCGCTGTCGATCCCGCGGATCATGGATTACGCGGCTTCGGTCCATCCGGATACGCGGATCATTTCGGCTGCCGTCGAGGGCGGCCTGCATGAATACAGTTACGCCGAAGCCTACCCGCGCATCGGCCAGCTGGCGCACGGTCTGGTGGCAATGGGAGTGAAGCCGGGCGACCGGGTGGCTACGCTGGCCTGGAACGGCTATCGCCATTTCGAACTGTATTACGCGGTCGCAGGCATCGGAGCGGTGTGCCACACCATCAATCCGCGCCTGTTTCCCGACCAGATCGTCTATATCGCCAATCACGCCGATGACCGGGTGCTGTGTTTCGATCTGACCTTCTTGCCGCTGGTCGCCGCACTGGCCCCGCGCCTGCCGGCCGGTATCAAGCTGGTTCTGCTGACGGACCGCGCGCATGTGCCATCCGAGCATGGGCTGGAAGGTCTGCTGATCTATGAGGATCTGCTGGCAGGCCAGCCGACGCATTACGACTGGCCCGATCTGCCGGAAACCACCGCATCATCCTTGTGCTACACCTCCGGTACCACGGGCGAGCCGAAGGGCGCGCTTTATTCCCACCGTTCCAACGTGCTGCATTCGATGGGAGCCATTCTGGCCACTCCCGATTGCTATGGCACGAACAGCCGGATTCTGCCGGTGGTGCCGCTGTTTCACGTCAACGCCTGGGGTCTGCCCTATTCGGCGCCGCTTTCAGGGACAGATCTGGTGTTCCCGGGGCCGAAACTTGACGGCGCATCGCTGTTCACGCTGATGGATGAACAGCGGGTGACCAATGCCTGGGGAGTGCCGACCATCTGGGGCGGGCTGTTGGCGGCGATGCGGGCGGCGGGGCGAAAACCGGCAGCCCTTTCCATAGTGGGGATCGGCGGGGCTGCCGCACCGAAATCGATGATCGACGCGTTCGAGCGTGATTTCGGCATTGCGGTCAATCATGGTTGGGGCATGACGGAATTGAGCCCGATCGGCGCGGTCAGCCGCGAACCGCGCAGCAAGCAGACCGTGGATCAACGGATCGAGGCGCGCCAGTCGCAGGGTAAACGCACCTATGGGATCGAGATGAAGATCGTCGATGATGCCGGCAGGCGCCTGCCGCACGACGGGGTAGCCTCGGGCGAATTGCTGGTGCGCGGCGGCTTTGTAATCTCGGGCTATTACAACAACGAAAAGGCCAGTGCTGCGGCTTTTGATTCCGACGGCTGGTTCCGCACCGGCGACGTTGCGCGGATCACGCCGCAGGGCGACCTGATCATCATGGACCGGACCAAGGACCTGATCAAGTCAGGCGGGGAATGGATTTCCTCGATCGTGATCGAAAACCTGGCGCTGTCCTGCCCAGGCGTGGCGCAGGCCGCCGCCATAGCGCTGCCGCACCCGCGCTGGGACGAGCGCCCGCTGCTGGTGATCGTGCGGGCTGAGGGGTCGGAGGTGACACGGGAGGCAGTGCTGGCGCATGTGGCAGAGGCGATTGCCAGATGGCAGGTCCCTGATGATGTCATGTTCATCGAGGCTCTGCCGATGACGGCGACCGGCAAGATTTCGAAACTTGATCTGCGCAAGCGGTTTGCCGACTATCAGTTTCCGTCGGACTCCGCGTAGGTCTTGGCCGCGACAAAGCCTGACTTGGGTGCCAAAGAAATGCCGCGACCGGGGTGCGTCGGCCAGGTCTGGCCAGTATTCGGGTTTGGCTCTGAGGAATTCCAGCCCTGGCATCGGGTGGTCCCTGGAGGCGAGTGCCGGAATCGAACCGGCATTCACGGATTTGCAATCCAAGAGAAATGCAAGCCGTAACAATGCTCTAGCCAAGAATTCGTATCAGGACAAAGTCGGAACGGCGGGTGAACATGATACCGCAGTGAACGGTTCGCCGGATGCAAAAAACGAAAACCCCGGTGCGCTGGGCGCAACCGGGGCTGTGTCGAATGAACAGGCGTTCAAAACGGTCTATTACTTCAACCGGGCCACTGCGGCAACCGCCCTTTGCCATGCCATCGCGGATTGTGATCCGGCCGATGCCTGCGAAGTCATGACGGCGGCGCTAACCGATCTGCGGGACAAGGCGGCATTTGGCGGCAACCCCTACTTCCGGGATGCTGTCGAGCAATACCGCGCCGAACGCAAGCGCAGCGGGCGGGCGGCATGATGGCCCGGATCAAAATCAAGCTGCATCGCGACCGGATCACGGGACAAGATTACCGCGCCGTATATTTGGGCTGTGAACACGTGAGATCATTCTGGCAGCTGGACGGGGCCATGCGCTGCGCCGAACGCCTGGCCGAACTGTCGGCGGCCGAGATTCAGACTGCCGAGGTTGTGCCGCTTCCGAAGGCGGGGACCTGATGGATTTACCAGAATTGCCGAACAACCCTTACCCTGACTGGGATTGCGATAGCGGCGAAGTCATGACGGCGGCGCTTGCCGATCGGCGGATCGACATGCCGATCACGCCTCTGCAGGGCATGAGTGGCGATGATGATCCCTGGGCCGGGCTGTTGCCGTTGAACGCATTGCCGTCAACCGTGGTGTCGTTCGGCACTCGGGCGGCAATTGACGACCGCCCGGTCCCGCCGCTGGATGCCTATGCCGACGATGTTGATGCGCCGGGCGGGTCATGGCCCCGCGCTACGGTATCTGCGATCATTCCGGCACCGAAGCGGGAAAGCCGGTTCTATGCGGCCGACACGCTCAAGGACAAGCCGGTGCCGCCGCGCGAGTGGCTGGTGGCCGACCTGGTGCCCAAGAAGACCGTCACCCTGTTCAGCGGTGACGGTGGCACCGGCAAGAGCCTGCTGGCGCTGCAGCTGGCGATCGCGGTCGCAGCGGGCGGTGCATGGCTGGGCAAGGCGGCGCAGCCGGGCCGGGTGATATTTATCACTGCAGAGGATGACGACGACGAGCTGCACCGCCGGACCGATGACATTCTGCGCGCCGCCGGCCTGTCCTACGGCGATCTGCCGGGCCTGACTTTGCGCAGCCTGGCGGGCGAGGACGCGCTGCTTGCGGTGGAATCGCAGGTGGCCCTGATAACGTCCACCCTGTTCGATGAACTGGACGCGCGGGCCGAGGCCGAGGGGCCGGTGCTGATCGTCATCGACACGCTGGCCGATGTCTATCCGTCGAATGAAAATGACCGGATCAAGGTGCGGCAATTCGTGGGCATCCTGCGCGGTCTGGCGCTCAAGCGGCGGTGCGCCGTGCTGCTGTTGGGGCACCCATCGCTCACCGGCCTGTCATCAGGTTCCGGTACATCGGGCAGCACTGCATGGAGCAATTCCGTTCGGTCGCGGCTCTACCTCTCGCGCATCGCGCAAGAAGGCTATGAGGCTGACCCCGACAAGCGGGTGCTGGCCACCAAGAAATCCAACTACGGCCGCATCGGCGACGAGATCGTGATGACCTGGCAAGCGGGCGTGTTCGTGGCAGAGACCACACCAACCGGGCTGGACCGGATGGCTGCGGGGGCCAAGGCCGAGCGGGTGTTCCTGACCCTGCTGCACCGCTTCACCGAGGAAGGGCGGCGAGTGAACCACAAAGGTGCAGCCACCTACGCCCCGAAAGAGTTTGCGGCGCACACCAAGTCGGAGGGCATCTCAAAGCCCGCGTTCAAGGCGGCGATGGACGCCTTGCTGGCGCGGGGGGCTATCGAGATTGCCGAAGAAGGGCCGCCGTCGCGCCGCACTTCCTACCTGCGAGTGGGGGGGCAATGATGGCTTCAACCCCCCTTCAACCCCCCCCTCAACCCCCCTTCAAC
>JANNRR010000114.1:0-2484 GCA_031401675.1 Paracoccaceae bacterium
CGTCGGCCAGCCGGTCGAACTGGTTGCCGTTGCCATCGGCCAGACCCTTCAGGGCCGTGTTCTATCAATCGGGCTGATGGTGGGCCAGCAAGGGTTGGTCTCGGATGACACCGCAGCGAACACCGATGCCCGCGTCATCACCGTTCTGGTCGAGCTTGATGCCAAGTCGTCGGCCATTGCGGCCCGGTTTACCAACCTTGAAGTGATCGCACGGATCGACACGCGGGCTGCCGCACGGGCCAGCGAATGAGCCGGTTGCTGCAATGGCTTTTCGGGCGCCTGCCGATCGGCTGGTTGCAACTGACCCACAGCCGGACCCGCTTTGCCGCCGCCTTGTCGGGTGTGGCCTTCGCCAACGTGCTGGTTTTCGTGCAACTCGGCATCATGGGTTCGATGGCCACGGCCACGCTGAAACCCTACGGGTTTTTTCAGGCCGACATCATGATTTCTGCCTCGGATGCCAATTCGATGACCGAAGGCGGCAACGTCGCGCGGCAGTGGCTGTTTCAGGCTCTTGCCGACCCGGAGGTGACGGGCGGCACCGGTCTGTATGTGGCGAACGTCAGCTGGGCACGTCCGACGAAGACTTTGTCGCTGACCACCTATGGCATTGACCCAACTCTGCCCGCGTTTCTTTCACCCGCCATGGCAAGCAAGACCGGAACGTTGCAATTGCAGAACGCAGGCATCCTCGACATGTTCAGCCGTGGCCTGCCGCGCGAAGAGGCCGCCGCGATCCGCCCGCAAACCCCGACCTCGTTCGAGGTTTCCGGCACCACGGTGACGCTTTACGATACGTTTCAGGGTGGCGGCGGGTTTGGCGGCGACGGATTCATGATGGTCTCTGACCAGACCTTCATGACCCTGTTTCCTGCCCGCAGTTCCGGGGCACCCGACCATATCTTGCTGCAAATCGCGCCCGGTGTGGACCCCGACGCGATTGCGGCCCGGCTGCGAGATCTGATCTCGGACAAGACCCTGCGCATCCGCAGCTATGCACAAGCCGCCGCCGAGGATCTGAGCTATCAGCAGACCAGACGCCCGACCGGCATCATCTTCGGCTTTGGCGTGATCATCGGCATCCTGGTCGGCATCGTGATCGTTTATCAGGTGCTGTCCACCGATGTGGCGGATCACCTGAGCGAATACGCCACCTTCAAGGCCATGGGTTACCCCAAGTGGTTCTTTCTGGGCATCGTGTTCGAGGAGGCGCTGATCCTTGCCATTCTGGGCTTCATTCCGGGGTTCATCGTGGCAAGCGGATTGCTGGCGGGTATGAAGAAGGCGACGACGCTGCCACTGGCCATGACGGCGGATATGGCTGGCATGGTGTTTGTCGGCACATTGATTGCCTGCACGATCTCTGGTGCCATTGCCACGCGGCGGTTGGCGGCGGCCGATCCTGCCGACCTGTTCTGAGGGGGCCGTCTTGTCTGAGGATACCCCCATTGCCGTGACCGGCCTGAACCACTGGTTCGGCATCGGCGAAGCCCGCAAGCAGGCGATCTATGACGTAAATCTGCAGGTGAAGCGCGGCAGCCTGACCGTTCTGATGGGGCCGTCAGGGTCGGGGAAAACCACGGTGCTGACCCTGATGGGCTGCCTTCGTGATGTGCAGGATGGCTCTGTCAGGCTGATGGGCCACGAGTTGCAAGGGGCGGATCGCGCCCTGAATGAGGCGCTTCGGCGCAGGCTGGGCTTCATCTTTCAGGCCCACAACCTGCACGGCAGCCTGACCGCCCTGCAGAACGTTCTGATGGGGCTGCAGGTGCATGGCCTGACCGACCGCAAGGCGCAAGAGGTGGCCGCCCGCCACGCCCTGTCGCTTGTGGGGCTGGCGGACCGGATGGATTACCTGCCTGCAAACCTCTCGGGCGGGCAGAAGCAGCGCGTTGCAGTGGCGCGTGCACTGGTCGGAAACCCCGATGTAATCTTCGCCGACGAGCCCACGGCTGCGCTGGACAGCGAAAGTGGTATGATCGTAGTCAAGATGCTGAAAAAGCTGGGGCAATTGCGCGGCACCACTACAGTCATGGTGACCCATGACAATCGCATTCTGGAAATGGCCGACCGGATCATCACTCTCGAAGACGGGCGCATCGTGCGTGATACGGCACCGTTCGATCCGTTGTCATCCGCGAAACCCGCGTCATGATCTGCAAGATCGTTGCAACTGCCGCAATCCGGGAACAAATGCTTCCGGAAAATAGCGCGCCTCACCGTCGCCGCTAGGCCGGGATATGCCCTCGCTTCCTCGCAGACGACAACGCCATCCGGGGCGGTCATTCGAAAGCCTGTTAAAGTTGATCCTCGTCAAGGCGACTTCGATCCGGCCCGGTATGACAGACTAGGGCCTGTTGACGTTCATTTCAGTCTGATGACCGTTGCGGCGATTGCTATGAAAGCGCTGAAGCTGTCGTCGGTTTTGCAGCAGCGCATGGCGATGCCTCTGTATTCCTTGAGCTTCTGGAAGAAGTTCTCGAT
>JANNRR010000115.1:0-9442 GCA_031401675.1 Paracoccaceae bacterium
CAACTGGATACCAAGGCCGAAATGTTCCGCTCCGGCCACGGCGTCGACTGGGCCACCGCCGAGGCGCTGGCCTTCGGCTCGCTGGTCACCGAGGGTTTCTTTGTCCGCCTGTCCGGTCAGGACAGCACGCGCGGCACCTTCAGCCACCGCCATTCCGCCTTCATCGACCAGTCGACCGAGGAACGGCACTATCCCTTGAACCACATCCGCGCCGGTCAGGCCCGCTACGAGGTCATCGACTCGATGCTGTCGGAATATGCCGTGCTCGGCTTCGAATACGGCTACAGCCTGGCCGAACCCAACGCCCTGGTGCTGTGGGAGGCGCAGTTCGGCGATTTCGCCAACGGCGCGCAGATCATGTTCGATCAGTTCATCTCGTCGGGCGAGGCCAAGTGGCTGCGGATGTCGGGTCTGGTCATGCTGCTGCCGCATGGCTACGAAGGTCAGGGGCCGGAACATTCCAGCGCCCGGCTGGAACGCTTCCTGCAGATGTGCGCCAACGACAACTGGATCGTGGCCAACGTCTCGACCCCCGCCAACTACTTCCACATCCTGCGCCGCCAGATCCATCGCAGCTTCCGCAAGCCTTTGGTGCTGATGACGCCGAAAAGCCTGCTGCGCCACCGGCTCGCCGTCTCGGACACCGAGGATTTCACCACCGGCTCGTCGTTCCACCGCGTGCTGTGGGATGACGCGCAAAAGGGCCACTCCGCCACCAAACTGCTGGCCGACAAGAAGATCCGCCGCGTGGTGATGTGTTCTGGGAAAGTCTATTACGACCTCTTGGAGGAACGCGACGCCCGTGGCATCGATGATGTCTACCTCTTGCGGCTGGAACAGTTCTACCCGTTCCCGGCGCTGTCTGCGGTCAAGGAGCTGGAACGGTTCAAGGCCGCCGACATGGTCTGGTGCCAGGAAGAGCCGAAGAATCAGGGGGCCTGGTCCTATATCGAACCCAATCTGGAATGGGTGCTGACCCGGATCGGTGCCAAATCGCAGCGCCCGCGCTACGCAGGCCGCGCCGCCTCGGCCTCGCCCGCCACCGGGCTTGGCAGCCAGCACAAAGCTCAACAAGCGGCGCTGATCAATGACGCGCTGACGATCGAAGGGAAATAGCATGTCTGTCGAAGTGCGTGTGCCGACGCTGGGTGAAAGCGTGACCGAAGCGACCGTTGCCACCTGGTTCAAGAAACCGGGCGATGCCGTCGCGCTGGATGAGATGCTGTGCGAGCTGGAGACCGACAAGGTCACCGTCGAAGTGCCCGCCCCCGCCGCCGGAACCATGGGCGACATCGTCGCCGCCGAAGGCAGCACGGTCGGTGTCGCCGCGCTGCTGGCGACGATCAACGAAGGCGCAAGCGCGGCTGCCAAACCGGCGATGCAGGTGGCAGCACCGGTGGCAATCGCGCCCGCCGCCGGCCCGGAACAGGTGGTCGCACGCGATGTGGCAGACGCGCCTTCGGCCATAAAGCTGATGGCAGAGGCGAACCTGCCGCGCGACGCTGTCCCCGCCACCGGCCGCGACGGCCGCGTGATGAAAGAGGATGTGCAAAGGGCGCTCGCCGCTGCCCCGCCTGCCGTGGCCGCGCCGCCCGCAGCACCCGTCGCCGCAGCACCCGCCGCCGTCGCACCGGTGGCCGCCGCCATGGCTCAGGCCCCGCGCGCCCCGATCCCGGCCGAGGATGCAGCGCGCGAAGAACGGGTCAAGATGACTCGCCTGCGCCAGACCATCGCCCGCCGGCTGAAAGAGGCGCAGAACACCGCCGCCATGCTGACGACCTACAACGAGGTCGACATGTCGGCGATCATGGCGCTGCGCAGCGAATACAAGGACCTGTTCGAAAAGAAACACGGGGTCAAGCTCGGCTTCATGGGCTTCTTCGTCAAGGCCTGCTGCCACGCCCTGCGCGAAGTCCCCGATGTGAATGCCGAGATCGACGGCACCGATGTGGTCTACAAGAACTACGTCCACATGGGCGTGGCCGTCGGCACCCCCACCGGCCTCGTGGTCCCCGTGGTCCGCGACGCCGATCAGATGGGCTTTGCCGCCATCGAGAAAAAGATCAGCGAACTTGGCCTGCGCGCCCGCGATGGCAAGCTGAGTCTGGCCGAAATGCAGGGCGGCAGCTTCACCATCTCCAACGGCGGCGTCTACGGCTCGCTGATGTCGTCGCCGATCCTGAACCCGCCGCAATCCGGGATACTGGGCATGCACAAGATCCAGGACCGCCCGGTGGTGGTCGGCGGCGTAATCGTCATCCGCCCGATGATGTACCTCGCCCTGTCGTACGACCACCGCGTGGTCGATGGCAAAGGCGCGGTGACCTTCCTCGTCCGGGTGAAAGAGGCGCTGGAGGATCCCCGTCGGTTGCTGATGGATTTGTGACCCTAATGGCTTTGATCCACTCTTCAGACTATGACAACTTGCCACCTGATCCTGCGCAGCGTTGGCTGAAGTTGCGTGATATGGTAGAATTGAGGCTGTCGAATAAAGATGATCCGAACGAAGGAACGTCTGTGAGCGACCTCATCGAGTATTGGTCCGTTCTCGCGAGTGCCGCGGAAGAGCTTAACTTGGGAGTCCTCACACGCGTTTCAGTTGGAAACGTCCGAGAGAATTTTGACAGCTTCCGATCTGAAGTAATAGAATTGGCAACCCGCCTTAGCTTGCGCATTTCTACAAGCGATCGGGCTCTGTCGGTTGCTCTCAAGCATTCGACAAGAGCAAAGATAAATGTGCAAATTGAAAGCTTAAGAAAGCTTGTTGCTGATTCCGATCTCGACGCCGACAGAAAGAAGAAACTGGCGGCGAAACTCGACGAGTTACATTTACTTGTAACCGCCTCAAGAACTGATTTCGGGAAAGTCTTGGCGGTGGTTGCGTACATAACTTTAGCTATTGGTAGCACAACTGCGTTCTTGGCCGATGCACCGGACGCCATTACCACTATCACTGCTCTGATTGGTGCGGACAAAGAATCTGAGGACGAAGAACAGAGCGCGCTTGAAGCGGACAAGAAGCCTTTGAGTATTCCAGACTTACGGCAAGAAACAGACTCTGACGAAATCCCATTCTAGTGACACTCGCATGACCCCCGAACTTACCGCCCTCGCCCTCGCCGGCCTCCTCCAGGCCGTGCAGTTCACCGTCTTCGCCGTCCCCGCCAACCGCGACCTGACCCCCGACTACACCTCCGGCCCGCGCGACGCCCCGCCCACGCGGAAAATGTCCCCCGTCACCGCCCGCCTGCAACGCGCTCTCAACAACCATTTCGAAGGCCTGATCCTGTTCACCCTCGCCGTCACCGTCGTCAGCCTCGGCCAGCAGTCCACCCCCGTCACCGTCATCTGCGCCTGGACCTACCTCGCCGCCCGCGTCCTCTATGTCCCGGCCTACGCCTTCGGCCTGTCGCCCTGGCGCTCGGCAATCTGGGGGGTTGGCTTCGTCGCCACGATCGTGATGATGGTGGCGGCCCTGATCTGATGCCCTCTCTTCTTTTCCCAAATATCCTCCGGGGGGTCCGGGGGGTGGAAAACCCCCCGGCTTCCGCCGAAAGGAGCCCATAATGGCCAACTATGACGCGATCATCATCGGTGCCGGTCCCGGCGGTTACGTGGCGGCGATCCGCGCCGCGCAGCTTGGCCTGAAAGTCGCGGTGGTCGAAGGCCGCGACACCCTGGGCGGCACCTGCCTGAACGTCGGCTGCATCCCGTCCAAGGCGCTGCTGCACGCCAGCCACATGCTGCACGAAGCGACCCACAATTTCGCCGCCATGGGCCTGACCGGCGCCGCGCCAAAGGTCGACTGGCCAAGGATGCTGGCCTACAAGGACGAAGTGATCGGCCAGAACACCAAGGGCATCGAGTTCCTGTTCAAGAAGAACAAGGTCACCTGGATCAAGGGCTGGGCACAGGTCCCGGCACCGGGGCAGGTGCAGGTCGGCCCCGACATCCACACCGCCCGCCACATTGTCATCGCCACCGGCTCGGACTCCGCGCCGCTGGCCGGGGTCGCGATCGACGAGAAGGTCATCGTCACCTCCACTGGCGCCCTGACGCTCGGCAAGGTTCCCGAACGGCTGGTCGTGATCGGTGGCGGCGTGATCGGGCTGGAAATGGGCTCGGTCTATGCCCGGCTGGGGTCAGAGGTGACGGTGGTCGAATATCTCGACCGCATCATCCCCGGCGCCGATGCCGAGGTCGCCAGGACCTTTCAGCGCCTGCTGGCCAAACAGGGCCTGACCTTCATCCTTGGCGCGGCAGTTCAATCCGCCAAGGCCGAAGGCTCCGGAGCTACCGTCACCTACAAACTGCGCAAGGACGACAGCGAACACCAGCTGAGCGCCGATGTCGTCCTGTTGGCCACCGGCCGCCGCCCGTTCACCGACGGTCTCGGTCTGTCGGCCCTGGGCGTGGAAATGCTGCCGCGCGGCCAGGTGAAAACCGACGCGCACTACCGCACCAACATTGCCGGCCTTTACGCCATCGGCGATGCCATCACCGGCCCGATGCTGGCGCACAAGGCCGAGGACGAGGGCATGGCGGTGGCCGAAATCATCGCCGGACGCGCCGGCCATGTGAACTACGGGGTGATCCCCGGTGTCATCTACACCTGGCCCGAAGTGGCATCCGTCGGTGAAACCGAGGAAACCCTGAAGGAACAGGGCCGCGCCTGCAAGGTCGGCCGCTTCAGCTTCATGGGCAACGGCCGCGCCAAGGCGAACTTCGCCGGCGACGGCTTCGTGAAGATCCTCGCCGACAAGACCACCGACCGCATCCTCGGTGCCCACATCATCGGCCCGATGGCCGGCGACCTGATCCACGAGATCTGCGTGGCGATGGAGTTCGGCGCGGCGGCGGAAGACCTTGCCCGCACCTGCCACGCGCACCCGACCTATTCCGAAGCGGTGCGCGAAGCGGCGCTGGCCTGCGGCGACGGGGCGATCCACGCCTGAGGCAGCGCCGAACCGGGCGCCCCCTTGGTGCGGGACGAGCCTTGATGGAACCCGGTCAGCAGTCGGACGGCGGTATCTGGCACCAGTCCTGCCGCAATCGGACCCCTCGGAACCGGCTGATGGGGGTTCCAGTGGAACCACCATCGGTTCCGTTGCCGAGAGCCGCAAGGCGACGGCAAGGGGGCTGGGGCAGCACCCAATCGCGCGCAATCTGCCCGCGACTGCCTGGGCGGGCGCTCTATCGCGCCTGCCCTTGGGGCAGGCAGGCGCGGGCAGATTTGTCTGACGCCAAATCCGCCAGGAAACAGGTGACGTGGCTGCTCTGTTGGGCGATTGTCGCGGGATTTTCCGGGCGGATGTCCCTGATCTGTTGGAAGCAACAGATCAATCCCCAATTGATTCCGTTCGACCTCATCCTACCCCTACACCAGCAGATGCCGCAGCCCCTGCGTCACGTCCGTCCGCAGCGCCAGCCGCAACGAGGGATCGTCGCCTGCCTTCAGCGCCGCGATGATCATGCGGTGATGCGGCGGCGCTTCGGTGCGTTTCAGCCGGCCGTAAACCGCCCGCATGGTCGGGCCAAGTTGCAGCCAGACGGTTTCCAGCATCGCCAGCATCGCCGGGGCCTGCGCCCGCAGATAGAGCGTGCGGTGAAACTCCAGATTGGTGCGGATGTAGGCAACGGCATCATGTCTGGCCACCGCCTCGGCATTGGCGGCATTGATGGTCTGCAGCCGCTCGATCAGCGCCAGATGCGCGCGCGGCAGGGCGCGGCTGGCCAGTTCCGGCTCCAGGAGCGCCCGGATCGCCGCCAGCTCCTCGACCCGTTCGTTGGTCAGTTCCGGCGTGCTGATCCGCCCCGAGGATGACAGCGTCAACGCCCCCTCTGCCACCAGCCGCCGCACCGCTTCGCGCGCCGGGGTCATCGACACGCCAAAGCTTGCCCCCAGCCCGCGCAGCGTCAGCGCATGCCCGGGCGGCAGTTCGCCGTGCATCACCTGGGTGCGCAGCGCCCGGTACAGTCGTTCATGGGCGGTGGTGTCGGCAGGGCGGGTCGCGGGCTTCATCGGCGCATGTGATCACAGATCGGGCCCCGGTCAATCCCGGAATCGGATTGCTTGCAGCCGCGCCCCGTGCTGGCGCAGCCAATCGCGGTGGACGCCGTAGCCCGGCACCAGCCGCCGCACCTCGGCCCAGAACGCACCCGAATGGTTCATCTGCACCAGATGCGCCACTTCATGCGCTGCCACATAGTCCAGCACCTCGGGCGGTGCCAGGATCAGCCGCCAGGAAAACATCAGGTTGCCCGCCGCCGAACAGGACCCCCAGCGCGACCGTGTGTCGCGCAGCGTGATCCGTGCAAACGGGCGGCCCAGCATCCCGGAATGGCGCTCGCACGCCACCTGCAGCCGCTGCCGCGCCGCCAGCTTCAGAAACGCCTCGATCCTGGCCCCGGGGTCCGCCGCCGCCGCCAGCGGCACGATCAGCGCCGCACCCTCGACCCGGACCGAGCGCACCGGTCCGACCGTAATCACCCGCGCGCTGCCCTCGAACAGCACCGATTCGCCGATCGTCACCGGCTGCGGCACGGTCTGCGCCGCCAATGCCTTGCGAATCCAGTCCTCCTGAGCATGGGCAAAACGCAGCGCCTCGGCCTCCGCTGCCCAGCGCGGCAGCGACAGCGTCACCCGCCCATCCAGCCGCGACACCCGCAGCGAAAACCGCCGGGCCCGGTCAGACCGGCGCAGCGTCACCTCCACGGGCGGAATGCCGATCAGAAACGCCCGTTTCATGCCTGCCCTTCGTGCATCGTTGTGCCCCAGCATAGCCCGTCCACCGGCCGGCGAAAGCCGAATTCGCTGCCCGCCCGGGCCCCGCCCGCGTTGGGGCCAAAAGCCTTTGACACCCCGCGCCTTATGTGGCAGTTGCACGCTTTCTGCCTCCGACCCAGCAAGGGGACTATCCATGCCCAAAGCCGAATGGGGCGTAAAGCGGGTCTGCCCGACCACCGGAAAACGCTTCTACGACCTGAACAAAAGCCCGATCATCAGCCCCTATTCCGGCGAGATCGTCGATATCGAGACCTCGCGCCGCAAATCCACCGCCACCGTCGCCGCCCGCGTCGTTCGCGAGAAGGAGGAGGACGTGCTGGTCGATGACATCGACACCGAAGAGGACCTTCTCGTCACCGAGGAAGCCGAGGATGTCGATCTGGAAGACGATCTGCTGGAAGACGACGAGGATGACAACGTCTCGCTCGACGATCTGGCCGATGTCGCCGGCGACGACGAGGAAGTATAATCCGCCCATGCCACCGGCCCGGGGGGGCTTTTTCGCTTGAACTGCCGCCCCCCCTTGCCTAGATAGACCGCGCAGCCGGCAACGGTCGCACATCGGTTGGGGTCATAGCTCAGATGGGAGAGCGCTTGAATGGCATTCAAGAGGTCGGGAGTTCGATCCTCCCTGGCTCCACCAACCACCCGCCGCCGCCGTTGACGCCCGCAGCCGGCTGACACCCTCGCCGGATGACATGCCCGGGCCGGTTCGCCTGCCGTCCCCGGCCACCCCCGGCCCCAGCGCGCGCCGCATCGCCGCCCTGTTAGCCCCGTCCAACCCCACCACCCGCTCCCGCCTGCGCGTCACCGTCACCATGGACGATGAACTCAGCGGCCCCCTCCTTTGACCCCCCCCGCCGCGCCAAACGCATCTCCCGCCCCCACCACGGCCTGACCATCCGCCGCGAATGGCTGCCGAACGGCTGGCAACTGGTCTTCACCGGGCCAGAGGCCAAGGGGATGATGATCGAGCGGGTGATGGAGGAGATCGAGCGGATGTATGGGCCGGGATGAAAAGGGGGGTGACGATACGAAGACATTAGTTTAGGCTCAGTATGCACGAATGGGGGTCGACTTGAATAACTTTCCGATAGGATTTGATCCGGCGTCATCAATAGTGTTTCTCGGCTCCGGATTCTCGAGAGAGGCACAAAATCTTAGGGGCGAATCCATGCCTGCGGGACGGGGGCTCGAGAAGGTTTTTCGAACACTTCTTGACCTTCCTGAGACTGACACGTCGGAGCTAAAAGACCTTGCAAAGCATGCCGTTGACGCTGGTCATGATGTTGCGGGACTACTCAACGATCTTTACATTGCCACGAAAGTCTCGGACGATCAAAAAACTGTGTTGCAGCAGGCCTGGCGTCGAATATACACTACAAATTATGACGATGTAGCAGAGTGCTACTTTGAGAGTGAAGGAATTACTCCTCGCCCAAATTCATTCTCGATAACAGATGAGCCGCCAACCAAACTTTGATCAAGAGCGACTGTCCACCTACATGGGTATATTCATAAGTGTGATCGAACAAATGTAATGTCCGAACTTGTATTGTCTCACTTTTCATATGCTCAGCAAGCTGCAGTGCATTCCCCATGGTGGGATTTGTTTCAAAGAGACTTGAGGTCAGCATCTGCGATTTTTTTTGTAGGCTATTCACTTAGCGATTTTGAGGCGGCAAAGTATTTGACTAGGAACCCAGCAACCAGAAGCAGGGTTCATTTTGTGACGGGTGAAGCTCCAGACCCAATAACAGTCAGCCGCTTGGCGGATTACGGAAACCATTTCCCGATAGGAATCAATGGGTTTGCCAAGGAGTGTCAAAGGTCACGCATTTCCCAAACAATAGATGACCCCGCTTCGCTTAGAGTGTTGCGTCAGTTCGACTCCAACAAGGATAACAAGTACGTAACCGCGCCAACACCCATTGAAATTCAATCTCTGTTTACTTTAGGGCACTATGAGACAAGGAGGATGGTTTCTACTTTTCCGCAACCTGAATACGTCTTGCCACGGAAAAGTTCGATAGATGAGGCGCTCCGTCTTATTGAAATGAACAGAACACTGATAGTCCATTCTCGAGTGGGAAATGGAAAAACGATATTTGTAGATTGCCTTTGCGTTGAACTGAGCGTTAATGGGTACGAATGCTACTACGTTCGGGACCACAGAGCGATACCGTCGGAAGAGCTTGAGTTTGCGCGGAGCAGAAAGAAGCCCGTTTTAATCTTCGACTCATTTGACAGCGCGTATGCGCTCTCGAATGAATTGAAGCAATTTCCGGAAACTAGCAGATTAATAGTTCAAATGACAACCGGTAATTTGGAAGTTCGAAGGTCCGAGGTTTATGAGGCCCTTCCAAGCCCAATTGGCCGCGCTGATTTGAACAGAATTGGCAAAACCGATTTTCGTGAGTTGGAGAACCTTTTAATTCACGCGGGGCTACCGGTTTCCATGCTCCGGGCGCGCGCAAAAATTGATGTGGAGCTACGCGACGTCATTCTGGACCTAAAGGCTTATCCCCTTTGCTCCGGCTCCCCCACATCTTGTGCCGTGAAGGCTTGCGGCCGTGCCGCGTTCGCTCTATGTTCCCCCCATGCCGTCCCGCTGGAAAACGGACCGTCCGATGTCGCGCCAGGACTTCGAGGCGC
>JANNRR010000116.1:0-20915 GCA_031401675.1 Paracoccaceae bacterium
TGGTTGGGGGTGATGGGGTGGGGGCTGGGCAAAAGGCGGGGGTCTTTGTGTATGCTTTGGTTCTTTTTTTGGGGGCAATGGGGGGGGTTTAACACCCCCGCACCCCCGTGGGATATTTGTGAAAAGAAGAAACCGGAATCAGACGGCAAGGATGG
The DNA here is from genome assembly GCA_031401675.1 of Paracoccaceae bacterium. GTDB lineage: Bacteria > Pseudomonadota > Alphaproteobacteria > Rhodobacterales > Rhodobacteraceae > JANNRR01. The sequence goes on from JANNRR010000116.1 coordinate 156, forward strand.
CGGGCAGGTTCAGGCCGTAGGTGCGGGCATGGGTCAGGGCGATGGCGTAGCCCGCGTCGGCGTGGCGCATGACGCCGGTGGCGGGGTCGTTCCACAGCACATTGGTCAGGCGGCGGGCAGCGTCTTGGGTGCCGTCGGCCACGATGACCATGCCGGAATGCTGGGAATAGCCCATGCCGACGCCGCCGCCGTGATGCAGGCTGACCCAGGTGGCGCCGGAGGCTACGTTGAGGAGCGCGTTCAGGAGCGGCCAGTCGCTGACAGCGTCGGAGCCGTCGCGCATCGCCTCTGTCTCGCGGTTGGGGGAGGCGACGGAGCCGGAGTCAAGATGGTCGCGGCCGATGACGATGGGGGCTTTCAGTTCGCCACTGGCGACCATGTCGTTGAACATCAGGCCGGCGCGGTGGCGGTCGCCGAGGCCGATCCAACAGATGCGGGCGGGCAGGCCCTGGAACGCGATGCGGTCGCGCGCCATGTCAAGCCAGTTGTGCAGATGCTGGTCTTCGGGGAACAGCTTTTTTATCGCCGCGTCAGTTTTGTAGATATCTTCGGGGTCGCCCGAAAGGGCTACCCAGCGGAACGGGCCGATGCCTTTGCAGAACAGCGGGCGGATGTAGGCGGGGACGAAGCCGGGGAAGGCAAAGGCGTTTTCCAGGCCTTCGTCCTTGGCGACCTGGCGGATGTTGTTGCCGTAATCCAAGGTCGGCACGCCGGCGTTCCAGAAATCGACCATGGCGGCGACGTGGGTTTTCATCGAGGCGCGGGCTGCGCGTTCGACCGATTTGGGGTCGGTTTCGCGCATCGCCTTGGCCTGTTGCACGGTCCAGCCCTGCGGCAGGTAGCCGTTCAGCGGGTCGTGGGCCGACGTCTGGTCGGTGACGATATCTGGGCGCGGGCCGCCGGATTTCATCCGGGCCACCAGTTCGGGGAAAATATCGGCGGCGTTGCCAATGAGGCCCACGGATTTCGCCTCGCCCTTCGCCGTCCAACCGGCGATCAGGGCGAGGGCTTCATCCAATGTATGAGCTTTGGCGTCTACGTATCTGGTGCGGATGCGAAAATCGATCCGGGTTTCGTCGCATTCGACGGCAAGACAGCAGGCCCCGGCCATCACGGCGGCAAGCGGTTGCGCGCCGCCCATGCCGCCAAGCCCGCCGGTCAGGATCCATTTGCCCTTGAGGTTGCCCGCGTAATGCTGGCGGCCGGCCTCGGCGAAGGTTTCATAAGTGCCTTGCACTATGCCCTGGGTGCCGATGTAGATCCAGCTGCCGGCGGTCATCTGGCCGTACATGGCCAGGCCCTTTCTATCGAGTTCGTTGAAATGGTCCCAGGTGGCCCAGTGCGGCACCAGGTTGGAATTGGCGATCAGCACCCGCGGCGCATCGCGGTGGGTGCGGAAGATGCCGACGGGTTTGCCGGATTGCACCAGCAGGGTTTCGTCGTCGTTGAGGTCCTTGAGTGCGGCCACGATACGGTCGAAATCCTCCCAGGTGCGGGCGGCGCGGCCGATGCCGCCGTAGACCACCAACTCGTGCGGGTTTTCTGCGACATCGGGGTGCAGGTTGTTCATCAGCATCCGCATCGGTGCCTCGGTCAGCCAGCTTTTGGCGGTGATCGTGGTGCCGGTGGCGGGGTAGATGTCACGGGTGTTGTGGCGGGTCATGGTAGCCTCACAGGGCGGGAAAGGGGAGGGCGGCGGCGCGGCAAATGGCACCGGTGGCGATCAGGCGGGCGGCTTCGGCCAGATCGGGGGAGATGAAGCGGTCGTTGCCCATTGCCGGGACGGTTTCGCGGATTCTGGCGATGGTGCGGGCGAGTGGGGCGCTGGTGGTGAGGGGCGCGCGGAATTCCACGCCCTGGGCGGCGCAGAGCGCCTCGACCCCCAGAATGTGGTTCAGGTTTTCCAGCATCGGCATCAGGCGGCGGGCGCCGTGGGCGGCCATGGAGACGTGATCCTCCTGATTGGCCGATGTGGGGGTGCTGTCGGTGACGGTGGGGTTGGCGAGGTGCTTGTTTTCGCTCATCAACGCGGCGGTGGTCACTTCGGCGATCATGAAGCCGGAGTTGAGGCCGGGGTTGGGGGTGAGGAAAGGCGGCAGGTCGAAGCTGAGGGTGGGATCGACCATCAGCGCAACGCGGCGTTGGGCGATCGCGCCAATTTCAGAGATGGCGAGCGCGATCATGTCGGCGGCAAAGCCCACCGGTTCGGCGTGGAAATTGCCTCCCGAGACGATCTGACCATCCGACAGGACCAGCGGGTTGTCGGTGGCGGCGTTGGCTTCGGTTTCCAGGGTTTGGGCGGCCATGCGCAGCACGTCCATCGCCGCCCCGGTCACCTGTGGCTGGCAGCGGATGCAGTAGGGGTCTTGCACACGGGTATCGCCGTCGCGGTGGCTTTCGCGAATCTGCGAGCCCTGGAGCAGGGCGGTCATGCAGGCGGCGGCATCCATCTGGCCTTTGTGGCCGCGGAGCGCGTGGATTTCGGGGTGCAGCGGGGCGGTGGAGCCCATGATGGCGTCGGTCGACAGGGCGGAGGTGACGAGAGCGGAGGTGGCGGCGTTCCAGGCACTGAACAGGCCGGCGAGGGCGAAGGCGGTGGAAAACTGGGTGCCGTTGATGCAGGCGAGGCCCTCCTTTGGGCCGAGCTGGATCGGGGAAAGACCGGCGCGGGCAAGGGCTTCCGCCCCGGGGAGGGTATGGTTATCGCAGGTTGCGAAGCCTTCGCCGATCAGCACGGCCGTCATGTGCGCCAGGGGGGCAAGATCGCCGGAGGCACCGACGGAGCCTTGGGCCGGGACCACGGGGGTGACGTTGCGGGCCAGCATTTCCTGCAGAAGTTCGATCAGCTCCCAGCGCACGCCGGAAGCGCCGCGGCCCAGCGACAAGAGCTTGAGGGTCATCATCAATCGGGTGACGGTTTCGGGCATCGGCTCGCCGACGCCGGCGCAGTGCGACAGGATCAGGTTGCGCTGCAGGGTGGCGGTATCTTCGCGGGCGATCTTCAGGGAGGCGAGTTTGCCGAAGCCGGTGTTGACGCCGTAGACCGGGATGTCGCCGGCGGCAGCGGCGGCGATGCGGGCCGCGGCTGCGTCTACCGCCGGGCGGCAGGCGGGGTCGAGGGTCGCGGCGGCGTTGGTCTGGTACAGCGCGGCCAGCTGGGCGAGAGTGGTCAAGCCGGGGGCAAGGATCATGGTTGTCCTGCAAACATGCGGCTGTGAAGCGGGTTGAAGCCGATGCGGTAGGCAAGCTCGGCGGGGTGGCTGGCGTTCCAGATCGCGATATCGGCGCGTTTGCCGGGGGCAAGGGTGCCGGTGTCGGACAGGCCGAGCGCGGTGGCGGCATTCCGGGTGATGCCGGCGAGGGCTTCGGCGGGGGTAAGGCGGAACAGGGTGCAGGCCATGTTCATCGTCAGCAGGAGCGACGTGAGGGGGGAGGAGCCGGGATTGCAGTCGGTGGCAAGCGCCATCGGCACGCCGTGGCCGCGAAAAGCGGCGATCGGAGGCAGTTGGGTTTCGCGGATGGTGTAGAACGCGCCGGGCAGGATCACGGCCACGGTACCGGCGGCTTTCAGGGCGCGTGCATCCGCCTCGGTTGCATATTCGACGTGATCGGCCGACAGAGCGGTGTGGCGCGCCGCCAGCAGGGTGCCGCCTTGATGCGACAGTTGTTCGGCGTGCAGCTTGACCGGCAGGCCGAGGGCTTTGGCGGCGGTGAACAGTCGGTCGATCTGGGCGGGCGTGAAGGCGATGTTTTCGCAAAACCCGTCGACGGCATCGATCAGCCCTTCGGCGTGGGCGGCATGCAGGGCGGGCAGGCAGATTTCGCCGATATAGTCGTCGGGGCGGGACTTGAATTCCGGCGGGGTCGCGTGGGCGGCAAGGAATGTGGTCTTGATGCGGACCGGGCGCAGGGTGGCAAGGGCACGGGCGGCACGCAGCATCTTAAGCTCGGTTTCGATATCAAGGCCGTAGCCGGACTTGATCTCGACGGTGCTGGTGCCTTCGGCCAGAATCGCATCGAGGCGGGGCAGGGCGGTTGCGATCAGAGCGGCTTCTGACGCGGCGCGGGTGGCGGTGACGGTGGACAGGATGCCGCCGCCGGCCCGGGCAATTTCCTCGTAGGTAGCACCTTGCAGGCGCAGTTCGAACTCGGCCGCGCGGTGGCCACCGAAGATCAGGTGGGTATGGCAGTCGATCGGGGCGGGGGTAACAAGGCGGCCTTGCTGGTCCCGGGGTTCGAGGGTGCGGTATTCTGGGGGGATTTCGGTGGTAGGGCCGATCCAGGCGATAGTCGTGCCGTCGATGACCACTGCGGCGTCGGGGATCAGGCCGAAATCGGAGCCTGCCGTCATAGTGGCGGCGGTGGTGTGCGTGAGGAGAGAGGCCATGCCGGGCGCTTGCCTTTTGCGGAGTTGCATTTATTATGTCTGCACATAATAGCGGATGTCAAGGCGGCACGCAGGGGCAAGGATGAGCGAAGTCATTTGGGCGGAACAGGCGCTGACACCGCAAGGCTGGGCGCGGGATGTTCGGGTGGCGGTGACCGGGGGGCGGATTTCGTCTGTGCTGGCCGGGGCTGCCCCTGAAGGTCAACGGGTCGGGATGCTGCTGCCGGCACCGGTCAATCTGCACAGCCATGCGTTTCAGCGGGCGATGGCGGGGATGACCGAGCGGCGGGGGGCCGATCCGCGCGACAGTTTCTGGACCTGGCGGGCGCTGATGTACCGGTTTCTGGATCATCTGAGCCCGGACGACGTCGGCGCGATTGCCGCCTTTGTCCAGATGGAAATGCTGGAAGCGGGGTATGCAGCGGTGGCGGAGTTTCACTACCTGCACCATCAGCCGGGCGGGGCGGCCTATGACGATCTGCCCGAGATGGCCGGACGGATCATTGCGTCCGCGGCGGAAACTGGGATCGGATTGACGCTGTTGCCGGTGCTGTACCGGCAGGGTGGCGTCGACGGACGGGCGCTGGGGCCGGGGCAACGGCGGTTTGGTTGCACGCGCGATCAGTTTGCCGGGCTTGCGGCGGCAGCGGGCGGGCGGCTGGCGGCGGACGGAGTCTTGGGCGTGGCGCCGCACTCGTTGCGGGCGGTCAGTGCCGTGGATCTGGGCTTTGTGGCCGGGGTGGTGCCGGGCGGGCCGGTGCACATTCATGTGGCCGAGCAAGTGCCGGAAGTTGAGGAGATTTCGGCGGCTTACGGGGCGCGGCCAGTAGAATGGCTGTTGGCCAATGCCGATGTCGGGCGGCGCTGGTGCCTGATCCATGCCACCCAGATGGAACCGAAAGAGACACTGGCCCTGGCGGCGTCTTGCGCGGTGGCGGGGCTGTGCCCTATTACCGAGGCCAGCCTCGGTGATGGCATCTTTGACGGCGTGCGCTATCTGGGCGCGGGCGGGCGGTTCGGGGTCGGGTCGGACAGCAACATCCGGATCAGTCTGAGCGAGGAACTGCGGTTGCTGGAGTATTCGCAGCGGCTGCGCGACCGGGGACGGGCGATGCTGGCGGAGCCTGAGCGGTCCACCGGGCGGGTGTTGTTCGAGGGTGCGGCACAGGGCGGGGCGCAAGCGGCGGGGCGCGGATCGGGCACCATCGCGGTCGGGGAATGGGCGGATCTGCTCAGCCTCGACATGCAGGCGGCGGACCTGGAGGCGCGGCGCGGCGATGACGTGCTCGACGCCTGGATCTTTGCCGGGGATGACCGGATGGTGTCCGAAGTCTGGTCGGCCGGACGGCATGTGGTGCGGAGCGGGCGGCATGTCGGGCGGGATGCGATCGAGGCGCGGTACCGGCGGGTAATGGCGGACCTGCGGGGGCGGATGTGAAGCCGCCATTTGGGTGGGAAGCGATTCGCGCCGAGGTAATGCGGCGGATCCGGGCGCGGGAGTGGCAGCCGGGGCAGTCGATCCCGACCGAGGAACAGATGGCGGCCGAGTTTGGTTGCGCGCGGGCTACGGTGAACCGGGCGCTGCGAGAACTGGCGCTGGCGGGGGTGCTGGAACGGCGGCGCAAATCCGGCAGTCGGGTGGCGCTGAACCCTGTTCGCAAGGCCAGCTTTGATATTCCGGTGACGCGGCTGGAAGTGGAGGGGCGGGGGCAAAGCTATGGGTTCGTGCTGCTGGAGGAGCGCGAGCAGGTCCCCCCGGCGGCCGTGCTGGATCGGCTGGGGTTGGCCGCGAACCAGGAATTGCTGCACCTGCGGACCCTGCATCTGGCGGACGCGGTGCCGTTTCTGTTGGAGGACCGCTGGTTGAACCCGGCCGTATTGCCGGACCTGCCGCGCGATTTTCGCGCCATGAGTGTGAACGAGTGGCTGGTCCGGAACATGCCCTATACTTATGGCGACATCGCCTTTTCCGCCGCGTCGGCCACACCGGAGGAGGCCCGGCTGCTGGGGCTGACCGAACCGGTCGCGTTGTTCGTGGCCGAACGTACGACATGGACCGGCGAAGCGCCGATCACCGCGGTGCGATTGGTCTATGCGCCGGGATACCGGGTGCAGACCGTGCTTTAGGGCGGTGTTGCGGTGGCCTTGTTCGTAGTGCTCCGCCGAGTCAGCTTTCACCCATCAGCTTTGGATCGAAGGGGTAGCGGGTCAGGTTCTCGTAGCCGGTTTCGGTGACCAGCACCTGATCTTCCAGCTTGATCGAGAAATCACCGCCTTCGGGCGAGACCAGCGCCTCGACGCACAGCACCATGCCGGGTTGCAACACATAATCGAATGCGCCCTTGCTGTAGTTGGAGGGGTAGGTGATCAGAGGCCACTCGTCGCACAGCCCGACGCCATGCATCCGACAGCCGTACTTCTGCTTGTCATATTGCGGCGCAAGCTTGTGGCCGCCGAAGGTCAGGTCGTCGAAATGCACGCCGGGTTTCAGAAGCGCCATGTTGGTCATGATGTGTTCGTGTGCGTGCTGCATGGCAGCGATCATGTCGTGGCGCGGGGCGGCATCGCCGATCCACCAGGTCCGGCTGATGTCGACACAGATGCCGTAGCTGCCGATCAAGTCGGTGTCGAACCCCAGAATCTCGTTGTTCTGCAGGATGCGGGGGCCACATTCCTGAAACCACGGATTGGTGCGCGGGCCGGAGGCGAGCAGGCGGGTTTCGATCCATTCGCCGCCGCGCTTGATGTTGCCGGCGTGCAGATGCGCCCATATTTCATCCTCGGACAGGCCTGGGCGGGCGGCGGCTTGCATTTCGGCGACGGCACTTTCGCAGGCGTGGTGGGCACAGCGCATGGCGGCTATTTCGTCCGGCCCCTTGATGGAGCGGGTTTTTTCAGTCAGCTCCTCGCCTTCCATCACCTCGAACCCCTGACGCTCCAGCGCCCGCAAGCCGCGGACCATGATCTTGTCAACGCCGAGCCGCTGGTTGGTCCCGGAGTGTTCGGTCATCAGGTCGCGGATCTGGCCGGCAAAGCGGGTGGCCCCGGTGTCAGCCTGATCGCCCTGATCGAAGTAGAAGAAATCGGCACCGGTACGCTGTTCACGGACCAGCGGATTGAACCGGGTCAGGAACGGCGTACCCTTGAAATCCCAGATCACCATGTAGCCGTCGGCGCAGATCAGAAGCGCCCGGAACGGGTTGTGCGTATTCCAAAGCTGCATGTTGGTGCTGTCGGTGGCATAGCGGATGTTCAGCGGGTCAAACAGCAGCAGCCCGCCCCAGTCGCGGGCGCGGATTGCGGCCACCAGCCGGTCGAAACGGAACTGCCGCATCCGGGGCAGGTCGGGCAGGGCCAGGCCTGCCGCCGCCCATTCCTGCATGACAAGCTGGGTCGGGCCGATTTCGATCCGGTCGTTGTCATTGGGCGTACCGTCAGCCAAGACGGTGCCCTGGGTCGGGTCGATCTTGCGAATCTGGGAATAATGTTCGTTCATGGTGGCCCCCTGTGTTGGGTGAAAGCCTGCGGTGACTGGCGGGCGGTGGCGCGCCTGATTGCGACCGCAGCGGGCGGATTTGAGCGACTGAACCGTTAGAGATTGCGTTAAGGGAAGGAATGACACCAGTTTTGCATGCAGGACTGCCGTTTGCGCCGTGGGCCGATGCGCGGACCCGCCGCCTGCCCGGTATCCTGCCGATCGAGCCGGGAGACTGGCTGCTGGTGGATGAGGCGTTTGCCGGGCAGATGGCGCTGCGTACGACGCTGATCGCCGAAAAGCCCGAGGTTGTGCATGTGCTGGACCCGTCGGCCGAACCTGCGGCTTCGGAGTTGCTGGCGCGGGTGCTGACCGACCTGCCGGGTTTGGGTTACCGTGTCGCTGCTGCCGAGGTGGTGCGGCCAGACGGGATCACCGTGGCGCTGGACCGGGACGCGCCGCTGATCACGCTGGGGCATCTGTGCCAGAACGATTTCTGCATTCTGGAAAAGCTCGGCGATGTGCATGTGCTGACCGGGGCGATTCTGTGCTTTCCGGCGAGCTGGACGCTGTCCGAGAAGTTCCTGCGGCCGCTGATCGGGCTTCATCAACGGGTGCCGTCGTATGACGAGGATGTCAGCCGCCGGGTGCAGCGCCTGTTCGATGCGATCCGGCCAGAGCAGCCGCTGTGGCGAGCGAACGCGCTGCACTATGAAGATGCCGAACTGTTTCATCCGCGAACCGAGGCCGAGCCGCGCCGCAAGCCGCAGGGATTGGGCGGGTTCATCCGGTCGGAACGGCAATGCTTTGTGAAGATGCCGGTCAGCGGGGCGGTGGTGTTTTCGATCCACACCTGTCTGATCCGGGATGAAAGCCTGACGGCGGAACAGGCGGCGGCGCTGGCTGAATTTCCCATTCACCGGGCAGGGGGGTGAGGGCCGGCCCTTGATTTTTGGAGGGCCTGCGATACCGTCGCCGATGAGGGCGCGCCGTCAACCGGTGGTTTTTTAGCGATTCCCTTGGATAGGAATAATCATGACTCAGTTGGTTCTGCAGAATTCAACGACACAGATGCTGCTGGGCGTAGGAGAAGACGGTTTTGTCGCGCAAGGCGTGACGCTGGCCTATTCCGGGCCCGGTTCTCAAGCGGCCTTCATGAGCACGGGATCCCGACTTTCGGTGGCCGGAACGATTTATGGCACGAATTTTGGGATCGCCGCAACCTCGAACACAGGTGCTATCGGGAGCTGTCTAATCAGCGTAACGGCGTCCGGTAGCGTGATTTCAGGGACTTCCGGCGCGATCCTCACCAATTCTGATACTACTTCCACGCGGATCTATAATGCCGGCCTGATTCAGGCCGACCAGTCGGCAATCGAGATCGGTGCTGGTGCATTGCGGTTGATCAACAGCGGCACGATTTTCGGAAATGATGCAACCGGCGTGCTGAGCAGCAATACCGGCGGGTCGGACATGTCCAATTCCGGGCTGATTGCCGGGCGGCAATATGGCATTTTTGTTCAGGGCGCGGGGGCGGTGACGCGGATTCAGAATGACGGGATCATCGACGGGTCGTTGAATGCGCTGTATCTGGGCAGCGGCGGCGACGTGGTGGCCAACCGGGGCACGCTGGCAGGGGCAGTGGTTCTGAACAACGGCGATGATCTGTTCAACGGCCGGACAGGCCAGCAGTCCGTGGTCGACGGCGGGGCCGGGTTCGATACGATCATCGGCGGGCTGGGCGACGAGACGATTTCCGGCGGGTTGGACGATGACCGGATCGACGGCGATGGCGGCGACGATCTTCTGTATGCCGGTGATGGCGCCGATTGGGTGCGCGGCGGGGCTGGCGACGATTTCCTGCAAGGCCTGACCGGAAACGACACGCTGGTTGGGCAGGACGGGGCGGATTTTCTGGATGCGGGCGACGGCGCGGATCGGGCGGATGGCGGCGCTGGTAATGATACGATCTACGGCGCGGTCGGGCTGGATACGCTACGCGGCGGGGCGGATGATGACCTGATCAGCGGCGAGCAGGACAATGACGCGCTGTATGGCGGTGCGGGCGAAGACACTGTCGATGGCGGCGACGGCAACGACCGGGTCGAGGGCGGGCTGGGCGACGACAGTCTGCTGGGCGGGCTGGGGAATGACACGGTGCTGGGCGGCGGCGGGGCCGACACGATCAATGCCGGGTTCGGGATCGACCTGATCGACGGCGGCATCGGCGACGATGTGCTGACCGGGGCCGGGTCGGCGGACACATTCTTGTTCATGCGGGCGGGCGGAAATGACCGGATCACGGATTTTGCCAACGATATAGACAAGCTGGACCTGCGGGTCTTTGACTTTGCCAGTGTGGCGGCGGTGACGGCGGCGGCGTCGGACTCGGGCCTTGGGCTGTTGATCGATCTGAAATCGGTGGGGGGCGGCACGGTTTTGCTGTCTGGGTTCACGTTGGCCAGTTTGAATGCGGCCGACCTGCTGATCTGAGCGACCGGACTGCCGCGAAAGCGGACGAGCGCCGGTCCGTGTCAGACCAGATCGAGCAGCGACTTGCAGAACGGCGTCTGCGCCAATCCGAGCAGCGTCCCCGAAAGGGCAATGGCCCGGGAGCTTGCGGTCAGGTCCTCGCCGCGCAGCACGTTGTAAGCGAGGATGGCCGAGCCGACCGGCAGGGCCACCAACATCAGGGTGGTATTGAGTGTATAGACCGTCAGCCGCTGCGGCAGCGGTGCCCGTTGCCGGCCGGCCGCAGGCTCGGGGTAAAGTGCGCGGCGGATCGTGTGCATTTCTGCGGTCATCGGATGCGGCAGGTCGGGAAGATCGTTGGCGATTGCCGGCACCACAACAAGCCCGTTACCGCGCGCGGCGAGAGGAAGGCTGCCAATTGGTCTGGTGGTCACGGCTTTTTCCGATACTTTCTGAAGCGGCGGGCGCGGCGCTGTTGCTGCGTTTGCAGCAATGCGCGTGGTAATCTGGCCTTCCAGCCGAAGCATCAGACGCTCGACATCCGGAACGCCGAAGCGATGCGACATTGGCGGTTGCCGTACCACGAGCGGGTCGTTCCGCACAAGCGGCGGATTGGTCGAAAGTGCGGTCATTGAATGCGCCACCAGAACATCGAAATCGTCCGGCGTGAAGACGTGGTCAATCTCTGACCAAAGCACCAGATCGGCGCTGAACTGCTTTTGAAAGCGGTCGACGATGACCCGCAGCAAGGCGGCACTGTGGTCGGCGATCTGGGTCGAGCGACCTATCAGCGGGCCAAGCCCGATCGCGATCACCAGACAATCCGAGGCCTGCTGCGAAACAGGCGCGGCCTTTGGGCGGCTGGTATCAGCTCTGGCGGGGATGTGGTCGCCGAAGGCCAGGACGACACGCGAACTGTCGACATTGAAGATCACAAGGTTATCGTGGCCCCAGAAAAGGTTGTAGTTGTCGGCCCAGACGTCGCGCAATGCGGCGTCAAGTTCGGCGACGCAGGCGGCAAAGTTGATTGCGGGCGGTCGTGCAAAGACCAGCGAGGCAATTCTGGTAGGCGTTTCGTCCATGCTCGAACTCCGGAGCGTCTTTGATTGAGGGTCTACTGTGCGATTATGCTGGGAGTTGGCCGTGATTGTGGAGATTTCGGGGACAAGCGTTTCGAGAAGCAGATTGTTCCGTGCCAGAATGGTGGATTGTCCATAGGCAGCGTCGGATTGGGAAACGGTGTTTGCGAGACTGACGCAAGGATTGGTCAAATGGAAAAGGGCACCGCATGGGTGCCCTTCGATTTGCCGTGAATCAGCGGCTTAGCAGCTGTAGTACATCTGGAATTCGATCGGATGCGGCGTATGCTCGTAGGCATAGACCTCCTCCCATTTCAGCGCCATGTAGCCCTCGAGCTGGTCCTTGGTGAACACGTCGCCCTGCAAGAGGAAGTCGTGATCCTTTTCCAGTTCCAGCAGGGCCTCGCGCAGCGAGCCGCAGACCGTCGGGATTTCGGCCAGTTCTTCGGGGGGCAAGTCGTACAGGTCCTTGTCCGAGGCCGGGCCGGGATCGATCTTGTGCTTGATCCCGTCAAGGCCGGCCATCAGCAGGGCCGAGAACGCCAGGTAAGGGTTCGCTGACGGATCGGGGAACCGAGCTTCGACGCGCTTGGCTTTGGGCGATTCCGTCCACGGAATCCGCACGCAGCCCGAGCGGTTGCGGGCTGAATAGGCGCGGAGCACCGGTGCCTCGAAGCCCGGGATCAGGCGCTTGTAGCTGTTGGTGCCGGGGTTGGTGATCGCGTTCAGCGCCTTTGCGTGTTTCAGGATGCCGCCGATGAAATACAGCGCCTCCTGCGACAGGTCGGCGTATTTGTCGCCTGCGAACAGAGGCTTGCCGCCTTTCCAGATCGACATGTTCACATGCATGCCCGAGCCGTTGTCGCCCTTGATCGGCTTTGGCATGAAGGTGACCGACTTGCCGTAGGCGTGCGCCACGTTGTGAATCACGTATTTGTACTTCTGCATCTCGTCGGCCTGCTTGGTCAGCGTACCGAAGATCAGGCCCAGTTCATGCTGGTTCGACGCCACCTCGTGGTGGTGTTTGTCGACCTTCATGCCCATGCGTTTCATGGTGCTGAGCATTTCGCCGCGCAGGTCCTGGGCATCGTCGACCGGGTTGACCGGGAAGTAGCCGCCTTTGACGCCGGGGCGGTGGCCGGTATTGCCCATTTCATACTTGGTGTCGGAATTCCACGAGCCGTCGATCGCATCAACTTCGTACGATACCTTGTTGATCTTGACGCAGAAACGTACGTCGTCGAAAATGAAGAACTCGGCTTCCGGCCCCATGTAAGCGGTGTCGCCGATGCCGGTGGATTTCAGGTAGGCCTCGGCCTTCAGCGCCGTGCCGCGCGGGTCGCGGCTGTACGGCTCGTTGGTGTCCGGTTCCAGCACGTTGCAATGGATGCACAGCGTCTTCTCGGCATAGAACGGGTCGAGATAGGCGCTTTCGGTATCGGGCATCAGTTTCATGTCGGACTGGTCGATGGATTTCCAGCCGGCAATCGACGAGCCGTCAAACATGAAGCCTTCGTCGAGGAAATCCTCGTCGACGAGGTCGGCGACCACGGTGACGTGCTGCAGTTTGCCGCGCGGGTCGGTAAAGCGGATGTCGACATACTCGACCTCCTCGTCCTTGATGGTCTTTAGAACCTTGTCCTTGCTCATGGACCTTCATCCCTTCTGTTGCGTTTCATTCGGGGCGCTGCCTGCGCCCGATGTGGTGTGGCTGCGTCGATCCGGGCCAACCGGCGTCAGATGGCGTCGTCGCCGGATTCGCCGGTGCGGATGCGGATCGCCTGCTCGATGGTGGACACGAAGATCTTGCCGTCGCCGATCTTGTCGGTGCGGGCGGCGCCAATGATTGCTGCGATGGCGCCCTCGACCTGATCGTCGGCCAGCACCACCTCGATCTTCACCTTTGGCAGGAAATCCACCACATATTCGGCGCCGCGATACAGTTCGGTATGGCCTTTCTGGCGGCCGAAGCCCTTGACCTCGATGACCGAAAGCCCCTGGATGCCCGCTTCCTGCAGGGCCTCCTTGACCTCATCAAGCTTGAAGGGCTTGATGATCGCCTCGATCTTTTTCATCGCCGACTCCGTTGGTTCGCGGTTCAGTTCGGTGTCAAAACACTTTCACTGTGCAGGGACAATTGTCTAGGGTGAGGCTTCGGGCCGGGTTTCGGGGTTTGCCGAAAGTGCGCTGTATTGTTGGGCGGAGTGCCGATTTTTTGGGCGGTTTGTGAAGGGGATTGGGCGATCATGACCGAACTGCTGACAGCTGCCCAAATGCGCGCCATCGAGGCGGCGGCGATTGCTTCTGGCGCGGTGACGGGGCTGGAGCTGATGGAGCGCGCCGGGCGGGGGGTGGTGGCGGCGGTGTTTGCTGAATGGCCGGAACTGGCGGCGGGGTCGTTCCGGGCGGTAGTGCTGTGCGGGCCGGGGGGGAATGGCGGCGACGGGTTCGTGGTGGCGCGGCTGTTGAAGGAGTGGGGGTGGGAGGTGGAGGTGTTCTTGTATGGGACGCCCGAGGGGATGCCGCCGGATGCGCGGGCGAATTATGAGCGGTGGTTGGGGATGGGGGAGGTCGGGGAGCTTTCGGATACGAAACAGCATGAAGGGAAGGGCTTGGGGGTAGTCTTCGACGCGACGCTGGTTGTCGATGCCTTGTTCGGCATCGGAGTCAACAGGGCAGCACCTTACTTTGAACATTTGTCCGACGCTCTGCACCGAAGCTTTCGGGACGCCGTGTGGTGGCACGGTGAGCAGGCGGAAACTCGATTTGTCGCAATCGACATGCCATCGGGTATCTGCGCGGATTCCGGAGTGGAACTGGCGGATGAAGTAGGGCAGGCCTTAGTCGAGCCCTATGCCGCTTATCTGACAGTTACTTTCCACCGTCCCAAGATCGGGCACTATCTTTCTGAAGCGCCTCGGCGCTGCGGGAAGCTCAAGGTGGTGGACCTTGGTCTCAAGGACCTACCTTGGGATGCAGGTCGGTTCTTCGCTACAGCGCGAATTGTAAAGCGGCCTGAATATCTGTCCCCGTTTTGCTTCATTGATCTCTCGGTCAACAAGCCGGTTCTTGGCCAAAAATTCTCCCATGGCCATGCCCTGATCCTTTCCGGTGGTGTCGGCCAGGGTGGGGCTGCTCGGATGGCGGCGCGGGGGGCGCTTCGGATCGGGGCGGGGTTGGTGACTTTGGGATGTCCGCATGAGGCGCTGCCGGAGAATGCGGCGCGGCTGGATGCGGTGATGTTGCGGCCGGTGCATGACAAGCGCGAGTTGCGCAAGGTGCTGCAGGACGGGCGGATCAATGCCCTGTGCCTTGGGCCGGGAATGGGGGTGGCGCGGGCAACGGGCTTGCTGGCGGCGGCATTGGGGGGCGAGCGGCGGGGTGAACCCCGCCCTACGGAGGGATCGGGGACGGTGCGTGAGGATCACGCACCCTACCGCAGCGTGGTGCTGGATGCGGATGCTTTGACGGCGTTGGCGGAGGTACCGGAGTTGTTCGGAATGTTGCATGAAGGCTGTGTGCTGACGCCGCATGGGGGCGAGTTTGCGCGGCTGTTTCCGGATATTGCGGCGAAACTGGAGGCACCGGCGATGACGGGTCCGGCCTATTCCAAGGTGGATGCGTGCCGCGAGGCGGCGGCGCGGGCGGGGTGTGTGGTGCTGTTCAAGGGGGCGGATACGGTGATCGCCGATCCGTCGGGGCGGTGCAGCATCAATTCGGCGGCCTATGAGCGGGCGGCGCCGTGGTTGGCGACTGCCGGTTCCGGGGATGTGCTGGCGGGGTTCATCTGCGGGTTGCTGGCGCGGGGGTTTCAGCCGATGCAGGCAGCGGAGACGGCGGCCTGGCTGCATGTGGAATGCGCGCGGTCGTTCGGGCCGGGGCTGATTGCCGAGGATTTGCCGGAGGAACTGCCCAAGGTGTTTCGCGCTTTGGGGGTTTGAGGCGGGGCGGCGTGGTTATCCCAAGATTTTTCGAATAATCTTGCCAAAAATCTATATAGATTTTTGGCCGGGTACCCTCAGGCGGTGACGGTGACTGCGGCTGACGCCAGTTCCAGCCCGTTGGCATAGATCACGTGCTGCGCATCGAACTGCAGTGAAAACACCCGGGTTTCGACGGACTCGACCTTGCTGATATACTGACCATCGACCAGGCGCGAAATCGGAACCATGGCTTGCGCCTGGCCGAACAGCGCCTTGGCGCGCCAGTCGCGCAACAGGACCGGTTGCGCGGGTGCCAGCAGCACATCCTCGCCCGGGCGACCGAAGCCGAGGCTGTCGGACGAAACACGGATCAGGGTTGCCGACGCCACCGGGACCGAAGTCACCGCGCGCAGGGTGCGGGCCCCGGCATCGCGGGTGATGATGCGGTCACCCTCGCCCAGAAACTCGACCGGAATTTCGCCGTCCATGGTCAGGATACGGGTGCCGATGGCCAGACCGACGAGTTCGGTTTCCGGCGTGGCTGATGCCGGGCCAAGACCTTGGGCGATGCGTGTCTGTGCCATGAGAGTTCTCCGTAGGCGTCGCGGATTTCTTGCATCCGAATGTGGCAAGATTGGGTTAAGCGCGGGGCTTTTCTGGTGCCAAATCTGGATAGGATTTTCCGCTCGCATCGCCGGCGGAGCTTTGCTAGACAGGCTCGGATTTGGGGCGGCGCGGCATGCGCCGCCCTTGCGGTTCATGCGGGTGTGGCGAAATTGGCAGACGCACCAGATTTAGGTTCTGGCGCCGCGAGGCGTGGGGGTTCAAGTCCCTCCACCCGCACCAGAGGGAAAGAGGAACGGAAAGAATGCAGGTCACCGAGACCCTGAACGACGGGCTGAAGCGCGGCTACACGATCACGGTTTCCGCCGCGGAACTGGAGGCGCAGGTTGCGGCCAAGCTGGTCGAGGCGCAGCCCGAGATCGAGATGAAGGGGTTTCGCAAGGGCAAGGTGCCGATGGCGATCATGCGCAAGCAGTTCGGCCAGCGCCTGATGGGCGAGGTGATGCAGGAGGCCATAGACGGCGCGATGAAGTCGCATTTCGAGAGCAGCGGCGACCGTCCGGCGATGCAGCCCGAGGTCAAGATGACGAATGAGGCCTGGAAGGCCGGCGACGACGTCACGGTTGACATGAGCTACGAGGCGCTGCCGGCGATTCCGGAGATGGATCTGGGAACGGTGACGCTGGACCGTCTGATCGTGTCGGCAGAGGCTGCGGCGATCGATGAAGCGCTGGCAAATCTTGCCGGTCAGGCCAAGAACTTCGTGGATCGCAAGAAGGGGGCCAAGGCCAAACAGGGCGATCAGGTGGTGATCGATTTCCTGGGCAAGGTCGGCGGCGTGGCGTTCGAGGGCGGGGCCGGGACCGACTATCCGCTGGAGCTTGGCTCGAACTCCTTCATTCCGGGGTTCGAGGAACAGTTGATCGGGACGAAGGCCGGCGAAGATGTCGCGGTCAATGTGAGTTTTCCCGAGACCTACGGTGCCAAGAACCTGGCCGGCAAAGCGGCGGTGTTCGACTGCACGGTGAAGGCGGTAAAGGAACCGGTGGCCGCCGAAGTCAACGAGGAGCTTGCCAAGAACTTCGGTGCCGAAAGTCTGGGGGCCCTGAGGACCCAGATCGGCGAGCGGTTGGATGCGGAATACAAGACTGCCGCCCGGTCAGTCATGAAGCGGGCCCTGCTGGATCAGCTGGACGGGATGGTCAAGTTTGACCTTCCGCAAAGCCTTCTGGACGCCGAAGCCAACCAGATCGCGCATCAGTTGTGGCACGAGGAAAATCCCGATGTGCATGACCACAACCACGGGGCGGTTGATGTGACGCCCGAGCATCTGTCGCTGGCCGAACGCCGGGTCCGGCTGGGGCTGTTGTTGGCCGAGATGGGGCGCAAGGCGGCGATCGAAGTGACCGATGCCGAGATGACCCAGGCGGTTCTGGCGGCGGCGCGGCAATACCCGGGGCAGGAGCGGGGGTTCTTTGATTTCGTCAAAGGCAATCCGGCCGTGCAGCAACAACTGCGCGCCCCGATTTTCGAGGACAAGGTGGTGGACCATATCTTTGCGGCGGCAAAGGTGACCGAGAAGTCTGTGTCCAAGGACGAACTGCAGAAGGCGATTGCGGCGCTGGACGAGATGTAGAGTGATCTTCATTGGTCGCGAACGGGGCCACCTTGAGGGGTGGCCCTTTTCACTAGCGCAGCCCGGGGTCAGTAGAAAACGATGTCTGCTGCGGTAAAGCTGCCGATGCCGTCGAACTCGGCAATTGCATTGAATCCCCAGAGCCCCTCCAGATCATTGAAGTAAAGCACTGATGCGCCGTTCGGGAATCCGTCGACATAGACAAACTGCGAATGGTTGGCCGTCGGGGCGCCAAGCGCGAACAAGCTGGGGTCGATGGCGCCGGGCGGGAAATTTGCGCCGAGCGCGGCCCCCAACACCCTGATCTTGTCGGTTCCGGACTGAAAATCAGTGATGCTGTCGGGGTATTGATCTAGGTGCTTGAACTGAAAGACATCCGCTCCGGCCCCACCGGTCATGACATCCCGGTCGATGCCGCCGATCAGCGTATCGTTGCCGTCGCCGCCGTCGAGCACATCATAGCCCAAGCCGCCGGTCAGCAGGTCGTTGCCGGAACCGCCGTACAGGCTGTCATCGCCCAACTGGCCGTGCAGGCGGTCGTTGCCGCCAAAGCCATAGGCGGTATCGTTGGCCTGGTGCCCAAAGAATTTGTCGGCCATGCCGCCAAGCTCGGCAACATCGTTGCCGATGTTGCCATAGACGTCGAATTTCTCGAAATTGATCAAGGTTGACCCGATGCCATCCGTGGCAGTCGTGCCCGTCACGGCAATGCGAGGGGGGCCGTAGAGCCCCATCCCGATCCGCAGCGTGTCGACGCCATCGCCACCATCGATCAGATTGACCAGGCCGGTCCAATACCCAAGATAGTCGTTGCCGGCATTGCCGTTGAGCATGTTCGCGCCGCCGAGTACGTTGACCACGTCGTTGCCCGCGCCGCCACTGATCCAGTCATCCTCGTAGCTGCCGTTCATGTTCAGGGCCTCGATCCCGGCAATGTGGATCACCGTGGTCCCTTCGGTGGCCGACGGCGACGGCCCGCCCAGGTCCACTGTTATCGGGCCGGCCGGGTTGTACCACTGCAGGCGTAGCGTGTCGGTTCCGCTGCCGCCAACGGCGACGCCGCCGCTGTTGACATAAAAGACCAATTCGTCATCGCCGTTGCCGCCGAACAACTGTGCATCATTCTGCCAATAGAAGTCGGTGCCGATAAGAAGGTCGTTGCCGCCACCGCCATAAAGCCTGTTCTGCCCCTGACCGCCCCAAATGATGTCCGTTCCGGCACCACCAAACAGCGTGTCGTCGCCGTAGCCGCCTTCGACCAGGTCATTACCTTCGCCACCGTGAACGATGTCGCGGCCATCGCCGCTTTGAACGGAGTCGTCGCCGTCCCCGGCATAGATCAGATCATTGCCGGTTCCGGCATCAATCGTGTCATTGCCCCCAAGCGCATCGATCAGATCGGGTGCGGATGTGCCATTCAGGATTTCGCCGTTGTCAGTACCGGGAACGGGGTTATGGGGCATCAGACGTCCTCACTTTGGAGTGCAGGGGCAGGGAAAAAGCACAGAGCAGTGAACGGGCGGTAAGGTGTTTGGAATGGAACGGACTCACAGTATGAAGAAATCCTGTGCAGTAAGCGATACGTTGCCCTGAAACATGCAGATTGCATAGGCTCCACCTGACGGATCGGTGCCGTTGGGGTCCCAGAGCAGCGTGGTCAGGTCGCTGACCATGCTATAGGTCAGGATAAATTGGGCTGGCGTGCCGGAAGCGGTGCCGAAAGACAGCAGGGCCGGGTCCAGTGCGCCGCTGGCCGGGCCGAATTGCAGGAAAATGCCTGTGATTCCGAGTGTGTCCGCTCCCGATTCAAAATCGGTGATCGTATGGAAGCCGTTTTGGTTTCGGGTGAACAGAAACCAGTCGTCGCCGCTGCCGCCCGACGCGGTATCGTTGCCGAGATAGAACGCGATCCGGTCGTTTCCGGCCCCGGCGTCGATCACATCCAGGCCGATTCCGCCCGCCAGCCGGTCATCGCCATCGCCGCCTGTCAGCGTATCGTTTCCGGAATTTCCGACCAGCCTGTCGTTGCCGTCGCCACCGCTGAGCAGATCATTTCCCTGATCGCCGATGAGAGTGTCGTTTCCACCAGCGCCAAAGGCGGTATCCGAACCGAAGCCGCCGCGAAAGCTGTCATCCCGGGACCCAAGTGAGGCAATGTCATCGAACTGGCCGCCATAGGCTGCGTAATACTCGAACGACGATATGACCGACAATTGCCCGTCATCAACCGAGCCGTCACTGGTATCAACAATAAAATACAGGCTGGAGGTGCCAGCGCCAACCTCCAGCGTATCCTCGCCAGTCCCACCATCGAGGGTGCTGGCATCCGTGGTCACATAGCCAACCAGATCATCGCCTGCCCCGGCCATGACCGTGTTGGCACCGCCGCCGACTTCAAGGCGGTCTGCCAGATCGCCGCCGAGGATCGTATCAGCACCGCCGTAGCTCGACACGTGCAGCTGTTCCATCCCGGTAAAGGTGACTCCGGGGAAGAACGCGCCATGCCCGTCCATCTGGCCATTGACCAGATCGACGAACAGTCCCTGCTGACTGACGGAATAGAACCCGATGGTGTCGATGCCGGTGCCGCCACGCACCACGGCACCATCGGTGCTGTAGATCACGAAAAAGTCATTTCCGGCACCACCCCAGGCGCGACCGAAACCGGCATAGCTGAGATCATTGACCACGATGTAATCGTCGCCGCCGCCGCCGTAAATCCGGTCATTGTCGCCGCCGGAATGAAGGGCATCGTTGCCTGCCCCGCCCACAAGCGTGTCATTGCCCCAGTCGCCGAAAATTGAGTCATCGCCACTGCCGCCATCGACAAGGTCGTCACCAAAGACGGCCTGAATGGTGTCATCGCCTGCGAGACCGGTAATCTCGTCGGCGAAAACGGTGCCGGGTATGTCGTCCGCGTTTGTCGTGCCAACGATGATCGCCATGGTCTACCTCGGTGTCCTGATCGACAAGTCGCACTGAGGTAATGTCATCAGGGGCCAAACAGGATGGCGATACCGCATGCCGGTATCCGTTCCGGGTATGAGACAGGCAGCTACCCGGCGGAACGATTACACACCGATCAGACTAGGGCCTGTTGACGTTCATTTCAGTCTGATGACCGTTGCGGCGATTGCTATGAAAGCGCTGAAGCTGTCGTCGGTTTTGCAGCAGCGCATGGCGATGCCTCTGTATTCCTTGAGCTTCTGGAAGAAGTTCTCGAT
>JANNRR010000117.1:0-5477 GCA_031401675.1 Paracoccaceae bacterium
GGTGGCCGTCCCCGGCCCGCCGCCGGTCAGCACGAACGCTTCGTCAAACACCTGCACGGCACGGATCAGCGACAGCACGATCACGACCAGCAGATTGGGCATCAGAAGCGGCAGCGTGATCCGCCAGAAGGTGCGCCCGGCAGGGGTGCCGTCCATTTCTGCGGCCTCGTATAGGTCGCGGGGAATCGCCTGCAACCCGGCCAGCAGGATCAGCGCATAGAATCCCAGATGCGCCCAGATCGTCACGCCCACGGCGGCGGCAAAGGCCCAGTTGCGTTCCACCAGCCAGTTGACCGGGTCGAGCCCCAGTCCCAGCATGCCGGCGTTCAGCAGACCGTCGCGCTGCAATATCCAGCGCCAGATCAGCCCGACCACCACCGGCGACAGCAGCACCGGGAAAAAGAACACCGCCCGCCAGAAACTGCGGGCGCGCAATTCGCGGTTCAGGATCAGCGCGGTGATGGTGGCGCAGATGATCAAGAGCGTGACCTGCACCACCACGAAAAACGCGGTATTGCCGAGCGCGGTCCAGAACTGATCCTGTGCACAGGTGCTGGGGTCGGTATAGTCGCGGCAATCCAACAGCTGGGCATATTGCGCCGCCCCGACATACTCGCGTTCGCTGAGAAACAGCGCTCCGCCGGTGGTCATCGAATAGGCAAAGTTGATGACCAGCGGCAAAAGCACAAACACCCCGAAAATCGTCATGTTCGGCAACAGGAAAAACGCCGCCATGCCGCCCTGACCGGTCCAGCGTTGCCACAGCCGCAACGGCGGATCGATCAGCCCGGCCAGCCAGCCGAGGGGGGCCGAGATCGCGGCCCCCGCCATTTGCTTGAGCGTGCTCACGCAGCCTAGTTCCCGCCCGCCGCCGTCACCGCTTCGGCAATATCGGCGTCAATCCTTGCATAGGCGTCATCCAGCGTCATTTCGCCCGCCATCACCTGGCTGATGCGGTTGACCATCGCACCGTAATAGGCCGAGGCCCATTTCCAGCCCGGCAACACGGCGGCGTTCGGTGCGATCTGACCCGAGGCTGCGATGAACTTGTTCAGCGCCGCCTCGACGTTCGGGTCTTCGGTGGCCCAGACCATTCCGCCCTTGGCAACCACGCCGGCATGGGCGGGCAGAAACAGCGTGCGTTCGGAAAATTCCTTCACCACTGCCTCCTGCGCCAGATATTCCATCACCTTGGCGACCTCCTCCGGGTTCTTGGTGTATTTGATCGCCACCAGTGCCGCGCCACCGGCAAGACCGGAACAGCCCGCGGTTCCGCACGGCGACCCGGTCGCCACCCAGTCGAAGCCGTCGCCGATCTTGGTCGACAGGTTGGCGATCTGCCAGCTGCCGGAATAGTAGTAGGGGATTGCGGCATTGATGAAGTCATCCGCCGCCGGGCGATAGGTGGAGCCCGAGGCCGAAACCCAGGTATCTTTCAGCATCTTGCCGTCGGCGGTCCAGGCCACCAGCTTTTCGGCGAACGCCTTGACCCCGGCATCGACCGGTGCCGGTTTGCCGTCCGCCCCGACGTAGTTCGCCCCGAACGACACGTTCGGCCCGGATATCCGGTGGCCCGAACGGTCGATGGCAAAGGCTGCCGCCGTGCCCTGGCTGGCCTGTACTGCGGCCGCTGCCGCAACCCAGTCGTCCCAGGTGGCGGTGTCGCCGGGCAATGCCACGCCCGCCTGTTCGAACAGCGTCGCATTGGCATAACCGCCGGTCAGGGTCAGCTGGGTCATGAAGCCGGTGATCGCCTGCGACCCGTCCTCGCGCATCCAGTCGGCATTGCCGCCGAAGTTGGCCTGCCAATAGGCGGGGTCCGACAGATAGGGGGTCAGGTCCAGCCAGTGCTTGGCCAACGCTTTGATGTTGGTCACGCGGGCGATATCGGGACCCTCGCCAGCCTCCAGCTGAATCTGCAGCTGCTCCTGCACCACTTTGTAGGCGACATTGTCGAGGATCACGTTGATGCCGGGATTGTCGGCCATGAAGCGGTTCAAAAGGTCCTGAATGACCTCGCCCTCCACCCCGTCGGAATACCACATCACCCGCACGTCGCCGGCCATCGCGGTCGTGGTCATCAGGCCAAGGCCGAGAGCGGCCAGGGCTGTCATCGTTGCTTTCATCGTCTTTCCTCCTCTGGATTGCGGTCCGGGTAGTACCGGTCTGGTTGGTTGAATTCTGTCAGGTCAGGGCAGGCTCCCGGTGCAGGGTGCGGTGGCCGGTCACGGTCCATTCGGTCGGATCGAGCCTGCGGCCTTCGGCCTCGATACTAGCATCGGGGTGGAAAACCACCGAGCCATATTCGGGGTCCTCGATCCGAACGGTGCCACGCACTTCGCCCGCGACTTTCATCCCGGCAAAACGCGCGGCAAAACCGTCAGGGTCGGCGCTTTGACCCAGCCGCACGATCCACCAGCCCTGCCGCCCCGCAAGCCGCAGTTCGCAGCCCGTGGTCGGCCCTTGGCCCAGCAGCTCCAGCGGCCCCGAAGCGCGCAGGATCAGCGCCCCGCCGCCCGAGGTTGCCACCGCCTGATTGCCGCCAATCCGCACCCTGTCGAATGCCGCGACGGGAAACCAGGCGTGGGTGAAATCGGGTTGTTCCGCCACCCCGTCGAACCACACCAGCGCCAGCCCGCGATACTGCTGCACCCGGGGAACCGAGGCCGAGCCGCCCCAGTAGGACGGGCGGCCATAGCCGGAATGGATCACCTCGCCCGGATGGTTGATCCAGACCTGCGCGTCGGGGTTGGTGCCGATGCGGGCATGGATCAGGGTTTCCTGATAGCCCCAGTCGAACCAGCGGTAGTGCGCCGCCGATCCCATGGCAAAGGCGGCGGATTTGTAGTGATAGAGCGCCGCAAACCGGCCCTCGCCCTGGGCAAAGCACCATTCCTGCGCGCCCTCGCCCCGCCAGATCGCGCGGGCGGCCAGTTCGGAGTCCAGCACCAGCCCGTGATCGCGCAGACAAAGCGCCAGCCCCGGCAAGGTATGGAACCGCGCGCCATAGGTGCCCTGTCCCCAGATCAGCCGGGTGATGGCCGACAATTCCAGCGACCGCCCGGCCCGCAGCGTATGTTCATAAGACCGGCCCTGCGCCCCGGTGATCACGCCGTGATGGCTGGAATTGGCCACCACTTCCAGCAGCCGGCTGATCCCCGCCCCGGCGCGGGCGCGGATGTCGGCATCGGGGGCAAGGGCGAACAGCGCAGTCAACCCCTTCAGATCGATCGGAAAATAGGGGGCGGAGTTGAATTCCGCCATTTCCCACGCCTCGAAATGGTCCAGCCAGTCGCGAACCCGGGCCGCGCCAACTGCCGATTGGTCCGCCCCCTTGCGGCCCGACCGCAGGAAGGTCCGGTCCGGCAGATGCGCCCCCGCCAGATAGGCTGCGGTGTGGAACAGCAGCGCGTGGTTTTCCGAAAAATACCACTGCACGTCATTTCCGGGTTCGTCCATCCAGTAGCGATAGCCCAGCATTGCCGCATCGATCCGGCCATTCAGCGCATCGGGCAACAGGCGGCCAAACCGCACCCGCCCCCAGATCAGCGGCACCAGCGCGAAATCGGCGCAATCCCAGCAATCCTCGATCACCGGCAGGGTCGCCGCGATCATGGCTTGCGTGGCTGTGTCGCCCAGCCCGAGGGCCAGCCGCGCCAGTGCCGCAACCGTATCGGGTTCGGCATTGCGGGCCATCCAGTCCAAAGCCTCGCCGATCCGCGCGCCCAGTGCCGCCGGGGCCAGGCCCTGCGCGGTGATGTTGCAAACCTCGACCCCGAAGGTGCGCCGGGCGGTAAAACCCTGTGCCGTCAGTGCCAGGGTGAAATGCCGGAAATCGCCGGGCAGGTTTTCGGCCCGGTCGATCAGCAACCGGTCGGCATGGCTGGGCAGATCGCGGGACAGCGTCAGCCCGGTATGGGACATGAAGTCGCCCTCGACCGTCACCGCCACGGCCACTAGGACCGGCACCGGGTGCGGCAGGGTCAGCGCCACCTCGCCGCCGCTATAGGCGGGTGCGTCGAAATGCATGGTGGCAAGGGCGGTTTCCAGTGCCCGCGCCACTTCGCCCGGGCAGTCTATTGCGATGCCCGTGGTGGCGGACGGGCCGGACAGATAGTCAAGCTGGATGTAGTAGCGGGCATCCCGCTCGGCCAGATCGTCGAAGAACACCACAATCTCGTTGTCGCCCGCGCGCAGGTCGGTGCTGAATTCCGCTGCGGTTTCGGCATTGCGCTTGTAGGGGGCCATCCAGCCCGCTTCTTTGCCGTTCACCCACAGCACCGCCCCGCCACAGGTGCGCAGCCGCAGCCGCGCCGCGCCCGGTAGATCGGCCCGGATCAGACAGCGCGCCCAGGTGGCGACATGGGTCGGGCGAAACCAGAAACCCGACAGGTCAAGCCGGGGCGAGCCGAACGGCAGCCAGTTGCGCGCCGCTAAAAGGCTGCCCGCCGCAAATCCGCCCGACACGTCCGGCCGGCCTCCGCGGTGGTCGGCGGCAAACTGCGTGCGGCAGGGATATTCGTGCGGAATGAAATTCCTGTCCTTGGTCAGGAAGAAGAACGGGTCCATCTTGCCCGCCATCGGCAGATCCGGCAGGTCATAGCGCGCCTCGGCGATCTCGCCGACCAGCCAGTAGGTCAGGGCCGCACCGGCCGGCAAGGGATGGCTTAGCCAGTCGCCGCTCATCGCAAATCCGCCACAGCCACGGGTGCCACATCGGTATAGGCCTGATTCTCGCCGGTCATCCCCCAGACAAAGGCGTAAGGTCCGGTGCCCGCCCCCATGTGAATCGACCAGGCCGGCGACAGCACCACGTCACCGTTCGCCACCACCAGATGCCGGGTCTGATCCGGGCGGCCCATGAAATGCATCACCCGGTCGGCGGCGGCCATGTCGAAATAGCAGTAAGCTTCCATCCGCCGTTCATGCAGATGCGGCGGCATGGTGTTCCAGACGCTTCCCGGAGCCAGATCGGTGATGCCCATCAACATCAGGCAGGACGGCGCCACCTCGGGGTGAATGTACATCGCCAGCCGCCGCACGTTGGATTTGGCAGCCTCGCCCAGATTGAGCACCCTGGCCTCGGTCGCCGCGATCAGCCGGTGCGGAAGATCGGCCGCGGCCGGAACCGAATTCATGTAGAACCACGCCGGATGCGCCGGGTCGTCGCTGGCCATCGTCACCTGCGCCGCGCCACGACCGATATAGAGCACGTCGCGGTTGGCCATGACGAACTCGCGGCCATCGACCGCGACCACACCCGGGCCGCCCAGATTGGCCACCCCCATTTCGCGCGTATCGAAGAACCGGCGGGTGCCGACATCGGCCCCATCACCGAACTTCAGGTCGGTGCCGGTCGGCACCGCGCCACCGACGATCATCCGGTCGATGTGGGTATAGGCAAAACGGATCGCGCCGGGGATGAAATGCCGTTCGACCAGATATTCGGCGCGCAGGCGCGCGGTGTCATGGCCGGG
>JANNRR010000118.1:0-3172 GCA_031401675.1 Paracoccaceae bacterium
TACGAACCGCACCCTGCCCGCCTGGTGGCAAGGCTGGCCCGCAAAGACCCATGTGCGCCGCTGGATCGACGACCTTGGCCTCACCGAGGACCGGATCATCGAGACCACCACCGAAACCCGGAGGGACCACCCTGCCCCGCCGGACGGCCCCAAGGCCCTTGACCGGGCGATGGAACGCGCCGCCAAGCGCGATGCGCAGATCGCGGCGGCCTCCGCCAAGCCAACGACCGCCAAGCGCCAGCCCAAGCGCACAGAGTGCGCCCGTCCCAGCGCCGATGAACTCGCGACCTTCTACGCCGACATGGTCAATTCGGACGGGTTCCTGCCTGCGAACACGATCAGCAACACAATCCGCGACGCCATGCTGTCACGCGGTCTGGTAACGCCGGAGCGGTTGCGGGCGCGGGGCGTGCATTGATCGGGGGCGGACATCCGGAAATCCGCACCAACCGACGAAATCAAGGATCGAAGGATGCAAACAGGCTCTCTGCCCGATCGATCAGCAGCTGATCCGGGCCGGTGGCCCGGAACCGGTCCAGAATGCGGACGCGGTCCATCGGCCGGGCTTGCGCGCAGGCTTTGATGAAGCTCACATCCTTTTCCGCCAGCCTGTGCAACTTCGCGACAATGACATCCTCGATGCTCGGGCAGACCACCACCGCGGTCCGGCCATAAACATCGATTTCAATGGTTTCGGCGTGGTCCAACCAGTCCGGCGGCATCCGCGCCGTGTTTTCGTCAACGCCGTCCAGATAGAACCCGAACCGCTGGTGAAACTGCGACATTTCACCGAACAGAACGCTGATCTCTTCGGACGCCTCGAAGCCGGGATTGCGCGCCTCCCAGTCCCGGTTGTTTTCGGGGTAGATGTCGATTTCCGGCGTGATCTTCATCACAACCGGCGCATCCGGCCAGGTCAGCAGGATCGCCTGGCTGCCGACGATGATCACGCGTTCGGCCGAAAAATGCTCGGCGACCGAGCGGGCGGCGCGCAACAGATCTTCGCGGTCTCGCACCGGTTTCACGAAGCGGCGCCCAGTTTCGCCTTTTTCCACACCCGGCGACGCCATGCCGCGTCATCAAACATTTCCGGCAGACGGAAGGGCGACGAAACCCTGAGATGGGTCATGTGTTCCGACCGCGATCCGATCAGGTCTGCCACATCTTCTGCGGGCCGATCCAGCACAAGGGCCCACTGGATCGCATAGTCCGGGGCAGGCCCCGCAAGCGATTGCAGCCGCGCCCGCGCACCCTCCAGAAGTGCGGGATTGGCCCGCAAGCTGCGTGCAACAAGCCGATGCAGAATGAGCTTCGCCCGGTCATTGACGGATTCGCGGTT
The DNA here is from genome assembly GCA_031401675.1 of Paracoccaceae bacterium. Lineage (GTDB taxonomy): Bacteria > Pseudomonadota > Alphaproteobacteria > Rhodobacterales > Rhodobacteraceae > JANNRR01. The sequence goes on from JANNRR010000118.1 coordinate 1,340, forward strand.
CGGAACTGGCTTCGGAGAAATCGTCGGCGCCTTTTCGCGTCGCTGCCGCCGCAGGTCCGCTGCGAGCTTCAGAATTTCCTCCCTATGCTCAGTCGGCACAAGCACTTCGACCCGGACGAGGCCCACGCCGCCGCCGGTCGACTTGTAACGTTTGACGCGGTCTTGCACGGACATTTCTGATGCTCCTTGGCGTCCAACATAGCGTATCCGGGACACGCGTCCAAGCGTTCATTCAATGCAGCATATCCGCCAGCCCCAGCCCCTCGAACGCCGCCCTCATCGCTGAACCAAAACCCGGATCGATCCGCGCCGGGCCATAGCCATGTGCCCGGTTCCAAGCATCAATCTCGCGCAACTCAGCGGCGAATTCCTCGGGCGACGCAGCCTCCTTCAAGGTCGTGTCGCCTTCGCAGTAGTTGAAGATCAGAAGTCGGGTCGGGTTGGCCCAAGTGCCGAAATACGATGCGTCCTGCGCCGTATCGACCTGTGCCCAGCCCTTCTCGTAGCTGCAGAGCCCGAAATCGTAGACGTAGCGATCGGCGGGGGCGAATTCGCGGGTGATCTTCACGCCGTCACCTGCGCGCGGGCGGTGATGGCGATCACGCAGAGATCGCGGTAGCGGGCCATGGCCTTGGGGCTGGACGAGACCGGGTTGATCTCGAAAGCCTGCAGACCGGCAATGTCGCCTGCCTCGGCCAAGGCCACGATCTGGGCCAGCTTGGCTCGGAAGCGGGCGTGGGTCTGTTTGGAGAAATCAGGGGCGGGCGGCAGCGCGCCGCTCTGGGCCTGATCGAGGATGGCTTGGCGCTTGCCGACCACCGGAGTGATCGCAGTCGGTTGATCGACCAGAACAGGGATCTGCTCGCGCGAGGGGTCGGAATTGCCATAGTCCAGCACCAAGATCAGCCGAGCCTCAGCCTGATCAAAGGTCTCGGCCGTCATGATCGAGGCAAAGGCGACGGCGGCGCGCTCGGCGCCGATCCTCGCCGCCAGCAAGCGAGCGAAGTTGTCGCCCGCCTTCTTGGGGCTGGCGTTGGGTTGGATCAGGGTTTCGGAAAGGCGCTGGGCGAGCGTGTCGATCTGCGCGGCGGTGAGGGCTCTGGTTTTCATGGTCGGATTCCTTCAGGCGTTGGTGATGTGGGCGGAGTGCCCGAGGGTGGTGACCGCGTAGATCATGGTGCGGCCGTCGCCGATCGCGGCGCCAAAGGCCTGCGCTTCGGGCAGGGTCGCGAATTGCTCCCGCGTGCGGGTGGCGGGCGTCCGGCCCCGGGCGGCAACAAAGTGGGCGGCGTTCTTCAAGCAGAATTCTTCGTGGGTTGTCAGGGGCTTCATGGCGCTCTCCGTTGCGTTGCGATGGCTGCAGTCAGCGGTTGAGACCAAAAGAGAGCAACTCCTAAGTCGCTGAACAAAGGGAGTTTTAGTCGAAATTGGATTGTCCCGATCAAGCTATTCGGTGCAGCAAGGCATCTCGACGGCGCTTGGTTGCGATGCCGTTGGAACAACGCTGTGCCCTACCAAACTGTCTGTACCAATGGGTTCGGGGCCAGACGGAAAGGGCTTGAAAAGGGAACGCAAACTGCGTTGGCGCGTTGCAGCACAGAGCAAATTCGCTCGTGATTGACCCCCAAGGAGACAACTCAGATGGACCATTCGACACACACTAAGCTGGTAGACAGCGAACTCAACGAGGCAAACCTGCTTGATGCCGTAGTCTATGGCGCAAATGACGAAAAAATCGGCACCGTCGCGCATGTGCATGGCATGGGCGCTGCGACCCAAGTGATCGTGGATGTCGGTGGCTTTCTTGGCATCGGTGCCAAGCCTGTGTCACTG